>JAPLSN010000018.1 GCA_026398615.1 Spirochaetota bacterium | reverse complement strand
CCACCTTCCACGAACTGACCGCCGAAGACGCGCGCATTTCCTTGGCGTCGATTCCCATCGACTGACGGTCGCCCGGTCAAGCGCGAGGATGTCCACCGCCCTGGGCGGTGCGGTGGGTGTGCGAGAATTGACTCTTACGTTGGACAAGCGGCGAAGGGGACTTGTACCGAAAGCGCGTCGCGAGCCGGCGAGCGCGAGGCGCAGGACGCGCCGAGAGCGCTTGAGGCGGGCTGGAGCCCCGAGACACGAAGTCGAGGGGCGAAAGCCAAGTCCTCTTCGCCGCAAATCCCAGAACTCTCCTATAGACATGCGCAGATCCCGAAGGGATCGTCCCGGGCACCGGACGAGGGGTTACATCCATAAGAATGCCGTCAAAGCTGGTCCGACCGATGCCCCGAAGAAACATCGATTGAAAAGACCTGCCATTTGCTTTAGAGTCAGAAGCCTGGAAGCGACACGATGTGTCGCACAGGGGCACTACCCACCCCGCATTTACGGAGAACGAACCATGGCAATTCGCGAAACGGGAAGCGTTTGACAAGTAAATGGCGAGGGGGCGATTATTGAACGGTGAAAACAGGAAAACCATCCTCCTCGTGGAAGACGAAGTACTCATAGCCCTGTCCGAAAAAATGACCCTTGAGAAATACGGGTATTCTGTCATCACCGCGACTACGGGCGAAAAGGCTGTAGAGGCTGTCAATAAGGCTCTTGATATCGACCTCATCCTCATGGACATCAATCTGGGGAAAGGCATCGATGGAACCCAAGCCGCTGAACTCATCCTGAAAGACCACGATATTCCCATAGTATTTGCCTCAAACCATAGCGAACGTGAAGTCGTAGAGAAGACGGAAAAGATAACTTCTTATGGCTATGTCGTGAAATCATCCTCAATCACCGTTCTCGATGCTTCGATCAAGATGGCGTTCAAGCTGTTTGATGAGAAAGAAAAATCCAAGTTTGTCAATAATAAATTGGAAGCTACTCTTGACGCTCTTCCCGACCTGTTGTTTGAGATTGACCTGGACGGAACCTACTTTGATGTTCATGCTCCACATACCGAACTTCTATACAAGCCGTTGACGGATAGTTGGATTGGAAAAAATATTTATGACGTTCTTCCCTCCGAGGCGACGGAAATCATTATGTCTGCTGTGAAAGAGGCTAATGAAAAAGAATATTCTATCGGCAAACAGTATGAATTGTCTGTACCTCTCGGAAAACGCTGGTTCGAGATTTCAGTTTCCCGCATGGTCAGTGATATTTCAAAACGGCATTTCATTTATCTTTCTCGTGATATTACTGACCGCAAGAAAGCGGCAGATGAACTGCGAGAGAACGAAGAGAAATACAGATTATTGCATGAGAATGCCGGAATTGGTATCGGCTATTTCTCACTTGATGGGATTGTTCTGTCCTACAATAACCTTGCCGCAAAACATATGAATGGTGTTCCGGAGGATTTCATCGGTAAATCCATTTATGAGATATTCCCAAAAAGCGGGGCTGATTCATATCATGATAGAATAAAAAAAGCCGCTCTATCTACTATTCCAGTCGTCTATGATGATATGGTTCCGCTCCCATCTGGCAATAAATACTTTTTGAGCACCTTTACTCGAATTGCGGATATCACCGGGAAAATATTTGGAATCCAGATAATTTCCCAGGAAACGACCGAAATCAAACAGATTGAGAGTAAACTGCGAGAGAGTAAAGAAATGGCTGAAATGCTGTTGAATGTAGCCGCCGAGATTATACTTTCCTTTGATGACAAAGGTATCATTACACTCCTGAATGAGAGCGGGCATAGAATACTTGGATATGACGCGCCAGAGCTTATCGGCAAGAATTGGTTCGATACCTGCTTGCCTGAAGAAAGGAGAAAGGCAACTCGTCAATTCGTCGGTACATTGATGAACGGAGAAAATCATGGTATTGAAGCAAATTTCAATGAAGTGATCACGAAAACAGGAGAAAGGAAAACAATTTACTGGCACAATGCCATCCTAGAGAATAAGGATGGAACGATTGTCGGTCTTTTCAGTTCGGGAGAGGACATCACCGAACGCAAGAAGGCGGAAGAGGCACTGCGGGAGAGCGAGGTTCGATTCCGCATGCTCTTCAACAGCGGAAGAGACGCAATAGCTGTCCACCTGATGGGGCAGGACGGTCAGCCGACAAACTTCATACAGGTCAATGACGTCGCATGTGAAAGGTTGGGCTATACGAAGGAGGAAATGCTCAAGCTGTCGCCTCAAGATATTGATTCACCTGACCGTTCAGGACAGATGCCTGATATTATCGAAAAGTTGCTGAAAAACAAACAGGTGTTGTTTGAAACAGAACACCTTTCCAAAGACGGCCACAGGATTCCCGTGGAGGTTTCCACTGTCCTGTTTCAACTGGATGACAATCAGGTTACAATGTCCGTCGCCAGAGACATCACCGAACGCAAGAAAGCAGATGACTTGCTGAAAAGAGAAAAAGAAAGACTTCATAATGTCCTCATCGGAACGAACGCGGGTACCTGGGAATGGAATATCCAGACAGGAGAGTATTCAGTCGATTGCATATCGGCGGAAATACTTGGCTATTCCCTGAATGAATTACAGCCCGTCAGTTTTGAGGCATGGATGGGGTTGAAGCACCCTGATGACAGGGCAAATACCAATGAGTTTCTGATGAAACACATGCGCGGAGAGACGGAATTCTATTCTTTTGAATCCAGAATGAGGCATAAAAATGGAAATTGGGTATGGATACATGGGCGAGGTAAGGTCATCGAATGGGATAAAGACAGGAAGCCATTGAGAATGTTCGGTACGCACACTGACATTACCGAACGCAAGGTAGCGGAAGAAGCTCTGCGGGAGAGCGAGGCGCGTCAGCGCAGTCTGTTTGAGAATGCTCCCATAGGGATTTTCTATTCTACCGTAGAGGGCAAGATCATTCATGTCAATGCTGAATATGCCCGCATCATGGGTTACTCGTCAGCGGAGGAATTGAAGCGGGTTGTCAACCAATCTTCTGCTTCAGAGGCTTTCTTCGATCGACCGTCTGAACGAGATAAATTGGTAAACGATGCTTGGAGAACTCTCGGGAGCTGGATAGGGACTGAACAAGAGTACCGAAGAAGGGATGGAACCCATATCACGGCGAACCTGCTGATCCGAGCACTCCCCGAGAACCCGAGTTTTCTTGAAGGCTTTGTGGAAGACATCACCGAGCGCACGTGTGCAGAGGATGCGCTCCGGGAGAGCGAAGCCAAATATCGCGGACTCATAGAAAAATCGCGTGATGGTATAGTGACTACGGACGAGAACGGGATCATTACTACATGGAACATGTCCATGGAGTCAATCACGGGGTTACCACGGACCGACACAATCGGCAGACCGCTTTGGGAAATCCAGTTGCAGTTGACTCCTGCTGAACGAGCGACACCCGAACTGGGGGAACAACTGCGCAAAGATCTGAGGACCATACTTGAATCAAGGATGGACTGGTCGGGGGAGACAAGGAGCGCGGAAATACAATGCTCCGATGGAAAACGGAAATTGGTTCATGATTCCTCTCTGATCATCAAGATCGGTGCCAAGATTTTCCTTGAATCCATAATCACCGACATCACCGAACGCAAGCTCTCAGAACAGAAAATCATGTCCCTCCTTGCGGAAAAAGACCTCATCCTCAAAGAAGTTCACCACCGCATCAAGAACAACATGAGCACTATAAACAGCCTTCTGAGTATTCAGGCTGGAACATTGAAGGATCCTTCGGCAGTTGAAGCACTGAAAGACGCCGGAAGCCGCGTTCAGAGCATGATGGTTCTCTATGATAAACTGTTTCAGTCTGCCAGCTTCAACGATATATCGCTTGAGAAGTACCTGCCAGCCTTGATGGATGAGATTGTGGCAAACTTCCCCAACAGCACATCGGTAAGAATCGAAAAAAGGATTCAGGATTTTGTTTTGGATGCGAAACGCTTGCAGCTGCTCGGAATTATCATCAATGAGCTCTTGACCAACATCATGAAGTATGCGTTTACAGGCAGAGACGAGGGTTTGATCGCGGTATCCGCAACGATTGCGGACAGCCATGTTTCCATCATCATTCAGGACAATGGAAACGGCATGCCTGGATCGGTTTCTTTTGAGAACTCCGCCGGGTTTGGACTCATGCTCGTGAAAATGCTGACGGAGCAGTTGGAAGGGAAAATCCGAATTGAACGGGGACATGGAACGAAAGTTGTTCTGGAGTTTGAGATATGAAAACCATCCTCCTCGTGGAAGACGAAGTGCTCATAGCCCTGTCCGAAAAAATGACCCTTGAGAAATACGGGTATTCTGTCATCACCGCGACTACGGGCGAAAAGGCTGTAGAGGCTGTCAATAAGACTCTTGTTATCGACCTCATCCTCATGGACATCAATCTGGGGAAAGGCATCGATGGAACCCAGGCCGCTGAACTCATCCTGAAAGATCACGATATTCCCATAGTATTTGTCTCAAACCATAGCGAACGTGAAGTCGTAGAGAAGACGGAAAAGATAACTTCTTATGGCTATGTCGTGAAATCATCCTCAATCACCGTTCTCGATGCTTCGATCAAGATGGCGTTCAAGCTGTTTAAGACAAAGCAAGATGAGAAAGCAAAAGGGGAAGCATTGCAGGAGAGCCAAAGACGACTGACAGACATCATCGAATTCCTGCCAGATGCCACTCTGGCAATAGATAGTGAAAAGCATGTCATCATCTGGAACAAGGCTATCGAGAAAATGACGGGCATTCCTGCTACTGAGATGATCGGTAAAGGCGACTACGCCTACACCATCCCGTTTTATGGAGAGGCGCGCCCCAATTTGATGGATATGGTCTTCAAGAACCAAGATGAAATCACTGCCAAATATCCCCACATCACCCGCGAAGGTGACACCCTCATGGCGGAAGTGTTCTGCAACGCCCTCTACAACGACAAGGGTGCATGGGTCAGTGCCAAGGTCTCGCCCCTGAACGACCGGTTTGGCAACATTATCGGCGTGATTGAGAGCATTCGTGACATCACCGAGCGCAAGCTGGCGGAGAAGGTGACGCGGGAGAGCGAGGAGCGTTTCCAACGGGTCTCGGCGATGACTTCGGATATGGCCTATTCCTGTCGCACCAAGGAAGATGGCTGTTTTTCGATTGAGTGGATCACGGGCGCGGCAGACCGCATCACCGGCTACTCCAGTGAGGAGATCAAGGCGCAAGGCTGTTGGCGCTTTCTGGTCGTCGAGGAGGATCAAGCTGTATTTGAAGAACACGTCATCGGCCTGGCCCCGGGTTCGCAGGATTCATGCGAGTTTCGCATCCGCCGAAGGAACGGCGGCATCGTTTGGATCGCATCCTTCGCTGAATGTGTTTCAGAACCCCGGACTCCAGGGAGCCCCTTGCTCTATGGCGGTTTGGTTGATATCACCGAACGCAAGCGGGTGGAAGAGGTATTGGCGCAGACCCGACAGAATTTTGAAACCTTCTTCAACACAATTGACGAATTCCTTTTTGTTCTCGATGAAAAAGGGAATATTATTCATACAAATACTACCGTTATTGACCGTCTCGGCTACACAAGAGAAGAACTTTGCGGGAAATCGGTTCTCATGGTCCATCCGGCCGGACGCCGAGCTGAAGCCGGTAGAATCGTCGATGAAATGCTGAGAGGCTTGACGGAGTTTTGCCCTGTTCCCGTCATTACGAAATCCGGTGTTCAGATTCCGGTCGAAACAAGGGTCAAACGGGGAATATGGGATGATAAGCCGGTTATCTTCGGAGTTACGAAAGATATCTCACGCATCCAATTGTCAGAGGAAAAGTTTTCAAAAGTATTTCATATCAATCCTTCCGCCTGTGGTCTAAGTGATCTGGCTACCGGAAAATATGTGGAAGTAAATAATGCATTTTACGCTCTGTTCGGATTTGATAAGGATGAAGTAATGGGGAAAACTGCCATGGATTTGGGAATCCTGACGCCCGTTGCCCGAAATTCCATATTACTGAAATCCGATAGTGATGGAAATGTGATTAATGCGGAAACTGAATTGAGAGCGAAGAACGGCGATATCAAACACGTAGTGCTATCGTCAGAAAATATTCATATACAGGATAAACAATACCGTTTTACCGCTGTTCATGACATCACGGAACGCAAGAACGCGGAAGATGAAATCAAAACCCTCCTTGCGGAAAAGGAACTCATCCTCAAGGAAGTGCATCACCGCATCAAGAACAACATGAACACCATCAACAGCCTTCTGAGTATTCATGGCCGAACATTGAAGGATCCTTCGGCCATTGAATCGCTTGAGGATGCCGGAAGCCGCGTGCGGAGCATGATGGTGCTCTACGACAAGCTGTACGAGTCCGTTGATTTCACGGAGATGTCGGTCAGGGAGTATCTGCCGGCCCTGGTCGATCAAATCGTGTCGAACTTCCCCAAGGGCGAATCGGTGAAAATCGAAAAACGGATTGATGATTTCGTTTTGGAAGCAAAGCGGCTGCAGCCGCTCGGGATAATCATCAACGAGCTTCTGACCAACATCATGAAGTATGCTTTTGACGATGGAGACGATGGCCTGATCACGGTATCCGCGACACTCATGGATGATCGGGTGGCCATCCTCGTTCAGGACAATGGCAACGGAATGCCGGAATCGGTCACTTTCGAAAATTCGACGGGATTCGGATTGATGCTCGTCAAGATGCTGGTTGAACAGCTGGAAGGCACCATCCGGATAGAGCGGGAAAAGGGTACGAGGATCGTCCTGGAATTCAGCAGATGAGCGGGAACTGACAGCCTGACCCGAAGTGCTGCCGATCCATTGCATCCGGCATGGGGTCCCGTTTGATCCCCCCGTCAGGTTTTCACGAACGGCATCACGAAGAAGAGCAGGTTCAGCCCGAGGAGGATTGCCGCCGTCGCCCAGCCCACCGCGTTGCCGATTTTCCCGTTCACGTAGTCGCCCATCACCTCTCTCTTGTTGATGATGAGCAGCATGCTGACGAGGACGACGGGCAGCAGGACGCCGTTGATGACCTGGGACCAGATGGTGATCTCGATGAGGGGCGCGCGGGGCAGGAGGATGATGCCCACGGACACGATGATGATGGCCGTGAAAAGCGCGTAGAACTGGGGCGCTTCATTCCACTTCTTGTCGATGCCGGCCTCGAAGCCGAAAGCTTCGCAGACGTAGAAGGCGGTGGCGAGGGGGAGGATCGTGGCGGAGAAGATCGAAGCCACGAAGAGGCCCGCGGCGAAAACCACGGATGCCGCCCTGCCGGCGAGGGGACCGAGGGCGATGGCCGCATCCTTGGCTTCATCGATCCGGATACCGTTCACGTGGAGGGTGGCGGCGCAGGCCACGATGATGAAGAAGGCGACCACGACCGTGATGCAGGCGCCGATGACCACGTCCCAGACCGTGTACCTGTAGTTCTCGATGCGGAGCCCTTTCTCGATGACGGATGACTGCATGTAGAACTGCATCCACGGCGCTATCGTGGTGCCGACGATGCCGACCACCATCGTGATGTAGCGGAAATCCGGCGTGGCGTCCGGGTGCACCATCGCGTGGCCGATGGCGCCCCAGTCCGGCTTCCCGAGGATGGCCGACACGACGTAGGACAGGAGAAAGAGCGAAAAGACCAGGAATATCTTTTCCGACGATTTGTAGCTCCCCTTCACGACGAGCAGCCACACCGCGACCGCCGAGAGGGGTACGGCGATATACTTGCTCACGCCGAGCGCTTCCATCGAGCCGGCGACGCCCGCGAACTCCGTGGTCGTGTTGCCGATGTCCGCAAGGATCAGGCCCACGAAGATGAAGAAAGTCACCTTGACGCCGCCGTTCTCGCGTATGAGGTCGGCGAGCCCCTTGCCCGTCACGATGCCCATGCGCGCGTTCATCTCCTGGATGACGATGAGGACGACGAGGGCGGGAACGAGGGTCCAGAGGATATTGTAGCCGTAGGTCGCGCCCGCGACCGAGTAGGTCGTGATGCCGCCCGCGTCGTTGTCCACCGAGCCGGTGATGATTCCCGGGCCGAGCACGGCGAGGAACATGAGGATGTTCCGGATGATCCCGGATTCCCTGATTTTCTTCCGCATGGGGCTGCCCGCGCCTAGCGCTTGCCCATGACGTGTTCGAGCACGTCTTCTATGACGATGGTGCCTACCATGCGCGCGTCATCGTTCACGACGGGCACGGCATGGAGCTTGTACTTGAGGACGAGATCGGCGATCGAAAAAAGATCGTCCCTGTCCTTGAAGGGAGGCACGCCCGAGTTCATGATCTCGCCGAGGCGGGTATCGAACTCCGACACGACGATGTCCCGGAGCGATACGGTCGCCACATAACGGCCGCGCGCGTCGAGGACGTAGACGTAGTAGATGGTCTCGGCCTCGGGCTTGAGCTTCCGGAGTTCCAGGAGGGCGTCGCCGACGGTCATGGACTGGTTGAAGAAGATGTAGTCCGTGGACATGAGGGAACCCACAACGTTGTCCGGATAGAGCATGAGGTTCCGGACCTCGGCCGATGACTTGGTCTCCATCTCGTCGAGGAGGCGTTCCGCCTTCTCGCGCTTGAGCTCGTCCAGGATATCCGCGACCTCATCGGCGGGCATCCTCTCGAGGACGTCCGCGGCCTTTTCCTCGGAGAGGTTTTCGAGAAGGCCGACCTGGGCAACGGGCTTGAGTTCCTCGAGCACATCGGCAGCGCGCTCTTCGTCGAGAGCCGAGAAGAGGGCAACCTGGGAATGCCTGTCGAGATCCTCGAGTATGTCGGCGAGTTCGGACGGGTGGAAGGTGCCGAGCTTGGAATACGCGGTGGAGAGCTTTATATGGCTGCTCGGGAAGTCGACCGCCTCGACCTCGCTCCAGAGGATGAGCCTGGGCGGAAGGCGCTTCCCGAAAAGGCGGAACGCCGCGTTGAAGAAGCACGCCACGCCGAGACGTCGCAGGAGGCCCTCGATGCCGACGTCGACGGCCACGAGGAACGCCCCCAAGGCGGCCGAATCGAGGACGAGATCGTTGACGCGGACGAGCTTCCTTCCGTCCACGTCGACGATCTGCCGGTCGAGGAGATTCCTGGCAAGGGAGAGGTGGTTTTCCGCCGGCGCCGTGAGATCCCTGGCCTCCGGGACCACGATGACGCGCTTCCGTCCGACGCCCGACATCCGGCAAGGCGCGAAATCTATGGTACGCTCCTGCTTGCCCCTGCGGACCACGGCAGCGACGATCCTGGGCCGGGGCGAGGACACGTCAGCGTAGAAGTCACGGATGCGGCCAACGACGCCGAAGCCCTCCTCGAGAACCTTGACGCCAAGAATGTCGCTGAAGTAGAAGGCGGTTTTCGTGAACATTTCGATTCCCTCCGAATTGCGGGGGGAACCGGCTACTGGCGGTCGGAGCCTCCGCGTACGTGGATTGGCAGTATGGGTCTACTTGGATACGGGTCCATGGACGGGCTCTGACCTCCTTTCAGGTTGGTTTTGGTATCGATGATGACGAGTACTCTGCACATGCACAACCCAATATAGCCTTACCGGAAAATCAATGCAAGTTCGAAAAATCGCGGCATCCCGCGGTAACGAAAGCCGCTTTCCCCCGCGCCTGATGGCAAAGGCCCGGCTCCCGAACGACTCGCGTTGACAGCGCGATGCCGCGATCTATACTTCGAGGAAAGGAGTCAATATGGCCAAACTCGGTACCATGATAAAGGGTATGTTCGCGCTGGTCCCGACGAAGATCAGGAACGGCACCCTGATTTTCATCGTCGGGTCATTCCTGCTCGTCACCGTCGTGCGGATGTTCGTCGTATACATAGCGCCCTATGAATACGGGATCAAGCAGATCAACATCGGCCTCAATACGGGACTTCAGAAGAAGGTGTATGAAACGGGGTATCACTTCCTCGTTCCGTTCGGCGTGCAGATGATGCACAAGTTCCCCCGGAGCCTCCAGGTGTTCGAGCTGAACAACTACACCGAATCCGCGTCCAGCAACGCGAGCCGGGTCAAGGCCGCCCACATCCAGACCTCCGACGGGTTTTACGTCGACGTCGACGTGAGCATCCTGTACCGCATCGGCGATCCGTACAAGACGATCACGACGATCGGACCCGGCAAGCTGTACGAATCGAACGGCATCATCCCCAAGGCCGAATCCAAACTCAAGGAAGCCCTGGGCGAACTGACCACCGAGGAATTCTTCAACAGCCCGCTGCGCGTCCAGAAGGCGGCCAAGGCCAGGGACCTGCTGAACGCGGAGCTCACTCCCATGGGCATCACGGTCGAGAACGTGCTCGTCCGCTACTTCAAGTACTCGGACGAGATCCAGAAGAACATCGAGGAGAAGAAACTGAAGGACCAGCTGGTCTTCACGAACCAGTCCAAGGCGAAGGCGTCCGCCGAGGAGGCCATCGTCTCCAAGGTCAGGCAGGAAGGCGAAGCCAACCTCAAGGTGAAGCTCGAGGAGGGAAACGCCTACGTCGTCGTGAGGCAGGCCGACATGGACCTCTACACGCGCACCAAGCACGCCGAGGGCGACCTCCTGGTCAAGCTCGCGGAGGCCAGGAGGACCGAACTGGTGAACCTCGCCTACCAGAGGAGCGGCGCCAAGAATCTCGTGGGACTGGAAATGGCCAAGGTGTACAAGGGGCTGGAATTGATCATGCTGTCCTCCAGCGGGAAGACGGGCATCAATCCGCTCGATCTGGAGCAGTCGCTCCGGCTGTTCGGCGTGAAGTGACGGGGGGCGCAAACATGAAACCAAACAGGATTTTCACGATCATCGTCATCATCGCCGCGCTGACGGCGCTCCTGCTCGTCCTCGTCGCGCCGCACTCCACGAAGCCCACCGAAGTCGGGGTCCGCGTCATCAAGTGGTCGCCTTTCGAAAAGCAGGGCGTGGTGCAGGACGTGTACGCCCCGGGCGCCACGTATTTCTTCCCGCTGATCATCAACGAGTGGCATACCTTCGATACCAAGCTGCAGAACATCGAGATGTCCGTGGCCCCGGACACCGGTTCGCGGAAACAGCGGGACGACCTCCTCTTCAAGACCATCGACGGCAACGACATCAGCCTCGACGTCATCATCGCGTACCGCGTCGATCCCAGGATGACGCCCTACATCCTGATCAACATCGCGGACAACAACAAGGACATCGAGGAGAACGTCGTCAGGACCCTGGCGCGCAACATCACGAGGGACCTGTTCGGGGAACTGACGACCGAGGATTTCTACAACGCCGACAAGCGGACCCAGAAATCGGAGGACGCCAAGGCCGTTCTGAACAAGCTGCTCAATCCCTACGGCGTGATCATCGAGAGCGTGCTTCCCAAGGACTACCGCTTCAACCCGGCCTATCAGCAGGCGATCGAGGACAAGAAGGTGGCGGACCAGGTCGCCGAGCGCTACAAGTCCGAAGCGAACGCCACGGTGGAGGAATACCGCCAGCGCATGGCGGAAGCCCAGGGAGAGGTGAACAAGCTGGTGGCCGACATAGACGGGGAATTCGAGAAGGCGCGGATCGGGGCGGACGCCTACTACGAACAGCAGGGCAAGATCGCCAAGGCCATCGAAGCCGAAGGCATGGCGGAAGCCAAGGGCATCGAGAAGATGGTGCAGGCCCTCAACAGCGCCGGCGGCGACACCATGGTCAAGATGAAGATCGCCGAGGCCCTCGTCGGGAAGTCCATCTACCTGCTGCCCTTCGGCGATTCCGGGGGCCTCGACATCAAGACGACCGACGTCAACGAGTTGCTGAAAGTCTATGGCGCGCGGGGCCTTGCGGAACAATGACAGCCGGCCGCCTGCGGGCGCGAAAGCCCCAAGGCGGCCGTAATTCCCGCAAGCAGCCCATCCGGGCTATACTGCCGGACATGAGCAGAAACAAGCACCCGGGCGCGGGCAGGCGACTGGTCGTCGTGTCGATCGACGGACTCTCGGTCCGCGAATGGGAAGCGGTCCGCCGCCTGCCCGCCTTTTCGGCCCTCATGTCCCGCGGGGCGGCATCGCGTTCGCTGCGCAGCGTCTTCCCGAGCCTCACCTACGTCGTGCACACGACGATGATGACCGGCCGCCATCCCGGCGTGCACGGCGTGACGCACAACCATCCGCTCCAGCCGGGAATTCCCGTCAAATCCCAGCGCTGGTTCTGGTACGCCGGCCAGGTGAAGGCGCCCACGCTTTTCGACCTGGCACGGAAGGCGGGAATGAAGTGCGCCGCGGTGCTCTGGCCCCTCGTCTCGAACGCGCGCATCCGGTGGAACTTCCCGGAAATCTCCGCCCTTCCCGGCGAAAGCCAGACGCTCAAGGTGTTCGCGTCCGGTTCGCCGGCGTACCTCCTCGACCTCGAGCTGCGATTCGGGAAGTACCGCAGGGGGATCGAACAGCCCTGGCTCGACGGTTACGTCTCGCGCAGCGCCGCCCACACCATCACGAGCAGGAAGCCCGATCTCCTCATGACCCACCTGATAGCCCTCGATACCGCCAAGCACGCGGCCGGGTCGGATTCGGCGCCGGCGCGTTCCGCCCTCGAGTTCCTGGACGGCGCGCTCGGCCGGATCGTCGCGGCCATCGACCAGGCGGGCTTGACCGGCGAGACGACGCTCGCGGTGCTCGGCGACCACGGGCACATCGACACGACCCGCCGGTTGCGGCTCAACCAAGCCCTGGAATCGGCCGGGCTCTGCGGGGGTTCGGGCGCGGACTTCCGCTGGCGCGCCTGGTGCCGCTGTTCCGGAGGATCGGCCTTCCTCCACGTCCGGCCCGGAGACCGGGAAGCCGGCGCCCTGGCCCTGGACGCCCTGAGAAGCCTCGCCCTCGACGACGAAACGGGCATCGAGGCGATCGTGGAAGGCGACGCCCTCGCGGAGCTCCATTCCGACCGCGACGCGTTGTGCGCCCTGCTCGCCCGCCCGGGTACGCAGTTCGTCGAGGACCGCGACGGCCCCCTCGTCGAGCATGCGCCCGAGCCCGGTGCCTTCGGCGCCGACCACGGCTACCATCCCGACGCCCCCGGGTACCGTTGCCTCTTCATGGCCGCCGGCCCCGGCATCGGTCCCGGCGTGGAGCTGGGCGGCATCGAGATGGTCGACATCGCGCCGACCCTCGCGCATTCGCTCGGATTCGAGTTCCCGGAAACGGACGGACGCGTGATCCCGGGGTTGTTCGCGGATTGAGCGGAGGTCGGCGTCGGAGGGCATGTGACGACCGAACCCCTGCCTTCACGGCCGATGCAAACCAGAGTGCCGCCACTCCTTGACATGAATGTCCGGCAAAAGCAGTATGGAACGCGGTCGAGCCCGTACTTTCAAGGAAGCCCCATGCTCAAGGAAATCCACTCAGCACGACTCGTCAAGGGCCAGGATCTCAACCACCACGGTACGCTGTTTGCCGGTCGCATCGCGGAGTGGTTCACCGAATCGTGTTTCCTGGCCGTGTCACGTTTTACCGGCACGCCCGAAAACATCGTATGCGTAAAGATCCACGGGCTCACCTTTTCCAGGCCCGCGCAATCGGGAGACACCATCGAAATCGTCACGCGCGTGATCAAGACGGGCACGACGAGCCTCACCGTCAGCAGCGAAGTTTTCATCAACGACGACGGCACTTCCGTCGTAAAAGGATTCGCCACCTTCGTGACGGTCGACGGCGACGGCAAACCGTACGCGCACGGCCTGGACCTTCCCGCGGAATATATCCGGCAGTTCCGGGAGCTCCACGAAGAAGCGTTGGCATTGCAGAAGTAGTACCGGCGGATCCTTCCGGGGACGGCGCTCGCGGACCCCGACAGTGATGCCGGCTCAACTCCTGCCGATTTCGCCTCCGAACGCGATGCAGCGCCGGATGCTTTCCCCGTCCGGGTTCCACAGGCATTTCAGCCCCTGGTTCACGAGCTGGAACCCCGATTTTTCCAGGATGGCGTTCAGCTTCGCCACGGCTTCGCCGCTCCAGCCGTAGCAGCCGAAGGCCGCCGCTTTCTTGTTCCTGAACCGCAAACCCTCGATTTCCTCGAGGATGCCGGCGGTGGCGCTCGTGATTCCCTTGCCGATCGTGGGAGAACCCACGAGTATCAGGCGGGATTTGAACACTTCGGTGATGATGTCGTTCCTGTCGGACTTGGCGATATTGAACAGTTTCACATTCAGCGTCGCATCTTCCCGCCCGATTCCCAGGGCGATGTTTTCGGCCATGATCCTGGTCCCGTCCCACATCGTGTCGTACAGGATCGTAACCTGGTTTTCCCGGTAATCCCGAGCCCATGCCAGGTATTTCTCGACGATCTGGATCGGGTTTTCCCTCCAGATGACGCCATGGCTGGGCGCGATGATGTCGATCGGCAGGTTCAGGGACAGGACTTCGGCGATCTTCTTTTCGACGAGCGGGCTGAAGGGGGTGAGGATGTTCGCGTAATACTTGATGCATTCCGCGGTCAACTCCGCCTGGTCCACGAGGTCATTGAACATGAACTCGCTGGCGTAATGCTGGCCGAAGGCGTCGTTGCTGAACAGGATGTCGTCCTTCGTCAGGTAGCTCGCCATGCTGTCGGGCCAGTGCAGCATCTTCATTTCCACGAAGATGATTTCCTTCCCGTTCCCCAGATCCAGCCTGTCGCCGGTTTTCACCGGACGGAAATCCCAGTCCTGGTGGTACTGGCCCTTCAGGGACTTGACCCCGTTTTCCGTGCAGTAGATCGGCGTTTCCGGGATGTGGCGCATCAGCTCGGGAAGGCCGCCGCTATGGTCAGGTTCCGCGTGGTTCGCCACGATGACATCGATCTTGTCCAGGCCGATCTTCTTTTCCAGGTTCTCCACGAATTCCCTGGCGTACGGTTTCCAGACGGTATCGATGAGCACGGTCTTCCCTTCACTGACGAGATAGGAATTATACGTCGAACCCCTGTGGGTGGAATATTCGTTGCCGTGGAATTTCCGCAGCTCCCAATCGACCTTTCCGACCCACTCCACGTTGTTCTTCACGTTCATGGCAGTTAGCTCCTCATGGTTCTCAAGTTCCGGGTTTCCCCGTGCCTTCCACGAAGAGGATGGCCCGGTGGCGCAGGTAGGTGTCGATGCTGCGGTCGGCGGGGAACTTTTCCGCGGGCATGAAACCGCCGGCCATGTGGTCGTGGCCGCCGCCGAATCCGGTGCCCTCGAGGATGAAGCGGACCAGGCCGTTGGCCTTCACGCCGGGCGTCTCGCTGCGGACTGACAGTTTCACGCCCGCGGGTCGCACCGAGTACGAGACGACGACGTCCACCGTGTTCAGGGACAGCACGATGTCGCCGGCGGCCCCGAGCAGGGAGTCGTCCGGACAGTCGAGCCGCAGGAATCCCAGGTTCCCGTAGACCTCCACGGTCTTGAAGGCGTCCGCGTAGTGCCCGAGGTCCCGGAGCGTGAGCTGGCTGCCGTTCAACTGCTTGACGAGGCCGATGTCGGAGAAACGGTAGAGCCTGTAGAACATGTCGATGTCGAGGTCGGAAACGCCCCGCGTGAGGCCGTCGGTGTCCTTCATGATGCCGAAGAGGAGGGCCGTGGCGATGTTGAGGGGCGGTTCGAGCCCGTTTTCGAACCAGTACTCGGCGATGATGGTCGAACAGGCCCCCACCGCGGGGCGCACGTCCTCGAAGCGATATCCCTGGTTGCCCCGGTACTCGTGGTGGTCGATGACGGCCACCTCGTCAGTGGGCAGGTCGGTCAGGTTGCCGCCCCCCTTCTGCCCGTCCACGAGCACGGCCCAGTCCTCCGCGCCCAGGGTCGAGGCGTCGCGCGCCCTGGTCATGCCGATGCCGAAAACCTCGAGCATCTTGAGGGAGTCCACCTTTTCGATGTCGCGGTCGTACACGATGGCGGTTTCGATGCCCTTGGTTTCGAGGAGCGTCTTGAGCCCGGCGCAGGCGGCGATGGCGTCGGGATCGGGCACGTTGTGGGGCTGGAGAAATACTTCGTCGGGCGCGTCCTTGAGGATGGCGACGAGGCGGTCGAGTCTGGTGGGTTCGCTCATGGTTCCATGATAGGTCATCGGGCGGCGCTTTGCCAGCCGCCGGGTACGGTCCCGCGATCCGCGGCGCCTGAAGCCTGAGTTACGGTGGTGTTGCAAAACCTGTCGATTCCGGGGAGAATGCGGCATGATGGAGAACCGGAAAGCCGTCCCCCTGCACCTGTCGAAAGGCGTCGTCAGGCATGTCGCGCGCTCCGTCCTGGAGCCCCTCGGCGCCTGCCTCGTCTCGATCGACGGGAGGAACCGCATACTCTCGGTGTTCCCGCGCGTCGGCCACGGGTCCGGGTTCTCCAGGGACGAGCTTGTCGGGAAGGATTTCGACGAAGCCTTCCGCGGCGGGGTCTCCAGGATCGGCATGCGTTCGGGCAGCATCCAGGAAGTATCCACGGTCACGGCCGCCGACGGGACACGAAGGACTTTCGAGATCCGGAACCCCTCGCCGCGGGAAGAATGCTTCAAGACACTGTATCCCGAAGCTTCGTCCTTCCGGATCGTTTCCGAGCTTCCGTCACGCTCCGCGGGCGACGCAGCGTCCCGGGGCACGCGCGAAACCGACGAACGCGGCCTCCTCGATCGCGCCTTCCGCCTCGAAGCCCTGAATCACCGCCTCATCCGCCGGACCAAGCGGCTCCGGAACGACCTCAAGACCCTGGAACAGCGCAACCGCCGCAACGTCAAGGAGATGAACCTCGCGGTAGAACTCCAGAAGTGCCTCCTGCCGAAAAGCTACCCGGACACGCCCAACATCAGTTTCACCCACCGCTACATTCCGCTTGCCATGGTGGGCGGGGACTTCTTCCATATCGTGAAGCTCGACGAAGACAGGGTCGGCGTGCTCATCTCCGACGTGTCGGGCCACGGCATCGCGCCGGCGTTCATCACAGCCATGGTCCGCAGTTCCTTCGACTACCTGTACCCGAAGATGGGCGATCCCGCATCGGTGATGCATGCCCTCAACGAGGAATTCTCGAAGATCATCGAAACCGACCACTTCATCACGGCGTTCTACGCGATCTTCGATTTTTCGGCCATGACCTGTTCCTACTGCAATGCCGGGCATCCCCCGCAGATCATCATGCGGACCGACGGTTCGGCGATCGAGCTGCCGCCCACGGATCCCATCATCGGCATGATCGACGACCGCGAATTCTCGAACGCCGAAATCGCCATCCTGCCCGGCGACCTGCTGTGCTTCTTCACGGACGGCATCATCGAAGCCCGCGACGCGGGCGACAGGATGTTCGGCGCGGAAGGCATCATGCGGGTCGCGCGCGCTTCCAGCGGGATGACCCTCGACGACACCGCGAACACGCTCCTCACCGAGCTCATCCAGTTCATGAAGGATCCCTGCTTCGACGACGACATCACCCTCGTGCTGGCCCAGATCACCGAGGAACTGTGACGACCGGCGACTACCTCGCGATGCTCAACCCGGAGCAGCTCGCCGCCGTCCGCCACGAGGGCAGGGGCCTCCTCATCCTCGCCGGCGCCGGTTCCGGGAAGACGAGGGTCATCACGACGAAGATCGCCTGGCTCATCCGCGAGCGCGGCCTCGAACCCGAGTCCATCCTGGCCGTGACCTTCACCAACAAGGCCGCCAGGGAGATGCAGGAGCGGGCATGCGCGATGGAGCCCCGCTGCTCGCGGACGATCATCCGGACCTTCCACTCCTTCGGCTCGTGGTTCCTCAGGCGGAATGCCCGGGCCGCCGGGCTGGATTCCAGTTTCACGATCTACGACGATGACGACTCGACGACCCTGGTCCACGGCTTCCTCCCCGAGAAGACCAGGTCGGAGTGCTCGAGGATCGCGTCCCGCATCGCGAAGGCGAAAGACTTCGCGCTGGCGCCGGATTCCCCCGGGCTGGCTGCGGTCACGTCGGAAGGCGATTTCAGGCGTCTCTACGGGGATTACGAGGCGAGGCTCCGGAAGACCGGCAATGTCGATTTCGGCGACCTCATACTCCTGCCGGGCCGCATCCTCGCGGAGAACGAGGCGATACGCAACCGCTTCCGCCAGCGCTTCCGCGTCGTCCTCGTCGACGAGTACCAGGACTCCAACGTGGCGCAGTTCGAGCTCCTCCGCCTCCTCGCGGGCGACGAAGCCTATGTCTGCGTCGTGGGCGACGACGATCAGTCCATCTACCGTTTCCGCGGCGCGGAAGTCCGGAACATCCTCACCTTCCCCGACACCTTCGGCGGCATTGACGTCGTGCGCCTCGAGCGGAACTACCGATCCTACCAGTCCATACTCGACGTCGCGGGCGCCGTGGTCAGCCGGAACGAGGGCCGCCTCGGGAAGCGCCTCGTGGCCGAGCGAAAGGGCGGCCGCAAGCCCGTGCTGGCCACGCTCGCCGATCACGACGAGGAAGCGGCCTACTGCGCGCGCGTCGTGGAGCGGGTGAGGAAGGCCGGCGGATCGTACTCGGACGTGGCCGTGCTCTACCGGACCAACGCGCAGTCGCTCGCCTTCGAGCGGCTGTTCGCCCGGATCAAGTTCCCCTACCGCATCGTGGGCTCTGTCAGGTTCTACGAACGGGAGGAGATCAAGGACGCGTTGGCGTTCCTCGCCGTCGTCTCGAACGGCAGGGACGAGGTCGCCTTCCGCCGCGTCGTGAACAAACCCGCCCGCGGCGTGGGCGGCGTGAGCGTCCAGGCCATCGTCGACGAGGCATACTTCGGCGGTACCGCCGCCGGCGGAACGGCTGACGGGGAACTCCCCGGCATCTTCGAACCCGGCAACCTGGTGGCCGCCGCCCGTCGCGCGGCGGGCGGCCTCACGACCGCCAGGGCGCGCTCGGGTCTCGCCGCCTTCGTGGATCTCGTGGACAGGCTCGGCGCGTCCCTCGGTCCCAAGCCCGTTGCCGGCGAAGTCGACGAAGGCGCCGTCGGGGACACCGCCGCCCTTCCCGTCCCGCCCGCCGATCCCGAACGCTCCCTGGCCCGCCTCGTCGAGCGCGTCGTCATGGAGTCGGGTTTGCGCGAGTACCACGAATCCGGGGACGAGGTCCAGGGAAAACAGCGGGCGGCCAACCTCGACGAACTCGTCAACGCCGCGAGCGACTACGGACTGTCCCGCGATGGACTCGCTCAATTCCTCGAAGCCGTCGAGCTCGACCGCGCCATGACCATCCGGGACCCGGACGCGGATGCCGTCACGCTCATCACCATACACAACACGAAGGGGCTGGAATTCCCCGTCGTCATCGTCACCGGGCTCGAACAGGGTCTTTTCCCGAGGGACGACGAGAGCGGCGAGGACCTCGAGGAGGAGCGGCGCCTCTTCTACGTGGCCTGCACGCGCGCCAAGGACGAACTCCATCTCACGTGGTGCAGGAGAAGGCTGTTCCGGGGGAAGATCATGGAGTCGGCGCCGTCCCGCTTCCTCGGCGAGATTCCGCGCGAAGCCATCGATACCGCGGGCGGAAGGCTCCCCGCCCCCGCGCTTTCGACCGGCCCGTGGAAACCGGGGCTCGCTGTCTACCACGACGACTACGGCCCCGGTTGCGTCGCCCAGGTCAAGCCGACCGGATCCGGCCCTCTCGTGATCGTCCGCTTCGAGACCGGGAAACAGCTGCGTTTCTTCACGCGTTACGCGGGACTCGAAATCGTCGGGCGCTGACGGGTCGGCCAGGCCAAGGAAGCCCGCGCGGAAGCCGAGGAAGCCAACCTGGCCAAGTCGCGCTTCCTGTCCAACACATCCCACGAACTTCGTACGCCGCTCAACTCGATCATCAACTTTTCCTGCCTGCTCCTCCAGGATCGAAGCGGGGAGGCACCGGCCTCGGGCTCCCGATCAGCCGCCGCTTCGCCGAACTGCAGGGCGGCTGCATGTGGGCGGAGAAGCGTCCTCGACGAAGGATCCACCTTCAGCTTCACCGTTCCCCTTGCCGTGGACGACGATCCCGACATGATCGAGATCCTCAGGCGCGCCCTCGCCCGGGAAGAGGACTGACCCTCGCCAGGCGGCCAACCCGTCGACCGCCGCCCGCCGCCCGGGTATACTCCCTTCCATGAAAAGCCATCGTCCGCCCCGCCGGGACAACCCACGCCCGCCAACGCGCCGGGATTCCCGTCCGCGCCAGTCCTCGGGCGGCCGCGGGGGCCGGTTGCAGGTCGAATTCATCTATGAAGACGACGACATCATCGTGGTCGACAAGCCCTCGGGCCTGCCCGTCATCGCGCCGGACGGCGGGCGCGGCCACAGCGTGTACGGGTTCGTGACGGCCAGGATACAGCGGACGAATCCGCGAGGTCGGGCCGCCGTCATCCACCGCATCGACCGCGACACTTCCGGCATCGTGGTCTTCGGCAAGAACGCGGCCGCCAAGCGCAGCCTCATGGGCGGCTGGCACGACCTGGCGGTATCGAGAACGTACCTGGCGGTGGTGGAAGGAATCGTCGCCGACGACGACGGGGAGATCGTCTCGTACCTGGTGGAAAACCGCGCGGGCACGGTGTACGAATGCCGGCCCGACACGCGCGGGGCCCTGCGCGCGGTGACGCGCTGGTGGCTCATCGAAGCCGGAAGCGGCTACAGCTTCCTGGAACTGGAACTCGAGACGGGCAGGAAGCACCAGATCCGCGTCCAGCTGGCCGCCATCGGCCACCCGGTGGCCGGCGACGGGCGCTACGGAGCCCGCACCGACCCCCTCGGCCGGCTCTGCCTCCACGCCGCATCCATCGAGCTGGCCAAAACCAAGGGCGGGGAAACCCTCCTGTTCGAGAGTCCCCCGCCCGATGGCTTCGCCCGGCTCGTCCGGGGCTCATGACTGGTTGGCTTCAGAAGATCAATTGCTTGCGGAGTCATCCCAACCGGCGGCGATGACTTCGGCACTGGTATTGGGGTAGCCCCCCAGTACGCCTGCCGCGACAAAGATGTCGATTATTCCTTCTACCGAAGCTCCAACAGTGAGATCGGAACCGCTTGTCCATGAGCTGACACTGGTACCAAATGCAGCGCTATCAACTTCGATTTTTATGGATGCATTGTAAATATCTTTCGACCCTTGATTTATCATGGTATACGAAACACGTGCCCAGCCATCACCTGGGATGTTAATCTCGAGTTCATCGATCGTAAATCCCAACTGGTATTCCGGGAGCGTACATCCCGCCAGCGCAATGAGCACCGCTGCCGCGGCCACTATCAGGTATTTCCGTTTCATGCCAACCTCCGGTTTCAAGTCTGTTCAGAAGTATATCCCAGGATTCCTTTTTTTTCATGAAAAACGCACGACCAGTGTTCACGACCTGAACAACTTTCAACACCAGACAGCTACAGCACTTGGTACTTTTTCACGAGGAGGCGGCGGTAACCGAGCCCGTCGAGCCTCGTCAAGACCGCGTCCAGTTCCGTTTCGGGTATGCCGTCGAGGACGACCCGGATGTTGCCCCGGGCCTGTTCGTACGATGGGGTGAAGCCGGAGTACCGGAGCCGGTCGAAGAGTTCGCGCGCGTTGGCTTCCCTGGAAAACGAGGCGACCTGGATCTTGCAGACGATGTCGCCCTTTCGGGCCGCGTATGGTCTGGTGCCCGGCAGGGAGATCGTGCCGTCGTCGCGGGAGGGGCCGGACCGGATGCCGGCCGGAGTTTCCGGTTCGGGGAGGCCCCCAGCGGCGGGTTGGACCGGCTTGGCGACACAGGGGGCAGGCAGGGTGATCGGTACGCCCTCTGAGGGGCCTGCATCTCCGCGACCGACGATGTAGAGGGCCACCTTCGCCGTGCCCCGCTCCACCATGCCGATGTCCGCGGCCGCCTTGTACGAAAGATCGATGATGCGGCCGGCCACGAAGGGCCCCCGGTCGTTCACCCGGACTATCGTCTCCAGCCCCGAATCCAGGCTGCGGACGCGGAGCATCGTGCCGAAGGGCAGGCTGGGATGGGCGGCTGTGCGTTCGGTCATCCGGAAGATCTCGCCGTTGGCGGTTTTCCGCCCGTCGAAGCCGGGACCGTAGAAGCTGGCCGTCCCGGTCTGGAGCGGGGCCTCCTCGGCGGCCGCGAACACCGCGGACAACAGGAAGGCCAGCGCCGCGGCGGACGACCGGACAAGGGTTCCGCGTGGAAACGTCATGTTCCCATTATCGGCAGGCCCGGCGTCCCGGTTGAAGCATCACTTGCTGCTGGCGTCGGAGAGTTTCCTCGCGGCTTCGTAGATGTCCGCGAACAGCGCGTCGATGTCCTTTTCCGCCACGCTCGAAAACGCCACGCGGAGCCATTTTTCCTGCATGGAGATCGTGCCGATCCCGTAGTCGTTGAGCAGTTTGAGACGCAGGCCCTCCGCGGAGATCCCGGAGCACTCGAAGCTCATGAAGTATCCGGAGTTGAAGGGGAGCGGCCTCAGACAGTCGGGCGCCTCGCGCGATTCGACGAAGCGTTTCACGACGTGGTATCGTTCCTCGAGGATGGCCCTGAACTTGAGTTTCTGGTCGGCGTAGCCGGGGCTGTCCAGGGCCTTGAGGAGGATGTACTGCGTGGGGGCCGTCGTGTTGGATACGGCCGAGCGGACGACGCCCATGAGCTTCTTCATGAGGGCTTCGTACTGCGGGTCGGTCATCCCCGAGCAGGAGAAGGTGATGAAGCCGGCGCGGAATCCCCAGACGTAGTCTTCCTTGGTGGGCCCGTCCACCTTGGCGGCCAGGATGCTCGGGTGACGGTCGGCCATGCGGGCGAAGATGGATTCCTGGAGACAGCCATCCTCGTACTGGAGGCCGAAGTAGGCGTCGTCGGCGATGACGAGGAGGTCCACGCCGGAAGCCGCGACGCGATCCATGGCGGCCACGATGGCGTCCGCTTCAGCGAGGGTCGGCGAGTAGCCGGTCGGGTTGTTCGGGAAGTTGAGGATGGTCAGGATCTTGCGGCAGCGACGCCCGGCCTGCTCCAGCGCGTTCGAAAACCCCTTGACGTTGAAGCCGCCGTTCCCGTCGAACATCGGGTAGCTGAGAAGCATGGCTCCCTTGCGCTCTTCCATGATGAGCCGGTAGTTCGGCCAGAACATCTCGGGGAGCACCACGGCGTCGCCTGGCTCCATGAACAGGTCGGCAAGGAAGGATACGCCTGCGGTCAGGCCGGGAACGACGACCGGGAGCGAACAGCTCTTGCCCTTGAGCGAGGGATTCTTCCGCCCGATCTCCTGCTTCCAGCGCTTGCGGAGCGCCGGCACGCCCGCGGTCGGCGCGTACGCCACGGCTTCCGACCTGGAAAGGCCTGGCAGCTGGTCCCGTATGGCGTCGAGGATCATCGGGCCGTCGCCGTCCCAGGCCATGCCGATCGTCGCGTTGAACCTGTGGGCTTTTTCGGTGGCCTCCGCTGACTGCGAAAGGATGCCCTTCGGGAAATACATGCGCTTGCCCGACTCCGAAAGCAGCCTGAAAGCGGCCGTCCCGTCCAGGATCTTGTTGAGTTCTTCAGCCAGTGCGTTCATCGGATTGTTCCTCCTCATGATGCCGGGGCGAAAACCGGACGGCATCCCGCCCCCACCCTACGCGCTGTCCGAAGGGCTGTCAAGCCGCACTTGAATCGCCGCCGACGACGCGTATACTTGAAGGTGGATCAGCCGACGGTCGCATGACGGGTCGAATCCGGTTACGCGCGGAGGAATCGGGATGTTGAAAAAAGACTACTCGCGCGACGGCAAGTACTGTGTCGTCACCTTCGTCCTTGCCTCTGAAGCCGCCCGCAATGTCGGCAAGGTCAACCTGGTCGGGGATTTCAATGACTGGAACCTCAATGCCACGACGATGTCGCGCAACCCGGACGGTTCCTTCGAAGCTGCCATGCGGCTCGAAGCGGGCCGGGAATACCTCTTCCGCTATTTCCTGGACGGCGAACGCTGGGAAAACGACTGGAACGCCGACAAGTATTTTCCGAGTCCGTACAAGGATTCCCAGAATTCCGTTGTCATCGTCTGAATATGGGTGGAAGCATACCTGACTAAAAATATCATGTTTTACTTGACACATTTAGTAGTAATTTGCCTATATTAGAGAAGCTCTATTTTACAGACCAGCCAGTATCATGGGGGATCGCCTTGAAGAAGACAATCGCAATCACGCTCATGCTCTGCATCGTCCTCGCCGGAGCTTCGGCCCAGGCCAGGCTCATGGACGGCATCCACTTCGCCCAGGACAAGAATTTCGGCCCGTCGGGCTGGAAGGACATGGTCACCATCGTCGTCCAGGGCGGCAAGATCGTTTCCGTCGAATGGGACGGCGTCAACCTCGACGCGACGATGTTCAAGAAGGATTGGTCCAAGGCCGGCAAGTACGGCCTGGTCAAGGCGTCCAGGCTCGGCAGGGAATGGCACGAACAGGCCAAGGCGGCCGAAGACTACATCGTCAGGACCCAGGACTTCGCCTTCTCCAGGTTCGACAAGGACGGCAAGACGGACGCCATCTCCGGCGCCAGCCTGACCGTGTCCGGTTTCTTCGCACTGGCGAAGCAGGCCGCCACGGGCGATCCGGTCGTCAGGGGCAAATACAAGGACGGCGTCTGGCACGCCGAATCGGCCGCCTTGTCCTCCTCCGGCTGGAAGGGAATCGTGGACGTCTTCGTCAAGCAGGGCATCGTCGTCGGTGCGAGCTGGAACGCCGTCGACAAGACCGGAGCCGACAGGAAGTCGGCCGTCAAGGCGGGCAAGTACACGATGAAGCAGGGCGGCACGCCCTGGACGGCCCAGGCCAACGCGGTCGCCAGGTACTTCATCGGCATCCAGGATCCGTCGAAAGTCGCCTACAAGGACAACGCGGGCCACATCGACGCCGTTTCCGGCGTGTCCATCAGCGTCAAGGAATTCTTCGATCTGGCCGCCGAGGCGCTCGCCAGGGCGAAATGAGCCGAGCCGGCACCGGGACGTAGAGCTTCCAGCTCCCCGATTTCCCCCCATCCGCGAGGAAGCCGGCCTTGGCCAGCACATAGAGCACCTTGCGGGCGCGGGGCGCGGGAATGCCGAGCGCGGTCCCGAGGGTTTCCGATGACCAGGGCGGCGGGAGCTCCCGGGGAACGAGCGACATCCAGTCCGAGCGTTTCGAAAAGACCCTGGTGTCGAGGATGGCTTCCAGCTCGCGGTCGCGGACCCGCGAACCCTTGCGGCGCCACGAGCCCTGCCCGTCGTTCACCCATGTCTCGCGGACGGACACGAACACCAGTTCGAGGCTCAGGTTGCGCAAGCAGGGTATCCATGCGGCCTTGACCAGTTCGTCGAAGGCCGACCAGAGGTCGCCGCGCTTGGGGCTCTTCCTGCCGGGCTTTTCGATGCCTGACCCCGCATCGATGTGGATGATGGTCTTCAGCGCGATGACGGGATGCACGATCCTGACGCGGTGCGTGCGGCAGAGGGCTTCGAGCTTGGGCTTGAGGGCGCGCAGGGACGAAGTCTGCACCTCCACGAGCTCGCCGTCCGCGCGGACGACGTCGATGACCGAACCGTCGACGGATGCTTCGAAGAGGTCACCGGGACAGGCGTACGCGCGCTTGAGCGCGTCGTGGAGGGACGTTTCGCCGTAGAGGCCTATCCCCGGCCGCTCGGCGACCGCGCCCGAATCGCCGCGGAAAGCGGAACGCTTGATTGGCTTCACGATGAGCGCGAGTATGCCGATCTTTTCCTTGCCGAGGCAAGCGCCTCCCGCGCACCCGTTGCGCCTCGGCCCGCAAATCGCCAGAATCCGCGCATGCGGCCGTACGCGTTCCCGGACCTTCCCCTCGTCCCCTTCCTGCCCGCAGTGGCGGAAAGACTCGCCCGGGACCGGCTCCTGGTCCTCTGCGCCGAACCCGGCTCCGGCAAGACGACCCTGGTCCCGCCCTTCCTGGCCTTGCTCCCGGAATTCCCGGGGCGCATCCTCGTCCTGGAACCCCGCAGGCTCGCGGCCGCGGCGGCCGCCCAACGCGTGGCCGAGCTCTTCGGAGACCGCGTCGGGGGCATCGCGGGATACCGGGTACGCTACGAAACCCGCGTCTCGTCTTCAACGAGGATCGAGTTCCTCACCGAAGCCCTCCTGACGCGCGCGATCCAGGACGATCCCGGCCTGGACGGCGTATCGGCGCTGGTGTTCGACGAATTCCACGAGCGCTCGGTCCACGCGGACCTCGCCCTGGCCCTCGCGCTCGAAGTGCGGGGAATCCGGCCCGATCTCGCCATCCTCCTCATGTCGGCCACGCTCGAGACGGAGCGCCTGGCCTCCTTCCTCGGGTGCGGGTCGATCACCGCGCCAGGCCGGGCCTTCCCCGTGGAAACCCGCTACCGCGCGATGCCCGAGCCGCACTGGGAACGCTCTTTCGCAGAAGGCGTCGTGGCGCTGGCGGGTGAGACTCCCGGCGACGTCCTCGCCTTCCTGCCCGGCATGGCCCAGATGCTCGGGGTAGCGGCCCTGCTCCGGGAAACGGGAACGGGCCTTGAGATCCGGCTCCTCCACGGTTCCATGCCCCTCGATGAACAACGGGCCGTCCTCGCCCCGCCGGAGGGAACCCGGAAGCGGGTGGTGCTCGCGACGAACGTGGCCGAAACGAGCCTCACCGTGCCGCGTGTGACCGCCGTCGCGGATTCCGGCTGGGCGCGAGTCGCGCGCTTCCACCCGCGCTCCGGCATGGACAGGCTGACCACCGAACGCATACCGGGGGACAGGGCCGACCAGCGCAGGGGCCGGGCCGGGAGGCTCGGGCCTGGAAAGTGCGTCCGCTTCTGGAACGAAAACGAAGTCCTGTCCCCGGCGCAGGCTCCCGAGATCCTGCGGACGGAACTCGCGCGGACGGCGCTCGAAATCGCGTTTTTCGGCGAAAGGGATCCGCGGCGCCTGCGCTGGCCCGATCCTCCCCCCGACGCCTCGTGGAACGCCGCGAGAAACCTGCTGCAGTCTCTCGGCATGGTCGATGACGTCGGGAACGCGACGGAACCCGGGCGCAAGGCGGCGGCATGGGGACTCCATCCGCGGCTCGCGGCCATCGTCGGCGAGGGGATCGGGGAAAACCGCTTCGATACCGCCGCCGCCGCTGCAGTCCTCCTCTCCGAACGGGATTCAGGCGGCAGGGACCGCGGGGAAGGGCCGCTTGTGGATACCCTGGAACGATTCGCGGCGGGAAACGCGGACGGGCCTGACGAGCGGGCATCTTTCGAGCGGGCCGGGAAGGAACTCGCGCGGCTCTCCGGCTCGGTCGGCAGGAGATGGAACGCCCATGGCGTCGATCCCGGATCCGCCGCGACTGCGATCGCCGCGGGTTACCCGGACAGGCTCGCCAGGCTGGTGGGTGACGGGCTGTATGCCTTCCCCTCGGGCCGGAGGGCGCGAATGGCTCCGACGTTTCCGGCGGCGGAATGGATCGTGGCGCCGGAGGTGGACGCGGGAGATCCGGAAGGCGTCATCCGGCTCGCCCTGCCCCTGGCCGAGGGGGAAGTCGCGATCGTCCTCGCGGGGCGGACTACGACCGAAACGCCGGTCGAATGGGACGGATGGAAGGCGAAAGCCTTCGCCAGGACCAAGTTCGGGAGAATCACGGTTTCCGAACGGACGTCGACCCTGCCCGACCGAAGCGAACTCGCGGCCGCCGTCGCCGAACGCGTACGGCGGGAAGGCTTCGC
The DNA here is from genome assembly GCA_026398615.1 of Spirochaetota bacterium. Taxonomy (GTDB): domain Bacteria; phylum Spirochaetota; class Spirochaetia; order Treponematales; family UBA12059; genus JAPLSN01. Next base: position 25,491 of record JAPLSN010000018.1, on the reverse strand, counting down.
CTCGCTGCCCCTCGACGGGGCCTGCGGGCGTTTCCTTTCGCGCGTCCGCTTCGCCGCCCGCGCCGCCCCGGAACGCGCCCTGCCGGATTTTTCCGACCGGGCACTCGCGGCAAGCGCGGACGGATGGCTTTCGCCCTTTGTCACCTCCGATCCGCGAGGCGTCATCGACGCTGGCGCCGTCCTGGACGCCTTGCGCGCCCGCGCCGGTCCGGAAAACTGCCGCTTCCTCGCCCGGGAGGTCCCGGACAGGCTGGAAACGCCCGCCGGCTCCTCCCGGTTCATCGACTACCCGCCGGATGCCGACCCGCGGGTGGAAGCGAAGATACAGGAGCTCTTCGGCCTCCGCGAGGGCCCCCGCCTCCTCGGCCGCCCGCTCGTGTTCCTCCTCCTCTCTCCGGCGTCGCGCCCGCTCCAGACCACGTCCGACCTCGGAAGCTTCTGGCGGACGGCCTACCCGGAGATCAGGGAACCCATGCGGACCCGCTACCCGAAGCACCGCTGGCCGGAGGATCCGCTCTCGGCCCGACCGACCGCCGGAGTCAGGCGCGGGCGTTGATGCTGAAGCGCCCGGGCTGGTATAATCCCGTCCCATGGAACAGAGGAATCTAGGCCACTGGGCGGATCAGACCGCCGACGAAATCATCAGGACCTGGGGCGACAGGGACGAGTACACCTGCGCTTCGGGCATCACGCCGTCCGGAACCGTGCACATCGGCAATTTCCGGGAGATCATCTCGGTGGAACTCGTCGTTCGCGCGTTGCGCGCGCGCGGCAAGAAGGTGCGCTTCATCTATTCGTGGGACGACTACGACGTCTTCCGCAAGGTCCCCGTCAACATGCCGAAGCAGGAGATCCTCGAAAAACACCTTCGCATGCCGATCACCATGGTTCCCGATCCCTTCGACCGCGACGGGAGCTACGCCCGCCACCACGAGGTGGACGTCGAGACCATGCTGCCGACGGTCGGCATCCGGCCCGAATTCCTCTACCAGGCCGAGCGCTACCGCTCCTCGATGTACGCGGAAGGCATGCGCAAGGCCCTCGGGAAACGCGAACACCTCAAGGGCATTCTCGACAAGTACCGCGACGAGGACCACAAGATCCAGGGCGAATGGTGGCCGATCTCGGTCTTCTGCGACGCGTGCAACCGCGACACGACGGACATCGATTCCTGGGACGGCGAATGGGGCGTCGGCTACCACTGCGAGTGCGGCAACGTCGCCACGGTCGACCTGCGCACGGCCAAGGGCGTCAAGCTCGTATGGCGCGTGGACTGGCCCATGCGCTGGAACCAGGAAAAGGTCGACTTCGAGCCGGCCGGCAAGGACCACCACAGCCAGGGCGGTTCCTTCGATACCGCGCGCCACGTCGTCGAGGAAGTCTACGGCCGCAAGCCGCCCGTGACCTTTCGCTACGACTTCATCGGCATCAAGGGCACGCCGGGCAAGATGAGCTCCTCGAAGGGCAAGGTCGTGGACCTCTCCGACCTCCTCCGGGTCTACCAGCCCGAGATCGTCCGCTACCTTTTCGCCGGCACCAGGCCGAACACGGAATTCGTCATCAGCTTCGACCTCGACGTCATCAAGATCTACGAGGACTACGACAAGACGGAGCGGATCTACTGGGGAGTGGAGCAGGCCAAGGACGACGAGGTCCTCCACAAGGAACGGCGAATCTACGAACTCTCCCAGGTCGGCGAACCGCCCGGGGAAATCCCCTACCAAGTGCCGTTCCGCCACCTGTGCAACCTGCTGCAGATCAACGACGGCGACATCGCCAGGACCATCGCGGGCCTTCCCGCCGTGAAACCCGGCCAGATGGATCGCCTCACCCGGCGCTCCGCCTGCGCATGGTACTGGGTCACCGAGTGTGCACCCGGCGATTTCCGTTTCCGGCTGCGGGACGACGGCAAGGCCATCGACTGCGCGGCGAACGAAAAAGCCGCCCTCGCCGCGCTCCGCGACGCGGCCGGCCGGGATCTCGGGGAAACCGCCCTCTCCGAACGCATCTATTCGATCGCGCAGGAGAACGGCATCGAACCGAAGGACTTCTTCAAGATCGTCTACCGCGCGCTCCTCGACCGCGAACGCGGCCCCCGACTGGCGCAGTTCATCCTGGCGGTCGGCGCCGACCGCATCGGAAAGATACTCTCGGTGTACTGATGATCCTTCCCCGACCGGACGCGGACGCCTGCGGAGTTCCGCGGGGAACGGTCGTCCTGGTGGCGCGGCACGCGGAACGCTCGCCGAGGGCGGTGGCACTCGGAGCAGCCTGCGCAGCATCCGCCCTTCACGCCGTGCCGGGATTCGCCGCGTCGCTCGATTGCGTCATCCTCGATTCCTGGGCCGATGAAACATCCGCTTCCCTGGCTGCCCGTGTCTTGGCCCTGGATCCCCGGGCAGCCGGTTTTTCCGTCTATTCCTGGAACCGTCCCGCACTCGCCGAAACGGCCGCGCTCGTGCGCCGCGGCAAGCAAGAAGCCCTCCTGTTCGCCGGAGGACCCGAGGCGACGGCCGATCCCGGCGGCATGATCGCCGATTTCGGGCTCGATATCGCCGTCGTCGGGGAGGTGGAGGCCGGTGCGGCCGGGCTCGCAGCGGCCATGCTCGCGGGCGCTCCCCAGGGCGGCCCGGGAGCCATCCTGTCGCCAACCGCGACCCCCGGTCCCGGAGCCCTGCCCTCGCCCTGGCTCGACGGCACGGCGCGCCCGGCCGACGGCGGAGTGCTCTGGGAACTAGCCCGCGGCTGCCCGTATGCCTGTTCCTACTGCTACGAATCCCGCGGCGACCGACGCGTGCGTCCCATCCCCATGAAGCGCATGGAAGCCGAACTCGAACGCTTCGTCGAACTCGGCGTGCGCCAGGCCTTCGTGCTCGACCCTACCTTCAACCTGGACACGGAACGGTCCCTGGCCATCCTCGATCTCCTCATCGCGAAAGCGCCCGATATCCATTACTCGTTCGAAATCCGCGCCGAGCTCGTCACCTCCGTCCCCGCGAAGCGTTTCGCCAGGCTCGCCTGCTCCCTCCAGATCGGCCTCCAGAGCGCCGAGGAAGCCCCCATGCGCGCGGTCGGCCGCGACTTCGACCGCAAGGCCTTCGTCCGCGGGATACGCGCGCTGGAATCGGCAGGCGCCACCTACGGCCTCGACCTCATCTACGGGCTGCCGGAGGATACGCCTGAGGGTTTCCGCCGGAGCCTCGATTTCGCCCTGAAGCTCAGGCCCAACCACCTCGACCTGTTCCGCCTTTCCGTGCTGCCGGGCACGACGCTCGCCGCGGATGCCGCCCGTTTCGGCCTCGTCGCGGAAACGAGGGCGCCGTACGCGCTGCAATCGACGCCGACCTTCCCTGAGGACGAACTGGACGAAGCGGAGGCTTTTTCCCGCACCGTGGACCTCTTCTACGATCGCGGCAGGGCAGTCGCCTGGTTCCTGCCCCTCGCCGAAGCGTGCGGCTTCCGTCCCTCCGCCCTCCTCGACTTCGCCCGTATCGCCATGCAGGGAAGAAGCGATGCCGGCGCGCTCGCCCCGGGTTCCCCCGGCATCGAAGCCATCCAGCTCGAAACCGTGATCCTGGCGACGGGACATGCCCCGCCGCGGCGTGGACGCAACGTTCCCGTCGGTCTGGCCGACGCGGCGAGCGACCTCGTCCGGCTGCACGGCGCCTGGGGCCGGGCGCTGGCCGAGGGGACCGAAACGAACGTCGAGCTGCACTACCTCCCCGATGAACTCTTCGGATCCGCCGCGCTCGATTTGAGGAACTTCGCGGCAACGGCCCGAAAACATCCAGGAAGCTGGACGGTGAAGCCGGACCGGAAACGGGGCGCTGCCGTCCTGCCTGGCCACTCCCCGGGACGGGGAATTCGCGGATAGGTCCCATCTGGTACTTTTCGGTTTCAACCTTTTTTTCGCATCCCCCCCCCTTTACAAATCCGAAACGGGCAATTATCATCTCGCCCATGAACGAACCGGCCGCCAGGCAGGTTTCTTCCGCAAGGAAGCGGCGCCCCGTACGGGAGCGAGACGGTTCACCCCCCTTTGGAGGTACAAGATGGACAGGATTGAATGCGCAGTCGCCGGGCCTCGAGGGGACCTTCGGTAATCCGGACACGCGGAAACCTCGCTTCCGTTCTGCTCCCGATTAAAAAGGTCTGATCTCCTACCGAATCCCACTCGAAGCCAACCGCGACAGCATCCACCACGCTCAAAGGGTTCGTCACCGGAATTTTCCGCGACGGATCGTCGTCATGTCGTCCGTACGGGCGCCCCGCGCGTTTTTCCGTACGCCGGCCTTTCTGTTCTTCGAGAACGGGGAATTTTATGTACATCATCTATGAAACATGGTCAGAGTCCGGCGCGTCCATTCACGACGCGTTGTACGACTACGGCTGGGACGGGTTTTTCGCCAAGGCGGCGGAATCCACCGACGCCCGCCACGACCGGCGCGGCGATGCCGGCCGGTCCGCATCCGGCGGCGGGAATGATGAAACCAAGGAAGGGACGGCCGATCCGGCCGTCCCCCGGGTGCCGGCCCGGGTCGTCGAAACCCGGCGCGGACTCCATATCGTCGTCGTCCGCGGACCGGGCGGTTCCGCGCTGGAAATCGAAGCCGTCGTCTCGGGCAGGTTCCGGGGCACGGCGGCCAACGCGGCGGAATTCCCCGCCGTGGGCGACTGGGTCCTCGTGCGGCGGCCTGAGCTGGACGGCCGGGCCGTGATCGACACGCTCCTGGCCCGCAAGTCCCGCTTTTCGCGCAAGGCGCCGGACGGCACCGCCGGAGCCGAGGTCGTCGAGCAGGTGCTGGCAGCCAACGTCGATGTCGCCCTCGTCGTCACCTCGGCGGACGGCGACTACAGCCCCAGACGCATCGAACGCTATCTCACCTTGGCCCGAGAAGCCGGGGTCGAACCGGTCGTCGTGCTCTCCAAGGCCGACCTGGCGGAGGATATCGACCTCATGATCGCGGGCGCCATGGAAGCGGCTCCCGGCGTGCCCGTCATGGCAGTGTCGGCTTTCTCGGGCGAGGGCATGGACCGCCTTTCGGCCCTGGTGGGCAGAGGCAGGACGACCGTGCTCCTCGGCTCGTCGGGCGCGGGCAAGTCCACGCTCCTCAACGCGCTCGCCGGCAGCGAACTGCAGTCGACGGGCGCGGTCAAGGAATACGACGGACGCGGCCGCCACACGACGACCAGCCGCACGCTGAAACTGCTCCCCTCGGGGGCGCTCGTCATCGACACGCCGGGCCTGCGCGAGGTGCAGATACTGGCGTCGGAAGGGGCGCTCGGGGACGTGTTCACGGAGATCGAGGAGCTCGCCGGATCGTGCCGTTTCCGGGATTGCACCCACGAAAACGAACCGGGCTGCGCCGTCAAGGCCGCCGTCGAGGCCGGGGAACTCTCCGAGCTGCGCTACGGGAGCTGGCTGAAGCTCGGGCGCGAAATCCGCCACCTGGCTGATGCGCCCGGGGGAGCTTCGGGGAGCTTTTCGCAGGTGAAGGCGTTTTCACCCAAGGCGTCCTTGACGTTCCCGGTCACGAGCACTTCCCCCGCCTTCGCCGTGTCCTCGCCGAGCTTGCTGGCGGCGTTCACTTCCGCGCCGAAGACGTCCGAATCGCCGATGCGGAGCACCTTCCCGTACCCGATGCCCACGCAGAGGAGGACCTTCTCGGTCTCCGGCTTCGATGCGTTGTACGATTTCAATACGCCGTTCATCGCGATGGAGCATTCGACCGCCCTTTCGGGCGAGCGGAAGAGCACGAGGAAGGAATCCCCTTCGGTCTTGAGGAGGATCCCGTTGTGGTCCTCGATGACCGGCATGAGGAGGCGCTGGGATTCGTAGATCGTCTGCAGGAAGTGGATGATTCCGTACTCCGCGACGCCCCGCGAGAATCCCGAGAGGTCGGTGAACATGATGCACCAGGTCTCGCCGAACAGGTCCCAGATCCGCGCGTCGATCGCCTTCGTGTCAGCGCCCGGCTTGAGCCGTTCCGCGATCAGCCTTTCGAGGCGATCTTCCATCGCGCTCATCTGTATGGAAAAACGGTACGACACATGCTGCTCCTTGAATTTCGGGGATTCCCGCGTCGATGCGCCCCCGGGGATCAGCCCGCCAGGGAACCGACGAATTCCTCGAGGAATTCCCTGGGCGAGAGGATCTTGTCCAGTATCCTGAAGACGCCGTTCGAAATCGGCATCGCCACCTTGCGCTCCTCGGCCAGCGCGATCACGTGCTTGCACGCGACGACCCCCTCCGGCAGGTAGCCCAGCTCCCTGATCCGCGCGACGAGGTCGTCGACTCCCGAGAACTTCGCCAGGATGTCCTTTTCCACGATCTCGCGCCCGAAGCGCCGGTTGCGCCCGTGGACCGAGCGGCAGGTGACGTCCAGGTCGCCCACGCCGGAGATGGACGTGAAGGTTTCCGGGTGCGTGGATCCGAGCGCCATCCCGAGGAGCTGTATCTCGTTGAGGCCGGCCGCGAGGAGGAGCGACTCGGTGTTGTCGCCGAAGACCTCGCTCGTGGCCTTGATCGCGTCCAGCATCCCGAAGGCGATGGCGATGACGTTCTTCACCGCCCCGCAAACCTGGACGCCCACGACGTCGAGGGACGGGAAAACGAGCATGCGCCTGGACTTGAAGAGCTCCCTCGTCCTGATGGCGTTGCGGCCGTTTTCCGACGCCGCGATGAGCCCGGTGACGAAGCCGCGGGACACTTCCTCGGCGTGGCTGGGGCCCGAGACGTAGACGATATTGCCGCGAAAGAAGCCGGGCAGGTGGTCCTCCAGGGTCTCCACGATGAGCCTTGGCCCCCGGGCCGTCGGGATGAAGCCCTTGGTGAGCACGATCACGAGGGAACGCCCTTCCATGACGTTGGGCGCCGTCAGTATCCGGCGTACGACGTCCAGGAGAAAGAGCGACGGCACCGCGAGCACGATGACGTCCCGGCCGCTCGCGGCCTCGAGCGGGTCCGTCGTCGCCGTCACCGTTCCGGGCAGAGCCACCCCCGGCAGGTACAGGCCGTTCTCGTGCGCTTCGTTGATCGCGGCCGCGAGCCCGGGTTCCAGGCACCACATGGTGACCTCGTTCCCGTTTTCCGCGAGCAGCTTGGCGACGGCCGTACCCCAGGCGCCCGCGCCCATCACGCCGATGTCAGCCATCGTGCCCTACCTCCCCGCCGCCGCGAGGGCCTCGAATTCCTCGAGGTGCCGTGCGAACACCGAGATGCCGTCGCGCCAGAAATCGATCGTCTCGATGTCGAAGCCCACGCGCGCGCACAGCTCCACGGCGCCCGTCCTGCCCGTCTCGCGCAGGATTTCCCGGTAGGTTTCCGCGAAGCCCGGGCCTTCCTTGCGCGAGGCCGCGTAGAGGCCGAGCCCGAAGAGCTGGCCGAAGGCGTAAGGGAAATTGTAGAAGGAGAGGCCCGCGCTGTAGTAGTGGCCCTTGACCGCCCACATGTACGGATGGAGGGCCCCGGGGTCGAGACCCTCGCCGTAGGTGGCCTTCTGCGCGTCCACCATGAGGGAACAGAATTCGCCGGGTCCGAGTTCGCCCTTGGGCCTGCGCGCGAAGACCTCCCGCTCGAAATGGAAGCGCGACAGGATGTCCACGATGATCTGGCACCCGTCCTGCAGGTGCAATTCGAGCAGGCCGAGCTTTTCCTGCGGCGTGCAGGAGGCGAGCGCGTCCTCGAACACTACGGTTTCCGCGAAAATCGACGCCGTTTCGGCCAGGGTCATGGGGTAGGACGTCTGGAGGATCGGCAGGTCCTTGATGACCTCGTGGTGGTAGGCGTGTCCGAGTTCGTGCGCCACGGTGGTGAGGGAACTGAAGCTGCCTTCGAAATTGCACAGCACGCGGGCCGTCCCGGCGAGCGGAAAGTCGATGCAGTAGGCTCCGCCGACCTTGCCTTCGCGCGGTTCCGCGTCGATCCAGTTTTCGCGGAAGGCTTTCCCGGCGAACGCGCCCATCTCCGCGGAGAATGTGCCGAACTTTTCGACGATGAAGGAACTGACTTCCTCGAAAGTATAGGTCTTCGTCGACGAACCCGCGGGGGCGAAAAGGTCGTAGAAGGCGCAGGCCTTGATCCCGAGCACCCGCGCCTTGGCCGCCAGGTAGCGGCGGAACAGGGGCTGGGCTTCCTCCATCGCCCCGATCAGGGCGTCCAGCGTGGCCCGCGTGATGCGGGCTTGCTCGACGGACTTCTCGAGGGCGCCCTCCCAGCCTCGGCGGCCGTTGAGCGTCACGGTCCAGCCCTTGACGCCGTTGAGCGCCGCCGCGACGGGTACTTCGACGGCCTTCCACGCTTCGAGCTCCTTGCGGAACGCTTTTTCGCGGACGGAGCGGTCGGGATCGAAAGCCATGTTGCGGAGCTGGATGACCGTCTTCCGCTCCCCGGTTTTTTCGTCCCAGATCGCGGACGTCGTGGAAGAGATCATCTCCTGGAGCCTTCCCCAGGCGTCGCCGCCCGAGCGCTGGAGGTCGGCGGCCAGGTCCTCGAGCTCGGGCGACATCTGCTTCTTCGCCCAGAGCATTTCTTCACGGAGGTTGAACGCGAAGGCGCCGATGGCCGGATCCGCGGTGATGAGCCGTTCCACCTCGTCGCTGCGCGACGCGAGCGCGTTGCGGAATGCCACTTCCACCTTCTGCAGGGAGAGCAGGAGTTCCTCCACGACGTTGAGTTCGGTCATCGCGGTACGGTCCCGCGTGTCCACCGAGTAGCGCGCGTACGTGTATGCCCCCAGGGTCTGCCCGACCGAGTGCAATCGCTCGGACAGGTCCAGGAGCCCGTGGAGCCAGGGGCCGAAGCCGGCGCCATCCGCGGGTCGGCCGATCAGGGCCAGGGTTCCGTCGGCGAGGCGCGTGCAATCGGCCTTGGCCTCCAGGTAGGCGGGATCGTCGAAGCCGGCGAACACCGGCGAAAGGTCCCATCGGGGCAGCGTGCTAGATCCAGGCATCGTTTCCGTCCTTCCAGTCGTATATTTCGCCGGGTCCGAAAAAGAGCCCTATCTCCCGTCCGGCGCTCGCCTCCGAGTCGGAGGCGTGGATGATATTCATGTCCGTATGCATGGCGAGGTCGCCACGGATGGTGCCGGGAAGGGCATCTTCCACTTTCGTGGCTCCGCAGAGCCTGCGCAGGGCGGGGATCGCCGCTTCACCCTGGAGCACCATGGCCACCACCGGTCCGCTCGTGATGTAGCGGATCAGGTCGGGGTAGAAAGCCTTGGCCCTGTGTTCGCCGTAGTGGCTCTCCGCCAATTCCGTCGGAATCATGAGGAACTTGAGGGCGACGATGCGGAAGCCCTTCTTTTCGATCCTGGAAAGCACTTCTCCGACGAGCCGTCGCTGGACGATGCCGGGTTTCAACATCGCGAAAGTCCGTTCGATGGACATGTAGGCCTCCTCGATCGTCGTTCGAAGGCCCATCCTACACCGGGGAAAGCGATGCGGGCAAGGAAAAAGGGGCTTCCGCGGACCGTCCGGCGGATTCACCCGCTCCCTGCGCATTGCTCCCGCCGCACCCCAACCCTGAAAACAAGCCAGCCCAGGCTCGCCTGCCACGGAAACTCGCCAGCCATTTCCTGCCCGCGAGGATATGCCACGACCTTGCAGACCGTTCCTCCATCCGATATCCTCAGGGAAAACCATTCCCGGAGGAATGCATACTGAAAAAATCATCGGTTTCAATCGTCGTTGCCCTTGTCCTGGCAGGCAGCGCGGCGGCCCAGGACTGGCAGTCCCAGGCGGACTGGGACAACGCCAACTCGGCTATGAGCAAGGCGGTCCGAACCTACAACGAAGCCCTGGACATCTACCGGGACACCGGGTGGGACGCGTGGAGCCTGGGCTCCCTCCAGGAAGCGGGGGAGTACCTCGCCGATTTCGAGGACCTGGACGAGCGCGCCGGGCACGGCCTGGCCCTGACGGTCAACGCCGGGGAATACGCCGAAGATGCGGAAAGCCGTTGGGCTTCGATCGCCCAGAGGAGCGATGGCGCCAACCGGATCAACGCGCTCGAAAGCCGGGACAAGTGCTGGCGACTCGGGAATTCCTCAGGCAACCTGAACGGCGATTTCAAGAAACGGCTCGCCGACCTGAAGAAGCACATCCAGACCTGCGAGGACTACATCAAGCAGGCGGAGGGCGCCAAGGCGCAGGAAGACGCCCGGAAGGCTGAAGAGGCAAAACGGCTCCAGGATTCGCATGAAGCCGCGCTCGCGCGCCGCGACCGAGAGGCGAAGCTCGGGCCGACCTACCCGCCCGGCGGGACGGCTTCCGCCAGCGGCGTCCGCTACCTCGTGGTGCGCCAGGGGACCGGGTCGCCGCCGGCGATCGGCGCGACGACATGCATCCACTGGGTCGTGTCGTTCCTCGACGGCACCGTCATCGAGGAGACGCGAAACGACGGGGCGGGCCATCCGATCGAAATCCCGCTCGAGAACCAGAGCATGCGGACGGAGCCCGGCTTCCTCGAGATGCTGTTCTCGATGCGAAAAGGGGAGCTCCGGCGTTTCGTCCTGCCGCCGAAGTACGGCTGGGGCGACCAGTGGCACGGCGTCATCCCACCCGGGAGCTGGCTCCTCTATGAAATCGAGGTGATCGACATCAAGTGAGCCTGGCCGGGGGTGCTTCCCGGACGGGACGGCGTCTGGTATGCTCGGCCCCATGACCAGCGCCACCCGCTCCGGGACCGCCCGCCGCGCCTCGCCGGCGATCTCCGCCGGCGCCGCGGTCGCCGTCTTCGCCGCCTGCGCCCTCGCCGGCGCCTCCTGCTCTAGGGACGTTCCCGCGGTCGAAACGCCCGCCGCGCACCCGCGGCACGCCTACCTCTCCGAAATCGCGTCGGGCCGCGTATTCGACCTCGTCGTGAGGGGCGCCCGCGTCATCGACCCCGAATCCGGCCTGGACGCGGTGGCTGACATCGGCGTCTCGGGCGGTTCGATCTCCGCGATCTCGGAAAAGCCGCTCGCCGGCACGGAAACGGTGGAAGCCGCGGGGATGGTGGCCGCGCCCGGTTTCATCGACGCGGACACGATTTCCTACCCCAAGCCCCAGTCGTACCGGACCGTGGAATACTGGAAGCTCACCGACGGCGTCACGACCATCGCCTGGCTCCACGACGGTTCGCCGAGCTCGTCGTACATCGCCTCGGAGATCGCGCATCGCGACCACCTCGTCAACTGGGGCTACGGAATCCGCGTGGACGGCCTCGCCTCGCGCGCGGAAACCCCGGTCGAGCGCGCGAAGCTCCTGGACGCGGAACTGGCCATGGGCGGACTCGCGGTGGGGGTGAGCCCCGAGTACTCGCCCTCCATCACGACGGAGGACATGGTGGCATACGCGAAGGTGGCGGCCGCACGCGGCGTCCCCCTCGTGATCCACACGAGGTACGCGTTCCGCGATACGGAGCTCGACGGCATCCGCGAGGCCATCGACGTGGCGGAGCGTTCGGGCGCGAGAGTGCACCTCCTCCACTTCCACAGCACGGGCGCTACATGGCACATGAGCGAGGCGCTGGACATGATCGAAGCCGCCCGCGCGCGGGGCGTCCTCGTCGACGGCTGCGTCTATCCCTACTCGTACTGGATGACGCCGATTTCCAACCCCAACCGCTTCAAGGAAGGCTGGCGCGAGGGGCTGGGGCTCGACTATGGCGACCTCTACTTCGCGCCCCTCAGGCGCACGCTTACGAAGGAACTCTTCGACGCATACCGCTGGAAGGGCGGCCTCGTCGTCGTACCCGAGGGAACCATTTCCTGGGAATCGACGATCCTTCCCGCGCTCGAAAGGAACTGGGTGTTCTTCGGTTCCGACGGATCCTGCGACGTGCCGGCGGGAAGGGCGGACGGCGTGGTCACGCATCCGCGGGACACGGGAAATTTCGCCACGGCGCTGTCCCTGTCCCGGACCCGGGGCATCCAGCTCGCAACGCTCCTGCGCAAGATGACCATCGACCCGGCATTGTTCCTGGAGCGTTCGGACAAGGATTTCAGGCGGCGCGGGCGGATCGCCCCGGGCGCCGCGGCGGACATCGCCATCTTCGATCCGGCGACCGTGGAAGGCTCGGGCACCGTCGAACGCCCCCTCGTCGAATCGAAGGGGATCGCCTGCGTCATCGTGAACGGCCACGTCTCGTACCGCGACGGCACCGTCACCGCGAAGGGCTACGGCACCTTCATCAGCGGCGCGGGAAACTTACTAAATCCTTACTGAAGCAAGGAAACATGAATCATCCATTTTTCGCTCCCGCGAGGGGCAATTATTGTCGATTCATGTTTCCTTTCCATTGAAATGATCAGTAAGCGATTTCCGAAGAATGCTGTACCAAGAAGTTCACGAAGGAAGCGAAGGGCACGAAGGGGAGGAACAAGGGCACGGAAGATGAAGAAGGAGGCTGCACGACGACAATGGAGGGAACGAATGGAACACATCTGTCGATTTCATCATTTGCTCCCCTGATTTCCTTCGTGTCCTTCGTGGTCCGCCCTGCACGGTTCCTGCGGCACACGGCACCCATTCTCGAGCAACGCGGGGAAAACAGCCCGCCGTCCCCGATTCCCGCCCCGGCCCTTGCGGCCCCGCCCCAAGGCGCGCTAGGATTCGCCATGAACATCGTGTTCCATTATTACGCGCTGAAGTTCCTCTGCACGCGGGCGGGCTGCCCCGATGACGAAGGCGACCGCATCGCACGTTCGAGCCAATACATCGACGAGGCCATCCACGAGTACGAGATCGCGTACGGGGGAAAGAGCTACCGGACAGTGGTGACCCAGGACTACGTCTTCTGGGACGACCGCATCTGCCGCGAGGTCTATCTTCCCTACCATTTCTTCCCCGGAAACCCGGACGCCGCGGCGCTCGTCCGCCGCGACGGGGCCAGGAACGCCTACGCGGTCACCCCCAACTCCGAGCCGGTCAAGGAACTGCTCGTGGCAGCCTTGCGCACGAACGATCCCTTCCGCATCGGGATAGCGTTCCATACCTACGCCGACTCCTGGGCCCACCAGAATTTCACGGGCCGTCTGGAGGAATTCAACGCTATCGGGGCGAACTCCCTCCTGCCCCCGGTCGGCCACCTGCCGGCGCTCACGAAACCGGACGATCACACGGCGGTCTGGATCGATGACCGTCTCATCCCCGAGCTCGCGACGGCGGACAACCGCGAGCGCTACATGGGGGCGGCCAGGCGCATTTACCGCTACCTGCGTACGCGCCGCAAGGAATCCTTCGAGGACGAGGATTTCGTGCTGGGCGATCTCGCCTCGATCCTCGATTCCAGCGTCAACCGCTCGGCGGCCATCGACGCGTTCATCGTCGACGGGGGCGTGACACCCTACGAACGCGGCCGCTGGCTCGCCGAAGCCGGAATCGTCGATCCGGACGGCTTGGACGAGCGCTTCGCGGGCTACGACAAGGTGATGTGGCTCAAGGCGCAGGCCGAACGCCGGCTTGGCCTGCGCGACGGCGGCCGCAGGCTCATATCGGACGGGATTTTCGAGGGCTCGGACCTCCAGCTCTGGAACGAAGCGGCCCGCGCCCACGCGGCCGCCGCCCGCGCCGTCGCGGGAAACCTCTTTTGAGCCCGCCCAGCCCGGTTCCCGGGTGCGCCCCCGCCCGGCGGCTTGCAGGAAAACGCGCCCGGACGCTCCTGCACGCGCTGCTTGCCGCGTTGTGCGCCCTCATGCTTTTCCCGTCCTGCGCGACGAGGATCAGGTACCGGAAGCCGCTCGACCCGGTGCTCGTCCTGGCGCCCGGTTCGGCGGTCTACCTGAAGGCGGACGCCGAGCTCCTCGACGCGGCCGCGACCGTCCTCCTTTCGCCCGAAGATGCCGCGTCCCTGGCCGACATGATCAGGCGGACGGCGCGAGTCACGGCGGCAGCCTTTCCCGATCCCGCAGATCCTTCGAAACTCTCCATCGAGGCGATCGCCGAAGGAAAGTATCCCGCGGGCGCCGCGTCCGCCGCACTCTCGGCCGACCGGAGGTGGAAACGTGAAGGCAAGGCTTTCACGAACAGGGAATCCGGGTTCCGCGTGGCCTTCGCCGACGGCAGGGTGGCCATCGCAGCCGCGGGCCCGATCGACGGGCTCTCCGCACGCCTGGCCGAGCCCGGCCCCGATCCCCTGCCGACCCGCCTCAGGGCGGCCTGGGACGCCGATGCCGCGATCTTCGTCCCGGCCGCCGGAGCTTTCGTCGCGGAGAGCCTCACCGTGGACGACGCGGGGAATGCCGCATCCGACCCGTCGGCGGACGCCGACGAAGAGCCCGTCGTCATCCCGCTCGAAAGTTTCCTCGTGAGCGCGGTGAAGCGGGACGGAACCTATGTCTGCGATTTTTTCTTTTCGTTTTCGGGAGATCGCGCCGCCCGGATCTACGCCCCCCCCTGCAAGCTCGCGCTCTACGGCCTCGTGAAGCCCGTGGCTCCCGACGCGCTCTCCGGGGTGATCTTCCTCTACGACGGGCCCGACCTGCGCGCGGCCGGGGTGCCGCTGACGCCCGGCGAACTTGCGCAGGTGGCGGCATCCCTCATTTTCCGATGAAGGAGACGATCTCGGCCACGAGGCCCGTCGCCAGGGGGAAGGAAGGGTCGTTGAAGGATGCGAAGTTCTCGTCGACATCGACGGAAACTTCCTTGAGGACGTGGTTCATCGCACTCACCATGACGGTCCGCGCGTACGGCATGACAGCCTGCAGGCCGAGAAAATCCTCCGGACCCACCTGTATGTCCCGTTCTCCCCAGAGCAGCAGGGTCGGGCAACGCGCCGCCGGGAAGACGACGACGGGATCGTAGCGGAGCCAGGAAGCGAGGTAGGGCTGGAATCCCCTCCTGAACAGCCGCTCGAGCCAGGGGCTCACCTCGTCCACGAAGCGCCCTTTCTCCAGCTCGGCGAGGATCGACGCGATTTCCCGGCGGTATCCCTCCGGCGCATCGGCGGTCTCGGCGGCGATGATTTCCCGGATGCCCCGGCCCGACGCGCACGCGGCGATCAGGCCGTCGGGTTTGGCCATTCCCGCGGCGGCAGCGGCCACGAGCGCACCCTCCGCGTGCCCGAAGAAGTAGATCTTCCCGAACCGGCCGTCCGAGCGGAACGAGCGCGCGCACGCGGCCGCGTCGTTCACGAAATCGGAAAAGAGAAGCGACTCCTCGTCCGGGATGAGCCAGGCCGATTCGCCCGCACCGCGCTTGTCGTAGCGGTAACTCGCGATCCCGGCTTCCGCGAGCGCCTCCGCCAGTTGCCTGAGCGCGTCGTTGCGGCCCGGGACCGAGTAGTTGTTGCCGTTCCTGTCCGAGTTCCCCGCTCCGGCCAGGAGCACGACGAGCGGCGGGCGCCCGGCGTTCCCTGCGGGAAGCGACAACGCGCCGTTGATCGTACTCTCGCCTGAATCGAAGCTGACAAGCGTGGCCGGGTCAGGCTGGATGTCCGAAAACACCATGAAGAACGGCGCGTTCGCGTCGCCGTTGCGGAAGGATCCCTCCGCGCGGTTTCCTTTCCTGGAGCATTCGAACACGAGCGGTTCCCCGCCCCCCGACATCGCGAAATCGAGTCCGTTCGCGGAGGAATGCGCGGCCGCGGGAAAGCCGTAGAGATCCTGTCCCGGCACGTCGACGAGGACGCCCCGCTCGTGGACGCGCACGGTGACGGGCACCGTACCTTCGCCGGTCTCGATGCCGCCCTCCCACACGCCGCGCCACGAGGCGTCGATGACGGGAACGGCCGCCGGGACGGCTGCCTGGGCGAAAGCGGACGCGGCGAACGTCGCCACGGCGAGCGCGATTGTCCTGATTTTCATGGGAGCGAGTATAGCGGAAGAAAGGCGCGGCGGGCAACGCCGGCCAGGGTGGTTCAGCGCTCGTGCAGGCATTCGAAAGTCCGGATGACGGACCTTCCCCCGTCGTCCACCACCGTGAGAACATGCCGCCCCTCGCCGGGCCGCAATTCGATCCTGTGCTCGCCCGATGTTTCCCCGAGGTATTCGCCGTCCAGGTGCCAGAAGAGCGTGGCCGCACGATCGCGATGCACGGCGCTGAACACGACCATGCCCTCCGTACCGTCCACGTCCACGGGGACGTAGATGCGCGACCCGTCTTCGGGCACGACGACGGCGAAGCTCTCTTCCGAGAGCGCCGCCGAGCCTGGTTTCCACGGCGGAGGGGTGCGGTAATCGAGTCGTCCCTTGCGGTAATACCACTCGAGGGCGGGAGGCAGCACGAAACGCTTTTCGAACCTGGCCGTCGCGGCCTCCGGGTCTTCGGCGGACACGCGATTCTTCCCGTCCGCGGTGACGAGCAGGGTCCGGCAGTACGGGCAGACGGCGGGCGGCACGGACTTCGAAGGCAGGAGAACTCGCACGGTGGACGGGCAGTCGTCGCCGGCCGCGTAGCCTGAATCCGCGCAGAGGGTCCTGAACGCGAGGCCGTCGGCGGGCGTCGGGAACCAGGCTCCGGCGGGCAGGAGGCCGAAGAGGTCGAACATGATCGGGGCGGCGACCGCGGCGCCGCGAATGGCGGGGCGCCCTTCTCCCGTGGCGTTGCCCGCCCATACCGCGACGACGAATTTGCCCGACACGCCCACGGTCCACGCGTCGCGGAAGCCCTGGCTCGTCCCGGTCTTCCACGCTATCTTCCGGGAAGACGCGTACTCCTGCCAGGAAGCTTCCTCGTCGGGCCGCTTCACCTCGAGCAGGGCTTCCAGCGTGAGCCAGATGGATTCCCGTGAAAACGGATCCCGCTCGGACTTTGACGGCGGGGTACCGGCGACGTACCGGAGCCGCCTGGTCTGGCTTCCCGCTTTGGCGCCGCGTGGAGCCGCCGTCGTCCGGGCGAACGACGCGTACGCCCCCGCGAGGTCGAAGAGGTTGATCTCCGCCCCGCCGATGATCAGCGTGAGCCCGTAGTCCTCGGCCTTGCGGGCAAGCGTCGTGAACCCGAGATCCGACAGCACGCGGTAGAACCTGGCCACCCCGTACGCCCTGAGCAGCCTGACAAATGGCACGTTGAGCGATCTCGCAAGCGCGTCGGCTGCCGTTACGGCTCCGGAGTACTGCTTGGACATGTTCTCGGGGCTGAAGGAGCCGATCCTCGTCGGGATGTCAGCGACGAGGGTGCGCGGCGTGATTTGCCCGGACTCGACCATCGCCGCGTACAGGAAGGGCTTGAGGATGGAGCCGGAACTCCTGGGGGCGGCCGCGCAGTCCACCCACTTCCCGCTGCCGTCGCCCGAGGCGTTGCCGACGTAGGCGAGCACCTCGCCCGTCTCCACGGAGGCGACGATGCACGCCGCGTTCGAAACGCCCGAGTCGAGGATCCGCTTCGCGTGCCGTTCCATGACGGCGATGCAGCGTTCCTGCAGGGAACCGTCGAGCGTCGTGACGAGCCTCGGCGACCTGGATGTCGAACTGTCCTTCACCGCGCGGTCGAGGAGCTGGGGCGCGAGGGCCGGCAGCGCGAAGGGTTCCGATGGGAGCGGTTCGGCCAGCGCAAGCGAAAGCTCGCCGGAGGGCATGACGCCCCGCGCGGCGAGCGACTCGAGGAGGGCGTCGCGCCTGGTGCGAAGGAGCTCACGATTCCGCCCGGGATGCGCGAGCGAAGGCGCGTTGGGAAGCACGGCGAGCTCGGCGGCCTCCGCCCAGGTCAGGTTCTCGGGAGGTCTTCCGAAATACCTGCGGCTGGCGGCCTCCGCGCCGACGACGTTGCCGCCGAAGGGCGCGTGGGCCGCGTAGAGCGCGAGGATGGCACCCTTGTCGCTGGTGAATTCGAGCCTGACGGCGAGCCAGGCTTCCACCAGCTTCTCGCCAACCGTCCTCGGCTTCCCGCCCCGTGCGGCGCGTATCGTCTGCATCGTGAGCGTGGATCCGCCCTCGACGATCCGTCCCGCCTCCAGGTTGGACGCGAAAGCCCTGGCGATCGCCCACGGATCGAAGCCGCAGTGCCCGTAGAACCTTCGGTCTTCGAATGCGACGAGAGCCCGGGTGAACCTCCCGGATGGCTCTCCCGCCTGAGGGAAGCGCCACTGCCCGTCGACCGCGACGCGCGCCCCGAGGAGCCGCCCTTCCCGGTCGTACATCGCGACCGAATACGGGGAGTCGAAGAGCGGCGCGGGAAGCGAAAACCAGAACACGAGGAACAACAGCGCGGCGCCCGCGAACGGGGGCGCTCTGGAAGGATCGGTCATGCCGCGAAGCAGCTTGCGCCCCGCGGCCGCTGTCTTTGTGAGCACCGCTGATGTCATGGCGAGGCGCCCCGCGGACCTGCCGGACAACGGGGAAGAACCTTTCGCGTGCCCATCGTCCTCGGCCCGGCCGCCGGGCGGGCCGAGGACGATGGGCGGGCCGCCGCCCGTCACTTCTTGGTGGGGACCGGGGTCTTGCCTCCCGTCGCGGGCTTCTTCTGGGGTGCCTTTTTCGCCTCGCCGAGCCAGCGCCCCTTCTCGAGGGCCGACACGGCTGGATCGTACATCGCTTCCACCGTGATCGCCGGCAAATAGAAGATTCCCTGGTAGGTCTTGTTCATGAAGAACTTGAAGGTCCGGGAATCGCCCGGCCCCTTCAGGTCGAAGTAGGTGTAGATCCTGTCGTCGCGGATATCCTGGTAGTCGAAGAGCTTCACTTCGGGTTTCCTGGCGGACGGGAGCCAGTTGCCGTACTCGTCGTAATCGCCTTCCTTCCCGTCGCCCTCCCCTTCCGGGCCGGGTACGTCGGACACGCGGTAGTTCGCGATTTCCCAACCCGACGGCGTCCGCAGCGTGAGCGCGAGATTACCCGCCGCTTTCGGGACGGACATGTTCGACACGGTGATGAACGCGACGAGATCCTGGCCCGTATCCACGTCGTCCGGGTCGACATCGTTGCCGTCCATGTCCTCGTAGCGCACGTCGAGCCCCAGGCCATTGGAGCTCGGCACCTCGTTGCCCGGCTTCGGCGTGCCTTTCGCCACGAGCCGGAGGTAGAGCGCGGCGCCGCCGTCGTTCCTGACGTTCACGCTCCCCGCGTTTCCCGTCCCGGCCGGAAGGTCGACGCGGGCGGTGCCCTTGTCGATCTTCACCGTCGCCTTCGCGCCACCCGCCGCGGTGACGACCGCGGATGCCGGCGCCCCGGATGCCGTGGCTTTCACGTAGGGAATCGCGGCGATGAAGGCGAACGCCGTCTCCTGCGTCGACCATGCCGACCCCGAACTCAGGGCGTCGGCGATCTCGTTGAACAGCGGCAGCCCGCGGGTCGTATCGCCCATCGCGTTCATAGCGTCGAGCACGACCGCGGTATCGCGGAAGCGGCTTCCGTAGACGTACCCCATCCCGTCGTAGCTTTCGGCCCTGGCGGCCCCGCCGGAAATCAGTGCGGCCGCCGCTTCCTTCATGCCCGCCTTCGCGTAGGCCGCGGCGAGCTGGAAGGCGGCCTGCACCGGCAGAGGCTTGAACTCGCGCAGGCGGTTCATGTTGGCCACGTCGGGCGATCCCGAGAGCGAAAGTCCGTACAGGCGGTATGCCTGGATCGCCTTTTCGTACGGCTGGGACGAGTTCCACAGGACGGCGCTGGATTTCTGGTAGTCGAGGAGCCGGTCGTGGAGGCCGGAGGGTACGTCGAACCCGCGCTTGCGCGCCAGGGTCAGGAAATGGAACACGTAGTCGGACAGCCACCGGTCGTCCTCGCTCGAACCCGGCCAGAAGGTCATTCCGCCGTTGGCCGCCTGGTAGTTCGCGAGCTTCGCGATGGCGGCGGCCACGTTGGCCGACGCTTCCTTTGACTGCTCGGGGCTCAGCTCGACGATGTCGGGCAGGAGCAGCTGGGGGAAGGCCTTCGAAGTCGTCTGCTCCGCGCAGCCGTGCGGGTAGCCGATGAGGTACGCGAGGCGGCCGGTCAGGTTGATCGGCTTGTACCTGGAAAGTTCGAGCGTCAGCTCGTTGGATCCCGGGAGGCCGGGATAATCGATCCGCAGGTCCCTGGCCGCGCCCGGGTCGAGCGAATCGGCCCTGTAGACGGTCACGGGGGTGGCGACGGATCGCACCGGGATGTCCATGCGGTACGATACGGACTTGCCGCCGCCCGTCGCCCTCACGACGATGCTCGCGTCGCCGGGATTCGGCCCGACCTCAACGGAAAAATCCGCGCCACCCTCGCCGTCCTGCGTGAAGCCTATGGTCTTGCTCTTTTCCCCGACGACCGAGATCGGCCCGGTCGCTTCGATGTCCACTTTCACCTGCGCGCCCGGGCCGAGGGTCGAGAACACCGTGACGGGGATGGTCGCCTTCTCGTCCACGGAGAGTGAACGCGGAGCCGTGGCAAAGGTCATGAGCGGGGCCTTCACGGGCGTCTCTTTTTCGAGAATGCCGTATGCGCCCTGCGGAGCGCCCGCGACGACCATGAAACGGACCGCGCCGACATAGGGGCCCAGTTCGAGGACGTGGTCGGCCGTCGATCCGGCTTTCAGCTCGAAGGGTCCGAAGAACTGGACGACGGGCGGGAAACGATTGGCCTTGCGGCTGCCGCCAGTATCGCCGAAATCGCCGCCGCCCGCCGCGATGAGGGTTTCGAGCTTTCCGGCAAACGCGTTGGCGACGAGCTGGTACATGTCGAAGCTCGACAGGAGCGAAGCTTCCTTGCGGTAGAACTGCGAGCGCGGGTCGAGGGTCCTGAAGCGGGTGATGCCCAGGAGTCCCTCGTCGACGACGGCCACGGTGTAGGTCATCGCGCGGCCCTTCGCCTCGGTGACCTGGAAAGGCGTCCTGGAGCTCGGGAGGAGCGTGTCCGCCACCTTGAGCCTGGGTTCCAGGAGCGTCGACGGGTCTTCGACCGAAATGGGTACGACGCCGTAGAGCCTGATGGGCGCGTCGTTGCCGTCCTTGTCGGGCGCGGTGGAACGGTGCGGCTGGACGAAGGCGACGTGCACGTACACGTTGGGCGACATGTCTGCGCCCAGCGCTACCGGGTACGTGGTCGTCCCGGGGGTGCAGGCGATCCATTCCTCGCGCAGGATCTTGCCCGCCCGCTCGACGGCGACGAGGGCCCTCGAGTCCGCGTTGGAGGGGAAGGTCACCGTGGCGGTCTCGCCGACGCGGTAGGAAGTCTTGTCGGTGGAGAGGGACAGCATGAAGGCCGATCCGCCCGAGTCGCCCTTGGAGCGCCCGGCCCATCCCGGCCAGTCGACGTAGACGATGCTCGTCGCCGCGTGGCCGGAAGCCTTGTCCACGGCCCTGATCAGGTAGCGACCCCATGACGGATAGGCGACGCGGAACTTCCACGCGCCCTTGCCCTGGGAGACGGTCGTGGTGCCCTTCTGGACGAGGTGGTTGAAGACTTCGTTCTGGTACTCGGCCAGGTTTTCCTCGCCCTTTTCCCACCACCATCGCCAGCGGATCTGGTAGATCGCCATGTCCACCCTGCCGGAGGACACGGGCTTGCCGTCGTCGTCGACGAGCGCGATCTCGACCGCCTGGTCCTGGTCGGTGAGCAGCATGCCGCGCTTGTCGCCCTGCGGCGGCTTCACGCCGACGTACTGGTCGTAGGGGTGGTAGTCGACCGAGAACTGTTCGCTCGAAAAGACGCCCGAAGGTTCGAACACGCGGCTCAGGAAGTACGCGGTCAGCTTGCCGGGAGCGTCCCCGAGGCCGTCGATCTCGAAGTCGCTCGCGACGGCCTTGCCCGACTTGTCGAGGTAGTCGTCGAAGAGGATGAAACGCTCGGAGCTGACGAAGCGCGTCGCGTCGTCGAAGGAATAGCCCTTGAACGCGGTGAACTCGGTCTTCGAGGAACCGAACACCACGGAAACGTCGGCCTTGAGCCCGGACGCGGGGGCGCCGTGCAGCCACGATGCCTGGAGACCCAGTTCGTCGAGTCCGCCCTTGATCGAATCGCCGCCACCGTAGTCGAGCACCAGCTTGAGCCGGTTCGGCATCACCATCTCGACCTTCACGGTGCGGTCGAACACCCGGTCGCCCACCTTCACGCGGGCAATGTAGTTGCCGGTGGGGGCGTCGGCGTTCGTCCTGGCGTCGATCTTGTAGAAGCCGCCGGTACCCTTCCCGAGCGAGGCGGTCTGCACGACGCGGCCCTGGGGATTCTCGAGCTCGAAAATCACGGGATGGTCGGCGGGAATCCGCTTTTCGCGGTCGAAAAGCAGGAAGACGAGGTTCATGTCGTCGCCGGGGCGCCACACGCCGCGCTCGCCGTAGATGAGCCCCTTCACGCCGCCCGCCGCCTTTTCCCCGCCGATGTCGAAGTGGCTGACCGCGAGGGCCTGGGCCGGATCGACGCGCATCCACGTGTACTGCTTCGCCGGGGCCTTCGCACCCTCGACGGGAACGTCCGCCTGCACGGCCAGCACGAAGGGCGAACCTCCGGACTTGAGGACGATCATGCCCTTGGCGTCGGTGAGCCCCGACGCGAGTTCGCGCTGCTGGTAGTTGAAGAGCGACACCTTCGCCCCGACGATCGGCTGGACCGTCCGGAGATTGGCTGCCGTCACGTGCCAGGCGCCGTCGACGTCGCGCTTCGCCTGCACGCCGATATCCGACACGAGCACGTTCCTGCGGACGGCGATGTCGTGGCCGTACATGGGTACGTAGAACGCCGGGTGGCAGGGATCGGTCCTCATGTTGTACGCCTGCTCGTAGTCCATCTCGGCGTTGCTTTCGGACCAGTCCCAGTAGCTGGAGTCGTCGTCGTTCGGATCGACGACCGCGGGCTCGGGGAATTTCATGGCGCTGAAATCGTGGTCGTTCGGGCAGATGTACCTGATGTGCGAGCGGCCGAAGGTCAGCCTGACCTGGAACATCCCGTCGGGATACTTCCTGACGATATCGGAAAGGTCGAGCTCGTGGGTCGTCCACTTGTTCTTCCACGCGTCCTTCCAGCCGAGATCGACCGTCTTCCGGGACACGAGTTCCCCGACGCGGGCGAGCTCCTTGGTCCCGGAGAGGTCGTTGACCTGGAGGAACTGGAGCATGTTGTCGCCGTAGACCCTGAACACTTCCACGACCACCGCCGCCAGGTTGAGGGTCTCGACGGGGATCGATGGCCCCTTCGTCGTCATGAGGGAATTCGTGACGAGGCCGCGGCTTGGGAGGATGACGCCGTTCGACGCGAAGCGGACGGCCGGGATGCTCCAGCTCATGTCGACGTTCGCCGCGGCGGGGACTTCGAGGCGCTCGCCTCCCTTCCCGCGGATGCCCTTCTCCACGCGCACCCTGGCCTTGTCCGGCCAGGTCATGGTCGCGTAGACCCGCACGAGCCCTCCGTCGGTCTCGAAGCGCAGGTCTTCCATCCCGTCGATGCCGATGAGGCCGCGCAGATCCTGGGCGGGGTCGAGGGGGGAACTGAACGCCACTTCCACGCAGTCGTCGGAACCCTGCCCCGGCCTTACCGAGAGCACCTCGAAGGCGTCTGCTGCCGGGACCCGGAAGACTTCCTTCCCGCGGGCGGCGGCCTTGAGCGGGGCGCCGTCCCACGAGACGACGAGCCGGGCTTCCGAGGCCGTGCGGACGATACCGCCGACGACGAACCCATGGACGCCGTCCGACCCGTGATTCCAGGACACCACGGCCGCCTTTCCGCCCAGTTTCGCACCGAGCGCTTTCTCCACGAGTTCGCCGGAATCGGCGTCGCTCGCGGTCAGGGTCCCCGGCAACTCGAGCTCGCCCGAGCGGGATGCCCTGAGCGCGCCGAAGGACACGGACACGAAGGGTTTCGCGGTTTCGAACCCGAAGGTGAAGTACCTGCCCGAGGACTGTTTCCCCTCGAAGGGCTCGAAATCGAAGACGGCCCTGTACCTGACACCGGAAGGAAGCGGTTTCGACGGTTTGAAGACGAGGGTCCGCGCGTCCTCCCATGCCGCCGTCCCGGCTGCAGACGCGATCGCGATCGTGAATGCGATTGCGAGCTTACCGGATCGGGCGGCCGTTTTCATGGAGTACTCCTGGATGGAACATTGTCGATCGTGGAAAGTCTAACGCAGAACGCGGCGAATTTCACCTGCTTCCCGCTGACGGGGACTGATGCGCTCCAAGGCGCCGCCATCGACATGCCAAAGCACCGCAGCGTTCCGCACGAAACGCCACGGTACTTCAGGTCCTGCCCTGGACAGCCTGTCAGCGCAGCGCTTTCCTGAAACCTTCATAGACGACAGACGGGCTGCCCGCGGCGTCGATCGTGAGGACGCGTCCCTTCACTTCGTAAAAGCCGATGAGGGGAGCGGTCTGGCGGCGGTAGGTTACCAGGCGGTGCCGCACGGAAGACTCGCTGTCGTCCTCGCGGATGACCAGGACGGCCCCGCAGGCATCGCATACGCCATCCTTCTTCGGGGGCATGTTCGTCACGTGGTAGATGCGCTTGCAGGACGGACAGGTCCGGCGGCCGGCGAGCCTGGCGATGATCAGCTCGTCGGTCACGTCGAAGTTGACGACGCGTTCCGGCGGATTGAAGATCTCGAGGGCTTCCGCCTGGGGGATCGTGCGGGGAAAGCCGTCGAGTATCCAGCCGCCCGATACGTCCGGCTGGGCCAGGCGTTCCTTCACCAGTTCCACGGTCAGGTAGTCCGAGACGAGGCCGCCCGAGTCCAGGATCGACTTGACCTTGAGACCGAGCGGCGTTCCGGCGCGCACGGCTTCGCGAAAAATCTCCCCGGTGGAGATATGGGATAGCTTGAGGTCGACGGCGGCGTCAGCCGCGAGGGTGCCCTTCCCCGCTCCGGGAGGGCCTAGAAATACCAGCTTCATGATCCTTCTCCGATTGCATTCCCTTCGTCGGCGCTTCGCCGGAAACCGGGGTGCATGTTCCGGCGCTGTCCCCGCCTGGCTCGAGTCCGCGCGGAGTTCGCTTATTTCCGAAAGGTAACGGGTATTCGGCGATCGCGCAAGCGAAAACGCGGCCGTCGCGCGGAATCCCGCGGGAAGGCAGCCCGCTTCAGCCGAGGTAATCGATGCGGTACGCGACAGTACAGGCCATGCGGAGCAGCGCGGCCACGCCGCAGTATTTCTCCTGCGAGAGTTCGACGGCCGTGCGGACCTTGGCGTAGTCGAGACCGTCGGATGCCCTGAACTCGTAGATCACCGTGAACCCCGTGTAGTGCCTGGGGTGCTCCTCGGTCAGGGGCGCTTCGACGCGGACATCCAGGGACGTTACCGGTTCCCGCATCTTCCGCAGGATGGAGATCACGTCCATCGAGGTGCAGCCGGCGAGCGCGGCCAGGATGAGGGGCTTGGGGCGAACGCTCGAGTCCGTACCCCCGCCGGCCTCGTCGGCGTCCATGCGGACGGTATGGCCGAGGACCTCGGCTTCGAAAATCATGTCGCCCTTCCACGAACAGGTAACCACGTGTTCCACGATCGCCTCCTTGAGGCCGCGTCCGACGGCCTCCCGACCCCCCCCCCCCCCGCGATCAGAACCCCAGCCGCTGCGCCCCGGGCCGGAGCAGGTCGACGAGCTTGGTCCCGACGGGCATTCCGAGATCCGCCAGCGTCCGGTACTCGCCCATCACGACCTTCCTCGCTTACACCTTGAAACGGCC
>JAPLSN010000032.1 GCA_026398615.1 Spirochaetota bacterium | reverse complement strand
CCCCGGCCTTGCCGCTTCGGCGTGCGAGTCATCGACACGCATTCGCGGATACGCGGCCGGCCGCCCGGAATGAGCGGGCAATGGTACCTGTCCCTGGATCTCGACGCCCTGGAACCCGCATTCGCGCCGGGAGTATCGCATCACGAGCCGGGCGGGCTTTCGACGCGGGAGATCATCGATCTCGTCCATACCTGCGATGGAGAGCTCGTCGGCGCCGACATCGTCGAATACGATCCCTCGCGCGACCTGGCCAAGCACGGCCTTGGCCGCGGCACCTGATCGATAATCACCTGGGCATGCCTTCACCCCGATTCCTGCGGCTTGTGAAGCTGCAGGAATTATCGGTTCAGCGGTCAAGCTCGTGTTCATGACCTTGCAGACCATCTCGAAAAGGCGGACAATGCCCATATGGGACTGGGGAGCGGTTCCAAGCCAATTTGCGATCATCTACGGCTCGCGAGTGCAGTTGTGAATTTGCTGTTTACACAAAACATGTCGCCGGCCCAAACAGGGAGGGACCATGCGCAAGGCGATTTTCGTTCTCGTCATGTCCTGCTTCGTTCCGGCGATGCTTGCCTCATGCTCGGGGCAGGGGGCGAATTCCGCAAGGTTCTATTTCAAGAGCGGCGCGGCCCAGCTCGAGATCGTCTCGCCCAAGGGCGTCCGCGTGCTCGTGGATGTCGCCAGCAAAGACTCCCTATCTAGCCCCGCCGATGAACGTTCCATCCTGCTCACGACCCACATCCACGGCGATCACTACGACTCGGATTATGTGGATGCTTTCAAGGGAAGGAAACTCACCTTCCAGTCCGGCTCGATCGAGCAGGGTGACGTCAGAATAACCGGCATAGTGTCGAGCCATGGCGAAGTGTACGATCCGGGCTCCCCGAACCCGTCGAACATCATCTTCCTGATCGAGATCGGCACCCTGCGCATCGTCCATTTCGGCGACACCGGACAGACGGCCTTCAGTCCCGCTCAATTGGAGCTTTTCGGCAAGGTGGATGTTGCCATCATGCAACTGGCCAACGATTTCGCCGACATGTCCCTGGACAACATGAAGGGATTCAAGCTGATGGACCAGGTAAAACCGGGCATCATCGTGCCGACGCACATGGATCTCGCGGTATATTCGCAGGCGCTGAAAACCTACCCCGCGTTTTTCGTGGACAACGGCTTTTTTACCGTCGGCAAGGATTCCGTCCCCGATACCACGCATTTCTTCGCCTTCGGGGACACGGGGAAGATGATGCTCGCTCAGCTCGGCTTGAAAGTCAAAACCTGGAAATGACGATGAATCGGTTCGCAGCCTTGTCCGCCACGGCCTGTCGGAGAGCCTGACGGGACGGTTCGAAATACTGCCTCTCCGTCAACGGAATCCCGGTGAAGGATTTCCTTTCCCGACCCGTCGAGACATGGATCCAGGCCTGAACCACCCGGTACAATCGGTTCCCTCGATGCCATAGAAGCGGATTTTGTCCCACCTCATGGCCAAACCTTTCTCAGCATCACTTTGTTTTGTGGCAGCAGAGGCACATTGATTCCACTCGAGATATTGATTAAAATTACTTATCATGTTGTGTAAAAAGAATTCTACTCTCCCCCGGCTTTGAAAATCAGCAGTTGGGGCGGATCAAGTCAGCTGGATCGCCAGCCTGAATCATGGCAGTCCATGACTCGCGCACTGACCTTCAACATGAGACAGCGGCAGGCTGCCAGGGATTCATGCCATCGGTGAAATGTCCGGAACGTCGGTGCCGGGAATACCGACCCGTCAAGGGATGGAAATCCAGGCACCATCGGGAAGGTCGAAAACCTGGTCAGAATCGATGGTGAAATCCCCCCCCCACCGTCGGTGGCCCAATCACCGGTGTCAGGCATCGATGTGCCATCACCGGCTGCATCCCCCGCTCTTTCTCAGTGGTTTTGCCACTCGATAATCTTCCGCATTTTGGGCAGAGAAACGGATCCACTTCACCGCCGCCGTATGGAGAATCCACAGCCGCATCCGACATTTCGGCAACGCTGATGTATTGACGCCTGCCAGACGACGATCGCTCCAACCTGATTCTCGGGGCAAGCCCGCAAACGGCTTGGATCAATGTCAGGGCGCCGGGAAATCGCGCGGCGAGGGCTTGCCCGCACCGACGGTGGCCAGGTAGTAGAACTGGGGAATCGCCGGGTAGCTTTTCCGGCGGAACGCGGGGTCGTCGTCGACCGTGCCGACCGGAAACAGGCCGCCGCCGAAGCTGAAGCCGAAAGCGGGCGAAGGCCGCAGCGTGACGAGGGCTGCCCCGAAAAATCCGTTGGCAAGGACGCGGTCGAGTCGATCCGGCAGGAAAAAGTGCGCGCCGGCGCCCGCGATGGCTTCCACGCGGAAGACCGAGCGCTCGAAGACCAGGTCCAGTCCGGCCCTGATCGCGTTCGGCCCGAAGCCGGCATAGAGATCGGCTTCCGCGAAGGCCGTGAGTTCGAGCCAGTCCACCGGGAAAACCGGCACCATATAATCGACGCCCAAGCCCGCGTTCGGGGCGAAGGCCGATTCGACGTAGGGAAAATCCACCGTGGGATACTCAAGAAGGTTTTCGTGCCAGGCGTTCTGGAAGAACCGCCCGCCCGCATTTCCCGTGACCGCGAAGCCGATGGCTGCCCTGGCATCCACGGGGCCGAGCCGGAATTCCCGGCCGCACGACAGCTTGAGGATATCGAAGCGCCACGCGTATGCCCGCGAGGTGACGGCGATGTCGTCGATGCGGAAGGACCAGGGAAATGCGTCGATATGCGCGGCCAGCATGAAGCTGTACTGGTCGTCGGGTCCGACCGACCATCCATCCACGGCCGCCTCGTACGGGCAGGGCAGGTTGTCGTTGAGCTGGCCGATCGTGACGCCGATCCCCCGCCAGGCGTTGCCGCCTGGCGGTTCGTCATCCGACGCGACGCCGGAAACAGCCAGTACCCACACGACGCATGCCAGCGCGAACGCCCGATCGCCCATGCCTGCTCCCTCCTTGCGGACGGTGACAGGTTGAACGGAACGGCGGAGTTCCGCAAGGCCCACGCCCACAGAGGGCGAACCGGGATCGGCCATGGATCCGGCGCTGCCGACCATGATGGTCTTTCGATGAGACGCGGCTTGGTCAAGTCCGGAAGGATGCTGTATACTGTCGACTGACACATGCCGGAGGTCGGGCATTCCGGTCACTTCCGAACCCGCCCGCCTTTCGTCGCATGTCGGGAGGATAAAAGTGTATATGCGTCCCGTCCGGATCCTGGCTGCCATCGCCATCGCGATAGGGTTTTCATCCTGTTCCCTGGGTTTTCCGGGTCAGGCGCATGGCACCATCGTGATCGGATTGCCGGGCGCCCCCGGCGCCAGGCCCCTGACCAATGCATGGCCCATGGGTGGCATGCCGGTATTCAGCAGGATCACCGTGACCGTCAGCGGCAGCGGCATGGCGACCATCACGGCCGATTTCGATCCGGGCTCCCCGACGATGGAACTCGATGTCCCGATCGGGGACTCCCGCATCGTGACCGTGACCGCCGTCCCCGACTGGGAGGCCACGGCCGAAGTCTACGTGGAAGCGGCGCTCCCGACCCTCGTCACCGCGTACTCCGCCACGGACGACGTGGCGGTGGAATCGGGCAGGACCACGCAGGTCAGCCTCCGCTTGTCCGTCGGAGGATCGAAGATCCTCGTCCCCCTGTCCACGTACTCCGGGGGGGGGATGTTTACCTGGAGCGGGACGGGCCTCGCGGATTCGCTGGCGATCGAGACGCTCCAGACATCCTCGATCAACAGCGTCACCGAAGATTCCTTTTTCACCTTCGATCGTTACGGGCACCTCTACGTCTCCAGCGGGTCGGCCGTGCAGGTCTACACCGATCCGGACCAGGACCCCGTGACGGTCGATTTCGCAACCTCCATTTTCGACGTGGCGTGGTCCGACGAGGACAACAGGCTCTATGGATATTACGACGGCGACGGTTGCAATCTGCACTACGTCAATCTCGATGACGATTCCGTCGTCGAGGTAGGGGAACCTGAGGGTTATGGATTCAGCTCGGGGGGCGTAGCCGTGGATTCCGAAGGTCAGGTCTACGCGATCGCCTATGACCAAGATTATTACGTTGACTACGTCATCAAGATCACGCCAGGAACCCCGATGGAGGGATCCGCCTCTTCCAGCATCGTCAGGTCGGCGAGCCTCGAGAGCCTGGGACTGGGGCAAATGGTTTCCGGTGAGGGGGAACCCTACTTCGAGCCGTTTGCCATCGAGGACCTGGCGATCCGGGACGATGTGCTCTACATTGCCGCGAGCGATATCAACAGCGATCAGTACAGCTCGTCTCTCAAAAGTCGGGGCATGGTCGTCTCGGTCTCCTGCGACACGCTGTCGCGGCGCTGGACGGCGGGATGGAGCGGAACCGACAACGACTTCCCGACCAACCCGGCAAGCCAGTTCTACGGACCGCGCCGCTTCGTGGCCATCGCACCCAGGAAGCTGTACGTCATCGACGATGGTTTCAGCTGGAGCGGATCCTCGGGCAATCTGGTCGATGTCGACCGGGTGGTCGAACTGGATACGGGGACCGGCGCGATCACGGGTACAGGTCTTTCCGGTTCCTCGGACTTCTACTACGATTTTTCCGATATCTACGTCTGCTGAAAACATCGGCATGCGCGTCCTCTTCTACTCGGGCGGCGTGGCCGGATCCGGCCACGTCGTCTTGGGCATCTCCCTGGCGAACGCCATCAGGCGGGCCGGGGCCGTCATCGACTTTGGCGTGCTGAGCGTCGAGACGCCGTTCGCGTTCCTGGCCGGCAAGCTCGGCGTGCCGATACGGACCGTGCCGGCCGAGGACGGGATCGCCCTCGGGCCCGACCGCTGCGAACGCTCCGAGCTGTACCGGGCGGTGATGGACTTCGCCCCGGACGTCCTCGTCGTCGACCTGTCCTGGTTCGCGCTCGACTCGTTCATCCGGGAATTGCCGTGCAGGAAGGTGCTGCTCGTGCGCCAGGTCGAGCCGCGGTTCTTCTCGCTGCGTACCCGCGAGCGGGACATCGTCTTCAGGCCGGGCGACTACGATCGCCTCGTGGCCACGGAACCTGGTTTCGACACGCCGTTCCCGTGCGAGCGGGTCGAGCCCATCGTGATCCGCGACCGCGGCGAGATCATGGACGCCGCAGCGGCGCGCGCCGACCTGGGGCTCGGGGTCGACGAGCGCTCCTGCCTGTTCGCGTTCAACGGCAATGAGGGAGAGGGCGCGACCGCGTGGAAAAGCTTTTCGTACCTCGAGGACGAAGGCTGGTCGGTCCTGCGTTCCGACAACCGCTCAGGCGGGCTCTTCCCTGTTGTCGACTGGTACAACGCGTTCGACCTCGTCGTCTGCGGCGCCGGGTACTCGGCTTTCTGGGAGGCGCGCTATCTGGGCAAGGACGCGTTTTTCGTGCCGTTTCCCCGTCGCCATGAAAACCAGGCCCGCCGCGTCGCGCAGTGCCTCGACTACGTGCCGGCATCGAACGGCGCCGATCGGGTCGTCGACATGATCATGGGGCTCTAGCAGGTGATCCGGATACCGGACCCGTCCACGGAGGAAGGTGCGCATGAACCTCTTGATCCTGTCCGACGAAGAACTGGCCGACGGGCTGCCGCGACATGACCGGCGTGTTGAACATGTCCGCAAGATCCTGAAAAAGGGTCCTGGCGATCCGGTCCATGCGGGCACCACGGACGGGACGATCGGGACCGCGACCATATTGTCCTTCGACGGGAAGACGATGCGCTTCGCCTATTCCCCAGAACGTGAAGCGCCGCCCCTGCGGCCCGTCACCCTCGTCCTCGGCTTTCCCCGGCCCATCCAGGCGGACCGGATCCTCAGGGAGCTGGCCAGCCTCGGTGTGGAACGCATCTTCCTCTGCGGGAGCGACCTGGGTGAAAAATCCTACCTGGACAGCGGACGGTACCGGGACGGCGACTTCCGGCGCCCCCTCGTCGAGGGCGCCGAGCAGGCTGGCAACCCCCGGCTCCCCGGGGTGGCGACCTTCCCCTCGCTCGACTCGGCGCTCGAAGCCCTCGGTTCCAGTTGCCCGGCGCGGATAGCCTTCGACCCGCATCGCGAGCGTTCGGCCTTCGGCGCCATGACCCTGGATTCCGCGCCGGTCGCGCTCGCCATCGGCAGTGAACGGGGATGGACCGGACGGGAACTGGGACTCCTCGAAGCGCGGGGATTTTCGATCCGCACCCTCGGGGATCGCATCATGAGGACGGAGACGGCCGCGGTCGCCGCGACGGCCCTGGCCCTCGCCAGGCTGGGTTACCTCTGAACGGGTGACCGGTGGACATCGGGTCCGTCGCCATCCCGCTGCACAAAGGGCTATTTCACTTCCCCGAGGTACTTGTCCACCTTGGGAGCTATCACGATCCTGCAATACGCCCGGTCGGGGTGCTTGCGGAAATAATCCTGGTGACAGTCCTCAGCCGGCCAATACGCCACGAGCGGCGAAAGTTCGGTCGCAAGCGGCGCAGTCAATTCCTTTGAAATCGCCGCCATGGAACGCTCGGCTTCCAGGCGTTGGTTTTCGTCGGTGTACAGGATGATGGAGCGGTACCGGTCCCCGGTATCGGCTCCCTGCCGATCCACCTGGGTGGGGTCATGCATCTTCCAGAACAGGTCCAGCAGTTCCGCATAGGATACCTTGGCCGGGTCGAAGGTCAATTTCACGACCTCGGCATGGCCGGTCAGTCCCGTGCTTACCTGTTCGTAGCTGGGCTCCTTCCGGGATCCGCCTGCAAAGCCGTTCTCGACATCCACCACGCCCGGAACGAGTTCGTACACGGCTTCCATGCACCAGAAACAACCGCCTCCGAAGACGGCGGTCCGCAATGTTATATCCATATGTGGTTTCCACCTTTCCCGATGCCGCTGACGCTCCCGCGCCCCGGCCATTCACCGATGGCTCCCGGCCTCCGGACCAGGCGGTACATCCCGCGGCCGTAACCGAGACAAGCACGCTGATGAAACCCACGACCTTCGTGATTTTCATATATGCAATATACATAATATGCCGATGCTCGACGAATTTTCAAAAAAGGTTGGATAAATCCAGAAATATGACTAAAATATAAACATGTTTACGATATTAACTTGTTTATAAGAGGACTACATGGAAGAGCCAAAACTTGCCGAACTGATGGAAGACATCGCGGCGATCAAGCGCGCGATACGCCGGGGCAATCCCCTCCTCCGCGAACTGGCGGCACCGGATTACCTGTTGTGGCTGTCCCTGGCTGGCGCCATCGGTTTCTCATTCTTCGCAGTGCCAGCACCATTCCTCTGGCTCGTCGTCCTGTACATTGGGCTCCTGGCCGTTTTCGCCCTGTCGGGGCTCGCCTTCCACGCGGGCAAGCGCTGCCGCGAACGCGAGGCCGGGCAGGCGGTTCCCGCGCCGGGGACGGACGACCGGCCATGACCGGGGGCCGTTCACTCGGCGGCCTCGAGCTGGACCGGGTCATACACGAAAAGGCGAGGCTCATGATATTATCGTACCTCGCGTCCTCGGGCGAGGCGGCGGCCGGCTTTACCGCGATCCGGGAAGGGCTCGGGTTCACCTCAGGCAATCTCTCGGTGCAGTTGCGCAACCTCGAGGAAGCGGGCTACGTCGACATCGAAAAGAGCTTCAGGGACAACAAGCCGTACACGTCGGTCCGTCTGACGGTCGCGGGCAAGGACGCGCTCGAACGCTACCTGGCCGAACTCGAATTCATCGTGGCGTCGCTCAAGGGCGGCGATCCGAAACCGGATCCGGAACGACCCCGCACGGGAGGATGATCATGTCGATACTGACCCTCGAAAAACTCCGGAAGGTCTACCTGAAGGGCGACAACAAGGTGGTCGCGCTCGACGGCGTGGACCTCGTCATCGAAAAGGGCGAATTCCTGGCCGTGGTCGGGCCGTCCGGATCGGGCAAGACGACCATGCTCAACATCGTCGGCTGCCTCGACTCGCCCACGGAGGGCAGGGTCTTCTACAACGGCTCGGAGCTCCGCGCGATGAAGGAAAAGGAACTCTCCGGCTACCGGAAGAGCCACATCAGCTTCATCTTCCAGTCCTTCAACCTGATCCCCGTCCTCACGGTGCTCGAGAACGTGGAGCTTCCACTGGTCATCGAGCGGAAGCTGAAGCCCGCCGAGATCAGGCGCAAGGCGGTCGAGATGATCGCGGCTGTCGGGCTCGAAGGCAAGGAAAACCGCTTCCCGCGCGAGCTCTCAGGCGGGCAGGAGCAGCGCGTAGCCATCGCGCGCGCCCTCGTGAAGGACCCCTTCGTCGTGCTGGCGGACGAACCTACCGCCAACCTCGATTCGCGCACCGCGGAAGAGATCGTGGAGATCATGAAGCGCATCAACGCCGAGCGCCGGACCACCTTCATATTCTCCACGCACGACAGGCTCGTCATGGGGCACGCCAGGCGGATCGTCACGCTCCGCGACGGCTCCATCGTCAGCGACGAGCGGAGGTGAGAGGTGGGCACGCTCATCAGGATAGCGTTCAGGAACGTAGTGCGCCACAAGGCCAGGACGATCATCTCGGCTCTGGTCATGACCTTCGGCATCGCGGTGTTCATCTTCTTCGATTCGGCGCTCAAGGGGATGGACCGCATCACGATCGACACGATGATCGATTTTTCCTCCTCTTCGGTAAAGCTCCGCACGCCCGGGTACAAGGCGGACGAACGGGCCTTCCCGCTGGACAAGGGGGTTCCGGACGCGGACGCCGCCGCCGACAGGGTCGAATCGACGCTGCGCGGGTCCAGGGCGACTGCGCGGGGCCGCTTCATAGGCAGTCTCTCGAATTGGACCGACGAGATCCCCGTGGCCGTCACCGCCGTCGACCCGCGGCGGGACGGTTCGGTCTTCCCGGTCGGCGGGCACATGGCCTCGGGCTCGTGGCTGTCCGCATCCGACGGAGCAGCCAACGCGCTCGTGCTCGGGTCGGAACTGGCGCTCGAACTCGGCGTGAAGGTCGGCGATTTGATCGTCATTTCCGCCCAGACCGCGTGGGAGAACCGGAACGCCGACGAGTTCTCCGTCGTCGGCATCGTCAACCTGCCGGACCCGCTCATCAACAGGGGCGGGGCCTTCGTCTCGCGGCAGGCCGCGGACCGCCTGCTCGGCTCCGCGGGCTTCGCCACCGAGATCGACGTGGCGCTTCCCAAGGCGACCGCGCTGGAACGGACCCTCGCCGACGCGGCGGATGCGGCTGCCAGCCTCGGTAAAACCTTCCCCGCGCTGGATGCCGACCCGATCGGCGTCCTGGCGGAAGGCTACCTGGCCATGCGCAACATGAAGTCGAAATTCTCGAGCATCATGATCTTCATGGTGCTCCTCATCGCGGGCGTCGGCATCGCCAACACGATCCTCATGAGCATGTACTCCCGGATACGGGAGATCGGCGTCCTGCGCGCCTACGGCATGACGCCCCGGGACATCAAGCGTCTGTTCACCTTCGAGGGCCTCATCATCGGGCTCTTCGGCGGGACCTGCGGCGTCGCGCTCGGCTGCGCGCTGAACTGGTTCATGGTGGAATACGGCGTCTCCCTGGACGCCCTCATCGGCAAGATGGACCTGGGCGAAATTCCCCTCGGCGGCACGCTCCACGGCGAATGGAGCCTGTCCACGATCGTCTTCGCCTTCGCGTTCGGCATCGTCGTGGCATGGATTTCCGCGAGCGTTCCCGCAAGGCGGGCTTCGAAACTCGAGGTGACGAACGCCCTGCGCTTCGTGTGATGAAGGAGCAATGACATGCGAATACTGTCCATGGCCCTGAGGAACCTCGGACGCAACCGCCGGAGGACGATCCTCGCGGCGGTGTCCGTCTTCCTCGCCGTCATGATGAACATGGTGCTTTCGGGATTCATGGGGGCGTTCCTCGATTCCCTCGTGAAGAACTACACGAAGAACGAGACGGGCCACGTGAACGTCACCACCGCCGGATACCGGGCGCGGGAACGGTTCATGCCGCTCTCGGAAGCCATACCGGATTCGGGAAAGGTGATCGAAGCCATCAGATCCGCCCCCGGGCTCGGGACGAAGGTCAGGCTGGCCGCGGCGCGCATCAACTTCGGCGTCGTGCTCTCATCCGGCGCCAACTCCAAGACGGCGATGGCCATTGCCGGCGACCCGGAGATCGAGAAGAGCCTGCTCATGTTCGACCACAGCGTCAAGGAAGGTTCCTACCTCTCGAAGCCCGGCGACGCGATACTCGGAAAGGAACTCGCCTTGACCCTCGGCCTGGGCGTCGGCGACGTCCTCAAGGTGGTGACGCAGAAGGCCGACTACGGTCTGGGCATGAAGCGCTTCACGATCAGCGGACTCTTTTTCACGGGCGTCAACGACATGGACGAATCGGTCTTCATGGTCGGCATCGAGGACGCCCGCGAGCTCCTGGGCCTGCCCGGCGGCGCCACGCACGTGATCGTGATGCTCGACGACTACCGGAAGAGCCGCGAGGCGAGCGGCGCGATCGCGTCGGCCCTGGCGTCAGCGGGCATCGCGGGCATGTCGACCGTGCCCTGGCTGGACATCGGCCAGTACGGCCAGCTCGTGGCGCTGGCCGGCGGCATGTACTTCTGGATGTACGTGATCTTCACGTTCCTCGGCGCCTTCATCATCGCCAACATCATGATGATGATCGTCCTCGAACGCCGCAAGGAGATCGGCATCCTCAAATCCATGGGCATGCCCCGTCACGACATCCTCGGGCTTTTCATGTCCGAAGGGTGCATGCTCGGCGCCATCGGAGCGGCGGCCGGCGCGATGGCGGGGCTCGGGATCAACTTCGTCCTGTCGAAGACGGGCCTGGACCTGACGAGCGCCATGCAGTCCATCGACTACCCGATGGACAACGTGCTCTACCCCAGACCGGACGCGCTCATGGCGCTCGTCCTGTTCGGCCTCGGAACCCTGGTGGCGGCCGTCCTGTCGTTCCTGCCCTCGCGGAAGGCGGCGACGATGAATTCGGTCGACGCCATCAAGTCCATCTGACCCGCGCGGTCGGGACACAATCGGAAATCCGCCGTAGCCGCGGCGGAAACGGAGAGACGACATGAAACTGACGACGGAAGCCTTCAGTAAACCGTTCGCGCTGGCGGCCGCATTCGCCCTCGCGGCGGCGTCCCTGGGCGCCCAGGCCGCACTGCCTGCGGCGGAGGAAATACTCAAGCGCGTGGACGCGAACCAGGCGTTCAGGACCGTGGAATACGACGGCCGCATGGAGATCACCATCGGCGGCGTCCTGCGCGTGAAGACGATGTCCGCCGTCGCCGTCGGAAAGGACAAGGCATTCGTCGAGTTCACCAACCCCGAGGACAAGGGCGTCCGCTTCCTCAAGCTGGGCAAGGACCTGTGGATGTACTTCCCCAGGGAGCAGGACACCGTGAAGATCTCGGGCCACATGCTCAAGGAGGGCATGATGGGCAGCGACGTCTCGTACGAGGACGCGCTGGAATCCGACGCCCTGTTCGAGCTCTACGACGGGAAGACGACGGGCGAGGACACGGTGGACGGCAGGCGCTGCTGGATCGTCGAGCTGACCGCGAAGTCACCGAAGGCCCCGTACGACCGGCGCGTGCTGCGCGTCGACGCCGGGCGCTACGTGGTGCTCCGCGCGGAACTCTACGCGAAGTCCGGCAAGATGCTCAAGGAATCGCGGACGCTGGAAGTGAGCGACGCGGGCGGCCGCTGGTTCGCCACCAGGGTCGAGATGGTGAACAAGCTCCGGAAGGACACGAAGACCGTGTTCGCCCTCACCGGCCTCAAGCTGGACCGGCCCGTGGACGACAAGCGCTTCACGATGGCGGCGCTGACGAGATGAAGGCTCCCCTGCGGGCGACCGCGGCACTGTTCGTCGCGGTCGCGCTCGCCGCCGCACCCGCCGCCGAGGGGCAGGAGACCGGGGACCCGACCTTCGGCTTCACGGGCAGCGTCGCCCACCGTTCCGCCGGGGCATGGGTCGGAGCAGGCGCGCTCGATCCCGGGGACTTTTCGTACGGCTCGACGACGTCCCTGTCGGCCACGCTGCGCGCGCTCGGCGACGGCGCGAGGGCGGAAGCTTCTTTCGAAGCGTCCGTGTCCACGGGCATCATCGCCGCTGTTGCATGGGCCGCAGCCGGATCATCGGATACCATCGTCTCGCCCGATCCCGCTTCCGAAGGACCGCCCTCCACGCTCTTCGCCCTGCGCGCCCGCACCCTGTTCGTCAAGCTCGACCTGGGGCCGGCGACCGTCCAGGCGGGCAGGCAGGTGGTCAACTTCGGCAGCGGCCTCGCCTTCAGCCCCGCGGACGTCTTCGCCTCCATCGACCTTTCCGGGCTCCAGATAGCCCGCCGGGGCGTCGACGCGATCCGCGTGGCGGTCCCCCTGGGCGACCTGTCCAGCCTGGACCTCGTCGCTGCCCCGACCGCCTCCCCCGCCGACGGCATCTACGCCCTGCGCCTCCGCGGTTTCGCGCTCGGCGTGGACGCGGCCGCGACCGCGTCCCGCGACGGGGATGCGGAAAGGTGGAGCTTCGCCGCCGACTTCAAGACCGACCTCGTCGCCGGGCTCTACGGGGAAGCCGTCGTCGACCTGGCCCCCGATGCCGATCCGGTATTCCGCGGCATGGCCGGCGCGGACTGGTCGATCGGTGATTTTCTCTTCGCTGGTGAATACCACTGCAACGGCGCGGCGATTTCCGGAGGCGGTCCGCTCGCGCCGGAGGACGCCTTCCCCGGCCCCCACAACCTCTACCTGGCGACATCGTGGTCGCTGACGGACTTCGTTTCGCTGTCTGCTTCCTGCATCGCCGACCTCAGGTACGGACTCGGATCTGCCACCCTGCTGTGCTCCGTGGATGCCGCGCAGAACGCGACGGTCAATGCCTACATCCGGGCGTCCAACGGTTCGCCGGCTATGCGGAAAGCGGCTCTGTCCGGAGACGCGGGGGTGATGATCGAGGTGAAATTCTGAGGCGAAAGGCTTGAAAGCGGGAATGGATCGAGGTACCGTAGCTACGACAGGCCTGTCCTACAGAGCACGATTCGCAAGGGGCGTCATTTGAAACGCATACGGCTTTTCACCCTGCTTCCCGTGGCGCTCGCCGCCCTCCTGGCTCTCGGTTGCCCGCCGCCGCCCGACCCCGTGGAGCCGCCTCCTTCGATTCGAACGTTCTGGGTGGACGACCTCCCGGACACCGACCCCGCGGTGGATGATACCGCGACGTACTATCCCTGGGCCGAGCTGGACGCGAAACTCGCCCACTATAACGATCGTTGCGCCGTGTATATCCGCAACGAGGACGTCGGAGCCATCAGCCAAGCTCAGCTCGAGCATTATGGAAATTATTTCGCCGACCATTCATGGCCAGATGTCACCGGGTACGTCTACAAGCCGACGGAGTTCTTCGGAGAACCGGCCAAACGCATCAACATCTTCTTCTACTCGAACGACGACGGCATCGCCGGATATTTCTGGAGCAAGGATTTCTACACGCAGGCTTCTATCGACGCGGACGGCCTCGGGGACGACTACAAGTCCAACGAAACGAACGTCTTCTACCTGCACATCGAGGCGGCCGAGGACCAGCTCTTCACCGAGGGCACGCTCACCCACGAGTTCCAGCATATGTGCAACGCCCATTATTTCCACTTCGGCAGCGGTGAAAACAAGGAACGCGAGATGGATTCCTGGGCCAATGAGCTGTGCTCGACGACCATGGAGAGCATCTTCGCCGACCAGTACGCGATCTACATCCCGACCTTCAACAGCGACCCGGACGGAAACGACGACATGCTCGACGACTACGCCAACGGCCAGACCGATTTCCTGTACTGGGATAATTCCTTCACCCAGTACTCGACGGCGTCCCTCCTGGGCGGCTACATCCTTTCCCAGATCGACGCAGGCAAGCGCCCCGACTTCGTGAAGACCTTCTTGGACAGGACCTTTGCCGAGGATCCCACGCCTGCCGAATACAACACCGACACGATCATCCTTGACGATTTCCGCTCTTCAATCGAAGACCTTATCGCCACGCTCCAGGACGATACCGTGAATTTCGATGCTTCCGCTGCCGGCGCCGGATGGCAGCAAGTCGCTGATTTCGACACGGGAACCGCCGACATCACCACGGACTGGAACATCGTGATGAAGGGCTTCCTCCAGGCCCTGGCCGGGGAGAATGCCGTGTACCAGGACTATCTGGATTCGGTCACCGACGGTACATACACCGTTACATTGGCTGCTCCCACCGCGACGGCCGGCGCCACGAGCATCCCGCTCAGGATGTCGGCGTTCATCATCGGAAAGACGAAAGTCACAGATCTCGACAGCACCCTGATTTCCGCTGCCAGCTCCTCCGGAAACGACGCATACGTCTATGTATGGAACGGCGCCATCCCCTCCTACTCGACCCTCGGCTCGGATACGAACGAAATGACCAGCGGTACCGCCGGTTTCGATGCCGGCGACCTCCTCGCCAGAACCGCCGCCGAGCTTCCCGAACCTTCCATCCTGTCGCGAAGCCTGCTTGGGAGGGATTTCAACCGTTCCATGTCCAGACCCCTGGACGACGGCATTGCCTTCCGGAGAATCCCGGCTTCGGGGTCCGGACGGGTCATTGACCTGCCCGGCGCGGGCGACGGAGCCAACCCGTCCGATGGTGCTACCGGCTTCCTCTACTGCGCCTACACCGCGCGGCCGTAACCGGATGCGCCGTTTCCTTTCCTTCGCCGTCCTGGTCCTCGCCGTCGCTGCCAGCGGGTTTTCCCTCGGGAAGAAGCCCGACAAGGTCGACGGCCCCGAGGACAGGGGCGTGCGCGGTACCGTCATTGGCTACCTGCGCCAGACGGGGAACGCGCCGCACGTCGAGCTGCTCGTCACGGGGGTTTCCGACGTCTTCGAAGGCACGATCGATTACCGCCTGCTCGGCGACAAGGCCAAGGACCTGAGGGATTTCGCCGGGAAGGAGATCAAGGTGACCGGCCTGATCAGCAGGGCCGAACTCACGCTGGCCGGTTCGAGCGGACGGACACGGACGCTGTACTTCATCGAGGTCGAATCCATCGACCTCGATGATTGACCTGTACCGAACAGCGAGCTGGGGGCTGGGCGCAGGCTCTGGCGCGGGGCGGGCCATGGACCATACCGGACGGGTCCTGCACGATCCATGGGCACGCCCCGTCGCCGCACCAACGCCGATCCTCTTGTCCTGAGTTGGAAAATCGCACATTTCATGCTACACCTTCGCCCATGATGCGAATCGCCCTTGCGGGCGCCGGCAAGGTCGGCCTGGCGCTCCTCGACCTCCTGGCTTCCGGCGCCGGCGGGGCTGTCGTCACGGTGGCCGTGGCTGATTCTTCCGGCAGCGTCCTGGCGCCGCGGGGCTTCGATCCCGACGGGCTTCGCCGCATCGTCGCGGCAAAACGCGGAGGCGGACGCCTGGCGGACGCGCGGGACGGCTCGCAGCCGACAGGAACGGCTTCCTGTCAGTTCGAGGAGCTCTTCGCATCCGGCATCGCCGACATCCTCGTCGAGCTCGGCCCCACGGACATCGTCACGGGGGGCGGAAGCCTCGTGCGCATCCTCGCCGCCCTGCGCGCCGGCATGCACGTCGTTTCGGCCAGCAAGGGTCCCTTCGTCGCGCTCCTGCCCGACGGGAGTTCCGCGCGGGATGCGGTCCGGTCAGCCGCGGAAGCTTCGGGCGTCACCGTGCGCGCCAGCGCCACCGTCGGAGCGGGCACGCCCATGATCGATACCGGGCGGATCTTCGCCCTCGGAAACCGGGTGGACCGCATCGAAGGCTCGCTCAACGGGACATCCAGCCTCGTGCTCGGCCTCATGGAAGACGGACTCTCCCTCGATGCGGCGCTCGGTCGGGCGCGGGAGCTCGGCATGGCCGAGGCGGACCCGTCGGCCGACCTCGACGGCATCGACGCCGCCGTCAAGCTGTCCATCCTCTGCGCGGAGGTCATGGACGTCGACCTGCCCCTCGGGGCCATAGCCCGGGAGAGCCTCCGGGAGGCGACGCCGGAACGGTTCGCGCTGGCGGCTGCGCACGGCCGGAAACTCAGGGCTGTCGCCCGGGCCGAACGCGTCGGCGGCACGGGAGCGCGAGCCTCCGTGTCGATCTCGGAAGTGGCGCCGTCGTCACCGCTGGCCTGCTCCGGAGGGGACAACGCGGTCGTCTTTTCCTCCGCTCATGCCGGCGAGATCGGCCTTTCAGGCCGGGGCGCCGGTCCCATGGAGACCGCCGCGGCCGTCCTGCGGGACATCCTCGTCATCGCGGGCAGGCCCCATGCCGCTTCCTGACCCGGAGACGGCCGCCGGTCGCCGGATTTTCCGCTTCGTCCTTTCATTCCCGCCTTCACGGCGCTAGACTGGAATGATACCCCGGGCCGGGGCGGCCGCCGGCCGCCGGCCGCGACAAGGAGCGAAGCACCGATGAAGCAGATCAACGTGACCTATCCGGACGGCGATGTCGTCGCCTATCCTTTCGGCGTCGAAGCCACCGAAGTGATCGGGCGTTTCGGCGAACTCAAGGCGCCGCTCGCGGCGGTGCTCGTCAACAACGAGCTCAGGCCGGTGGAAACCCACCTCATCGTCAACTGCACGATCGAGCCGGTCACGATCGACACCTCGCTCGGCGCATCCACCTACAGGCGATCATTGTGCTTCCTTCTCGCCATCGCCGCCCGCGAGGTCTTCCCCGGCCGGCGTCTCGTCGCCGGGATGTCCATCGGCACTGGTTTCTACCACTTCTTCGACGATGACATCCCGCTCGATGAAAAGGATTTCACGGCACTCGACGCCCGCATGAGGGGGCTCGTGGAACGAGATATCGACATCAAGGTGGAGTGGTTTTCCTACGCTGACGCCGTGGAATATTTCAGGAAGAGCTCCCAGCCCGACACCCTCCTTCTCCTGGACCACCTCAACGACGCCGAGATCGCGGTCAACGAGTGCGCCGGGTTCCGCGACCTCCATGTGGCGCCCCTCGTCCCGAGCACGGGAGTCGTCAGGACCTTCGAGCTCAAGGCCTACCACTCCGGCTTCCTCCTGCGCTACCCGCACAAGGAGACTCCCGACGTCCTCGAACAATTCGCGGACGATCCCGTACTGTACAAGATCGCGACCGAATACCGGGCACGCGGCAAGATCCTCGGGGTTTCCTCGGTCGGCGCCCTCGACAAGGTGAGTTCGCCCAAGGCGATCC
This sequence comes from Spirochaetota bacterium, assembly GCA_026398615.1. Lineage (GTDB taxonomy): Bacteria > Spirochaetota > Spirochaetia > Treponematales > UBA12059 > JAPLSN01. The sequence continues at coordinate 86,974 of JAPLSN010000032.1, read as the reverse complement.
GCTCCCTCATCCCCGTGGCGGAAGCCCTCCAGAACAAGAAGATCGCCGAGATCGCGGACATGATCGCCTCGAACGCCGACACCGTCAAATGCGTGATGATCGCCGGTCCGTCCAGCTCGGGCAAGACGACGACCAGCAAGAAACTCGCCATCCAGCTCAAGGTCGCCGGCTTCGAACCCCTGGTCATAGCGCTGGACGACTACTTCGTGAACCGCGACCGCACCCCGAAGGATGAAAACGGGGAATTTGACTTCGAGTGCCTCGAAGCCCTCGACATCGAGTACTTGAACCAGCAGCTTATCGACCTCTTTTCCGGCAAGGAAATCGAGCTGCCCGCCTATGACTTCAAGGCGGGGGAGCGCAGGCCCAGCGGGAATTTCCTGCGGATGACGGGCCGCGAAATCGTCGTCATGGAAGGCATCCACGGCCTCAACGACAGGCTCACGCCGCGCATCCCGAAAAGCCAGAAGTTCAAGCTCTACGTCTCCGCCCTGACCCAGCTCAATCTCGACGACCATAACCGGATATCCACCACGGACAACCGCCTCCTGCGCCGCATCGTGCGAGACAACCAGTTCCGCGGCCACACGGCCAAGGACACCCTCAAGATGTGGGGGAGCGTCCAGCGCGGCGAGCACCTGCACATCTTCCCCTACCAGAACACTGCCGACGCCGCCTTCAATTCGGCGCTCGAATACGAGATCGGCGTACTCAAGATCTATGCCGAACCCGTGCTCCGCGCCGTCAAGCCGATGGACGACGAGTACGCCGAGGCGAAGCGCCTCCTCACCTTCCTCGACAACTTCGCCCCCATCCCGTCCCAATTCGTGCCGCGCGATTCCATACTGCGCGAATTCATCGGGGAATCCGAGTTCAAGTACTGACGGGTTCATCCCTGTCCGCTCCGTGAAGCACCGGGCAGGGCGCGCCGGCTCCGGCAAAGGACGGAGATCACGTTAGGCGATTTGACAACCATATCGATGTATTGAAGAAGTTGGGGGGGGGGGGGTCTCCCAACATACCTGGTATCTACATGTGGCAATATGGACGTTTGAAGCGGGTGAAATCAGGTGAATGTAGCTTTGCGAAGTAACACACATTCCCGTTTTCCGCAAGTAAAAAGAGAATATTCTTTACAAATCGTTTTCAATTCGCCATAATCGCCTGAAAGTCATGACAAGGCCGATTCCAGGATCCACTGGAATCGACCTGTCGTCTCTCCCCGTTTCCGCGAAACCGGAAACGAATCACTGGACTTGCGCACAAGAGGGATTCTTACCGCTGGCCGTTTTCGGCCGACGGCTCGAACCCCAGCAAGGAGGAAAGAGATGAAGAAGTATCTGAAGTTCATGGTACCGGCCGCCATGATCGCCGTCCTCGGCCTCGCGGTCGCGGGATGTGGCGGTGCGGGCGGACTGGGCGGCGGCGGCAAGGGCGCCAAGGGCCCGATCGCCGACAAGGTCATCTTCGACGTCCGCATGGATCAGACCATCGCCATGAAGGACACCGCCGAAGGGAAGACTGACATCTTCTTCACCGGCGTGGATTCCAAGATCTACCGCGCCCTGTCCAAGGAAGACAAGGAAAAGCTCGACACCTACGCCGTTCCGTCCGGTTCCTGGTCCCTCGAGGTCAACCCGATCCCGAACGCCGCTCCATACATCGTGAAGACCAAGGACGGCAAGACCTTCTTCAATCCGATGGCCATCGCGGACGTTCGCTACGCCCTCAACTGGCTCATCGACCGGAAGAAGATCGTCGACGAGATCCTCCTCGGCGACGGCGACCCCGCGTTCACCGCCATGACCCCGGGACAGCCGGGCACCTACAAGTACAACCTGATCGCCGCCAAGCTCGGCATGGCCGACCGTGGCAACGAGCAGAAGGCCATCGCCGACATCGACGCGGCCATGAAGAAGGCCGCCGAGCTCCCCGAAAACAAGGGCAAGCTGGCCAAGACCGGCCAGTTCTGGACCTACGCAGGCAAGGAAATCATCCTCCCGTTCCTCATCCGCGTCGACGATCCCACCGGCCGCCTCCTCGAGGGCCGCTACATCGCCGATCAGCTCGAAAAGGCAGGCTTCAAGGTCGACCGCCTCGAGTATGACCGTTCCAAGTGCTTCAAGATCCTCGACGGCGATCCTGCCGACTATCAGTGGAGCTTCTACACCGAGGGCTGGGGCGCCGGCGCCACCCGCGCCTGGTGGGACGTTTCCGTCTGCCAGATGTACGCTCCCTGGTACGGCTACATGCCCGGCGGCGGCGTCGAAGGCTTCTGGAACTACCAGAACAAGGAAATCGACGAGCTCAGCACCAAGTCCATGAACGGCTGGTTCCAGGATTCCGACGAGTACTGGAAACTGAACCTCCGCGCCACCGAGCTCGGCGTGCGCGATTCCGTCCGCGTCTACATCTGCAGCCAGAAGCAGTACTACGTGACCAACAAGGCACGCTTCAACTCCCGCTTCGCCTACGGTCTCGGCGACGGGCTCAACCGCTGGTCCATCGTCACCGCCGACGTGAAGCCTGAAAAGGGCGGCCAGCGGGTACTCCACGTCACCCAGTACTCCGCCAAGGGCGGCCTCTTCATGAGCGCCTGGGACCCGATCGGCGTCGACGGATTCTCCGATGTCTACTCCGGCGCCATTGTCGAGCCCTGCGGCGATTCATCGACATTCGAAGCCCCCAACTCCGCCCTCGACACGCCCTTGCGCGTGAAGTGGGATCTCACCAACGTCGAGACCAAGATCCAGCCCGACGCCAACGGCGACGGCAAGCCCGACGGCCTCATCGCCGTCGATCCCGAGTCCATCACCTACAACTCCCGGACCAAGGCTTGGGAGAAAGGCCTCGAGTACAAGGACGTCGGCGAGGGCAAGTTCGACTACGTGAAGAACGACAAGATCATGGCCTACTCCAAGGCCACGATGTCCTACCTCTATGGCAAGTGGCACTCAGGCCAGCCCATCACTCTCGCCGACGTCATGTACGCTTCCGCATTCGCCATGGAATGGGCGAACAAGGACGGCGAAGGCGACAAAATGTACGACGAAACCTACGCCTCCCAGTTCCAGCCCCTGCTCGCCACATCCAAGGGCTCGACGATCGTCAACAACGGCGAGAGTTTCACCAACTTCTTCGACTTCAACTGGCCGATGGACAAGAACCGCGTCGCCTCCACCGGCGCAGTCACCCTCAAGACCGGCAACCCGGGCAGACCGAGCGTCGTCGTGTCGTGGGAAATCTCCGAAACCCTGGCCAAGCTCGTCGCCGAAGGCTCCAAGTCGGGCACGGTGTACAGTTTCTCGCAGGATCCCGCGCTCACCGAGGTCGACGTCATCGCCCCTGCCTGCCTCGCCGACATCAAGGCCAAGCTCCAGGAAATGCTCGACGCCAAGTACGTTCCCTCCTGCATCCAGCAGTGGGTGAAGCCCGAAGACGCCGTGGCCCGCTACAAGGCTGCCCTCGAGTTCATCGAAAAGAACGGCAACGCGTACATCTCGAATGGCCCGTACTACATCAGCAAGGTCGACTACAACGCCAACTACATCGAGCTGAGCGCCTTCCGCGATGCCACATACCCGTACACGGGCGACTACTGGCCGAAGGCCTTCCAGATGAACGTCACCCGCATCGACGGCGTGACCCTGCCCCCGAACGCCCAGCGCACCAAGGACGCGGTCATCGACGTCGCGGTCTCCCAGCTGACCTACCCGATCGACAAAGCCGTCGCCGGGACCAAGGACGTCAAAGTCACCATCACGCTCATCGACGCCGCGGGCAAGGAAAAAGCCTTCGCGGCCAAGTTCGTGAAGGACGGTTCGTTCAAGGCCACTCTCCCGGCCGCTGATCTCGGCGCCCTGGCCGCCGGCACCTACACGGTCGTCGTCGAGTCCAAGCTCGCCGACGAAGCGCCCGCCATCGTCTCGGGCACCCTGCCCCTGAATTGATCCAGGAACGCCAATGACCCTGCGCCGTCCGGTTTCCGCCGGGCGGCGTTTTTATGCCGATAGACCGATACGGATTTTGGCGTTATCGGGTCTTAATGCAGGCATTAACAATCCTTAAGCTCCGCGACGGTATCGCCGACATCCCTTCTTTACAAACGGGTGAACGTCGGCGATAATGTCGCGAACCGATAGTGCGTATCGAACGCGTCCGGCCCGGGTACCGGTGCGGAAGGTTCGCGCCAATCCAACCAGGAAAACGGGTGGTGCTATGTACAAGTGGTACGCGGTGAAACGGATAGTGAACGGACTCGTCGTTTTCGCCATCATCCTGTTCCTCATGTCGATCCTGTTCAACGCGGTGAACGAGGAGACCATGCGCTCCTCCATCAAGGAACAGGTCCGCAGCGAGGCGCAGAGGCTCAAGGGGCAGAAACCCGAGCAGATCATCGCCTTCCAGAAGCAGCGCCAGGAACAGCTGGTCAAGCTCTACAAGCTGGACCGGCCCTTCGGCGAGCGCATTGTCTACCGGTGGCTGGACGCGCTGACCTTCCGTTTCGGGAAGGCCACGATACTCCGGTCGAACAGGGGCGATCGTGACGTGCTCGCGATCATCCTCGAGGCATTGCCCAGGTCCATGCTGCTCTTCACCACCTCCATGGTGCTGGAGCTCATCTTCGGGATATACCTCGGCATGAAGAAGGCGCAGAAACCGGGCGGCAAGCTGGACCGGTCGACGAGCCTCATCACCATGATCGTGTTCGGCATGCCGACCTGGTGGCTGGCCATGCTGCTCATCATGGCTTTCGTGTACGGGCTCAGGCTCTTCCCGTCCGCGGGCATCGTTTCCGTCCCGCCGCCCGACGGAATCATGCGCATCGTCGACGTGGTCTGGCACATGATCCTCCCGATGGCAACCCTTACGGTCCTGGCCTTCTGGGGGGTCGCCTTCACCATCCGCAACATTGTCCTGGGCATCCTCCAGGAAGACTACATCATGTCCGCCCGCGCGCGTGGCATCCCGGAGAACAAGGTGCTGTTCGGGCACACGATGCGCACGGCCGCGCCGCCCCTCGTGACGATGTCCCTTCTCGGGCTCCTCGGCTCATTCTCGGGTGCCATCATCTTCGAGGGCATCTTCAGCTGGCCGGGCCTGGGCAACCTCTACTGGATCGCCGTCCAGCAGAGCGACATCCCCGTCCTCATGGGCGACCTCGCGCTGACGACGGCCATCTTCCAGGTCGGCTACATCATCCTCGACCTGACCTACGGATTCCTCGATCCGCGCATCAAAGTCGGGGGTAACACATGAACCTGAAAGACCTGGCATACTGGTTCAACGATTTCTGGACGGAGTTCCGGCGCGAAAAATCGGGGCTCATCGGCCTGGCCATCCTCGCGACCGCCGTCCTCGTCGTCGTCTTCGAGCCGCTGATCCTGCCCTTCAAGGGTGCGGCGGCCAGCTGGCGCAACATCAACTACTGGGAGGACAACTCCCCCAACGCCCCGCCCGTCTGGACGAACCTCCTCCCCGGCAAGGACTCGGCGGTCACCGGCACGATCAAGCCGGCCAGGGTTTCCGAGGCGACCATCGAGGGCGGCGCGGTGGCCACCACATGGGAATTCGAGTACGTCTACCAGTACGACCTCCCGCCGCTGGACCTCATCATGCACCTCCGGGCCACCGGGAACCTGACCTTCCAGATGACCCTCCAGCGCCCCGACGGCAAATCCATCCTCCTTTCGCAGGCGAGCGAGCACGGGCTGGCGAACGGCACCATCCGCATGGCCGCCACCGCGTACGGGCGCGATGCGTGCTTCGCCTTCCTCAAGCAGTACGAGAACGCGGACCGCGTCGGGATCCTCACCTCGAGCGACATGAAGGTGACCGACATCGCGTTCGCGGAGGCCAAGGAAGGGATGTTCGACAATCCCGTGGCGCAGAAGGGGAAGTACAGGATCCTCGTCACCGCCATCGGCAACGCCGGAACCGACAAGGTCGAAAGCTGCGAAATCATCGTCGCGGGACGCGTTTCCGGTCTGCTCGGGACCGACAACCTCAAGCGCGACCTCTTCTCCGGCATAGTCGCCGGCCTCAAGTGGGCGCTCCTCATCGGCCTCTTCGTCTCGTTCGTCTCGGTCATCATCGGCGTCATGTACGGGATCATCGCGGCCTATTTCGGCGGGATGATCGACAAGACGATGATGTTCATCTACTACATCGTCAACTCCATCCCCGTGCTCCCCATCCTGATCGTGTTCTCGGCGGTCTTCAAGCCGAGCCTCATGACGATCATCTGGATCATGATCATTTTCTCGTGGACCGGTTCCGTCATGACCGTCCGCTCGATGGCCCTCCAGATCAAGGAGGAAACCTACATCGAGGCGGCCAGGGCCCTGGGTTCCGGGCACGCGCGCATCATCTTCAAGCACATGGCACCGCTCCTCATCCCCTACTCATTCGCGTCGATGGCCCTCTCGGTTCCCGGCTTCATCGTGTTCGAGTCGTCACTGAGCCTCCTCGGCCTCGGCGATCCCACGATCGTGACCTGGGGCGCGATCCTCCACGACGCCATGCTCGGCAACGCGATGCTCAACGGCGTCTGGTGGTGGATCATCCCGCCGGGGCTCCTCATCGCGATCATGGGCATGACCTTCGCGTTCCTCGGGTTCGCGATGGACAAGATCCTCCACCCGAAACTCAGGACGAGGTAAGCCATGGACAAGATCCTCGAAGTCAAGAACCTCAAGCTCTACTACCACACATCCAAAGGCACGGTGAAAGCCCTCGACGACGTCACCTTCGACCTCTTCAAGGGAGAAACCTTCGGGCTCGTGGGCGAATCCGGCTGCGGCAAGACCACTACGGGCACCGCCCTCCTGCGCATGCCGACGCCGCCCGGCCGCTACGACGGCGGACAGATCGTGCTCGACGGCCGCGACATCATCGACCTGCCCGAAAACGACGTCCGCAAGCACATCCGCTGGGAGAAGATATCCATGGTCTTCCAGGGCGCCATGAACTGCCTCACGCCGGTCTACACGGTCGGAAAGCAGATGCTGGAAACCCTGCAGGAGCACCGTGAAATGGAGAAGGTGCAGGCCGAGGAGCTCATCAGGGAGTACCTCGAGCTCGTCGGACTCCCCCCCGAGGTCATGGGACGCTACCCGCACGAGCTTTCCGGCGGCATGAAGCAGCGCATCGTCATCGCGACGGCGCTGTTCCTGAAACCCGATGTCGTGATCCTCGACGAACCGACGACGGCGCTCGACGTCATCGTGCAGGCGCAGATCATCAACCTGCTCAAGAAGCTCAAGAAAACCTTCAACCTCTCGTTCATCTTCATCACCCATGACCTCGCGCTCGAAGCCGAGGTGAGCGACCGCATCTGCGTCATGTACGCGGGCAAGATCTCCGAGCTCGGCACCAACGGGCAGATTTTCGGCGGGCACCCCGCCCATCCCTACACCGAGAAACTGCTGTCGGCCACGCCCCTCCTCCACAAGAAGGTCGATACGCTCTCCTTCATACCGGGAGCGCCGCCCGATCTCATCGATCCACCCACGGGCTGCCGGTTCCATCCACGGTGTCACAAGGTCATCGACGTCTGCCGCGAGAAGGAACCAGAACTCAAGGAAATCGGGACCGGCCACATGGCGGCCTGCTGGAGGTGCGGCGAATGAACGACAACGACAAGGCGTCCGACGTCATCCTGACCGTCGAGAACCTCAAGAAGCACTTCACGCCTCACGCGGGGCTCCTTGCGTCGCTGGGCGGACCGAAACGCGTCATCCGGGCCGTGGACGGCCTGAACTTCTCCATCCGCCGCGGGGAGATATTCGGCCTCATCGGCGAATCGGGTTCCGGCAAGACCACGACCGGCAAGATGGTCATGAAGCTCATAGACCCGACGAGCGGCACGATCGTCTTCAACGGCGAGGACGTCACCAGCATCCACAGGCAGCGCCTCCAGGCCTACCGCCGCCGGGTTCAGATGATCTTCCAGGATCCCTACGCCTCGATGAATCCGCGCTTCAAGATCCGGGAGGTTCTCGAAGAGCCGCTCGTGATCCACAGGATCTCGGCCGACCGCAGGAAACGCGGCGAGATGATCATCAAGGCCCTCAACGAGGTGAAGATGAACCCGCCCGAAGACTATATGGGCAGGTTCCCCCACATGCTTTCAGGCGGCCAGCGCCAGCGCGTGGCCACGGCCCGCACACTCATCCTGAACCCCATGATGCTCGTGGCCGACGAACCGGTCTCCATGATCGACCTGTCGACCCGCGCGGAAATCCTCCACATGATGAAGGACGTCCAGCGGGACCTTGGGCTCACCTACCTCTACATCACGCACGACCTCTCGACCGCGCGCTACTTCACCGACCGCATCGCGGTCATGTACCTCGGCCGGATCGTGGAGATGGGTCCCGCGGAGGAGGTGATCGACAATCCGATCCACCCCTATACCCGTGCGCTCATCCAGGCCGTACCCGAGCCGGTGACCGGTCAGGTGGAGACCATCAAGGAACTCGCGATCTCGGGCGAAATACCCAGCCCCGCGAACATCCCGCCGGGATGCCGCTTCCATCCGCGCTGCCCCTTCGCCAAGCCCGAATGTTCCGGGCAGGCCGAACCCGAGCTCATGGACGCGGGCAAAGGCCACTTCCACGCGTGCAGGCGCTGGAAGGAGATCGGGTAACCCGTCCATCCCTCCATCGAACCCGGGGCTTCGGCCCCGGGGTTCTCGTTTCCGGTCGCAAGCGTTCCGTCCCCATGCGAACCGGGGTCTTCGCGAACCAAGGTTCGCGCGGGGCGGAGCTCCTGGTCGTGTTTTGGGGAAGGAGGGGCCTTTCGCGGGCTTCGCTCGCGCGGATTCTCAGGGTTCGACTCGCTTGAAGGCGTAGAGCATGAGGTAGGTGACCCCGACGAAGAGGCTGAACGCGGCGGAAAAGAGCAGGGCCTTGGCGTCTCCGAGGCTTGAAAAGATCTCCGGGAAGGCGTGGTAGGGCCTGACGAGCAGGTCCCAGGAATTGAGCCGGGAAAAACGCCCGAGGTAGATGCCGAATCCGGAGAGCAGCATCGCGAGCACGACGGAAGCCCATGCGACGCTCCGGCCGGCCACGGCGCGCAGCGAGGCCTGGATGAGGTAGATGGAGACAAGTCCGATGAAGTGGCCGATGAAGGCGAATGCCGAGCTCATCACGATATCGAACCAGACGAGCGCCTCCAGGCCGACGGGAACGATGGGAACGATGGGAGCGCGCCAGAGAAAGGTCCGCCTGAAGATGTAGATGAAATCCGTGAAGAGGTAGGGTGCGTTCGGGTAGAAGATGAGCCAGAGAACCGAGAGCGCCATGACGATGATCGCGCGCGGGCGTGGGCCTGTCATTCTCCGCTCCGCCGTGAGGACTCCGAGCGCGATGAGGTAGGGCACCCCGGCGAGGAAAAGGTTCCAGACGAGGAAGCCGTACAGCGCCCTGCCGGTGACGGCGAAGCGGACGAAAAACATGAGGATGCAGGCGGCGGACGCCAGACCCAGCACGAGGCTGAGCGAGGCGATATCCTTCCTGAATCGTGCCGTGTCCCGCATGCCGGGCACGATACTTGAAGCGGCCGGCCTTGTGCAAGGTATCGCGGAAGGCACCCGACGAGGATTCGCAATTTTCGCGGCGGCGGGGCATTCGTCGGACCGACCCGGACGGGGGCTCTACCGGGATTGATGCGGCGGTGAAGCGTACGGGAACTGGACAGGACGGGTTCATTCACTTCCACGCCGCGCTCGTGCCGGAAAGTTGCAGCATCGGGTACGGTCGCTCTTTTTCATCCGCATTTCACGAAGATCGCGTATTGTGGCATCCCGCGTTCCTCTTCTCCCTCGACCTCTTTGTCTTCCCTCGTGATCTTCGTTTCCTTCGTGGACTTCGCGGTACAGAAGGTCAGAGATCGAGGGACCTGTCACGGATCTTGCCGAGGGCGCGCTCCATGAACGCGTCGAGTTTGACGTCTGCTTCCTGCCTGCCGTCGCGGTAGCGCACGGAGACGGCGCCTGAGTCGGATTCCTTCTGCCCTACCACCAGCATGTAGGGGATTTTCTGGTTCTGGGCGTCGCGGATCTTGGCGTTCATGCGCGAATCCGAGAGGTCCGCTTTCGCCCTGATGCCCGACGCCTTGAGGGCAGCGGCGGTTTTCTTCGCGTACTCGTCGAAGGCCTGCGCGACGGGGATGACGACCGCCTGTTCGGGACAGAGCCAGAGGGGAAAGGCTCCCGCGTAGTTTTCGATGAAGACGCCGAAGAAGCGCTCCAGCGAGCCGAGCAGGGCTCGGTGCACCATGTACGGGCGCTTGTGCGTACCGTCAGCGGCGACATAGGTCATGTCGAAGCGTTCGGACATGTTGAAGTCGAACTGGATCGTGGTCATCTGCCACTCGCGGCCGATCGCGTCCTTGATCTTGAGGTCGATCTTCGGCCCGTAGAAGGCGCCGCCCCCCTCGTCCACCTCGTAGGCGAGGCCCTCCTTCTCGATGGCCTTGCGGAGCGAGACCAGGGCCTGCTCCCATCGAGCGGGCTCGCCGACCGATTCCGCCGGCTTGGTGGCGAGGTAGGCCTTGATGTCCTTGAAGCCGAGAGTCTTCCACATGTGGAGGCTGAAGCGCAGTACCTCTGCGATCTCGTCTTCCACCTGCTCGGGGGTGCAGATGATGTGTGCGTCATCCTGTGTGAACCCGCGCACCCGCATGAGGCCGTGGAGCACGCCGGAGCGTTCGTAGCGGTACACGGTCCCGAGTTCCGCCCAACGGAGGGGGAGATCGCGGTAGGAATGGGCGTTGGTCTTGTAGATCATGATGTGGAAGGGGCAGTTCATCGGCTTCACGTAATAATCGTTCTCGTCGATCTGCATCGGCGAATACATGTTCCCCTTGTAGAAGCCGAGGTGGCCCGAGGTTTCCCAGAGCCAGCTTTTCCCGATGTGCGGGGTGAAGAGGATCTCGTAGCCGTTCCGGTAGTGCTCGTCCCGCCACCAGTTTTCGAGCTCCACCCTGAAGCGGCCGCCCTTGGGATGCCAGTAGATGAGCCCGGGTCCCGCTTCCTCGTGGGTCGAAAAGAGGTCCAGCTCCTTGCCCAGGCGGCGGTTGTCGCGCTTCTCCGCCTCTTCCAGCATCTTGAGGTGGGCTTCGAGTTCGCCCTTGCTCTCGAAGGCGATCGCGTAGATGCGGGTCAGCATCGGCCGCTTTTCGTCCCCGCGCCAGTAGGCGCCGGCGACGGTCTGGAGCCGGAACGCGTCCGGGCGGATCTCGCGGGTGGTCGCGACGTGGGGACCGCGGCAGAGATCGACGAAGCCATCCTGTTCGTAGACCGAAATGGTCCCGTCCTCGAGGCCGTCGATCAGTTCGAGCTTGAAAGGCTGTTCGGCGAAGAGCTTCTTCGCCTCGTCCTTCGACAGTTCCCTGCGCGAGAATTCCGCGCCGGAAGCGACGATGCGGCGCATTTCCTTTTCGATCGCGGCGAGATCCTCGTTCTGGATCGGGGCAGGAAGCTGGAAATCATAGTAGAAGCCGTTCTCGATGGACGGCCCGATCCCCAGCCTGGTTCCCGGGTAGAGCTTGAGGACGGCTTCGGCCATGACATGGCTCGCCGAGTGCCTGATGGTTTCGACCCTGGATGACATGCGGTACTCCTCTTCGTCCGTCGCCATCCCGTTTCGGGGGCGAAGGACGACCATGGAATTGGAAAGCCCCCCCGGCGCGCGTCGATACGCCGGGAAAGGTTCCCCGAGCGTAAGGACGAACTCCGAAGGGGCTCTCGACGAGAGCTCCATGCCGCCGGTCTGTCCGGCGGCGCCGGCTCTGCCGGCAAGGGGTCCGCGGTACCACCTTACTTCGGCGCCCCATGACGGGGGCCGCGCTCTTCGCCCGCTGACGGGGGGCTTTCGCAGGAAGCGCAGGGCGCTCTCCGCGCGTCCGGTTCTTGTCCGCCGGGCGACCGGTTCCCATTACCGGAGCCGCCTGGTCCGGCGGCGCGTTCACGGAAACGGCTCAGGAGGGGTCTTCGACGGCGCGCGCGACGGATCCCTCTCAGCCGCGGGGATCCTCTCTGTCGACGCCGTATGCCGCCTACTTTTCTCCATCGATGCCTGTGCGGTCAGTATCCCGCCGTGGGGGGCTTTTCGTCAAGCATCCCGGCCCGCCTCGCTCCCGGGCGCCGTTTTGACCGCCACAGCGTCGCCCTCGCCGTCACCCGGGGTAAGGCCATAGCGCTCGTCATCCTCGAGGTTCCCGACCGGCTCGACGTGGACGATGACGTCGTATACTTCCGGGAGCCGGTCCTTGATGGCCTGTTCGACCTCGATGGCGATAACGTGGGCGGCCGACACGGTTATGTCGGGAGCCACCTCGATATCGGTATCCACGATGAGGAAGGAGCCGAGCCGGCGTATCCTCGTGCGGTGCGGGTTCCCCGCTGCGCGGACCGTGGCGATCGCGCCGAAGACTTCGGCATAGGGGCCGTGGTCGCTCGTGCCGTCCATGAGTTCCGTGTTCGCCTCGAGGAAGATGCCGATGGCGTTCTTGATGATCCAGAGCGACACGAGCAGGGCGAGCACCCGGTCCAGCACGGGAAGGCCGAGGCCGAAGCTCGCTCCCAGTCCGACGAGCACGGCGATCGAAGTGACCACGTCGCCTTGCATGTTCTTCCCGTTGGCGACGAGCATGCCCGACTTGGCGAGCTTCCCGTAGTGGAACTGGCTCCACGCGAGCGCGAGCTTCCCGAGGATGGACACCATGGTGACCCAGACTGCGATCGTGCCGGGCATTTCGGGCCGCTCGCCGGACAGGAGCCCGCCGGCCGCCGCGAGCAGGAGCTGGCTGCCGGCGAAGAAAACGATGAAGGCGAGGAGCGCGGTGGCCACGGTTTCCGCCCGCGAATGCCCGTAGGGATGCTCGCGGTCGCCGGGCTTGAAGGCCACTCGCGCGGCCACGAGCGTCATGAAGGCAATGGCGACGTCCGTGGAAGAATCGACGCCGTCGGAAACCACCGCGAGGCTGCCAGCGACGATGCCGACGGTGATCTTGGCGAAGGCGAGGATCGCGTTGCCCGAGATGGCGATGACGGACGCCCTCCTGAGCATGGTTGAACGATCGAGCATGGTCTATCCTGCCTCCCGGGCAATCCGGCGAGCGTAGCACGCCCTCCGGGAAGGGTTCAATACCTGCGCCCTCTCATGCCCCCGGTCGCGCCACATCCAAGGTGCCGGGACGTTCCGGCCCATGACGGAAGCTCATCGCCATTGTGCGTACAGTTTTTCGATCATGTCATTGACCCTGGCCAGGTCCGTCGATCGTTTCGACGCGTCGGCGTACTCCCTGGACGCGACCGCCGCGGCGACCGTACGCTCCAGCCCGGCCTTTTTGCGCTCCAGCGCCACGATGCGTTCCTCCAGAAAAGCCGGACTCCTTTCGTCCGCGCGGGCGGAACCGTTCTTTCCCACCCGGCGGCCGCGGGATTCCATGCCCTTCGAAACGCCCTGGACGAAGGGCGGCGCCTTGTCCCTCATGAACTCCGCGAAGGATCCCTCGTAGGGCAGGACGCGGCCGTCTTCGATGAAGAGGATGCGGTCGGTCGTCCGCTCCAGGAACCAGCGGTCGTGCGAAACCACGAGGATGGTCCCGTCGAAATCCTCGAGCCCTTCCTCCACGGCTTCGCGCGAGGGGATGTCCAGATGGTTCGTCGGTTCGTCGAGGACGAGGAGATTGGCCTTGAGAAACACCGCGCGCGCGATCTGGAGGCGGTTGAGTTCGCCGCCCGACAGGCTGCCCAGGGTTTTGTCCAAGTCGCCCCAGCCAAACCCGAATTTCCCGAGCAGGGCCCTGGTTTCCCTTTCGAGGGCGCCGAGGGCTTCGAACTCCGCGAGCATGGTCCGATCCCTGCGGAACACTTCCTGGGCTTGCGCGCAGTAGCCTATCCGCTGGGACGGGCCTATCCGGAGCGTGTCGTCGTCCCAGCTCCCGCGCTCCACGAGATCCCGGACGAGGGTGGTCTTGCCCGACCCGTTCTGCCCGACGAGCGCCACCCGTTCCCCGACAAGCAGGTCGAAGGAAGCGCCGTCGAAGAGGACCCGGTCGCCGAAGGAGCGCGAATACCCGCGGACGTCGATCGCGATGTCGGATCGCGAATCGGTCCTGGCGAAGGACACCGTGATGCGGCTTCCTCCCGATTCGGGTCGCTCCGTCGCCTTTCCCTTTTCCCGCGCCAGCTGGCTCACGCGCGCCCGGAGCCGCTTGCCCCAAGAGGGATCCGGTCTGGTCGACGCGATCTCCCTGAAACGCTTCACGAGGGCTTCGAGCCGCTCGATGCGCTTGCGGTCGGCCTGCCAGTCGGCGCCCTGCGAAGCCAGCGACCTGCCCTTTTCGAGACGGTACCGGCTGAAGCCGCCCGCCCACACGGTCCCCCTTCCGCCTTCGAGCTCGAGGATTCGCTTCACCGAACGGTCCAGGAGGATGCGGTCGTGCGATACGATGACGAGGGCGCTGCGCAGGTTTCCCAGGAAGGATTCGAGCCAGGCGAGGCCGCGGAAATCGAGGTGGTTGCCCGGTTCGTCGAGCACGAGGAGGGCGGGATCGGCGGCCAGCGCCCTGACGAGGGCTAGCACGTTCTGTTCTCCGCCCGACAGCTTGTCCACCGGGGTGTCCGAGCGCCCGCCCAGTCCCGCCTTGTCCAGCTTCCGCCGCGCCCGTTCTTCGGCGTCGTCGCCCCCGAGTTCGTCGTATTCCTCGCGAATGACGCCATATCCGGACAGGGCGGCGTCCAGCGACCTTCCCGTCGCGCCGCCCATGACATGTTCCAGTTCCCGCAGCCTCGCGCGCAGTTCGAGGGCGGGGCCGCAGGCGGCTTCAACGCAGGTCGCGCCCGGGGGAAACTCGGGATACTGCGGGGCATAGCCGAACTTGAGCCGGGGCGACCGGACCACGGTGCCCCGGTAATCATCGTCCTCCCCGGTCAAGATGCGCAGGAGCGTGGATTTGCCCGATCCGTTCGGCCCCACGATCCCGAGCCTGTCGCCGGGCTCCACCTTGAACGAAACGCCGGAGAACACCGGACTTCCCGCGAAATCCTTGCTTACCCCGATAAATTCCATCAACGGCATGATGCACTCCTCCTCAAGAACTGCAGCGCACGCCCGCTACATCCGCGTATGGCGGATAAAAAACGCAGGTCGCGCTCGCTGGCGGCCTGCGTTGGTTTTTTCGCTTCGATATCTCAAATATCTCCACATTGACCATAGGGCAGACCACTCCCGTCGGCTCCGACATCACCCTGGGTGCGTCGCATGAAAGCCAACTGGAAATTGCTCATGGTCGATATCGCTCCTGCCGATTCCCCGTTTGGTCATGGGAAAAGGCCAAATGGATTGTAATGGATGCCGAAAACACGGTCAAGCGGTCAGCAGACAGGCCAGGGAAGCCCGAACCCCCCCGCCACTTGTTTTCAGGACGGCTTTACGTGTATTTTATTGCCATCGTCATGGCAAGCGACTTACATTATGACAGCGACGTGCTCGTTCACCAGGATGAAAAAGTCCAGGAACCGGACGAGTTTATCGTGATCCTCATGAACGACGATTATACCACCATGGAGTTCGTCGTAGCCGTGCTTATGACCGTTTTTCACAAGAACCGCGTGGATGCCGAACGGATCATGTTCGACGTCCACCGGAAAGGCCGCGGGGTAGTCGGGACTTTCACCTTCGACATCGCGGTGACGAAAACCGAACAGGTGCACAGGCTGGCCAAGGCCAACGGCTTCCCCCTCCGCTGTGCCATCGAGAAAGTTTGAAGCGGAGCCCGCGTGCGGGCGCCGTCGACAAAGGACCGTATGAACGTAAGCCAGGAAGTGCAAGCCATATTCAACGCCGCATACAACGAAGCGAAACTCCGGAACCATGAATACCTCACCCCGGAGCACATCCTCTACGCGGCACTCTCCTTCGAGCAGGTACACTCGATCCTCGAATCCTGCGAAGCCGACATCGACCAGCTCAAGCGCGGCATGGAAGCCTACTTCGAGCAGAAGGTACCGGTCGTCAAGAACCAGGAACCCATCCAGACGGCCGGTTTCCAGAGCGTGATCGAACGGGCCGTCCTCCAGTCCCAGTCGGCCGGCAAGAATGAGGTACGCGTGGCCGACATCCTCGTATCCCTCTACGACGAGGAACGGAACTACTCCGCCTACTACCTCCGCAAGTCCGGCGTCAAGCGCCTCCAGCTCCTCGAAGTCATCTCCCATGGCAACGACGCCGACGACGGCGCCCCGGGGGAGCTCCCGGACGAACAGGGCGAATTCAAGCCCGACCAGCAGGCCGACGCGGGGCAGCCCCCGGCCGAGGACGACGAGGAAGAGGAAGCAGCGCCCGGCGTCCGGCCGCGTACGAGCGCCCGACCCGGCGCGCTCGAGCGTTTCACAAGCGACCTCACCAGGCTGGCCCGCGAAGGGAAGCTCGAACCGGTCATTGGCCGGGAAGCCGAGATCGAACGCACGATCCAGGTGCTCTCCAGGCGGCTGAAGAACAACCCCATCCACGTCGGCGACGCGGGCGTCGGCAAGACGGCCATCACCGAGGGCCTGGCCCAGCGCATCGTGGAGGGCAAGGTTCCTCCCAAGCTCCGCGACTTCGCCATCTACAGCCTCGACATGGGCTCCCTGGTCGCCGGCACCAAGTTCCGCGGCGATTTCGAGGACCGCGTGAAGCGCGTGGTGGACGAGCTCCTAAAGAAGGACAAGGTGATCCTCTTCATCGACGAGATCCACACCATCGTCGGCGCCGGCGCCGTTTCCGGGGGATCTCTCGACGCGTCCAACCTGCTCAAGCCCGCCCTCACCTCGGGCAGGCTGCGCTGCATCGGCTCCACCACTTTCGAGGAATACAACAAGTTCTTCGAAAAGGACCGCGCGCTTTCCCGCCGCTTCCAGAAGATCGACATCGTCGAGCCGAGCCAGGCGGAGGCCGTCGAGATCCTCAAGGGCCTGAAGCCCAAGTACGAGGAGTACCACAAGGTCAGCTACTCGGACGAAGCCATCGAGCTGTCGGTCCGCCTCGCCGCGCTCTACATCACCGAGCGCCGCCTGCCGGACAAGGCCATCGACGTGGTGGACGAGGCCGGCGCGTGGGCGCGCATCGCCGCGTACAAGCGGAACGACGAGGGCGACGGCGTCCTCGCGATCGGCGCCCACGAGATCGAAACCGTCGTGGCCAAGATCGCGCGCATCCCCGAGAAGAGCGTCTCCCTGAGCGAGAAAGACAAGCTCGCCAACCTCGAATCGGATTTGAAAAAGGACATCTTCGGGCAGGACTCCGCCCTCCAGTCCGTCGTGACCGCCGTCAAGCGGAGCCGCGCCGGTTTCCGTTCTCCCGACAAGCCGGTTGCCAACTTCCTCTTCGTCGGTCCCACGGGCGTCGGCAAGACCGAGCTGGCCCGGAGGCTCGCCGTCCGCCTCGGAGTATCCCTCCACCGCTTCGACATGTCCGAGTACCAGGAGAAGCACACGGTGTCGCGCCTCATCGGCTCGCCTCCCGGCTACGTCGGCTACGAGGAAGGCGGGCTCCTCACCGATGCCATACGCAAGACACCCCACGCGGTCGTCCTCCTCGACGAGATCGAAAAGGCGCACGCGGACGTCTTCAACATCCTCCTCCAGATCATGGACTACGCGACGCTCACGGACAACCAGGGCCGCAAGGCTGATTTCCGGAACGTCGTCCTCATCATGACGAGCAACGCGGGTGCCCGCGACATCGGAAAGCCCATGATCGGTTTCGGCGAACGCTCCGTTACCGAGGCAGCGATCGACGACGCCGTCCAGAAGGCCTTCACGCCGGAATTCCGCAACCGGCTCGATGCCATCGTCCGCTTTGGCCACCTGCCCATGCCGGTCATCGAGAGGATCGTGGAAAAGAACATCGACGATTTCCGCATCCAGCTCGCCGAGAAGAAGGTGACCCTCGACGTGACCCCCGCGTGCGTGAGCCTTCTTGCCGAAAAAGGCTACTCCCGCGAGTTCGGCGCGCGGAATATCACCCGTCTCGTCGAGGACAAGATCAAGGGTTGGTTCGTGGACCAGGTCCTGTTCGGCGCTCTCTCCGGCGGCGGCAAGGCGGTCGCGGAAGCCGTGGACGGCGAGATCGTCGTGTCCGTCGTGGACTGATGGCGCGTCCCCATACGGGTACGCGACCGGGTCCGCGTCCCGCGAGGGACGACCCCCGCTTCCCGCAGCTGCCCCCCGACATGCGCTTCGACTTTCCCGAACCGTCGGGCGCCGATCCTCACGGGATCGTATGCATGGGCGGGAACCTTTCCCCCGGCCTTCTCGTGTCCGCCTACTCCCAGGGCATCTTCCCCTGGTTCAACGACGAGGACCCGATACTCTGGTGGAGCCCTGACCCCCGCTTCGTGCTCGACCCCCTCGAGCTCCACGTCTCCGCGTCCATGCGCAAGGTCCTGAGGAAGGGGCGTTTCGAGCTGAGCGTGGACCGCGACTTCCGGGCAATCATCGAAAACTGCTCGCGCGCGCCGAGGCCGGGACAGCGAGGCACCTGGATCACCGGCGACATGGTCGACGCCTACGTCGAACTCCACCGCCTCGGCTATGCGCATTCGGCGGAAGCATGGCTGGACGGAGAACTGGCGGGAGGCTGTTACGGCGTCTCGCTCGGGCGGGTTTTCTTCGGCGAGTCGATGTTCTCGAAGGCCGACAACGCTTCCAAGGCGGCCTTCATCCCGCTCGTCTGGCGCCTCCTCGACGAAGGCATCGCACTCGTCGACAGCCAGGTTCGCACCGCCCACGTCGAGAGCCTCGGTGGCCGCGATATCCCCCGCGCCGACTACCTCGCGAAGCTCGCCTCGCTCCTCACCGGGCCGAGCCCGCCCGGGAGCTGGGGCGGGAGATTCCCGGATTACCCCTCCTCGTCCTCCTGGGAGCGCATCGTGACGCGCAGGCAGGGCCGCTAGCCGGTCGTCTCCCGATGGCTCGCCGCCTGAGTCCGGCACGACCTTGCATCCCCACCCTCACCGTCCTATCCTTGAAACGAGCGTCGGCACGGGCACCTGCCGTGCTTCTGGCGCCATGTCAAGAAATCGGGATGAAGGATGGCATATGAAACGGTACCTCGCACTCCCGTTCCTGCTTGTCGTGTTCGCCGGGTTCTCCGACGATCTCCGGACCTGGTCCGGAGAATACCGCATCAAGAAAGTCACCGTCACGGATTCCGGCGGCACGGCCTGGTCCATCGACGCGTTCACGTGGGACGCCCAGGGACGGCCCACGTCCCGTTCCTCGTCCTGGGGCGCCGACGCCGCGCCGTCCTCCACGACGGCGTTCGAGTACGCGGCCGACGGCTCCCGGGCCACGGAAACCACGAAGGACGCCCAGGGCAAGGTCAGGGACGTCGTCACGCACCACTTCTCGGGGGGCTTGCGACGGCGCACCGAGCTCTCGGACGTGTCGGGCGAGGTGCTGGAAACCACACTGTATTGGCATGACGCGAAGGGGCGGGAGACGGCCGTCTCCGTCGTAAGCGGGCCGACGACGGGCATGAACGAGGTGCCCTGGGTGTCGCTCGAGCTGGTCGACCTGGACGCGAAGGGGCAGCCGCTGGCGGCGAAGTTTTTCTACCAGGGCTTCATGGAATCCCGCACCGAGTACCAGTACGCCGCTGTTTCCGGCGGGAGCTCGGTCACGGCGAAGTCGTACGATCCCGTCACCGGAAAACTCATCCTGACCACGACCTGGCAGTACGACGCCCAGAATCGCCTCGTGAAGAAGAGCCAGGGGACGCCCGACAACGAGCGCTGCGTGACCTACGTCGCGACCTACGCGTACGACGCCGCGGGCAATCTGGCCTCGGTTCGAGTCCTGAATCACGCTGGGGATCATTCCTTCACCCTGACTTTCGAATGGGAGAAGGGCAAGTCCGACCGGCGCACGCTCGAGAACCTGCTGCGCGACCTGGTGAGGATGGGCTGCTGAAACCCGAGGCTTGAATCGATGGAGGAATCCCGATGAACGGGAAACTGTCGAGCGCGCTGGCCATCTTCCTCGCGCTCGTCCCGTCCGCCTTCGCAGGCGGCGATCCGCCGCCTCTGACCCGTGCGTGAAGCCGGCATCGACGACGATGACGCGCATGCCTGCGCGGTGTTCCTGGCGGAGTTGTTCGTCTTCTACATGGCGGATCGGGCAGACGCGAACCTCGACGGTACGATCAGGGATTATGCCGCAGGCCGTTTCGAGAGCGTCGGACCCGCGGGCATCGTTGCCTGAACATTCCGGTATGCGCCAACGCGCATGGCGTCAGCCAACCGGAGCAGGCTCCGTACGAGGGCGGTCCTGGGCAAGTACGCGATCGACTCCACCCCCACGCTGATCTTCCCGGACAGGAACTTGAAGAAGCTCGGCCTGTGGGCAGGGGAATACGAGGCACTAAACTTCCGCCGACTGGCCGAAACCGTCCTGGCCAAGTAGGCTGCCGGGAGCTCGAAGCTTGCCGAGCCCGGATCTTTCCCGGAACATCCGAGGACTTCCGTTCCCCCTTCGCCCTTTCAAAGAGTCCGCGTTCCGGGCTATACTGGCCGCCGGCGCTTCAGGCGGGTTCCTCCCGGACCGGCCGGGACCCGACATCCCGCCGCAGGCAGTGCGCCCGCGGCCGCCACCGAAAGGACCGCATGAAACTACTCTTCGTCAAGCTGCCCGCCCCCGATCCCGACAAGCTCGAGACCGCCGGCTTCGTGCCGTACCGCGCCGCCTGCGCTGCGGCATGGGCTGAATCCAGGGGCTTCCTTGCGAGGGACCAGTGGTCCTTTCTGGATGATGACACGGCGACTTCGGGCAGCGACGCCGCGGTGGTGGATGCGGTGACAGGGGCCGAGGCTGACGCGGTGCTTTTCGATTGCGATGGATCCACGGTGGAACGCTGCACGTGGATGGCCAGGAAGCTCAGGCAACGCCTGCCGCGAACGGTGTTCGCCGCCCACGGGTCCGAAGCCCTCGCCGCCAATCCCCTGCTCCGCTCGTCGCCCTTCGACTCCCTCATCGAAGGTGAGACCGAAGGCGGCTTCGTCGACTTCCTTTCAGATCTCGCGGGCCGATCGCCCAAACCACGCTACCGTTCGGCGCCGATAGACTTTTCGACCGCCCCCGATCCCTACCTCGCCGGGACTCTCCCGGTCCGCATGGACCGCACCGTGTTCGTGGAAGCGTCCCGGGGACGCCGGCGCCCCCGGATCTACGAGAGGAGCGACGGCCCCTTCCGGTCCAGGGCGCCTGAAACCACGCCCATGGTCGTGCGGCTCGCGAACAAGCTGAACGGCGTCGACCTGAGGCTCGTCGACCGGGATTCGGGCGGAATCCCCGAACTGGCGTCCTTCTGGCGGTCGATGGCGGGTGCCAACGACGTGGGGCTCCCGATCTCGCTGTCGCTGTCGCCTGAATCCGTGAATGACGACATCGCCCGTTTCATGATGGACGCGTCGGTGATCGCCGTCGACGCGCCGCTCCATACCGTGACCGCGCACGCCCTCGAACTCTGTGGAGGCTCGCTGGATCGGGTGGCCTTCGAGACCGGCGCGCAGGCGCTCGGCGCGCTGGGCATCCGCGTGAAGCCGAAGCTCCTCGTCGGGCTGCCAGGCGATGACTACGAGACGGTGATCGATTCCTTCGATTTCCTCGGCATGATCGGGCTGGGGCAGGATTCGCGCGTGGAGCCGCTGTCGGTGCGGCCCGGCACGGCCATCTTCGACCGCTCGGCGGAGTTCGGCATCAAGGAATTCCTCATGAAGCCGCCGTACCACGTCATGGAGACGGACCTGCTCGCGGAATCGGACATCGCGGACGCGATCGCGGCATTCGAGGAGAGTTTCGACGTGGCGTGGGCGGAGCCGATCGCCCCGCACTTCGCGGTGGAAGACAAGGGCTACGTGGCCTTCGCGGATCTCCGGGTCGATGGCGCCATCGACAGGCTGCTCATGGAACCGTCCAGGCTCTCGGACTCGCTGACCCTGCTCCTCCCGGCCGACGACCCCGAGCGTTGCGCCCGCGCCGCACGGGCGGCTCCCGAGCTCCGGCGGGAAAATCCCTTCACCATGTACCAGATCGTGCTCCACTCCGATACCGGCATTCCCGGCGAGAACATCGTGGCCAGGCTGCAGTCGGCCTTCCTCCAGCCCGACCACTACTACGATCTTTCGCGCATCATGTCGCTGGATCCGCAGAAATCCTTCCAGACCCGGCTCTTCTTCGCCACCAAGTCGGCCCCCCTCGCGATCGAGGCGCTCTCAAGGGCGCAGGATCTCGAGACGGCCTTCATCCTGGAGCCCGGCGCCCCGGCGTCCGAGCGGGCCTTCGCCAAGGTACTGGAATCCGTTCCCTTCATGATCGTGGACCGCGACCGGACGCCCTTCGAGCTCCTCTACCGCGTCATGACCGCGTACCGCGACTACCCGGACCTGATCGTCGAAGCCCCGTCCGGGATTTTCACCCGCTCCTGAAATGATGCCGGCGGGGGTCGCGTCCGTCCCTGCCGGCCTTCGCTCAGTACATTTCCCGGAGATCCACCCGTGCGTCGCAGCTTCCCGTCCGGAGCCAGGTTTCCAGGTTGTCCAGGATTTCTTCGACGTTCTTCGCCACGGCTTCGTGGGTGGACCCGGCGACATGGGGCGACAGCACCACGTTCGGCAATTCGTGGATGGGAAAGCGCGACGGGAAACCGGTGTCCGATCCCCGCTCCGGGTAGTTGTACCAGGTATCGATGCCCGCTCCCCGCAGCACCCCGTCGCGCAGGGCAGCGTAGAGGCCTTCCTCGTCCACGATTTCGCCGCGGCCCACGTTGACGAGGAATGCGTCCTTCATGGTCATGAGGAGCTCGCGGGAGACGAGCCCGCGGGTCGAGTCGGTGAGCGGCAGCGTGACGAACACGATGGCGGCACCCTTCACCGCCTCGGCGATGTCGGTCGTGACAGAGTCGAAGTACGGCGGGAGCGCGGCGTCCGTCCTGCGGCGGAACCCGACGGTCTCGCAGTCGAAGGCTTTCAGGATGCGCGCGAGGCGGGTGCCGATGGCGCCTGAACCGAGGATGGCGCAGCGCAGACCCCAGATGGAATGCCAGAAGTCTTCGAGGCCGTGCCCGACCCAGAATCCGTGCCACTTCCCCGCCTTCATGTCGTTGTGGAATTCGATGATCCTGCCGAAGCCGGCAAGGGTGAGCGCGAGCGCGCGTTCCGCGACGCTTTCGGCGTTGCCGTGGCAGTTGTATGCCTGGATCCCGCGACCGATGAGGAGATCCGCCGGAAGGTGGTTCACCCCGACGAAGGGCACGAAGACGGCCTTGAGCCGTTCGGCTTCCTCGAAATAGCGACGGGCCAGAGGATAGGCGACGATGGCGTCCATCGTCCGAATCTCCGCGAGCGTTCGGTCGGAATCGGCGACGAACTCGTCCCCCGTCCGCCGAGCGGCGAGTCCTGCTATCCCCTTCTTCCATTCGCCGTCGAGCGGCATCGCAAAACCGATCTTCATGTCCTACCCACGATGATCAGCGCCGTCACGCCATGAATGGGAAACCGTCCAAGATGAACCACGAAGGCACTGGGAACACGGGGGAATACGGGAAAAAAGAGTGAATGGGAAAGAGTATAGATGAGATAACACGGGGGAAAGGCCATCCGGACTGTTTTCCTGATTTTCAAATCATTTATCCTCTCTTTTCCCTTTCTGTCTTCTCCGTGACTCCATGTTTCCGTGGTGAATTCTTCCCCGGTTCTTTTCGGACCATGGCTCGTTTGCCGAGCGAAAATACGGCGGCTACGGGTGGCTCTGGTACTCGGAGAGCTGTTCGAGCTCCTTGAGCTTCTGGATGGCTTTTTCCTGGATCTGGCGAACGCGCTCGCGGGTGATCCCGAGCAGGCGCCCCGTCTCCTCCAGGGTCCGCGGCCCCTCGCCGTTGAGGCCGTACCTGAGGGTGATGATCGTCTTTTCACGCTGGTTCAGGTTCTTGAGGACCGAACCGAGGGTGTCCTGGAGGGTCATCGAAAAGACTTCCTCGAAAGGTTCGGCCGCCGTCTCGTCCTTGATGAGGTCCGCCAGGTGGGTGACGTTGTCGTCGTCCACGGTCGTATCGAGGCTGGCGGTCTCCTGGGAGAGGCTCATGATCTCCTGGACCTTGCGGGAATCCATGCCGAGCTTTGCGGCGAGCTCCTCTGGATTCGGGTCGCGGCCGAGTTCCTGGGTGAGCTGCTTGGCGACGAAATAGCATTTCTTGATGGTGTTGAGCATGTGGATGGGGATGCGGATCACCCTGCCCTTGTCGGCCAGGCTCTTGATGATGGCCTGCCGGATCCACCAGGTGCCGTATGTGGAAAAGCGGCAGCCGCGGGTGTAGTCGAAGCGGTCGACCGCCTCGATGAGGCCGATGTTCCCCTCATCGATGAGATCGAGCAGGGAGAGGCCGCGGTGCTGGTAGTTCTTGGCTATGGCCACGACCAGGCGGAGATTGGATGAAATCATCCTGTTCTTGAACATGATGAGCTCGTTTTCGAGCGAATCGTGCGCCCGTTTCGTCTCCCGCTCGACGGTGTCCTCCACCGTGGGCATCAGGTCGAAGGCTTCCACCTTGCGCCTCGCCTTCTGGATGGCTTCCCCGAGCCTGAGCTCCTCTTCCCCCGTGAGCAGGGGATAGCGGGCTATCTGCTTGAGGTACAGGGCGAGAGGATCCGATTCGGGGTGGCTCTTGGGTTTCTTCGCGCGGACGGGAATCATGGTCCGGGTCTTTTTTTTCTTCGGAGTCGCCGGTTGCGGAACGGCGTTGTTCGTCATGAGGGCTCCCTTCCCGGCCGTTTTCCCCGCCGCTTGCGCAGGAAGGCCCGGCCATAGGTCCGGAACGCGAATTCCGAGGGGAGAATCGCGTCCATCGGTCTCGAGACTCCGATCCAAACGCGAGCCTCCTGTGTAGAAGCCAGTTCCATTCGCCGCCCGACACGGCTCGTTTCGTCAATCGACGTGGCGGTTTCCGATCCGCAATGCGGTGTCCGCGCTTTCAGGGCTCCGGGCGTTTTCATGGAATGAAGCGAAAGGGAAATATATCGCTACAACCCGGGGAAATCAATGCCGGAAACTTTTTTTACTCACCGGTCACGGATTACCTTGGCCGGGTCCACCGCTTTCCCGTTCTTGAACACGAAAAAGTACGCGATGGGCTTGCCGGTCTCCATGTCCGCGCCCACGATGCCGACTTCGACGCCTGGCCGAACCGCATCGCCGACCTTGACGTTCTGCCTGGACGCGCCGCCGTACACGTACACGAGCCCGTCGGGGGCTTGCACGAAGCAGACGAGGCCGTAGCCGCGGAAGGGACCCGCGGATACCACCGTTCCGTTCCTCACGGCGACGATTTTCGATCCCGTCGAGGTTTCGATCATGACGCCGTAGAGCTTGCCTTCGAGGTAGGATACCGTTCCGGTCGCGGGCCAGGGCCCGGAAGCGTCCACTTTCGCCGGCGTCGGACCGGACGCTCCGGCGGAGGCTGCCGGGGCAGGCGTCGCGGTTTCAGGCGGTTTCGCCGCCGTATTCGATGCGGCCGTTCCGGTGGGGTTCCCCGCCCTCTGGGTTTCGGGAGATCCCTGCATGCCGGAAGCGCCGGCCGGGACGTAGAGAAGGTCCCCGGCTTTCAGCGTGGCCGCCGCGGTCAACTTGTTGGCTTTGAGCAGTTCTTCGACGCTGATGCCATGCTTGCGCGCGATCCCGTAGAACGTGTCGCCCTTCCGGACCCTGTAGACCGAGGGAATGACGAGTTTCTGGCCCGGCTTGATCGTCCGCGGATCCTTGATCCCGTTGACCGCGAGCACGGCGTCCGGGGACACGTTGTAGGACCTGGCTATGGAATAGACCGTCTCGCCCGGCTGGACGACGTGAACCGTCTGTGCGGCGGCCGCCGCGCACACGGCGACGATGAGGATCATGAGGATCGCGATCGCGTTACGCATGTCCTTTGATTGTCGGCCGCGCCGGGCGGCGCCTTGAACGCAGACGCCGCATGCGGCGGTTCAGAGCGAATAGCCGAAGATGAACCGGAACCCGGAATGTGTGGACCCGAATTCCTCGAGCGTGTCGCCCGAGTCGGAAAGGCGCGTGGCCAGCCTGAAATCGTACTCGATCCCCCAGATGAAGGGTGGCGGCAGGCGGAAGCCGGCACCGATCGACGCGGCGAACTCCTTGTCGAAACCGTATTCGGCCTCCAGCGCCCGGTAGGAGAGCGAGCCATCGAGCTCGACCGACGCGCCGAGGAGGAGCCGGAGGTCGAGCCCCAGGTTGACGGCATCATGCCAGGTCGGGATCTCTTCGGAAGGCAGGATGTAGGACAGACCGACGAGCCAGTCCGTCCTCCCGCTCTCCGGGTTCACGTCGCCGAGGTACAGTGTGGACTTGAGCATCCTGGCGGAGGTCGGAATGCCATCGACGAACCTGGCCCAGTCCCAGGAAAGCCCGAGCCCCCAGAGCAGGCCGAAGTCCAGCCCGATGGCCGCGTCCTGGCTCAAGCCCATGTTCACGACGGTATCGGATCCTCCGGACGAGCAGAGGGGGACATCGTCCTTCCTGAACGCGGTGCGTGCCCAGGCATGGCCGCTCCCGAGCGGAAAGCAGCCTTCGGCGCTGAAGGTAAAATCCATGAGCCCGTTCCAGGCGAAGGATGGCAGCTCGCCGCCGAGCTCCAGGGTGAAGGGCGATTCGACGGTGAAGGCGAGCGCACCGGTCGGTTCGTGGAGTAAGATCCACCGGAGATTCCGTTCCCGCTCGGCACGGAGGACGGCCGGGTCCCTGATCTCCAGGTCCACGGCTTCCCACGCGCTCCTGAGGTCGGCGCCGTACTTCCTGATGCGCCCGTACGCGACCTCGTACCCGGCGCGGGCCTGCTTTCGTTCCGCGGGTATCCCGGGGCAGTTGCGGTCGAGCACCACCTTCGAGTCCGCGAGGAGCCTGCGGCTGGAATCGATCCGGTCGCGCAACAGCTTGAGTTCGGCGGGGTCCAGGGACGAAACGCGGATGATGGAAGGTTCGATTCCCCGAAGGAAATCTTCCACCTTGGAGATATCGGCCGTGACTTCGTCGAGGATTCCGAGGGCTGCCCGCGTATCCTCCTCGATGGCGAGCGATCCTGAGGCTTCCTGGATGCGTTCGAGCCCGGCCCGGGCCGTCTCATTGACCGCCGCGGCGAGGAGCCGAATCTCGGGCGCCTTCTTCTTGTACGTCGTGGAAAAGATGGACGCGTCCCCAATGGGCGATACGAGCCTGACGGCCGAATCGGCAAGGTCCACCGCCTGCCAGTAGAGCACCACGGCGTCGCCGAGTTCCCGCTCGGCTTCGGCCGACTTGGCCTTGCCGGCCAGTTCCTGGCTTTGCGCGAGGTCGGTTTCGGCCCGGTCGAGCAGGTTGCTGGCCGTGGAGAGGTAGATGCCGTCGTGGATGATCCGCAGGGATTCGTCGTCGATGGTGACGGTAACCGAAGCCTTGCGGCGATTTCCCGCGGGGATGATTCCGTTCACCTTGAATTCTATCGTGATCGGGGGATTCGCGAGAAAGAGCTCGGCGAACAGCCCGTCCTTCCCGAGTCCTTCCATGATGAGCCAGACGGCTTTCGTCTTGGCGGCCGACACCGCGGCGGCGTCCCCGTCGGCCACGGCGGAAGCCGTTCCGAGGTAGGCGTTGCCGACCGCGGAAAAGCCCTCGGTGCGCGGTTCGGCCTGTCCGAAGAGCGCCGCGCCGGAGCCGGGCAGGATGCAGGCGCTGGCGGCCAGCGCAAGGAAGAAACGTTTCGCGTCGATCATCGCGCCCCCTTCATGCCGGCGACGCGGCGGGGTTCGACCCGCTTTCGTTCATCCAGCGGCTGGCCTCGTCGATGAGTTTCGTCAGGATAACGATATGCACCTCGCCCCGCGCCCGTTCGATCTCCCGGCTCCAGCGTTCCGGCCCGAAACGCTTGCGGAGCGCGTCCCGCCTCTGCCCCGCGAAGGCTTCCAGCTCGGAGCGTTCCGGCCCCTGGGGGGCGGACGCGGCGCAGAGGGTGCCGAGCATGTAGGAGGAGAGCAGGACGAGCACCGCGTCCCGCCGGGCGGCGGCTTTCCGGAACCAGGAAACGGCTTCTCCTTCACGACGCTGGAGTACGAGGCTGAAGCCGTAATCGAAATCCAGCCAGCCAGGATTATCGGCGTCCCCGGCTCCGACGACGCTCGAGAAAAAGCGTTCTGCCGCGGCTGGATCGTTTCGGAGGAGGTAGACGACGCCGAAAAGCACGGCGTTCTTGCACAGCAGGGCGGGTCTGTGCTCGCGGAGTTCGGCTTCCAGCCGGTCGATCATGGCGAGATCCGACTTGTTGAGGGCGGTGCTGATGAGGAATCGGACGTGCATCGCCCGGTAGCGTTTCTTTTCGAAAATGCGGTCGGCGAGCCAGGCGGACAGGCCGTCCCAGTCCTCGCGCTCCACGAGAGCGAAGATGACGCGGTTGGCCGCGAAAAAGGCGTTGAGGGTGACGAAGACCGCGACGAAGAAGAACCCGAGCGGCCCGTTCCTGGCCCAGAACGCGAGCGAATACCCGGATCCGAGGAGGAAAAGCGGCACGAGGAACACGAACAAGAACGATACCGCGATGACCGCGTTGAAAAGGATGAAAATAGTCTTAAACTTCATCTGGGATCGCTCCAATAATATAATGGGGGAGTTCGTTTGGCACGCGACCGGTTTATCCGGAGTGTAGCGCCATCCAAACAGGGGGTCAATGGGGGACCATGAACACGATTCCTGTCAAGGACCTGAAGCAGGACGGCTATGTAACGGAACCGGCCTATCTCGACGGCAAGTACATCATCCTCTCCCATGAAACCCCGATAACGAAGGGGCTCATTCCGCGCCTCATCGAATGGGACTACCGGGAAGTCCTCTGCGACGGGACGGTCAGATCGACGCCCAAGCCCGAAGAGGACGAGTTCGGCGATCCCGTCGAAGCGCCCGCGGAAGCGGTCGAAAAGACGGTTCCCGCGGAAGACCAGCTCGGCCGCATGCGGCAGTATTACGAGCAGTTCACCTCCTACGTGGATTCCATCTATAACAATTATGTCACGAAGGGCGACGTCCGTCAGATCGAGATCAACAACCGCATCAAGGGCCTCCTCGAGACGATCGTGGAAAACCGCCGGCTCGTCCTCCGGGTGATGTCCGAGACCCAGGTCAAGGCGAACTACCTCGTGGCGCACACCGCGCGATCCACCGTCCTCGCGCTCGCGCTCGGATCCTTCTTCAAGCTCCAGACCCACCGCCTCATCGAACTCGGCGTGGCCTGCGTCCTCCACGAGATCGGCATGGTCCGCCTGCCGCCCCAGCTCTACATGGTCAACCGCCAGCTCACGCCCCAGGAACGCAAGTCCATCATGGCCCACCCGATCATCGGGTACAATATCCTCAAGGAAAAGCAGTTCCCCCTCGCCGTCAGCCTCGTCGCGCTCGAGCACCACGAGCGCATGAACGGGTCAGGCTACCCCCGCGGGCTCTCGGGCGACAAGATCTCGGTCTATTCGCGCATCATCGCGGTGGCCTGCTCCTACGACGCCGTCACCGCGAGCCGCCCGTACAAGGCGGCCAAGGACGGCTATGCCGCGATGGTGGACATCCTCAAGAACGAAGGCAAGCGATACGACGACACCGTGATCAAGGCCCTCGTCTACACTCTTTCGATCTACCCCATCGGAAGCTGGGTCCTCCTCACGAGCGGCAAGAAGGCCGTCGTCATCGACGTCAGCTCCGAAAACCCTCGTTACCCGATCGTCCAGGTCCACGGCGAAAAGACCCCGGAAGGCAAGGACAAGGTCGTACCCACCTCGGAAGTCGGCGTACGCATCCTTCGCCCCCTGCAGACCGGGGAAATCCCCGTGGACTGAGGCTCCCCGGGGGCGGTCGGGTCCGCCCGAGACCCTCCTTGATTCCTGGAACCCCCTTCTTGCTTTCTCACCGTCCTGATAGAATGGAGGCACGGGCTCCCGCCCGTCGAACCAACCATCGAGGAGCCGAACCATGGATATCTCCCCGCTCCAGAAAGCCCGTTACAGCTACCAGCCCAAGCTGCCCGCCGTCCTGCGGGGAAACGTGGACTCGATCGGAATCGAGCTCGGCAAACCGACCGAAGCCGTCGACGACCGCGCCGAACTCCGGAACATCTTCAAGCTGAGCTACGGCGCGCCGATCGCCACCTTCGTCGCCAAGCCCAACCGCGGCAACCGCCGCCCTCTCGTCGTCGGCGTCATCCTCTCCGGCGGCCAGGCCCCCGGCGGCCACAACGTCATCGCCGGCCTCTTCGATGGCCTGAAAAAAGGCAACCCTGGCTCGCGCCTGGTCGGCTTCTCGGGCGGCCCTTCCGGCCTGGTCGACGACCTGAACGTGGAGATCACCGCCGAACTCGTGGAAGGCTACCGCAACACCGGCGGCTTCGACATCATCGGCTCCGGCCGCACCAAGATCGAGACGCCGGAGCAGTTCGAGAAGGCGCTTCGGACGGCGAAGCGCCATGGCCTCGACGCGGTCGTCGTCATCGGCGGCGACGATTCCAACACGAACGCGGCCCTGCTCGCCGAGTTCTTCAAGTCCCGCGGCGAGGCGATCTCGGTCATAGGCGCGCCGAAGACCATCGACGGCGACCTCAAGAACGAGTACATCGAAGCCAGCTTCGGATTCGACACCGCCACCAAGACCTACGCCGAGCTGGTCGGCAATATCGAGCGCGACGCCAATTCCGCCCGCAAGTACTGGCACTTCGTGAAGCTCATGGGCAGGTCGGCCAGCCACATCACCCTCGAGGTGGCCCTTCAGACCCGGCCCAACGTCGCCCTGGTCTCCGAGGAGATCGAGGCCAAAGGCATGACACTGACCCAGGTCGTGGACGCGGTGTGCGATCCCATCGTCAGGCGCGCGGACAGGGGGTTCAACTTCGGCGTCGTCCTCGTGCCGGAAGGCCTCGTCGAGTTCGTACCGGAGTTCAAGACCCTCATCGCGGAGCTCAACGACCTCCTCGCCCGCGAGGCCGCCGCCTACGCCGCGCTTTCCGACGACGGCGCGCGCACCGCCTTCGTATCCGGCAGGCTGGCGCCCGCCGCCCGCGCCGTCTACGACAGCCTCCCCGGGGACATCCGCCGCCAGCTCATCATGGACCGCGACCCGCACGGCAACGTCCAGGTGTCCCGCATCGAAACCGAGAAGCTGTTGATATCCATGGTGGAAAACCGGCTCGCCGCGATGAAGGCCGCTGGAACCTACAGGGGCACGTGGAGCGCGCAGAACCACTTCTTCGGCTACGAGGGCCGCTGCGCCTTCCCCTCCAACTTCGACGCCGACTACTGCTACTCCCTCGGCTTCGCCGCCTTCGTGCTCATCGCGAACGGCCTCTCGGGCTACCTCTCCTCGGTGCGCAACCTCACCGCACCCGCCGCCGAGTGGGTCGCGGGCGGCATCCCCCTCACGATGATGATGAACCTGGAAAAGCGGCACGGCGAGGAAAAACCCGTCATCCGCAAGGCCCTCGTCGGGCTCGACGCCGCCCCCTTCGGGGTTTTCGCCGCCGCCCGCGACGAGTGGGCCGTCGAGACCTGCTACCGTTACCCGGGAGCCATCCAGTACTTCGGCCCCGACGAGGTGTGCAACGCCGTCACGGAAACCCTGCGCCTCGAGAGCCTGAAAAAGTAAAAATGGATTTGCGGCGTTCCAATGGTGGGGCGTCGTCGGCTCCGGACCGCCGGATCGACTTTGTGTTGGGTTTTTTCGGCAAGGAGCCGCCATGAATGGTGAACCGTCATTCGGCCTCGAAGGGAAAGTCGCCGTGATCACCGGCGCCAGCAGGGGCATCGGACGCGGGCTCGCCCTGGAATTCGCGAAACAGGGAGCCCGCGTCGCGGCCGTCGCGCGGACCGAAGCGGAATTGCTGTCCCTGGCCCAAGAGATCGTACGGGACGGCGGCGCCTGCGACGCTTTCGTGATGGACAACCGGGACGTGGGGATGATCGGGGACGTTTTCGCGCGGATTCGCCTGGAAACGGGGAAAATCGACATCCTGGTCAACAACGCCGGCATGGGCAACCCGATGCCGGCCACGGACATCACCGAATCGGATTGGGATCGCATGATGGACCTCAACCTCAAGGGAACGTTCTTCTGCTGCCAGGCGGCGGGCAGGATCATGCTGGAACAGGGGCATGGCCGGATCGTCAACATCAGTTCCCAGGCTTCCGTCGTCGCCATCCCCGGGGAATCGGTCTACTGCGCCTCGAAAGGCGGGTTGAACATGCTGACCAAGGTCCTCGCCGTCGAATGGTCGAAGCGTGGCGTGACCGTCAACTGCGTGGGGCCGACCTTCGTCCGCACACCGGGGACGGCCGAGCGGCTCGACGACCCGGATTTCCTGGCGGGAGTGCTGGCGAACATCCCCCGCGGCCGCGTCGCGACGATCCGTGACGTGGCTGGCGCCGTCATGTTCCTGGCTTCCGATGCCGCCGACATGATCACGGGCACCCTGCTCCTCGTCGACGGAGGCTGGACGGCTCTCTAGCCGTTCACGTCGATCCTGAGGATCTTGCCGGACTTCGTCCCGACGTAGAGGCAGCCGTCGCCGAGCAAGGGCCGGGTGGACACGGTTTCGCCGATCTTGATCCGCCTGACGATCCGCCACGGACTGGTTTCCGCGACGATGAATTCCCTGTCGCCGGTCCCGTAATACAGCATGCCGCGCGACAGCAGTGGCGGGGCCGTCACGCCGGTGATCGTCTCCATGGCCGCCGACCCGTCCAGCCGATACCCGAAAATGCTCGACTTCCCGAAGGCGAACACGCCCTCCCTGTTGATCTCGACGTCGCTGAACACGCCCTCCGGAATCTTCCGTTCCCAGGCCACGGTGCCCGCAGTCAGGTCCACGAGTACGATGAGGCCCTTGCGGTCGGCGAACACGGCCTTGTCCTCGAAGGTGCGCGGCGCCAGGGCGATCGGCTGGACCGCGTTCGTCGGAACCTGCATGACCACGCGGCCGTCCGCCACGTCGATGAGCATGAACACGCCCTTG
The DNA here is from genome assembly GCA_026398615.1 of Spirochaetota bacterium. Taxonomy (GTDB): domain Bacteria; phylum Spirochaetota; class Spirochaetia; order Treponematales; family UBA12059; genus JAPLSN01. The sequence continues at coordinate 53,903 of JAPLSN010000032.1, read as the reverse complement.
TTGTTCACGATGGCCGCCATGCCCTGGTAGTTCGCGGGAGTCATTCCGGTGCCGTCGGCCACGGGGATGCTCCGCTGGACGGCGCCTCCGACTGGATCGAGGACGTCCATGCCGTCGTTCGTCGGAAAGAGGAGCGCGTTGGGGAAGGGAACGACCCTCGACCCGAAAACGTGCGAGCGGTTCGGTTCAAGCGGCGTCCGGGCGCGCACGTCGCCCGACGCGCCGTCGATAATGAGGAACTCGGCGCCGCCGGAGTAGTAGACGGCCCCCTTGAAGGTGACCGGGTAGCCGCGGTCGGAACCCTTGTTCGCCGTCGGCACCGACCAGAGGGGCCTGCCGTCCGGCGTCAGCGCGAAGACCGTCCCCTTGTTGTCCGCGCACAGGAAGGTCGCCGCGCCGGGGAGCTGGGTGATCGACCCGGTGAGTTGCCACCGCGAAACCGCGTATTCGTCGTATGGAGCCTTTCCGGGTTTTTCCTTCCCGGCCGCGACTGCCGCGCCGGAACTCCCTTCGCCGGGCGCCTCCGAGCTTCCGGGGGATTCGGGTCCGCCCGATACCGGCGTCTTCATCTCGTCGAAGCGCAGGAACTCCTTCCGCGTGGCGGCCCCGGCTTTCACCGGCGTCGCGGGAGGCTTCGCGAAGCGCCTGCCGGCTTCGCCGCGGACCTTCGCCGCCTTTTCGGCCGCTGCAGGGGGAATGATCGTTTCACGGGGCTCGGCGGGAATGGCCGCCAGGAAATCCCCCGCGTCGGGGGTTTCGACCGGCGGCGTCGACGCCAGCTCCGCGGCGACGGGCCTTGCGGAGGCTTCGGCAGCGGCCATGGCCGTTGCGCCGACGACAAGTTCCTGGTTTTCCCCGACGCGCGGTGCGAGGAGCACGGCCGTTTCCATGGCGATGCGCGCGAGCAGGTTGCCCCTGGCCTCCTCGAGGAGCGCGTCGACTGATCGGGAGCGCACGAGGACGGTCACCGTTCCCCTCCTGACCGCGACCTTCGTGGTGCCTTCCCTGCCGGCGGACACGGTGAACTCCGTCCCGCGGACGCCCGCAATGCCGTGGTCGGTCGCCACGTTGTACGAATCGCCCCCGAGGAGCTTGTCGACCTTGTTGTAGACGGTACCGGCGGCCAGGGCTATCCTGACTTTCGTGGCACCGGATTCGAGCCAGGCGTCCGTCACGGTGGCCTGGCTGTCAGGCTGGATCCTGACGACGGCGCGGCCACTGAAGGACAATTCGCATACGCCGTCCTTCCCGGTCCGCACCGTTTCCCCGTTCCCGACGGCGTCGCCGATGGCGAGCGCCGACCACGAGCCTCCGGAGCCGCGCCGTACGTCGCCCTCGACGTAGGCGACGGTGGGCCTGGCCGACGCGGGTCGTTCCGCTTCGGCGGCGGGAGGCCGGGCGGATTCAGTCGCCGGCCGGGTACCCGCAGGCATGTCTCCGTCGGGCGGTTTCCTGTCGCCGCCGCAGGTGCACAGCAAAAAAATGGCGAGCGCCGCAATAACGGCCCTGCATGCACGCATGGCTAATCCTCCTGCCTCCTGTGACGGCATCCAACCCATTACTCTATACCGCTTCATCCCCTGTTTCAACGCGGGGTGAAACCGGTGGCCGAGGAGATCCGCCGCCCTTGCGTCCCCGACGGCTCCCGCGCTACTATGGCGGCCGCGCGACAGGCGCGGCGCGGGAGTCCCTGATGTTCAAGTTCCTGAGAAACCTGTTCGCGAAGAAACCCGTCGAGGTCGATCCCGACGAGATCGTCCGCGAGGGATGGATCGCGGAACTTTCCGTTCCGGAGCTCGTGCGCTTCGAAACCATCGACGAGGAGCGGTATTCCGCGTCCTGCGGCCGTGGGGGCTTCGCGCTCGAGATCCGCAAGCCCGACCTCTTCGCCTGGGCGGAAATCCCCCTGCGCCGCTACGACGATTTCGTGCTCGAGGCGGAAATCCTCTTCGATCCGGCGAACGGCCGTTCCGCCGCCGGCTTCATCTTCAGGAAAACCGGCGAGCGCGACTTCGCCTACGTCCTCGTCTCCAGCGCGGGCTATGTCAGGATCGACGCGGTCTTCAACGGGAAGCCCCACCCTGTCGTGGCGTGGACCGAATGCCCCGAGCCGCCGGGCGCCGCCGTCGGCCTCACGATCATCGCGCGGGGCTCGCGCTACGTCGTCCTCGTGAACGACCGCTGGGCGTGCGAGGGCGATGACGACACGGTGGGCTCCGGTTCGCTGGCCTTCGCCGGACAGAATTACGGAGAACGCGACCGCGCGGGTTTCGTCCTCGAATCCCTCTTCCTGGAGTCGCGCCCGGTCGACGTCGAGGCGCTCTACTACCGGCTGACCGCCGCGGCGCCGGTCGATCCCGCCCAACGCGTCAGGCTCGCGGGAACCTTCCTCGCCATGGGCGAACCCCTCCCCGCGATCGTGGAGCTGCGCAAGGCCGGCCGCGACCGCTCCCCCGACGCGTCAGCCTCGTTCCTCAAGGCGGAATGCGCCATCGCGCTCGGCCTCCACGAAGAGGCGGAGGAAGCCCTGGATGCCTGCCTGCACGCGGAACCGGGCCACGGCGGCGCGCGCGAGGAACGGGCCAACCTCCTCTACCTGCGCGGCAGATTCCTGGACCTCCGCGACGAGCTCGAAGCCGATCCCGGCCGCGTCGCGTCCAGTCCCCGCCTGTCCAACCTGCTCGGACACGCGTACGCGAACCTGGGGCTCATCGAAAAAGCGGCCGCGGCGTACGGCAGCGCCGCCGAACTGGAACCGGGGATGCCTCTCTTTTCACTCAACGAAGCGCGTTCCCGCGAGCGCGCCGGGGATCCTGAGGGTGCGGCTGTCGCATTCCTCCGCGCCGCGAGGGGCTTCTTCGACCAGAACGACTTCGACGACCTGGCCGAATGCCTGGAGCGGCTCGAAGCCTTGAAACCGGATGATCCGGGCACGGGTGCGATATCGGCCAAGGTCCTGTTCGGCGAGGGAAAGTACGACCAGGCCGCCGCGTCGATCGAGCGCCTGTTCCGGATAGGCCACGAGGATTCGGCGCTCCGCTACCTGTACGGGATCATCCTGTCCGATCGCGGGAACCGCAAGGACGCGGTCCTCCATCTCGCCGCCGCCGTCGCGATGGAGCCGGAAGCCCCGCTCTACCGCTTCCGCCTGGCCGAAGCCCTCTTCCTGTCCGGGGACGATCCGTCCGAACAGCTCGCGAAGGCCGTCGGGCTCGCGCCGGCCGACGGATGGATCCGCAACCTGGAAGGCCAATTCCTCTCGGCGAAGGGCGACCACGAGGGCGCGGCCAAGTCCCTCCGCATGGCGCGCGAAGCCCTGCCCGGGGAAAGTTCTCCCGCCGTCAACCTGGCCGAAGCCCTGTCCCGGCAGGGACTCGCCGACGAAGCCCTCGCGGCGCTTTCCGCGTTCCCCGACGACCCGGCCTGTCTCAACCAGCGCGGCAACGTCCTCGTCGCCGCCGGCCGGATCGAGGAAGCTGCGTTCGAATACTCCAAGGCCATACGGCTCGCGAAGGGCGTCGTCCCTCCCCGCGACGAATCCGACTACCTCGCCAACTACGCGTCCTGCTGCAGCTCGCTCGACCGATGGACCGACGCCGAGGAAGCCCTCCGCCGGGCATACGAGCTTTACCCGGGCGCCGGCGTACTGCGCCTCCTGGGCGACGTCGCCTCGGTCTACGGCGACTGGGTTCGCGCCGAAACCGCGTACCGCTCCGCCGTGGAAACGGACCCTTCCGACGCGGCCGCGCGCGAAGCCCTCGCCCGCAACTACCTGACCCGCGGCCTGTCCGACAAGGCCAATGCGGCGGCCGCCTCCCTCGCGGAAGTGGATCCTGCGAGAGGGATGCGCTTCGCCGCTGAACTCCTCGAAACCACGACCGAACTGGTCTCCTGCGCATCGTGCGAACGCGGGTGGCGGGTCCCCAGGAACATCCCCTTCCAGAGCGCCGCGTCGATCCACGCCATGCCGCCGGACGAATCCCCGGCCGGAGCCTGCCCGTCCTGCGGAAAGGTCTTCTGCATCGGCTGCCGGAAGGACCAGTTGTCCGGCGACCGCTTCACCTGCCCCGACTGCGGCGTCCCGCTCAAGCTGACCGACGACCGGCTCCGCTGGCTCGTCAGGGAGCACATCAGGGAAACCGAGTCCTGACGACGAACGCACGACGGCCCTTTCCTGCCCGCAAACCGGCGTGCGCCGCGATCTTCCCTTTCCATATGGACCCGAAGCCTTGTTTCTTTTCATGGCGCGGGATACTATCGATCGGCTCCGGATACACCCGAGCCGCGACAGGCAACCCGAAAACCTGCGAGGTCATCCACGTGAAACGATATATAGCGACAGGCATCGCCGTGCTCGCCCTCTGCGGCGGTCTGCAGGCCCAGGGCATGCAGACCGCCGACCAGTTCTTCGAATTCGTCTCCGGGCGCTACGGGCAGGTCACCGATTACGAAGCCCAGCTGACGATCGACAGCGGGAAGACCACGATGAAAGGATCCGTTTCCTACAAGTCCCCATCGTACCTCCGCATCGATTTCACCCAGCCGGCCGACCAGGTCATCTGTTTCAACGGCGAAGTCCTCGTCGTCTACCTCCCCGAATTCCGGACCATCCTTTCCCAGGAAGTGGCCCCGGGATCCGCGAGCGGCCCGGCCGGCGCGGGAATGGCTTCGGGCGAAGGGCTCAAGCTCCTGAAGAAGAGCTACACGGTGGCGTACGAAACCTCCCCCTCCCCGGTTCCCCTCGAACCGGGATCTTCGGAAAACGTCATCCGGCTCTCGCTCAATCGCCGAACCGTCGCGGAAGGCTTCAGGAACATCAAGCTCTCGGTGAATCCCGAGACGAAGATCATACGCCGCATCGAGGGCCTCACGATCTCGGGAGAGACGATCAGCTTCACCTTTTCCGACGTGAAGACCAACCAGAACATCCCGATCGCCCGGTTCAGCTACGACCTGCCCGCGGGCGCCAGCACCTACAACGACTTCCTGTTCAAGACCGAAGAATGACGACTGCGAGGCATGGTACATGATCGTTATCGGCGAACAGCTTCGCCAGGCTCGCGAAAGCAAGAACCTGGACCTCGACCAGGTATCCTCCGACACCAACATCGCCCGGCGCTACCTCGCCGCCCTTGAAGACGACAACTTCACGATATTCCCCGGTGATCCGTACATCATCGGCTTCCTCCGGAACTACGCCGAACACCTGGGCCTCGACCCGGCCGAACTCGTCACGTCCTTCAAGAACATGAGGATACAGGAACAGCCCGTCCCGGTGGCTGAACTCATCTCGGACCGGAAAACGCCGATCCGCCTGATCGTCGCCGTCACCGCGCTCAGTTTCGCGCTGGTTGCCGCCGTCGCTGGAGCCTGGTTCCTGTTCTTCGCCGGGCATGGCCGGGACGGCGCCACGGCCCAGCCGGACAAGACGGGCAAACCCGTCGAGTATGCGCTGGTCGATTCAAGCCTCGAAAAGCGCCTGTATCCCGGGGACATGGTCATCGTGGAGCACTCTGGCGAAAAACAGCGGCTCACGCTCGCGGAGATCGCCGAGCGCGTGGCCATCGACACGCCGGTCGGGAGGAACCTCTACCTCCTCGGCGAGGAAGGCTCCATCGACCTCGACAAGGACAACACGCCGGATCTCAACATCTTTGTGAGCGACTACGCCAAGAACGACCCCTCGCGCGGCGCCCTCATCCGTTTTTCCCGCCCCGAACCCGCACGGGCCGCCGCGGTTCCCGAGGCCGGGACGACGCCGGCCTCGGTGACGGCAGTCCCGCCCGCTTCCGAAACGCCCGTCGATCCCGCCAAGGGCGTCACGCTCTTCGCCGGCAACAAGAGCCCGTACCCGTTCGTCCTCTCCGCCACATTCCGGAACTACTGCATGTTCCGCTACGAGATCGACCGCAAGGACCGCGACGAGCGCTACTACCACAAGAGCGACCAGCTCACGGTCAACGCGAACAACGTCATGAAGCTCTGGGCATCCAACGCGGCTTCGTGCAAGGCGATCGTCCAGGCATCGGGGGGCAAGGCCGCCGACATCGATCTGGGCCAGCCCGGCGTGGTGGTCGTCAAGCAGATCAAGTGGGTCCAGGTAGAGAACGGAAGCTGGAGCCTGGTCCTCTACGACGTGGACTGACACCGGGCGTCATGAGCTCGTTTTTCATCGACAATCACGGCTGCGCGAAGAACCAGGTCGACGCGGAGGAGATCTCCGCCCGGCTCGAAGGTTCGGGCTGGTCGTACACCCAGACCGCCGAGGCGGCCGACCTCATCATCGTGAACTCCTGCGGCTTCGTCGAAGACGCAAAAAAGGAATCCATCGGCGCGGTCGTCTCCCTGCGGGCCGCCTGGCCGGACAAGCGCATACTCCTCGCGGGTTGCCTGTCCCAGCGGTACGGAACCGAGCTTGCCGCCGACCTGGGGGAAGCGGACGGTATCTTCGGCAACGGCGACCTTTCGTATGTGGTCGCGGCCGCGGGTCGCGCGATGTCGTCCGACCGCAGGCCCCTCGTCCCGAAGATCGCGCAGCCGGCGCCCGTCGACAGGACCCGCCTGTTTTCCTTTCCCCGAAGCGCCTACCTCAAGATCGCCGAGGGCTGCTCCAACCGCTGTTCCTACTGCGCCATTCCACTGATCAGGGGCGGCATGCGCTCGCGGCCCATGGACGATGTCCTCGCCGAAGCCAGTGCGCTCGTGCAACGCGGCATTTTCGAGATCAACCTGATCGGGCAGGACTTGGGATCATACGGGACGGATCTCGGAGGCAGGGCCATGCTTCCCGAACTCCTCGACGGGCTCCGGACCATCGATGCCGATTTCCGCGTCCGGATGCTCTACATCCACCCCGACCATTTCCCGATGGAAGTGCTGGCGACCTGCGCCGCCGATCCCCGCATCCTGCCCTACTTCGACATACCCTTCCAGCACGCCGCCGAACCCGTCCTGCGCGCCATGGGCCGGAAAGGCGATACGGGAACCTACCTGCGCCTGGTAGATGCGATACGTTCGAGGCTCCCGGCCGCGGCGCTCCGCTCGACCTTCCTCGTCGGGTTTCCCGGGGAAACGGCGGACGATTTCGGCGTCCTGCGCGATTTCCAGGACCGTGCCCGGCTCGAGTGGCTCGGGGCCTTCGTGTACTCGAGGGAAGACGGGACGCCCGCGGCGGCCTACAAGGCGCGCGTTCCGAAAAGAATCGCCGCCTGGCGCAAGGCCACGATCGAGGACGCGCAACTCGCCATCACCGGGGAGCGGCTGCGCGCCTTCCTCGGGCGGGAACTCGAAGTCCTGGTCGAGGAACGGATACAGGGAGAGGACCTGGCGATCGGCAGGGCCTACCTGAACGCGCCCGACGTGGACGGCCTCGTCGTCCTCGACGACTCGAGCTGCCGTCCGGGCGACGTGATCCGCGCCCGCGTCACCGCGGTGAACGGCGTCGACCTCGAAGCCGCGCGCGTGCACGGGGCGCGCCCGGATTGAAAAATGCTCCGGAACGGCGTATCTTTCCCGGATATGCGCTTCCCTATCCTCGCCATCTTCTTCCTCGCATCCTTCGCGGCGTCAGTCCCCGCCCAGGACGAGGGAAAGCGCTTCGCCCTCATACCGGGTTTCGTCGACCTGTCGACGGAGGTGCTGGGCAGCGGCGCATTTTCCGGCGTCCTCGCCCGGTCCATCTCGCTCGAGCTGGAGCGCGCCGGATACGGGATCGTACGGGGTGACGGCGCGGAAACGGAACGGGACGACATGCTTTCCGCCGAAGCGGCGATGCGCCGCGCGGCCGGATCGGGAGCCGACATCGCCATCATCGGGTTCTACGCGATCGAAGGCGACGAAATCGTGGTCGGGCTCAGGGCCTACGACGTGCTGTCCGACCGCGCCGCCATCGGGCTCGTCGAGCGGGGCGAAGGTGGCGTGGGCATTTTCGATACCATCGACCGCGTCGCGGCCCTCGTGGCGGCCAGGGCGCGCGAAACCCTCAAGCCGCTCGGTCCGGCCGAAATCGTGGTGCGAAGCCAGAAGGTCCGCGTGGTGAAACGCGTCGTGGACGACCCATCCGGGCGCGGGGCGGCGGTGCTCGTCGCCGTACGGTCGCCGGACGAGGGCGCGGGCGTATGGGCGGGTCCCAGGGAACTCGGAACCGTCCGGGACGGCTCCTGCGCCATCGAAGCGAAGGCCGGGACCCAGCTTTCCGTCACGCTCAAGCTGGCCGACCATTACGACCGGAAACTGACGATCGACATCGTCCCCGAAATGACCGAGCTGCGTTTCCCCGCCCTTGCCAGGATCAGGCGCTTCGACGCGTTCGCCTCGTGGTGCGGCGATCTTCCCCTCGGCATCGAAGCGGGAGCCCGCTGGTATCCTGTGCCGGACCGGATCTTCCTCGGGGCTTCGGTCACCGCGGCCTGGCTGAGCCCGGAGGATCCGTATGCCCGCCTGATGGATCCGACAGGGACCGCCGATCCGGGAACCCTGGGCAGGCTGTCCATCCAGGCGGGCTGGCACCCATTCTCCGACTACGATTCGCCCGTGAGGCTCTCCGGCTCGCTCCGGTACTATGCCGAGCGCGGCGGTCTGTCGAGCTTTCCGGCAACCGGAAACGGGACCTTCCTCGAAGTCGTCGCGGAAACGTCCTCGGGCGACCTGGATCCCTTCCTCGGCGTCCGCTTCGGCGGCACCTTCGGCCTGGATGCCCTGCCGTCGGCCAACCTGTTCGGGGGGGCGTCATGGGAATTCTGAAAAGCCGCTGCGGCGCGGCGCTCGCCCTGCTCCTGTGCATCATCGCGTTGCCCGCCCCGGCGGAGGCGCAGGACGGCGCGCCCGCCGACCTCGTCGAGCGTCGGCTTTTCGTGGAAACGCCGACGGGCGCGGTGTCGGGGATCCTGGCGCGCGAGCTCATCATCACGGCCCTGACGGGGGTCGAATCGATCGCGATCGTGGAGACGCATGAGGCCGCGGACGCCTTCCTCGCGATCTCCTTCGGGACCGGCACGGGTTCCGGCATGACGGCCGGCGCGGTCTTCACCGACGCGCTCTTCCCCGAACGTTCGGCGACGCTCGATTTCCCCGTCGGCGGGGCGGACGCCCGCGGCATCGCTTCGACCCTCGCCGGTCCGCTCGCGGACGCCGCGGGCCGGATCCTGCCCAGGATCGAGCAACGCGTGCGGAACGAGATCACCGAGCGGATCGTGGAGGAGCTCGAATACCGCTCCGGCGCGAAGCTTGCAACCGTGCGGATCGCCGGCGTCCCGGGCACGGCGCTGGCCTTCGGCGACGGACGGAGGTTCGAGCTTCCCGACGACGGCCTGCTTGCCCTGGAAAAGGAAATCGAGGGTTCAAGCCTCGTATTCAGGGCGACCAGGTACGGCTGGTACCCCGTGGACATGGACGTGTTCATCGAAACCGGGGGGGCGGACCTTCGCCTGGACCAGAAGGCCGTGCCCTCCACCGGGCTGCACCTCATGTACGGCTTCCCCTTCTTCCTGTACCCGGAATTCGAGACGCGCTTGCCGGTCCGCGGCCTTTTCCTGACCGTCGAGATCGACACGAACCGGCTCATGACGAGCTTCAGCCCCATCGTCGTCACCTGGCTGCAGCCGGAGATCGGCATCCTTCGCGAGCTGGGCGATCCGGCTTCCGGATGGCGCTTCTTCCTCGGCGGATCCGTCCTTTCACGGCTGGATCTCGGGGATGGGATCTCGCCCTGGCTGCCGGCGGGCGCAAGGTTCAAGGCGGCGGTCGAATTATCGTTCGGGCGGAGCTTCGGTTTCCGCGCGGAATGGCGCCCCCTGGTCGCGTTCTTTTCACGCTTCATTTCGCCGGAAGTCGCGCAGGCCGACGGGGTCGTGCCCGTGGCGCCCCCGGACGGAATCGCCTACGACAACCGCTTCCAGGCCTTCCCCTCCCTTCGCCTCTTCGGGAAGGACGCTCCGAGCTACCTCTTCCCGATGGAATACTACCTGGGCGGGACGGTCCGGTTTTAATGCCGTTCTACAGGATCCGGCAGCTGAAGCTGCCGCTCGACCACGCCCAATCCGACATCGAGCGGAAAGCGCTCCAACTGCTGGGCGTCAGGGCCGCCGACCTCGCCGGATTCTCGATCGAAAGGAAATCCGTCGACGCCCGCGACAGGCGCGACATCCGCTTCGTCTATTCCGTGATCGTCGAGCTGAAGCGCGAGCCATCCGCGGCCCCGACCGGGAACGGCATCCAGTCCGTGGCCGTCAACGGGACATACGAATTCCCCCCCCCGCGCCGCACGCTCGACGGACGGCCCGTCATCGTCGGGGCCGGACCCGCCGGGCTCTTCTGCGCCCTCCTCCTGGCCGAGCACGGATACAGACCCCTCCTGCTCGAACGGGGGGATGACGTGGATGCCCGCCACCGCGCGGTGAACGCTTTCTTCGAGACGGGAATCCTCGACCCGGAATCCAACATTCAGTTCGGAGAGGGCGGCGCCGGCACCTACTCGGACGGCAAGCTCGCCACGTCCATCGCGGACGAGGGCTTTCGCTCGGGCAGGATACTCGGGGAACTCGTCGAAGCTGGGGCGCCCCCGGAGATACGCTGGGAGGCCAAACCCCACGTCGGCACGGACTACCTCCGCGGCGTGGTCAGACGGCTGCGCGAAAAGATCGTTTCCCTCGGAGGCGAGGTCCGCTTCAGGAGCAGGGTCACGGGCATCCTGCTCTCGGGCGATCGCGCCTCGGGCGTCGTCGTCGGCGGCTCGGAGCGGATCGATGCGGCCGCCGTCGTGCTGGCGATCGGCCACAGCGCGCGGGACAGTTTCCGCTTCCTGCACGACCAGGGCCTGCCCCTGGAGCGCAAGCCCTTCGCCATCGGGCTCCGCGTGGAGCATCCCCAGGAGATGATCTCGCGCGGGCAGTACGGGGACGCATGGAAGCACCCGGCCCTTCCCGTCGCCGACTACAGGCTCACCCACCGCGCGGCGGACGGCAGGGGGGTCTATACCTTCTGCATGTGCCCCGGCGGCTATGTCGTCAACTCGAGCTCGGAGCCGGGCATGATCGCCTGCAACGGGATGAGCGACTTCCGGCGGGATTCGCCCAACGCGAACAGCGCCGTCGTCGTGACCGTGGGTCCCGATGATTTCGGCGGCGAGGGAGCGCTGGCCGGGATGGAATTCCAGAGAAAGTGGGAACGGCTCGCCTTCGAAGCCGGCGGCGGTGCGTTCGCCCTGCCCGTCCAGACTTTCGTCGATTTCAGCGAAGGCAGGCCGTCCGCGTCCCTGGGCGCCGTGACGCCTTCCGTCACGGGCCGCTTCGCCCTGGCCGACCTGAACGGCTGTCTTCCCGATTACGTCGCCTGCGCCATCCGCGAGGGCATGCGCGCGTTCGACGCTAAGATCCCGGGTTTCGCCCGGCCCGACGCCCTGCTGACGGGCGTCGAAACCAGGACCTCGTCGCCCGTCAGGATACTCAGGGACGAGCGGCTCGAAAGCGCGGTGCGCTGCCTATATCCCTGCGGCGAGGGAGCCGGGTACGCGGGCGGCATCATGTCGGCGGCCATCGACGGCATGCGTGTCGCGGAGACGATCGCGACACGGTGAGTCGGGGTCGTGCGACCAGGTTCGGGCGCGGCGACGGGGCACATCATGGACCCGTTCTGCCCGTCCCATGGGCACGTCCCGCCGCCGCATCGACGCCCGGTGAGCGCGCCAGGACACGTCCGGCATGGTTCACGAGTCCGCACCACGGCGACACCGGAAACGACGCGGCGTGTCGGTGGAAACCTGGAAGTGGTGATGGAACCGATCCTTCCTTTTTTCCGCGGTACCCGAAGGTGATCAGGAAGCGAGGCTGCCCCGGCGGCCGTAGCCTTCGTTGCGCTCCCCGCGGGGAGATCCGGAGCGTCCGCCGGCGGCTTGGCCTCCGCGGGCATTGCCGCGGTTCGGCTGGGAGCTTCCGCCATTCCCGGCATTGCGGCCGCGCGAAGCATCGCGTCCGGGTTTCGCCGCCAGGCTTGCTCCCCGACCCGCCTGGGCACGCGCGGGCGCCTGGTTCCTTCCCCCCTGTCCGTATTCGCGGCGCGGGCGTTCGACCTCGCGGTCGGCTCCGGAGAGCCGCGCCGTGGTGGCGGCTTTTTCGGCCGATTCGAAATCCGGTCCGGCCGCCACGGGAACCTTCCGGCCGAGGATCTTCTCGATCGCCCTGAGCAAAGGTTTTTCACCGCTGTCGCAGAGGGCCACGGCCATGCCCGAGGCACCCGCCCTGGCGGTGCGCCCGATCCGGTGCACGTAGGTTTCGGGAACGTCGGGAAGCTCGAAGTTGAAGACATGGGTGATGCCGTCCACGTCGATCCCGCGGGCGGCGAGATCCGTGGCGACCAGGATGCGCAGCGAACCGGAACGGAAGCCGTCCATGGTCCGCGTCCGGTTGTTCTGGCTCTTGTTCGCGTGTATGGCCGCCGCCGCAATCCCGGAGGATTCGAGCGACTTGACGAGCCGATCGGCCCCGTGCTTGGTCCGCGTGAACACCAAGGCCCGCCCGACGTTCTGCGCGTGGATGAGGCCCGCGAGGAAGGCTCGCTTGTCGTTCTTCTCCACGAACGCCACCTTCTGGTCGATGAGCTCGACCGCCGGCTTGTCGGGGGAAACGGAAACCCTGATCGGGTTCCTGAGGATCGACGAGGCGAGACCGGCGATGTCCGAAGGCATGGTGGCCGAGAACAGCAGGGTCTGGCGCTTCGCCGGCAGAAGGGCGATGATCTTGCGGACGTCGCGGATGAAGCCCATGTCGAGCATGCGGTCTGCCTCGTCGAGCACGACGATTTCCACGGCGTTGAGCCGTACCTGGCCTTCCGACTGGAGATCGAGGAGGCGCCCGGGCGTCGCGACGAGCACGTCCACGCCCCGGGAAAGGGCCTTGACCTGGGGGGCCTTGCCCACGCCGCCGAACACGCAGGCATGCGCGAGGCGGAACCCGCGGCCGTAGACTTCGAAGCTGGCGTCGATCTGGGCGGCGAGTTCGCGGGTCGGTGCGACGACGAGAACCCGGCAGCTCCGGGGATTCGGCTTGTTCGGGGAAAGCGAGAGACGCTGGATGATGGGGAGGGCGAAGGCGGCGGTCTTCCCGGTGCCCGTCTGGGCGCAACCGAGGAGGTCGCGGCCTTCGAGGAGGGGCGGGATGGAAGCCGTCTGGATGGGAGTGGGGCGTTCGTAACCTTCACGCAGGAGGTTGGCGAGAATGGATTCGATGAGCCCGAGGGAAGCGAAAGTACTGTCGTTCATCATGGTCCTTGTGGTAGACGTTGGTAGTGTGCCGGATCGGGGAAGAGGCAGCGGCGAGGAGCGCTTCGTATTCCGATAATCAGCCTGGAACGGAGTATAGCTCGAAACGCACACGCGCGGATAGGGGCAAACCAGGCGGTCTTTCGCGGCGCGCTGCGCCTGCTTCAGCGCTCCCGCAGGGCCGCGGAGCGTGGGTCAATCGCAGCCAGCGGCAGTGTCCCGCCCATCACCAGGAGATCCTCGAATGCATCGGCGCCCATGGGCAGGCTGAAAAAGAACCCCTGCATGCGGTCGACACCGAGGGCTCGCAGGGTTTCGTACTGCTTCCGGTCGGAGACGCCGGACACGAGCACCGTCTTTCCCTTGCTACCGATCATGCCGATCATGCCGGCGATGAACCTGCGATCGTCCTCGTCTTCGGCGATGTTCTCGGTAAAACAGCGATCGATCTTGATGATCTTGACGGGAAGCCGCTTGATGCAGGAAAGCGATGAATACCCGGCGCCGAAATCGTCGACGTATACGTCGATGCCGATTCCGGCGAGCCTGTGGATCCTGTCGACGGCGTCCTCGATGTCGGCCATGCTCCTCGTCTCGGTGATCTCGAGCTTGAGCGAGCGCGGATCCACGCCCTCGGTCTTCAGCACCCCCTCGAGGTACTCCACGAGCCCATCGCCCCCGAATTCCCTGGAGGAAAGGTTGACCGAGATGAAACGGCCGCCCAGGAGGGCTGCCACGCGCTTCATGAACTTGCAGACCCGGAACAGCACCCACCGCCCGATCATGATCGTCTCTCCGGTTTCCTCCGCGAGGGGCATGAAGTCGCAAGGCGGCACGGATCCGAGTTCGGGATGCTTCCACCGGATGAGGGCTTCCGCTCCCAGGATGCCGCCGGCGGCGTCCACGATGGGCTGGAAGTGGATATCGAACTGCTCCTCGACCAGGGCCTTCCTGATGTCGGAGCGCATGCGCGCCTTGCGCAGGGATTCACGGTGCAGTTCCTTGTTGAACATGACGAAGGGCTCGTCGCGCTCCTTCGCCTCGTTCATCGCGGACATGGCGAAGGCGACGAGATCGGCCTTGCCATCCCCGTCGACGGGGTAGATGGAAGCGCCGATGTTGCAGCCGACCTGGATCTCCGTGCCCTTGTGGTGATACGGGAACGCCGTAGAGGCGCGGATGTTCCCGGCGACGATCGCGAGGTCGGTCCCCCGTTTCATCGTGGTGAGGATGATCGCGAGTTCCTTGCCCTCGAAGCGGAACACGTAGTCCGAGGCGCGCAGGGCTTCCTTGATCCGTATCCCCGTGGATTCGAGGATCAGGTCGCCCACCTCGCAGCCGTGCCTCGCGTTGATCTGCGTGAAATCCCTCAGGTTGACGAAAAGGATGGCGCGCAGCGCGCCGGGTTGGGCCCTGCGCGCCTTTTCTAGCTCCATGTCGAGGACGATGTCGAAAGACTTGCGGTTGAACAGCCCCGTCGTGGAGTCCTTGAATTCGAAGTCGATGAGCCTGGATTCGAGCTCCTTGATCGCGGAGATGTCGTGCGAGTAGATCATGACGTGCGTGATGATATTGTCTTCGCGGTACGGGTAATAGGAGACATGGATGTACCTGTAGCCTTCGCCGAACCTGAAGCGGTCGATGTCCTGCGGTTCCATCCCCGCGAAGCACTTGTCGAGGAGGGGTTTCAGCCTCGAAGCGAACTTTTCCTCTCCCCAGACTTCCGCGACGGTTTTCCCCATGATGTTTTCGACCGGGATCCCGATTTCCCGGCAATACGATTCGTTGACGAACTCGTAGCGGTAGTCCCGGTTTATCAGGGAGATGAAATCCCCCGACGCGTTGATGATCTTTTCGTACCTGGTCGCCATCGTTTCCCTCTCCAGCGCAGTCCGGGCTGGCCCGGACGGGTTCATTACCTTCCCGGCGCGCGGACCGCTTCTCCGACGAGCGCCGCGACGGCCGCACGCCGCCGCGCCTCATTCATTCGCGGCGCCCGCTTCAATGCTCAGGTTCCGCAGCTCCGTGACGAAGCGTTCCGACGGATTGGACTGGGAGGCGCGGTAGGAGACTTCGACCCGGTCGCGCGGCGCCAGGAAACGCACGCCGTTGGAAAGCTCCGAGGCGACGGTGTACATGACGGACCGATCCGAATCGAGGATGAACTGGATCGTGCCCTGCGCGGCGTTCTGGCGGACCCGGAATACCGTCCCCGCCGCCCTGAGAGCAGGCACCCCCGCCTGCGGGCTGCCTCCGGTCAGGAGCGCGAACTGCGACGCGGCGCCTTCGAGCGTGTCGCCCATGGCCACCTTCTGCCCCGTGGCCACGTCGAGGTAGACGAAGCGCTGGCGCTGGACCGAGTTCTTGAGGAATAGGAAGTACGCCGCCTGCCCGTCCACTTCCACGAGGATGGGCCAGGTGGGCGCAAGTGTCTGGGCCCTGACCCGCTCGTCGTTCTGCGCTATCTCCATGGCCCGCATCTCGGTGATCCCGCCCAGGGAATACCGCCGCGCCTCCTTGGTCTTCATGTTGATCATGAGGAAACCCACGAGGGTCTGGTCCGATTCGTTCGGGGAGGTGATGCCGGAGATGAACCACGTGGCGCTTCCCGACGCGTTGTTGGAGAAGACATAGTTGTAGCCGTCGGAGAGCTGGAACACTTCCCGCTTTTCCCCGAACGCCCGGTTGCCCCAGCCGTTCTTGAGGCCCAGATAGTTGTTGGCCTGCTCCATCGCCAGGTACGTGGGCACCGAGCGGTCGACCCATGCCGGCTCGGAGCCGCGCTCGAAGTACTTCAGGTCGCCGGAGACGGGATCCACCAGGACGAGTCCCTTTTGTTCTGCGCCGCCGAAGAGGCCGATCGTGTTCCGGAGGACGGGAACCACCCAGAACGGCTTGCCATCGTCGTCGATCTCGAAGCTGTACGGCCCGAAGAGCGCGGTGCGGTACGCGAACCGCAGGCGCCGCGTCAGGTCCCGCGAAAACATGGCCCCCGGGGTATATTTCATCCCGCCGGTCACTTCGACGAGGCGGGCTTCCTCGGTGAGCTGGTCGACTTCGATGTAGCCCGCGGTGCCCTTGCCGCCCGCGCTCAGGGCGACCATCGACCCCGAATAGTCCAGGGGCGAAACCCGGACCATGGCGCGATGGCCGCCCCTGTTGACCGAGATCGCGGTGAAGATCTCCGTATCCATCTGGAACTGGGCGCCGTACTGCCCGAGCTTGCCCTGGGCGATGGTGGTGGACAGTTCCTTGTCGATGACCGGGAGCATGAGGAAATTCTCGCTTCCCCTCGACTCGCCGGTGCCGGGGAAATCCTTCACGAAGGCTTCCCCCGGGCGATCCGCGACTTCCATCTGGCGGAAATAGCGGGCATCGTTGCCCGGCCAGAGGGTCCACGAGCCGATGGAGGCGAGCATGGCGACGAAGATGATGCCGCCGCCGATGCCGAGGCCGAACAACGGCCACTTCCGCATCCCGAGGAGCATCCCGAGCAGGGACAGGAACCACGCGGCGCCGAAGCCCGTGTAGATCCAGAAGCCGAAGGATTGCAGGTTGTACGCGGGGAGCATGAGGTAGTCGCCGACGAACCACGACAGTACCGTCATCACGAGGAGCATGATGACGAAGCTCTTGGGCATCTTCATGGGAACCATCCTTTCCGGCGTCGCCGCCTGTTTCCAATGGTAACGGATGGCCGGACGCCGTTCAATGCCGCGGTGGCCGGGCCTCGGGCTGGATGGAGCGTTCGTCCTTGCCAGGCGGGGCGGGTCCGGGTAGAGTGCGAGGGTGGACTTCGACCCGGCGACCAGCCTGCCCTTCTTCATGCCTCCGCTCGACACGGACGAACTGGCATCATGGTTCTGCTCGGGCTATCCCCTGGAATTCTGTGCGAGCGCCAGCTTCGATCCTGATTTCGTCGATTCGCTCTGCGCTTCGGGCTTCATCCCGATGGCCACGGAGGGGCCGGACGACGGGCGCGATCTGCTCCTGCCCAAGCTCCATGACTTCCGGGCCGTGGTCGATCCCCGGGAAGTCCGCGTGACGCGCACGGCGAGGCGGGAGAGCCGCCGATACACGCTCGTCCGCGACGGGTGCTTCCGGCATGTGCTGGAAACCTGCGCGACAATGCACGGCGATGGCTGGCTGCGGCCCGCCTTGCGCGAATGCCTCGTCTTTCTCCACGAAACCGCGTCGGCGCGCCGTTCCCGCCTCGTTTCCTTCGAGCTCTACGAGGGAGCGGACCTGGCGGCCGGGGAGATCGGCGCGTTCGTCGGTTCGTGCTATACGAGTTTCACGGGCTTCAGGCTGCGCTCCGGCGCGGGGACCGTCCAGCTCGCGGCGACGGGGCGCTGGCTCGAGGCCGCGGGCGCGGGACTCTGGGATCTCGGCATGCCAATGGACTACAAGCTCGCGCTCGGCGCATGTGTGGTTTCGCGCCGGGATTTCATCACGAGGTTCCGCACGGCCCGTTCGACGCCCCTGGACCTCGACGGCCTCGCCTTCGCGGACCCGCATGACCCGGTCGCGTGCCGCGACCTGATCGACCGCCATTGGACGCCAAACGCGTCGTAGACGGAAAAACCGCCGCCGGCGAGCGTGCCGGCGGCAGCCTCAGGTACGACGGGGCGTTACACGGCCTTCTTGCCGGCTTCCACCGCCTTGATGTTCATGGGAATGAACTTGTGCTTGCTCTCGGGGAAGAAGCTCCTGAGCACGGCTTCGAAGCTGTCGAGCTTGACCGCGCCCGTCACCCTGGACAGTGCGCCCATCATCACCATGTTCGCGAATTTCGCGTCGCCGATCGCTTCGGCCAGTTCGTTGCAGGCGACTTTCACGACGCGTATGTCGGAACGCCTGGGCGCGCTCTTCACGAGGTTGGAGTTCACGATGAGGACGCCGCCCTTCCTCACGGCTTCCTCGCAGATCGCGAGGGAATCCTCGTTCATCACGATGACGGAGTCGGCCTGCGTGACGAGCGGGCTCGCGATCTCGGAAGAGGACACGATGACGGACGCGCGCGCGATGCCGCCGCGCTTTTCCGCCCCGTAGAACGGGAAAAAGGTGACTTCGAGTCCTTCCTTCATCCCTGAATATACCCACAGCTGGCCGAGGGAAATGACGCCTTGGCCGCCGAAACCCGCAATGAACGTCTTCTCCGTCATTTCCCGGCCTCCTTCACGGGAGCCGCGGCCCCGTCGAGCTTGTCCTTGATCTCGCCGAGCTGGTAGAAGGGAATGAGGTTCTTCTCCAGCCATTCGACGGCAGCGCCCGGTTCCAGCCCCCAGTTCGTCGGACACTGCGACAGGATCTCGACCATCGTGAAGCCCTCGCCCCGCATCTGGGCTTCGAAGGCCTTCTTTATGTACTGCTTGGTCTTGCGGACGTTGACCGCGTTGTTGACCGCGCCGCGAGCCAGGTACTTCGTGCCCTCGAGCTGGCCGAGGAGCTCGCAGACGCGGATCGGGTAGCCCATGCCGGCTTCCCCGGGATCGCGTCCGTTCGGCGCGGTCGTGGCCTTCTGGCCGACGAGGGTGGTCGGCGCCATCTGGCCGCCGGTCATGCCGTAGATCGCGTTGTTCACGAAGATCGTGGTGAACTTTTCGCCGCGGTTGGCCGCGTGGATGATCTCCGCGGTCCCGATGGCGGCAAGGTCGCCGTCGCCCTGGTAGCAGACGACCAGGTGGTCGGGAAGCATGCGCTTCACGCCCGTGGCCGCGGCCGGGGTGCGGCCGTGCGGCGGCTGGACGGAATCGAAGTCGAAGTAGAGATCCGCCCAGATCGAGCAGCCGACGGGATTCGTGATGATCGAGCGCTCCTGGAGGCCCAGCTCGTCGATGACCTCGCAGATGAGCCGGTGGATGACGCCGTGCCCGCAGCCGGGGCAATACTTCGTCTGTATGGGTTTCAGGCTCTTGGGGTGCCCGTATGCAAGTTCCATGCTGTTCTCCTTCGCTTGATTGCCCCGGCTCACTTGCCGAGGACCCGGCGGGCTTCGGCGAGGACTTCCTCTTCGGTCGGTATGACCCCGCCGCACCGGCCGTAGAAATCCACGGGTGACTTTCCGTTCACGGCGAGCCGGACGTCTTCCACCATCTGCCCCTTGCTCATTTCCACCACGAGGAAGCGCTTGCCTTTCGCGGCCAGTTCGGCCATCCGCTTCGCCGGGAACGGCCACAGGCTGATGGGGCGGAAGAGGCCGAGCTCGATCCCGAGGGCCTTGGCGGCCTGGATCGCCCCGAGCGAGATGCGGCTCGAGCTGCCGTACGCGACGAGGATGAGCTCCGCCTTGTCGACGTTCATTTCCTCGTACCTGACCTCGGATTTCGCGATCTCCGCGTAGCGCTCGAAGCGCCTGTTGTTCTGCGCCTCCAGCTCGAGAGGCATCAGGTTGAGCGACGTCACGTGGTTGATCGGACGATGGGTCTTGTACTGGTTGCCCGTCGCCCAGGGTTTGGCCGGCAGGCTCGATGGGTCGCGTTCCTTCGGGAAGACGACGCCCTCCATCATCTGGCCAATGAGCCCGTCGGCGAGGATCAGCACGGGCACCCTCCACTTGTCGGCGAGGTCGAAGGCCAGGTACGTGAGATCGGCGGCTTCCTGGACGCTCTTGGGCGCCAGGACGAAGGTGTAGTAGTCGCCGTGGCCGCCGCCGCGGGTGGACTGGAAGTAGTCGCCCTGGCTCGGGGAGATGCCGCCGAGACCGGGACCCGAGCGGGCCACGTTGACGATCACGCAGGGGACGTCGGCGCCGCAGGCGTAGGATATGCCTTCCTGCTTGAGGCTGATGCCGGGACTGGACGAACTGGTCATCGAGCGCGCGCCCGTGGACGCGGCGCCGAACACCATGTTGATGGCCGATACTTCGCTCTCGGCCTGGATGAAAGTCCGCTTCAGGTCGAGCATGTGCCTCGCCATGTAGGCGGTCAGCTCGTTCTGCGGCGTGATGGGGTA
Source organism: Spirochaetota bacterium (assembly GCA_026398615.1). GTDB lineage: Bacteria > Spirochaetota > Spirochaetia > Treponematales > UBA12059 > JAPLSN01. The sequence continues at coordinate 33,697 of JAPLSN010000032.1, read as the reverse complement.
GCCGAAATAGGCGCGGCAGCCGGCCCTGATGGCGGCTTCGCCGATGGCCTCGTTGCCCTTCATGAGGCGTTTTTCTTCAGCCATGGCTTCCTCCTTACAGCTTGTAGACAGTGATCGCCACGTCCGGACAGACGAGGTAGCAATTGCCGCAGGCGATGCACTTCTCTTCCGCGACCGCCTTGATCGGATAGTAGCCCCACGAGTTCGTCGCGGTGTCTGCGTCCAGTACCTTGACCGGGCACGAGCGCGCGCACAGGAGACAGCCCTTGCAGCGCTCCCGGTCGATCTCGAGCTTGCCCTTGTTTGCCATATATGCTCCTTGTTGGCGGGCGTTGACTCCGGTCGGGACATCGACGCGTTCCCGCCGGCACCCGGCCATGTTGCCTTGAATCGTACCGGACCTTCGGTCCTCTCACGCTCCCGATACCAGCGACGCGAGGGCGATGCTCGCCAGCTTCGTCCCGGCGCTGTCCGCCCTGCTCGTGAGGACCACCGGCTTTCCGGCGCCCGCCACGATGCCGGCCCCGCGGGCTCCACCGAGGTCGAGGAGGCACTTGTACAGGATGTTGCCGGCTTCTATGTCGGGGGCCACGAGGATGTCCGCGTCCCCGGCCACGTCGGAGACGATCTTCTTGATCCTCGCGCTCCCGGCGGAGATGGCGTTGTCGAGCGCCAAGGGCCCGTCGATCACGCAATCCTTCACCTGGCCGCGGCGGTTCATCTGCGTGATGATGGCGGCATCGGCGGTGCAGGGCATCTTCTCCCAGTTCACCTTTTCCACGGCGGCCAGGAGGGCGACCTTGGGCGTCGCGACGCCGAGGGCCTTCGCCACGCGGACGGCGTTCGCGATGATGTCCAGCTTGGCGGGGATGTCGGGGGCGATGTTGATGGCCGCATCGGTCACGATGAACAGCTTGTGGTACGAATCCGCCTCCATGACGCCGACGTGGCTCATGAGCCGGCCCGAGTTGATCCCGGTCTCCTTGTTGAGCACGGCCTTGAGCAGGATCGAGGTGTCGAGGATTCCCTTCATCAGCATGTCGGCTTCGCCCGACTTCACCAGGGACACGGCGATGGCGGCGGCCTTGCCGCAGTCCTTTTCCTCGATCCGGCGGAACGGCGAAAGGTCCAGCCCCAGCTCGGAAGCTATCGCGTCGATGGCGGCACCGTCCCCGATGAGGATGGGATCGGCCAGCCCGTTCTTCCACGCGTCGACCGCCGCTTCCAGGGCCGAATGTTCCTGGGCGGCGGCCACCGCGATCCGCTTGCGGCCGGATTTCTTCGCCTCTTCGATGATCTCGGCGATGCTTTTCATCGTACGCCCCTTTCAGTACGATCGGGCGGGCGTTTCGCCCGAGAGCGCCCTGATCCCGGCCAGCGCGAGCGCCTGGAGCTCGCCTTCGCCCGGATACGCGATGACCGGCGCGATGAAAGCCGTCATCGTGCGGATGCCGTCCACGACGTCCTGGCTGTACGCGATGCCACCGGTCAGTATGATCGCGTCCACCTTGCCGTTCGCGGCTGCCGCGAGGCCGCCGATGTACTTGCCGACCTGGTAGATGAAGGCCTTGAGATAGAGCGTCGCGGCAGGATCCCCGGCCTTGAAGCCGTTCTCCGCGACGCGCATGTCGTTGGAACCCATGAAGCTCACGAGGCCGCCCTGGCCCGTTATCATCTTGAGAACGTCCTTTTCCGAGTACTTCCCCGAAAAACAGAGCTTGACGAGGTCGCCCGAGGGCAGGGTTCCCGAGCGCTCGGGGCTGAAAGGTCCCTCGCCGTTCAGCGCCTGGTTCACGTCCACGACCTTCCCGCCTTGATGCAGGCCGATGGAAATGCCGCCGCCCATGTGGGCCACGATGAGGTTCACGTCCTCGTACGCGCGTCCCTTCTCCGCGCACCAGCGCCGGCAGACCGCTTTCTGGTTGAGCGCGTGGAAAATGCTTTTCCGCTGGAAGAGCTTGTGCCCGGAGACCCTCGCGAGCTCGGAGAGTTCGTCCACGACCACGGGATCGGCGATGAAGGCCGGAACCCCGAGCTGCCTGGCGAGCTTGTCGGCGATGAGGGCTCCTAGGTTGGAGGCATGTTCGCCGTAGCGGGCTTCGAGCAGTTCTTTCTTCATGGTTTCGGAAACGGCGTAGACGCCGCCGGGTATGGGCTTGAGGAGTCCGCCGCGGCCGACTATGGCCGACAGCCTTTTGAGGTCGAAATCACGTTTCCTGAGCAGGTCGAGAATGTGTTTTTCCCTGAATTCATACTGGGACGCTATGGAATGGAACGCGGCGATCTCTTCGGCTGAATGCGCCAGGTTTTCGGTAAAAAGCTCCCTGTCGCCTTCGAACACGCCGATCTTGGTCGAGGTCGACCCCGGATTGATGACGAGGATGGTATACATGCCAGCTCCTTAAATCCGCCCGGTGAATCCCGGGCGCGCGGCCAGTATACCACGATGCCGTGAATCCGCAATGAAATTCACCCCGGCTTCCCGCATCAGCGCTTGAGGAGTTTGATCATGTAGAGCGCCAGGTAGTCTTCGAGCGCCCCACGGTTGCGGATCTGGGCCAGATTCGGCGTGTCGGCGAGCGCGGACGTCAGGCTCTTGACCCGTTCGACGGTGAATTCCGAGGGTTTCATCGACCGCAGCATGGACCTGAGGTAATCCCGCACGAGGGCTTCGACGTCCTCGGTGAGGTTCTTCTTCGCCTCGACGCCGAGCATGGTGTTCCAGCGCTGCTCCAGGCCGGCCATGTGCGCCTCGAAAGCCACGCCGACAGGCACGTACACCTTCTCGATCCGGGCGGCGGCATTGGCGAATTCGATCTTGCGCGCCTGCGCCAGGGGCAACGCGATCTTCCTGGAAACGGTGGAATCCGCAGTTTCCTTCCGCGCCGCGCGTTTCCCGGGTTTCGGCCCCAGGAACGCCTTGAGGAGCCTGGCGATGAACGGCAGGAAGGGAAAGGAGAACCAGAGCGGCATCATCATCCTGACATCTGAGTAGAGCTGCTTCCGTTTCAAGCCCAGCAGCTCGTCGATCGGCACCAACTCGTCGTGGATGAAGCAGCGAGCGAGCTCGACCGACACCTGTTTCGAAGTCCGCAGTTCCGCATAGACCAGGGGCAGGTAGCGGTCCTTGATGAGCAGCGAAAACACCGGGAACGCCTTTTCGAGCCTCGACGAGAGATCGGCCTTGTAGGCGCCCTCGTCTTCCATGGGCGGGACGGAAGCGAGATCCAGCATGACGAGCCGCCACTCGTTGACGATCGAGGTCCTGAGGCTCTGCCGGGCTTCGCCGATGTAACGGACCGCGAGCGGAAGCAGCCTGTCCTTCGCGACGAAGCGCTGCTTGCCGTCGGGCGTCACGAGCACGAGCAGTTCGGGAAGCTTCCCGTTCGGCGCCTCCGTCGTCGCGCGGTGGAGCCGTTCCTCGAGATCCTCGCGGCTGTACTTGCCGAGCAGGGGCCGGTGGTTCGCGTCGCGGAAGTCAGTGACCTCCTCGAGGGTAAAGATGAACGGGCTCTCGCGGAATTTCTGCGCCAGAGTCTTGAAAGCCGCTTCCCGGTCGACCGAGCGCTGGGCCTTGCCCTTGTAATAATTGCCGTATGCGTCGCAGAGCGCGGCCGCCTGCAGGATGGAGACGTCCTCGGGAGTCTTCTCAGGCTTCTGGTCCAGATCCTTGCGGATCTGGGAGGTCAGGTAAGCCCAGAAGGGGAAGGAAAAATCGTTCGCGTTTTCACGCAGGTCCTTGACGACCTCGAAGGGCCTGACCATGAGGGAATTGAATGCGTCGCGAAGCTGGTTTTCCTTGTTCTGGAATGAAAACGAAAGCTTCTTCTGGATGTAATCCTTGTTGCTGCCCTGGCGGAGGTAATGGCGGAGCTTGAGGACTGCCAGTTCGTGGAGGTGTCCGGACGTGAACCCGGAGGGGCATACGAAACCGGGCAAACCCTCGGAGAAGGTGATCTTGTGGAAGGGAACCTCGGCCGAAGTCGATTCCATCATCGCGACGATGCCCTCGAGCGGCACATGGAGCATCCAGGAAGACGGGATGGTGATCTCGAGCGAGTCCTCGTCGGGGAAGGGAAGGTCGGGGTTTTCCTCCATCTTCCGGTATTCGCCGGCGATGAGGTCGATGTAGTACTCGGGAACGATGATCGAGTCCACGGCGTTTCCCACGACGTTGAGGAACACCTTGCGCTCGGTTTCCAGCTTCTTGAGCCGGGGCAGGAGGACCACGTCGGGATTGGCCGCCAGGTCCCTGAACAGCGGCACGCTGCGGTCGGCGCCGATGGCCTGGCGCTGGAGCTGGGCAGCGAAGGTCCTGTAGTCGATGGTGCCGCTCTTGGTCTTGGCGGCGAAAAGCTTCAGGTATCTCAGAACGTCTATATCCGTCGTCATATCCACCAGTGTACACGGTGAAGCCGTCGAGGAAAAGAAAAAAACGGCCGACCCGTTACGGGCGGCCGTTTTCATGTCGCGGGCACGCGGGCGACGCGACTGTGCGCGACGCCGCTATCGGGTCTTATGCCGATTCTTCCTCTTCTTCTTCTTGCGCTTGTGCGTCGCGATCTTCTGCAGTTTCCGCTTTCTTCCGCAGGGCACGTCGTATCTCCTTCATCTGCCGCGTGAATCCGACCTGTCCTGAGGACCTTTCGGATATGCATACCCGGCACGTGAGAGCCATTATGCACGCCCCGAAACGGAAGGTCAAGTGATGGATGCCGGTCCTCGGGGCTCGAAAAAGGACACGACCGCTCGATCAAGCCATCCGGTCGGCGAAGGAATGGTGCATCGACCCGGAAGCACGGACGGCAGATCGCACTTGCAAAGGCCCCCCCCATGGGATATATACTACAGGAAGCCAGTCGATAGGGTCGTTGGCCGTCATCCGGTATGCGTTGACTTCCGTCCGGATCGCGCGAACCCTCTGCCGATTCGTCATAAAGGAGCCGGTACGCCTATGATCGCCAAGTCCGACATACCGAACCTCAACGAAAAACGCCCGGATGGCCTTAAACCGGACGGAACGCCGTACCGGGTTCTCATCGTCGATGATTCCATGTTCATCGCCAAGCAGCTCGGGCAGATCCTCACTTCGGAGGGTTTCGACGTCGCCGGCAGCGCGTCCGACGGAATCGCAGGCATAGAAAAATACAAGGAACTCTCCCCCAACATCGATCTCGTCACGATGGATATCACCATGCCCAAGATGGACGGCGTCACCGCCCTCGAGAAGATCCTCGAGTTCGACAAGAACGCCATCGTCGTCATGGTCAGCGCCCTCGGCAAGGAAGACATCGTGAAGAAGTCGCTCCTGCTCGGCGCCAAGAGCTATATCGTCAAGCCGCTCGACCGCAAGAAAGTCCTCGAGCGCATCCAGACCATCCTGGAAAAATAGCGTCCCTTCCGCTTCCGGATGGACCGAAAAAGCGTTCACCACGGAAACACGGAGGGAATGCAAGAGGGATAGACGAGAAAAACAATCCGGGATTTCGAAATGAATGAGAAAATTACGCTTTTCTCCACCCAATATCCACTTCATCCCTTATCATTTGTCCTTTCTTGTTCAACATTATCTCCGTGCCGTGGTCTTGATTCACAGATCCATTCTTCTCGGGCGGATCGCATTCCGGCGGGAGTACCCATGAGCGTTTTCGAGATCGTCATGCTCCTCTGCTTCGGCGCCGCGTGGCCGTTTTCCATCTACACGTCATGGACCTCGCGGAGGACGAGCGGCAAAAGCTTCGCGTTCCTGGCCATCGTGATCGTGGGGTACGGGGCGGGAATCCTCAACAAGGTATTCTACCAGCTCGACGGCGTCGTCTGGATGTACGCGTTCAACGCCCTCATGGTGAGCGTGGACGCCGCCCTGTGGCTCCGCAACCGCCGCCTGGAGCGCCATGGCGTTTCCGCTGAAGATATTACGGCAGGGACCGGGTTGTAGGAATTTGCGCGGGGCGGGCTCGGGGACCGTTCAGGACGGGTCCGGCGGCCGCAGGGTTCATCACTCCGAAGACCGCGCTCGTTTCGGCAGGCTGGGGCATGGTGCACGGTCAGGAAAGCCGTCAGTCGCCGATAAAACCGTCGCCGGAACCTTCCGGCCCCTTTTTCTTCCGCACGACGACGCGCTTGCCGGCGGCGCCCGGGCTCGAAGAACCCTTGCGGTGCGGCTTGACCCCTTCCGGTTTCTTGACATAGGTCCTGCGTTTCGGGGCGTCCCCGCCGATCAGCGACACGCGCCGTTCGCGACCCTCCTCGGAGCGCCGGGGGGCGGGCCGGTTCTCGTCGTGCATCCGTGGCGCCGGGCGGCCTTCCCCGTCATGACCGACCGACGGTCGGCGATCGTCGTCGTCGCGGCGCGCGCCACGATAGGGTCTCCCGGTTTCGCGGTGTTCGTCACGGCGGCCGACGGACCGCGCGAAAGGATGGCTCGCCGATCGTTCGCCAGGCCTGTCCGCGGTTCTCCCGAAGGGGCGGCCGACGGGCCTGCGGTCGGCGGTTCCGGCGCGGGGACGATCGGCGTCGCGTTCGGAGGACGTACGTTCCCGTCCCGGGCGGGCAGCTGCCGTGCGGGCTCCGTCCTGGCGATCGGGACGCGGGGCCGGACGCCCATCCGGACGGTTGGAGCGCAGTTCCTCCTCGTCGATGTCGCGGTACCCGCCTTCCACCATGCCTTCCCTGATGACCTTGCGGCCCGTGCGCGGGCGGGCACCCTTGGCGGCTTCCATGTGCTTCAGGGCGCCGTCGAGCGCGAGGAGGAATTCCTTCATGTCTTCCTTGAACACCACGATGGACCGGCGGTCGAAGGATTCGCCTTCGCTCGGCTTGGATTCGACGATGTTCAGGAAAATGTCGCCCATGCGGTTTTCCTTGACGTTGAAGAAATATGTGCGGCCCTCGACCGAAATCCGGTTCGAGTACAATTCGCCCCTGATGCCCATGGATTCGTTCCTCTGCGGCAGATGCGCCGCCATCGATCGGCGTCGACGCCGCGCCGAAAACCGTGTTGCCCGCGTCGATACGCCGCCCGGGCGGCGGGCAAAACGGTCGCGGGATCACCGCGGCGCATCATACCGGTAACGCGGCCGAGTTACAAGGCTTTGGCATCCATGGCATCAGCTTCCAGGACCATGGCGACGAGCCTTTCATGCAGGAAACGCTCGATTCCCGCCGCATCCGGGCGCCCGACTCCCGCTTCGGATCCGAGGCACACATCGACCACGACGCGCGCGGAGGGGTCGAGACACACATCGACCACGACGCGAAGGACGGGCTCCGTCCCGCTGCCGCGCAGCCACATGAAGGCGACCGGGCTGCCATCCGGACGGGAGAACTGGAGCTTGAGCCCTCCCCCGCCCGCTTCTCCCAGGTCGACCAGGCCGCGGCGTTCCTGCGTCCCGTTGGTCGCCATCGCGTCGAAGCGGTCGGCGCCGGTGCGCGCCATGAGTTCCCCGCGCAAGGACGGCCATTCGCGCGTGAAAACCCGCTGGAAGGCGCGCTTGAGGGCCGCGGGGTCGACGGTCCCGATCCGGAGCGCGGCGCGCTCCTCGAAGGCACCGGTCGTCCGCGCCGCGGGCAGCGTGGCGACCACGTCCGCGAGGGTGAAATCATCGCGGTAGTCGCCATCCCGCCCGAGGAGGCCGAGCCACGAACGGAAGATCCCCCGTTTCGAGCCGTCGTCGCGGGTGGAAAGCAGCTTGATGACGGCTGCGATCGTCGCGAGCGGGTCGCGGACGGCCTCAGGATGGGTGATGTTCCCCCCGTTCGATCCTTCCCCCATGATGCGGACCAGGTATCCTTCGTCGCGGAGCGCCGAGGCGAGGGATACCACGTTGGCCTCGCCGGTTTCTGAACGACGGACCTCGACGCCGAAGGTCGAGGCGATGCGGTCTATCCGCAGCGACGTGGCGTCGTTGCAGACGACCGCGGCCTTCGCGCCGTGTAATCCCCCGATAACACCGGAGCGATGGAGGTCCCCCAGCTCCGCGAGCACGGCCAGGGCGAATGTTTCCTGGGCTTCGAGCGGAAGGGCGCGCCCGAGGCGGTCGTCCCAGGCGACGATGTTGCCCCGGTCGCCGTCGCAGTCCGGCACGTAGCCGAGGACGAAACCGGGATCCTGCGCCCTGGCTTTTTCGAGCTCGACGCGGCAGAGGTCGAGGCTGGAGCCTTCGGGCACGATGCGATGCGCGAACGTTCCCGGGACGGCGTTGACCGCCTTCACGGTGACGCCAAGCGATTCGAGGAAATCGACATCCACGGAGAGCGAGCGCGCCGAACCGTTCATCTCGGCCACCACCCCGAAGGCGCAGCCGGCCCTCGCCCCCGCGGCTCGGGCCACGTCCGCGGACAGCGATTCGAAGAATTCCTCCTGCTTGGTCAGGTCGTCGGTACCCGATGCCACTTCGCGCGAAAAGAGCAGGTAGGCGGAATACGCGAGCCGCTTTTCGCGCAGGCAGCCGGCGTAGAGCCTTCCCAGGCGTTCAGCCCCCGCTTTTTCCAGAATCCCGGGCAGCAGCTCCCGCGTGGCCGGATCGAGCGCGAGCTCCCGGAAGCGTGCTGCCAGGGGAAGCGCGTCGGCGGCGGCGAGCACGCCCCCGGAACCGAGGCCGAACTTGACTCCGTTGTGGCCCGGGGGATTATGGCTCGCGGTGACAAGGCAGAACCCGTCGATCCGCTCCGCCGCGCCCGCGGGGAGCAGGGCGCACGCACGCGTCCACGCCATTATCTCCGGGGCCGCTATCATGAAGGGGTAGCGGACGCGGACACCGGTTCCGAGGAAAACCCGCGCCATGATCCCCGCGATCGCGGGTCCCGTGGGGCGGGTGTCGACGCCCAGGGCGACGACGGGGGCGCGTCCGCTCCGCGAAACGAGGAATTCCGAAAACGCGAGCGCCATGCACCCCGCCAGGAAACGGTTGGCCGGGGAAGGCTCGGGATCGAGCGAATCCCCGCCGCCGTCCCCCGCGAACACCGTCCTCCACCCCGACGCCGAGACGATGCAGCGATCCAGCGCGGCCCGGGTTTCCGCGGGAGACGGCAGCTTCCCGGGGAGGAGCGGGATGGCTTCGGGATCTCCGACGGCGAATTCCGTTCCCGGGAATTTCATGACGGGCATGAGGCACCTCCAGGTTCCTTCCGGATGCCGGGAATTTCCGCCCGGCGCCCCGGTACCGGCATGGTGTCGGAACGCCGGACATTATTCAACACCGCGCACAAAAAACATTCCCCGGCGGGTGGGCGAAACCGGGCGGCTTGGGGCTATACTTCACCATGACGGCCCCGCGGAATCCTTGCCCGCACGGCTCGAAGGAGGGAACGATGGGACACTTCGGGAATTTCATCCTGGCAGCCGCCGTCGCGGCCGCAGGCTGTGCCGGCGCGGGAAAAGCCCAGTACCGCGTCGTCGGGGACGCGGGGGAACTGCCCGGGCTTTCAGGCGAGCGCGTGCGGATACTCGGATCGGTCTCCGAGCTGCCCTGGCAGCACCTTATCGCGGACCTGCCGGGCAGGACTCCCTATTACTTCGACATTGGCACGTACCAGATCGTCGTGTACTTCCCCGACGAACCGGCTGCGGGCGAAAAACTGTACGTGTACGGGACGGTCCTCGAAGTGTCGGGCGGCGGGAAATCGCCTTCGAAGTCGGCGGAACGATTCACCGAATACCATGTCGCCTGCGATTTCTGGGAAGTCGCTTCCATCCCCTGACAGGCAGCAAAAAAGGCTTCATGGCTTTGGGACCGACCGCCGATCCCGGTTCACCGTGAGGCTGACCGCCTTCTCCCCGTTCGCCTTCACGAGCGCCGCGAATCCTTCGAGCCGCGCGGAGCGCTTCACGGGATCCGTTTCGTCCTGGAGCGCGAAGCGCAGTTTCTGGACGACGATCCGGACCGCCGCGTCCTCCAGCCGCTCCCGGGACAGGCGCCCGCTTCCGACCGCTTCCACGAGCGCCGCATGGGCTTCGGAAGCCACCGCCTGCCCCGACACCATGACCATGTCGGCTCCCGCCAGGAGCGCCCTGACCGCGGCTTCTCCCGGCGACATGCGCGAGCTGAGGGCTTTCATGGTCACGGAGTCGGTGAGCACGACGCCGGGAAAGCCAAGCGAACCCTTGAGTCTTCCCGTCACCGCCGCGCGGGAGAGCGAGACGGGCGCTTCCGCATCGATGGCGGGTACGATGACGTGGGACAGCAGGACAAAGGCGACGCCCGCACCTATGGTATCGGCGAAAGGAGGGTCGTAGCGCCGTGCAAGGGCATCGAGCCCGGCATCGAGCGTGACCAGGCCCGCGTGCGGATCGCCCGGGGCATTGCCGGGATAGTGCTTCGCGGCCGCGGCCACGCCTCCGGACTGCAGGGCTTCGACGAAACGCGCCGCAATCTTCCCACTGCGCCCGGGATCGTCGGAATAGGCGCGGACGCCGAGGAAGGCCGAACCCCCGGCTTCCGCTACCGGGGCCAGGTTGAGCGTCACGCCGAGGGCCCGCAGTTCCGACGCGGCGATCCCGCCGAAGGCGTACGCGGCATCGGCGCCCTCGTCCGCGGGACTGGCGGGATCGTCGAGCTCGCCGACCGACCGGGGACTCGGCAGCTTCGTCACGCCGCCTGAAAACCTGAACACGCCCCCGCCCTCGTGATCCAGGGCGACGAAGGGCGGGATGCCCGCTCCCGAAACCTTCGCCAGGTCCTGGAGTTCGCCGAGGGCCGCGGCGAGGGCCAAGGGATCCTTCGGTACGTTGAACGCGAACAGGATGACGGCGCCCGCGGGTACCCGGGACAGGAAATCGCGGGTCGCGGGCGGGATGCTGCCCGAACCGCCGATACCGACCATGAGCACCTGGGCGCAGAGCCCGAAGACGGACAGCCGGGCGACGACCGCCCTGGCGTCGGGGACCAGCTTCGCGACCGCCTCGCGGTACAGGTCGGCGGGATCGCCGGCCCGGATCGCGGGAACCCCTGCGGGCGCGGGAGAAGGCTTGCGCCCGCAGGCGACGAGAACGGCGAGGCAGAAAACGGCGGCAAGCGCCCGCGGCGCGGGCCGGGAAAGGCGGATCATGATGGGCGGCATGGTAGCGCTTTTCACCCTGATCAGGGAAGCGGATCCCCGCCCCGGACCGTTTTCACAACGACGGTCCTTCGTCTCCCGGATAGAGGTCGACCGGCGCTTCACCTGAATCCGGCGCCTCGACCCCCGCGAGCCCCGCTTCCGCGAAGGACCTGGCCGCCTCCGCGTCCAGGTCGTCGTCGAAGAGGCGGGGCGGCAGCGACGGATCGCGGGAAACGAAAGCCTCCGCGAGCCCGTCCACGGCCTTCGAGAACGGGGCATCGGGCCGGGACGCGAAGAGCGGGGTACGTTCGGCGACCGAGACCGGCACCCAGGGATCGTCGGGCAGGAAGGCCGAGAATTCCAGGCCGATCCCGAGGTTGCGCGACACTACTTCCCGCAGTTTCCTGAAGATGGGGACTTCCTCGGCGGACCGCGCCTGGTTCGCGACGACGCGGGGCACGAAACCGGAGAGCTGGCCGAGGGCAGCCGCGGCGGTTCCGTGGAAATCGCGGGCAAGCTCGCGGGCGAGGTCGAGGAAGGTTCTGCCGGAGCCTTCCAGCCGGTCGGCCACGAAGGCCGTGACGCGCCCTCGTTCGGGGCTTTTCTTCGCGAACGACCGGAAGAGCATGCGGTACGCGCAGGTCTTGAGCAGGGAATACGCGTTCAGCACCGAGGTGATCTCGGGCCTGACGACGACGATGCCCCGGAAGGACAGCAGGAAAAAATCGACGACGTTGTAGGAAGTGCCCGCGCCGAGGTCGAGGATCACGTAATCGGAGGCGAGCTTCCCGAGTTCCCTGACGATGCGGTTCTTGACGAAGAATTCCAGGTTGGCGGCGCCCGGCATGAGGTTGTCGCCCGGCACGAAATGCAGGCGTTCGATATCGGTCCCGACGAGGACGTTTTCGAGCTTGCGCTCCTTCTTCCAGATGAGCGCGCCGATGCCGGGCTGCGTGTTCCTGACGCCGAGGCAGGTATGCAGGTTGGAACCGCCGAGGTCAAGGTCGACGAGAACGACGGTCTTGCCCCGCCCGGCGAGCGCCGGACCGAGGTTCGCCGCGAGGATGGTCTTCCCCACGCCGCCCTTTCCCGACGCGATCGGGATGATCGTGTTCATGCGGTAGTCTCCTCGCAGGTCGTTGAAAAACCCGTGGCTGCGCGAGCACACCCGCGACAACGACCTGCTCCGCAATTCCCCGGCGAACTTGTTCGCGAAGAACCCTGCGGTCTTCTGCGCAATTGCATCATGCAAGGCAGTGCCGGACAAGGCTCCATGGCCTTTTTAATCACCCTGCCAGAGGCGCCGCGCGGAATGCGCGCACCGTCCTACACTCTAGACCGAATCATGCAGCCGCGCAACCTTCGACCGCCTCCGCGGCCCGCTTTCGTTTCCGCCCGCGGGGATCCCGGGATTTCACCCAGCCTTCCCGGAAGGATTCCGTTTCGACGCGCCCGGCGGAACTTTACGCGATCGACGCAAGGGCGTAGACTATGACCATGGAACCACGACATCCCCACTTCCGTCCATGCGCGCTCGCCTTGGCGTTCCTCGCCGCGGCGCTTCTCCGCGCGGCTGCCGACGTTTCGACCCCTTCCGTGACGATCACCGTCAAGGCGACTCCGGGCGCCACGGCGCTCTCTGTAGACTGCGAAACGCCGGGCGCCGTCATCGAGATCGACGGGTTCTACGCCGGATACGCTCCCGTGGAAGCCAGGGCGGTGGAACCGGGCCGGCACACGATCCGGACCAGAAAGCCGGGTTTCACGGACGCCTTCCTCGAGGTGATCATCGAGCGGGACACGACCGTCAGCGTTCTCCTCATCCTCGAAGCCCCGCGCGGCGAACTCGAACTGGAAACCTGGCCACGCGATGTGCTCGTCGAAATCGACGGAAAGCCGGCGCCGCTCGTCCACGGGGAACTGCAGGCCGCCGGGCCGGGCATCCGGAAATATTCCTTGCTGGCGGGTACCAGGACGATCCGCGTTTCGTCCTTCGGCTATCTACCCGCCGAAACGACGGTGGAAATCAGCCCGGATCTCCGGACGGTGTTGCCACTTCGACTCGAGCCGGCTCCCTTCGCGCTCCTGTCGCTGGCGGCGTCCAGGACGACCTTGGCTCCGGGAGCGCGCGGCCGCGAAGGACTTGTCAGGTTCCGCGCGGAGATTTCGGCCCGCGGGTCGGTTGATCTCGCGATTTCGGCGGAAGCCGGGTCGCCGATCCGCACCTTGTACATGGAACCGGCCGAATTGTCGCCCGGCCTGCTCCTCGCGGAATGGGACGGCCTCGACGGCGAGGGCCTTCCCGTGCCCGACGGACGCTACCTTGTCGTGCCCTTCGTCCACGTCGGGGAAGAGCGGGATCGCGGCGGGGAAGCCGCCGGCGTCGAGCCGCTGTTCATCGTCGCGGATGCGGGAAGCGCGGGTTTCCCCGCGGGCCTTCTATCGGGCCTGCCCGGACCGGAACACCTTCCCTCTCCCTTCGCCGATCCTCCCTGGTCTGTGCGGACGGCCGCGGGCATCGAGCTGGAAACCGGCGGAACCGGGGTGGACGCGACGCGGGCGGCCGCTTCGCTGGCGATCGCGGTCGGTGGCGGTTTCGAAGCCGGCCTTCACGCGACGGTCGGGGAGTACGTCGGGGATGGATCGCTTCGCCTTTCCGTGCTCTGGGCCGCGGTCCTGCCGGGCGGCTGGGCCCTCTCGCCCCGGGCCACCCTCGAACGCAGGGGCGCTCCTGCGGACACGGCGTCTCCCTTCGATCGGTCGGCATCATACTCGGGGGAAGCGGCACTGGCCGCCGGTTTCGGCTCGCTCAGGCGCTGGGCCGCCGTCTCCCTCGCGTTCTCGGCGGTATATGGCGATTCCTTCCAGTCAGGCGCCTCGGGCGGCGCGGGCCTGTTCACGTCGGGAAGCTGGTGGTCGCTCGCGTGTTCGGCCAGGGCATACATCCCCGACGGAACGGCCTTCCCCGCCCCTTCCGTCGCTCTGGAAGCCTGCGTGGAACCCTTCCCCCTGCCGCTCGCCCTCGACGCATCATGCGCGGCTGCCTTCCCCGAGGGCGGCGGCATCACGTGGAACGTTTCGTTCGGGCTCTCCGCGCGCCTGTGAACCCCCTTGGCCGGCTTGATACTGGGGCCGTTTCATGGCATTTTTCACGCGGCCCGGCGGCGCCGGGAAACCGAAAGGGACACGACATGGAACCACGGGTCGCGATAACGCGCTGTCCGGACTATGAACAGGACCTCGTCGACGCGGCAGTCCGGGACGCCATCGGGCTCTCAGGCGGCTTCGATCCCCGGGGTCGGACCGTCCTCCTCAAGCCGAACATGCTCCGGGCATGCGAACCGGACGCCGCGGTGACGACCCATCCCGCGGTCCTGCGCGCCGCGATCCGCGCCTGCCGCGGACTCGGGGCGGCCGTGGTGCGCGTCGGGGACTCCCCCGCCTTCCAGTCCGGCGACTTCGTGGGGGACAAGTCCGGCCTCAAGGCCGCCGCGATCGCCGAGGGCGCGCAGTGGGTCGATTTTTCGGATCCGGTCGAAATCGAAGTGCCGTCGGGAACGGTCCTGAAGCGCGTCCAGGTGGCGCGCGCGGTCGCTGAAGCCGATCTCGTGGTGAGCCTGCCCAAGCTCAAGACCCACGGTCTTACGTTCTTCACGGGCGCCGTCAAGAACCTTTTCGGCGTCGTTCCCGGACTGGTGAAAGCGGGCATGCATCTCCGCTTCCCCGGACGGCCGGAATTCGGAGCGGCCCTCGTCGACATCGCGCTGGCGGCCAGACCCGCCTGGTCGATCATGGACGCGGTCATCTGCATGGAAGGCCCCGGCCCCAACCACGGCACGCCGAGGCGGGTCGGCTTCATCCTCGCTTCCCCGGATGTCTTCGCCCTCGACTGGGCGGCGGCCTCGATGATCGGCTACGATCCGGAGGTCGTGCCCTACCTGGCGGACGCGCTGCGGCGCGGGTTGTTCGATCCGGCTTCCGTGCGCGTCGCGGGCGTGTCCCTGGAGGACGCACGGGTCGGGGATTTCAGGCTCGTCGCGACGACCGGCGAGCGGGACTTCCTGCACGGCTTCCTGCCCGCGAAGCTCCGTCCGATCGTGCGCAACATCGCCTCGCCCCGGCCCTTCTTTTCCGCGGCAAAGTGCACGGCATGCGGAGGCTGCGTGAAGATCTGCGCGGCGCAAGCCCTCCGCCTCGTCCCCGGCGGCAAGGCGGGACGGCGCGTGTCCATCGACCGTTCCCGCTGCGTGCGCTGCTACTGCTGCGACGAAATCTGCCCCTCGGGCGCGGTGCGGCTTTCGCGCAGGCCCTGGTGAAGGGAAGCCGGCCGTGACGCCCTCCTTCCTGCGTTCCCTCCTCGAATCCCTGGCCGCCGAACGCGACGACGACGAGGTGATCGAATACCGGAAGCTGGACGCGCCCCCTGTCACCACGGAACGCTTTCGGGGACGCGATATCGTCGTCGTGAACGCGCCCGCCATCGAAACCCTCCTGCGCGAGGCAGCCACCGACGCCAACCTCCTGTACCGGAGGGGCTACCTCGAACGGCTCGGGCGCGCAGTTCGGGCCGAGGGCAGGACGGAGCGCGGGCGCTTCGTCCTGGAAAGCCTCCTCGAGAACGCGGCCGCCGCCGCGGAGACGGGTTTGCCTCTCTGCCAGGACACGGGCACGGCCTGCGTGTACGGCTTCAGGGGCGACGCGATCTTCGTCGAACCCGGTCCGGGCGCGGTCGGCTTCCTCGCCGACGATCACGACGCCGTGTCCGCGGGCGTCCTCACCGCGTACCGGAAGGGCGGATTCCGCGCCTCGCAAGTCGCTCCCGTCGATATTTTCAGCGAACGGAACACGGGCACCAACCTCCCCGTCCCCTTCGAGTCCTTTTCCGTGCCCGGGAACGAGTACCGCTTCCTTCTCGTCGTCAGGGGCGGCGGCTCCTCCAACAAGACGGCGCTCTTCCAGGAGACGAAGGCCGTACTCACGGACGCCGGGCTCGAAGACTTCCTGCGTCGCGCGATCGGGAGCCTGGGCGTGTCGGCCTGCCCCCCCTACCGCATCGCGGTGGCCATCGGGGGACAGGGGCCGGAGGAAACGGCGCTCGCGGCGAAGCTGGCGTCAGCGGGCTTTCTCGACGCGTTGCCCGACACGGCAACCGCCGACGGGTCGGCCCTGCGATCGCGGGACTGGGAGCGGAAGGCGATCTCGATAGCGGAAGGCACGGGATGGGGAGCGCAGTTCGGCGGGGAACGCATGGCCCTGGACGCCCGCGTCGTGCGCCTGACCCGCCACGCGGCGAGCTGCCCCGTCGTCGTCGCGGTATCCTGCGCCGCGCACCGGCAAGTCCGCGCCAGGATCGGCAGGGACGGCGTGTTCCTGGAACGCCTCGAACGCGACCCGCGCTCGCTCGGGACCGGATCGGCCGCCGCTCCGCCGGCCCTGCCTGGGGGAGCCCCGCTCGTGACGCTGTCTGGCGATCTGGCCGCGGACGCGGCCGCGCTGTCCCGCTACCCCGTGGGCACGATGCTCCGGCTCTCCGGCACGGTGGCGTTCGCCCGCGACGCGGCCCACGCCAGGCTCGCCGCGCTCCTGTCGGCCGGCGATCCGCCCCCCGCCTGGGCGACGAGCCACCCGATCATGTACGCTGGCCCCACGGAACCCAGACCGGGATTCCCGGTCGGCGCCTTCGGCCCCACCACGTCCCGGCGCATGGACCGCTACCTCGAACCCTTCATGTCCCGCGGCGTGTCGCTCGTGTCGATCGGCAAGGGGGAACGGGCGAAGGCGTGCGCGGATGCATGCGCCCGATACGGCGGCTGCTACCTGGCCGCGGTGGGCGGGGCGGCCGCGCTCGCAGGCAGGGATTTCGCGTTGTCCTCGCGGGTCGTCGCCTGGGTGGAACTCGGCATGGAAGCCGTCCGGCTCGTCGAAGTGCGCGAACTCCCGGTCCTCGTCGCCGTCGATTCCCGCGGCACCGACTTCTACGCCGGTTTGCCCAAGATATAAAAAAAATAACCACGAAAGCACCGGAGGCACGGAGTTACACCACGGAGAAGGGAGAAATGTGGGTATGGAATTGAATTGGCAGGTTCTTCATGACTCCACGCTTCCGATTCCTGCGTCTGGATTCTGCCCCTTTCCCTTCATCCTTCCCCCTCCTCCTCCGTACCTCCGCGTCTCCGTGGTGAGATTTGACGGTCCTGTCGCACTACGCGATGCCTGAATCCCGGACATGCACTTCGTAGAGGTGGCAGGCGGCGACCATGAGGGCGTGGTCGTAGGGCGGTTTCCCCATCTTCGCGAGCACGTTCTCGACCGGTTCCAGCTCCACGTCCACGAGTTCGCCGTCGTCGAGGTCCTGCCCGGCGCCCGGGACGCATCCTGGGGCCAGGTAGACGTGAAAGAGGTTTTCCATGAAGGCCGGGTTGGGCGACATCGTGCCCAGGCGCAGGAGCGCGCGCGCCGTCCAGCCGGTTTCCTCGAGCAGTTCCCTGGCCACGCCCGAGGCCGGGTCCTCGCCGGGCTCGAGCGCCCCGCCGGGGAATTCGACGGACACCGAAGCGCTCCCGTGGCGCCACTGCCGCACCGTCACGAAATGCGGCACGCCGTCCACGTCGACGAGCGGAAGCACGCAGGCCCAATCGGGAGCGTCCACGAGCGCGAAGTCCGAAACCCTGCCCTCGGGGGATTCACTGCGCAGCTTCTCCACCCGGAATATGCGCAGGTCGGCGACATCCGTCCTCGCCAGCGACTTCCACCTTTCGTTCCCGAGCGCCATACCGCCCCCCTTCCCCGCGACGGAACGGTGGATCCGAAGCCGCCCGTCCCGACCGGTTGAAAAAATCCGCGTTTTGCGTCAGCCTGCCCTTCAATCACCCGAACAGGAGCCTGCCATGCAGAACGACCCCGACTGGGTCAAGCGCTTTCCCGGCGCGGTCACCGTGAGCGACCGCGACCACGCCATCCGCTACCTCAACGACAAGTCCGCCGCGACCTTCGCCTCCGACGGGGGACAGTCCCTCGTCGGTAAGGATCTGATGGCCTGCCACAAGGAACGCTCCAAGGAGATCATCCGCGGGATCCTCGAAAGCGGCAAGCCCAACGTCTACACGATAGAAAAGAAGGGCGTGCGGAAGCTCATCTTCCAGTCGCCCTGGTACGAGGAAGGAAGCGACGTTCCCGCGGGTCTCGTCGAGCTTTCGCTCGAACTGCCCACGAACATGCCCCACTTCATCCGCGACTGACGCTTCCGGCTTGCTGATCATTTCAATGGTAAGGATCAGTAAGGCCGTTTTCGGGCCGGGTCTTCAGCCTCGCACGACGCCGCGGCAGGCCGACGCCAGGAAATCGTCCACGAGCATCCTCATCCCGCGCGTGATGGCCTCGAAGCCGCCGTGATTGCCGAGTATGTCGGCGGGAGCCTGCACTGTGGCGCCGGGCGCCGGCAAGCCCGCGGCGGACTCCTCGAGCATCCGGCTCACCTGCTCCCCCGTATACTCGAGGTGGAACTGGGTGGCCAGCACCCGGTCGCCCCAGGAGAACGCCTGGTTGACGCAGGTCGGACGCTCGGCGAGCCTCACGGCGCCGGGGGGCAGGTCGAACGTGTCGAAGTGCCATTCGAAGCCCGTGAACTCGTGATCGAAGCCGCGGAAGAACGACGAGGACTTTCCGGCGGCGGTGAGGGTGACCGGGTGGAAGCCGAACTCGGGAATGCAATGCCGGTATGCTTTCCCACCGAGCACGCGCGAGAGGATCTGCGCCCCGAGGCAGATCCCCAGCACCGGCTTCCCGGCCGCGCACGCGCGTTCCACGAAGGAAAGTTCCCGGGCCAGCCAGGGATGCTTGTCGTCCTCGTACGCCCCCATGTAGCCGCCGAATACCGCCAGGACGTCGAAGGAATCCATGCCGGGAGCCTGGGCCCCGGCGAAAAACAACTGATGGGTCAGTTCGTGGCCGCGCTCGGTAAAGCGGGTTTCGGCGGTATTGTCACCGATCGGCACGCCGAAAGGCACGCCGAAAGGCACGCCGAAAGGCACGCCGAAAGGCACGCCGAATCGGCACGCCGAAAGGCACGCCGAAAGGCACGCCGAAAGGCACGCCGAAAGGCACGCCGAAAGGCACGCCGAAAGGCACGCCGAAAGGCACGCCGAAAGGCACGCCGAAAGGCACGCCGAAAGGCGAGGAATGACGGACCGACAGCACCCTCATGGCGTTTCTTCAGGGTTCGAGGGGGATCGACTCGCCGGGTTTCATGCGGATGACGCCGGGCGGATTGAAAACCTGCGAGTTCGCGGCATCGTAGAGCCCGTTCGCGCTCGAGTGGATGGGGATGGAACGTTTGGCCTTGACGAGGAGCGCACACTCGGCGGCTTCCGCGGGCCCCATGTTATAGAAGCCGTCCACCGGGAAGAGCGCGTACGAAATGCCCGAGCCGGCGAGAGAGGCCATCTCCGGGATCTTGGACGTGTCGCCGGCATGGTAGACGACGATTCCATCGAAGGACACGAGGAAGCCGACGGTGGAATCGATGCCGTGGTTCCCGTTGTACGCGGCCGTCGCCGTGACGGTGACGCCCTTCATCCGGATCGTTTCGCCGCGCTTGAGGGTTTTCGGGGACAGGCCCTTCGGGACGGCGTCGGGTGCGGCGACGATGACGCCGTCGGCCTTCAGTTTGACCTTCTTGACCGCGTTGTGGTCGGAGTGCCCGTGGGTGACGAGCACGAGATCGGCGGGCGCCGAGTAGTCGTCGCCCGCGTACGGGTCTATGTAGATGACCAGGCCTGAGGCGGTCGTCAGCTTGACGCTCGCCCTCCCCATGAACGTGAGCATGGCAGCCCCCTTTCCTTGCGCGGACGCCCCGTCCGCGCCGAACGTCGGGATTACCGCCGCCAGTAACGCCGCGCCCAGCGCCAGCACCGTCATTCCGGCGGTCGGTTTCCGAATGATACCCATGGATCCTCCAGCGGCCCGGCCATCGGACCGCGCCCTCGCATAGTATACGTTTCCCGTACCGCCGGCAACCGGCGCACGGGGAAGGGCTCTGAAATCGGATCGGGAAAGCGCCTGGAACTTCCCGAGAAAGGATATTGCATCTGCCGTCCCATCCGTTATGCTTTGCCGTGGCCCGATTGATGGCGCGGCCGGAAAAAGTACGAGGATGTATTCGACATGGATATGGTCGAGCTGGTAAAGCGCCGTAGATTCGGCATTTGGATATTGGAGGTAGGGTATGTGGAATAACATCAAGATCGGGCCGAAACTGATCTTCGTGGGAACACTGATCGTGCTGATGCCGATCGCCATTGTGGCCTTTTTCGCGGTGACGCAGGCCTCCGCGGCGCTGACGGGCATAACGCGGGAACAGATGGCGAGCCGGGCCAAGGAATACGCCCAGATGATCGACAGCGTTTTCCTGGCCGAGCAGAAAATGGCCGTGGAGGTTTCCGTGGGCAACGCTACCATCGCGGGGGCGATGGCCGTCGCGGAAAAGGGACTTGCCAAAAGCGATGCTGAAATCCAATCCCTCAACCAGAAGCTGGCCCGGTTCATCGCGACCAAGGGACTCGGCGAGGACTATCAGGCGGTTCTCGTGGCCGGCATGGATGGTATCGTTTTTTCCGCATCTTCCAAGGATCATTATGGCGTTTCCATCGCCGAAAGCCCCTATTTCCAGCAGGCGCTGGCGGGCAAGGTGAACACGGGTAAGGTGGCCGCCAACAAGGCGACGGGAAAGCCGTTCGTGCCCGTGGCAAGCCCCATCTATTCAGGGTCGGGCGCGGTTATCGGTGTCCTGGCGAACTTCGTCGACATCACGGCGCTCACGGATATGATCGCCAGCGCCAAAATGGGGAAAACCGGTTATGCTTTTGTAATTAACAAGGAAGGCATCATCGTCGCCCACCCGGTCAAGGACAACATCCTGAAGCTGAACCTTCTGACCGCCGAGGGGATGACGACGTTCACGCCGAAGATGGTCAAGGGCGAAAGCGGAGTCGATGCATACGTATTCCAGGGCATCGCCAAGACCGCAGGATATGCGCCGTCGGCGATCACCGGCTGGAGCGTGGGCCTCACCGTTCCCGACGTGGAGTTCCTGGCGTCGTCCAATGCGATCCGGAACCTGATCCTGATGATCGCCGGAATCGCCTTGGTGGTGGCATTTCTGCTGTTTTTCCTGTTTGCCCGCAGTATCTCCAAACCGCTCGGCATCGCGGTATCGCAGCTCGGGGAGGTAGCCCAGGGCGACCTCATTCGGGACGTGGACGCGTCCTTCATCCGGCGCAAGGACGAGATCGGCACGCTGGGCAAGGCCATGGACGGACTGGTCGGGAACCTGCGGCGCATCATGGGTGACATCAAGACGGCATCCGACCAGGTGGCCTCCGGCAGCGAGCAGATCAGCTCCACCGCCCAGCAGATGAGCCAGGGCGCCACCGAACAGGCCGCATCCGCCGAGGAAGTCTCGGCGTCCATCGAGGAGATGAACGCGTCGATCAAGCAGAACGCCGACAATTCCATCGCCACGGAAGGGATCGCCCGCAAGGCGGCCGAGGACGGCGCCACGGGCGGCAACACGGTCATGCAGGCGGTGGGCGCCATGAACGAGATCGCCAGCCGCATCTCCATCATCGACGAGATCGCGCGGAACACGAACCTCCTGGCGCTCAACGCGGCCATCGAGGCGGCGCGCGCCGGCGAGGCGGGCAAGGGCTTCGCGGTGGTGGCCTCCGAGGTCAGGAAGCTGGCGGAGCGGAGCCAGAAGGCCGCGGGCGAGATCACCGAGCTGTCCAAGTCCACGGTGGCCACCGCCACGCAGGCGGGCGCCCTCATCCAGAAGATCGTTCCGGACATCCGCAAGACCTCGGAGCTGATCCAGGAGATCTCCAGCGCCTCGCGCGAGCAGAGCACGGGCGCCGACCAGATCGGCCGCGCCATCACCCAGCTGGACAACGTCATCCAGCAGAACGCGAGCGCCTCCGAGGAGATGGCGAGCATGGCCCAGGAACTTTCGGGCCAGTCGGTCCAGCTGGCCGACGCCATCGCTTTCTTCAAGCTCGCCGCCAACAAGGACAAGGACGCAGGGACAGCCAGGGTCACGGCCGACGCAGGCAGGCACGAGGTCAAAGTGGCCCATATCAAGTCGCTCGCGGAAAGAAAAGCCATCACTACGGCGGCAGCCGCGCACGCCGCGGAAAGCCCGCACGTCGCGGGAGCCGGGCAGGCCAAGCCGACCGCCATCGTGCTCAAGGCAAAACCCGCCGCCGGCAAGGACGACGACGATTTCGAGGAGTTCTGATCATGGACGAGCTCATCGAACACCAGTACCTGACCTTCACGATCGACGGGGAGTACTACGCGGTCGGCGTCGGAAGGGTCCGCGAAGTGCTGGAGTACACCAAGATCACGAAACTGCCGAAGACCGCCGCGTTCATGAAAGGCCTCATCAACCTGCGGGGCGCGGGCGTCCCCGTGATCGACCTGCGCCTCAAGTTCGGGCTTCCGGAAACCCCGATCACCAGGGATACCGCCATCGTGGTCATGGAAGTGGCGGGCGAATTCGGGAAGGTCGTCGTGGGCGCCCTCGCCGACGCGGTGCACGAAGTCGTGGAGCTGGACGACAAGACGATGGAAGCCGCCCCGAGGTTCGGGACGCGGCTCGCGGCCGAATTCATCACGGGCGTCGGAAAGAAGGATGATTCCTTCATCATCGTCCTGGACATCGACCGCATCTTCAACGCCGAGGAGACGGCCGTCATCGTCGAAACGGCTGGCGCGACCGCGGGCGCCTGATTGGTTCCGACCAGATATGAAGCCCGGACCGGCGCATTCCGCCGATCCGGGCTTTTTTTACGCGCGCGTGAACGACCGGGACTCGTTCGCTACTTCGTTATCGCAGAATGGAGTTCACGAAGGATACGGGCGAAATCGAAGGACGAAAGGCGGACGTTCTCTTCCCAGGTGGTCCGGGAGTCATGGTTCGCGTTGTCCGACACCCAGCGAAGCGCGAAGAACTCGCTTTCGGTCCGGAACGCGCAGACCTTGGCGGCCGCGGCGCTTTCCATATCCACCACCTGGGCAGAGAATTCCTCGCGTTTTTCCTCGGCCACCGCGGGGTCGGTCAGGAAGTGGTCCCCCGACATCGCGCGGCCCCGGGTCACCGGTATGCCGGCCCTGGCGCAGGCTGATTCCGCGAAATCGGCGGTTTCGGGTGAGCAGTTCGAGATGACGAAGTCCGTCATGCCGGAGAACGGGGTGACCCCGTCGCCGACGCCGAGTTCCCGCCCGCCCATGTCGTGTTCGACGAACTCCGTGCAGAGGAATATCTCCCCGATGCGCTGGTCCGACAGCCCGCCCGAGGTGCCCATCGTGCAGATGACGTCGCAGATGGCGGAAAGCCGGGCGGCCGCCCAGGACGCGAATACCTTCCCGATGCCCGCCATGACGAGCTCGACGCGCCCGTCGCCCGATTCGTAGAACCGCGGCTCCGTGGCCTTCCACTCGAAGTACGGGTCGGAGAGCACGATCTCCGCCTCGTGGTCCACGGCGATGATGATGCCGAGGCGCCTCACTTCGGGTCTCCCCGCCGCATCGTCCCGGACCCTACCATGGCCGCCGTCATCCCGTCACTCACCGAGGAGCGAGCCGAGCTCGCCTGCGAGGCGGGCGAACTCGTCGCACGCAGCCTGGACCGGCCCGGGCGAGGACATGTCCACGCCCGCCAGCTTGAGGCTTTCGATCGGGAAGCGCGAACCGCCGGACCTGAGGAAGGCGAAGTAGTCGTCGCGTTCCCTTGCCCCCCCGCCAAGGACCCGCCGGGAGAGGGCGATCGCGGCGGATACGCCGGTGGCGTACTTGTAGACGTAGAACGCGTTGTAGAAGTGCGGGATGCGGAGGCACTCCAGGTCGCTGGAATCCTCGAAGACCATCTCGGGCCCGAAGTATTTCACGAGGAGCTTCCGGTATTCGGCGCGCAGGAAATCCACGGTGAGCGGCGTGCCCGATTCGAGCGCCTCGTGCGAGAGCTTTTCGAATTCCGCGAACATCGTCTGCCGGTACAGGGTCGCGAGGAGATCGTCCACCCTGGAATTGACGAGGTAGGTCTTGAGCTGCTTCGAGTCGGCGCGGCCGTAGAGGCAGGCGAACAGGAGCTGTTCGTTGAAGGTGCTCGCCACCTCGGCTTCGAAGATCGTGCAGCCGTAGTGCATGAAGGGGTTCGACCTGGCCGAGTACCAGGAGTGCATCGAGTGCCCGGCTTCGTGCGCCAGGGTGAACATGTCCCTGATGACCTCTTCCTTGTAGTTCATGAGGATGTAGGGATCGCCCGAGTAGGAACCGGCGGAGAAGGCGCCGGAACGCTTGCCCCTGTTTTCGTAACGGTCCACCCAGCGCCCGAGGAGCCCGGCTTTCAGGGTGCCGACGTATTCCTCGCCGAGCGGCGCGAGCGCGTCGGAAATGACGTCCACCGCCTCGGCGTAGGAATGGCGGGTCCTGGCCGCGTCGACGATCGGGACGTAGACGTCGTAGTGGCGGAGCGCGTCGAGCTTGAGCGCCCGCCTGCGTATGCCGTAGTACCCGTGCAGCGCCGGCAGGTTGGCGTTGATTGTCGAGACGAGGTTGTCGTAGACCGAGGCCGGCACGTCGTCCGGGAAGAGCGAAGCTTCGCGGGACGACCCGTACCTGCGGACCTGGGCGCGGTAGCGGTCCACCTGGCAGGAACCCTGGTAGAGCGAGGCGACGGCGTTCCTGTGCCCGTCGAAGACGGCGTAGAACCGGTCGTAGGCGCGCTTTCGCAGGTCGCGATCCCGGTCCTGCATGAAGGAGGCGAAGGTGGACTGCGACAGCGGGCGCGGACCTTCGGCGGTATCGACGCTCCCGAAATCCATGTCCACGTTCGTGAGGACCGAGAAGGTTTCCTGCGCGGTCGAATCCTTTTCGAGCTGGAGGGCGAGGAGACGCTCCTCGGCTTCCGAGAGGACGTGGGGCTTGAAGCGGAGGATCTTCCTGAGGTAGACGCGGAATTCCGCGAGTTCGGGGGCTTCCAGCCAGGTGTTCACCGACGCGTCGGGGATGCGCTGGAGTTCCGGTTCGAGCCAGCTCCACGCGCCCTGCGCCTTCGCCTGGGCCATCATGAAACGTCCCGCGCGCGAGCGCGAGGCGGAATCGCCCTCGTCCTCGGTGACGCGGAGCTCGACATAGCATGAGAGACACTCGCCGAGCCGCATGCCGTCCCGGACCGTGCCCAGCGCCGCGGCGAGGGCGGCCTTCGACGATCCGGGGGTGCCCCGGAAGGATTCGGCCGCTTCGGCGAACGCTTCGAATTTCTGGAAATCGCGTTCCCACGACTCGGGGCCGTCATAGAGCGCGGAGAGATCCCAGGTGTCCGGAAGGGGTATGTCCTTCCTGAGGGGGATTTCGAATTTCGTCGGCATGCGTCGTCTCCTGTCGCACGGGTTCGGATGGCGTTCGGTCCCTGTGGGGATGCCGGGCCACTATAGCAGACAAATCAGGGTTTCCGCAAGAAATTCCCCGGCCTCGCCTTTCAACCCTTGTAGGCTTCACGCTCGATGAAGATGCGCACGAGTTCGGCGTCCAGCCTGCCCGAGCGTCCCTCGTCGGCGAGGATGGCTTTGCACTTTTCGAAGGGAAGGGCCTTCTTGTAGGGACGGTCGCTGGCCGAGAGGGCGTCGTAGACGTCGCAGATGGCGAGCATGCGCGCCTGCAGGGGAATGGCATTGGCCGTGAGGCCACGGGGGTAACCCGAACCGTTCAGGAGTTCGTGGTGGTCCCAGCAGTACTCGGGGATGTTGCGCAGCTCCGCGGGCCAGGGGATCGCCGACACGAACTCGTAGGTATAGTCCACGTGCATCTGCATGATGTGGCGTTCCTCGTCCGTGAGGCTGCCCTTGGGCACCGAAATGCAGCGGGCTTCGGTCTCCGTGAGGAGGGGGATGGGCACGCCGTCGTCGTCGACGCAGAATCCCGGAAAGCTGGAGCCGAGGAGCCGCGATACTTCGGCGCAGATGTCGCGGTCCGTGGGCGTCGGTTCGTTGAGGATCCTTATGAGTTCCGCGGCTTCAAGGAGTTCGGCGACGCATGCAGCCCGTTCCTCGCGGGCCTTGACGGCTTCGGGGCCGTCGCCGGCGAGGTCGATCTCGTGCATGAGCCGTTCGTAGCCGAGCTCCAGGGCCTTGCGCAGGTACTTGATGCGGAGCATGAGGTAGTCGAAGTCCCTCGGGTAGAGCTTCTTGGCCTTCTTGAAGATCTCGGGACTGATCCTCATCTTGCCGAAGTCGTGGAGCAGCCCGGAATACCAGAGTTCCCGGTACTCAGGCTCGGTGAAGGAGCGCATGGCATAGGAACCTTCCGTCTCCGCCGACATCGCGCGCGCCAGCGCTACGGCGGTCCTGGCGACACGCTCGGAATGGCCGCGGGTCGAAGGATCGTTGGACTCGATGGTGTCGGCGCTCACGTTGACGAATTTTTCGAACATGAGCTTGATTTCCTCGATCATGCGCGAATTCTCGAGCGCCATGGCGGCCTGGTTCGCGACCGCGGTCATGAGGTCCTCGTAGCGCTTCTTGAAGGGGACGACCTTTTCCTCGTAGTCCGCGGGAGCCTTCAGGATGAGGGAGAAGGCGAGGTCGCCCGCGGGGAATTCGACCGATTCCTTGGAGTTGATGAGCTGGATGACGCCCACGATGGATTCGTTATGGTCGAGCATGGGCACCACGAGCATGCTCTTGGTCCGGTAGCCGTTGTTCACGTCGAAGGAACGGTTGAAGCGGAAGGGCATGGAATCGTCGATCTCATAGGCGTCCGCGATGTTGAGGATCTCGCCCTCGAGCGAAACGTAACCCGCGATCGAGGAGGGATTGGCCGGCATCGTGAATACTTCGTAGTTCACGTCGATGGACGTGGTATGGGAGTAGGCGAAACGGAGAAAGGTGCCTTCGTCGTGCTTTTCGACGAGGAAAATGGAACCCGCGTCGGCGCCGGTGATGCCCTTGCTCGTCATGAGGATGAGCCTGAGGAGCTTGTCGGTGTCCCGCTCCGCCATGAGGCTCTTCCCGATGTCGATGAGGGCCTGCTGGTCGCGGTACGCATCGAGGATGTCCGCGATCTCGGCTTCGGCGTCGTCGTAGCCGCAGCGTTCTTTTAGGAAGCCGGTGAGGCGCTCGATCACCGCGGACTTGTCATTGGATCGTTTCACCGTTCCACATCCCTGCCTTCGACGGCGCGACCGGCCCCGAGCCCGGCCGCTGTTCGCGCCCATGATACGATCTCGGCGGCGCTAAAATCCCTCGTCCTGGTTTCCGGCCTCGCCGCCCTGAGCCAGAAAAGCATGGACCGGGCCGGCTTGCCGGCGACCGCTTCCATGGCGCGACGGTACAGGGCCAGCTGGAGGTCGTATTCTCCCTCGCGCCGCACACGGTCGCTCTTGAAGTCCATTATATACGAAATCCCGTTTTCTTCATACACCAAATCCATGCGTCCCGACACGGTCCAGCCATCGCCCGGGTCGAGGAGGAAGCCGCGTTCCGTCCCGGCATTGCCGGCGGCCAACGCGGCCCGCCCGGGTTCCGACGAGAGGAAACCGTCGGCCAGCCTCCCGGCTTCCGAGAGTAGCGCCCGGGCGACCGGGGTTTCCAGACCCGACACGATGTCGGCCGGGTCGACGGCACCGCCGAAGCTCCGCTGGATGACGGCGTGGCAGAGTTCTCCGAAGAGATTTTCGGGGAAGATCCCGGAAAAAACGTCGTACGCGCTGGCGGGCAGGGTTTCCCCCGGGAGCTCCGCGGGCCCGCCAGCCAGCCATGCCGCGTTGAACGCCGTCGCAGCCAGCTCGCGTGACCGGAATACGCGCTCGATCGGCGCGACGCCCCGGTAGGCGGCCAGGCCTTCCGCGCGCGGGACGTATGGTTCGCCTCCCCGGTTTGAAAAGCCTCCGGGCGGGTCGGGAACCGCCTCCACGCCGACGAGGGGGTGCAGATCCTGGTACGATCCGTCGGGGCCCGGCAGTCCGCCGCCGCCTGCCAGGAGGGCCAGGAAGCTCGCACCCTCGCTGTCGCGCCTGGCGGGGACCACGCAGGCGACGACGAGATGCGCGATCGCCCTCGTGCACGCCACGTAGAAGAGCCGCTTGACTTCGGCGAGGCGCCTGGCCTTTTCTTCTCCCTTCGCGCGGTCGAAGAAGACGTTGGCCGCCTTCCCGCCCGGTTCGTCCGCCGCTTTCAGGTTGACGGTCAGGCCGAATTCCTCCGAGCGGTACCAGGCGTCACCCAGACGCTCGCGCTCGCCCGTCCCTTCCGCGAACGGCAGGATTACGACGGGGAATTCGAGGCCCTTGGCACGATGGACGGTCATGATGCGCACGCCGTCGACGGCTTCCCGGGGCGGGTCCAGGTCGCGCAGCCGCTCCGGCGTGCCGAGGCTTTCCTCCAGCCCGGCGACGAAGGCCGCGAGGGTCAGGCCGCGGGCGTCCGCGTCGGCGGCCAGCGAAAACAGGTACTCGAAATGCTCGAGGTAGGGATGGGCGTCGGGCTTCGCGAGGACGGCGAGCCTCAGGCCTTCGGCCATCCAGAGGCGCAGGACGATGTCGGCGATGGCGATCCGGTCCGCGTCCCGCCCGATCGCATGCGTCACGCGCCGGCCGTTCGCGAACCGGGCGGCGTCTTCGGGCGCAAGCGCCGCCTCAGCCTCCGTGGCAAACGGCCGTCGCCGGTCTTCGCGTGCGAGCGCAAGGATGAAGCCTTCGTCTGAAAGCCCGACGAAGGGCGAGCGCAGAAAGGCGGCGTAGGCCAGCTCGTTCCCAGGGGATATGGCCGTCGAGAGCGCGCAGGCGATGTCGTTGGCCGGCGACTCGAGAAAGACGCCGCTGACCTCGGCCGACGAGTAGGGAACGCCGAGCCGCCTGAACCGGGATTCGATGACGTACTGCCTGGAGGTAGACTTCAGGAGCACCGCGAAATCCCCGTAACCGGCGGCTCGAGCACCCCCCGAACCGTCGGGAATCCGTAGGGCTGCGGATTCGACGGATTCCCTGATGAACATCGCCACTTCGGCGGCGAGCGCGCGGTCGTCGGCATTTCGCCCTTCGTCGCCCCGTTCCCTGGCCAGGAGCCGTATCGTCGGTTCCACGCCGGGCGTGGGTCCGGCGGGCCTCGGGCGTATCCCCTCGAAGCGGGCTTCGTAATCCAGCGAGGCGCCGGCGAACACCCGCGCGAAGACATCGTTGAAGAATCCGACGAGCGCCGGTTCGGAACGGTAGTTCGTGGACAGGCGCGGCGGATCGCCGCCGAGCTCGCCTGAAAGCCCGCGGAACACCGCGACGTCGGCTCCCCGGAAACGGTAGATGCTCTGCTTTTCGTCGCCGACGAAAAAGAGCTTGCCGGGTTCCAGCTCGTTCGCCGACGGGATCCCCGACCCGACGCCCTGTCGGGCGGCGAGCAGGTAGAGGAGCTTTTTCTGCAGGTCGTTGTCGTCCTGGAACTCGTCGATCATGATGAAGCGATAGCATCTGGCCCAGAATTCCCGCGTTTCGGGCCGGGTCGAAAGGAGGTCCACCGCGCAGAGCGCGACGTCCCGGTAATTCATGACCCCCGCCGTCCGTTTCGCCTCCACGACGGCCCGGCCGCATTCACCGATCACCCTGTAGGCTTCCTCGGCGAATGGCATGAAAACCCAGGTCTTCGCGTCGAGCGCGAGGGCGCACGCCGCCTTCTTCGCGGCCTTCACGGCTTCCTTGATCGCCGCGTCGGCGTCATCGCGCCTGTAGCCGCGCAGGTCGAGATCCGCGAGCGATTCGGCGGCCCGTGCTGCCGCCGACGGATCCAGGGAGCCTAAATCGTCCGGGAGCGACGCGAAAGCGGCCAACGCGGCACGGGAATCCCTGCCTCGCTCCCCCGCCCCGTCCGCCGCCTGGAGCGCGGCCGTCGCGGCGTCCAGGATCTCCCGCGCGCGGGCTGCCGCCGAGCGGGAGAGGTCCGCGCGCTGCCGCCGGACCGATTCGGCGGGATCGGGATCGAAGGAAGGGGCGGGCGAATGGAGCGCCAGCGAGGCGTCGGAGAACAGATCCTTCCACGCGACGACGAAGCCCAGGCTCGAAAGCAGGCGCGCCACGACGGGGTCCTCCCTCCGTTCGAGGACGAAGGAGAGCGCCACCCTCTGTGCGATGCGCTTCGATTCCTCCTCGTCCACCGAAAAGTCGGGCGCGTACCCGTAGATTCCGGCGTCCCCCCGGACGAGCTTCGAGCAGAAGGAATCGATCGTGGATATCGAGGATTCCGAAAAATTCCCGAGCGCGCGCCGGGCCCGGTCGCTCCCCGACGCCCGCAGGGACGCGTAGATGCGCGCGTACATCTCGGCGGCGGCCTTTCGCGTGAAGGTGAGCGTGAGGATGCCTTCGACCCCGGCTTCGCCCTTCTCGACGATGTCGACGAATCTGGCTGCCAGCGCCGTCGTCTTCCCGCTGCCCGCCCCCGCGGATACCGCGCCGTTCGCGCGCAAGGCCACCGTCGCTTCCTGGTCCGGGTCGAGCTTCCTGCCGTCAGTGCCGTTCATCCCTCACTCCGTCGCGTAGTCGGTCCTGCAGACCGCCCGCATGCCGCAGGACGTGCAGGTCCGGCGGTCCGCCGTCCGTGCGGCGAATGCGCCGGAACGGATTCCCCCGGACACCCGCCCGAGCCCGGCCTCGAAGGCGGCGACCTCGCGGCCGAACGCCTCCCGCGTCCTCGGCGCCCCGTCGGCTCCCCCGTCCCCCGATACCACCTCGAAAGCCCTGGCATCCTCGACGGACCAGTACTCTACGCGCGTTACGCGCTTTCCTCCCGCTTCCGCGAGCGCGACGTATGCCGCGGTCTGGGGCTCGGGGAGGATCCCGTCGTCGCCGGCGTACACCTCCGAGGCTTTCGGGAGGTTTTTCTTCTTGTAGTCGATGACGGCCGCCACCCCGCCGTCGAAGGCCAGGCGGTCGATGCGTCCGACGAGAATGCAACCGAATTCCGGGTACGGCTTTTCGAGGTCGAGTTCCGTGTCCCCGATCGCCCAACCCGGAAAGCGTTCGAACCCGGAATCCAGGAGCCGCCCGAGCCGGTCGGACAGGAGCGGCGCGTAGGACTCTAGCATGGGCCGCAGGAAGGGCCCCCGCGAACGTTCGAAGACGGGCACCATCTCCGCGATGGCCCTGCCGACGAGGGCCCGGTACTCGGCAGCGCGTTCCGGGCGCGGGACCGGGTCCATCGCCTTGACCATTTCGTTGAGCGCGCGCACGGCCGCGTGGATCGCCTCGCCCGCGAGCTTCGCGTCGAAGAACCCGATGCCGGCGTCCTCTTCCCTGAGGCCCAGCCCGCGCTCGAGGAGCCAGGAGAAGGGGCATTCCGCGAAGCGTTTCACCGCGCTCTGGGAGAGCTCGAGGGCGCCGTCCCGCGTGACCTTTTCCAGTACGGCGTCGAGGGCGGGCCCGGCGACGGTGTCCGCGGGTTCCGGGGCAGGGACGGAACGTCCGGCCGCGTCCAGGCAGGCTGCGGGCAGGCGGCACGGCAAGGGGGTTTCGCCGCTCCAGAAGGCGGCTTCGAGCCGCAGGGGATCCGCGTCCCTGGCGAGGCGATAGTCGTCGGGAGGACCGACGGGCCCGGCGGCGAAGGCCGAAAACGGGACAGTCCAGCCGCGCAGGTCCTGGATCGCGTAGCTCATCGTCACCGAATCGCCTGATTCCGCGTACGCGGCGGCGAAGTCGGCGGACGCGTCCCGCCCCGCGCGGCCGAGTGCCTGCCTGAGATCCTCGCGGAGCCAGGACGCGGGATCGTACCGGACGCGGAGGCCGTCCTGGGAACATCCGAGGACGAAGTGCCGGACGGGCGCGACGAGCGCCGACACGCGGTAGGGATAGACGGGGACGCCCGAGCCTTCGCGCAGGGGAACATAGGGCGCTTCCGAGAGGGCCGACAGGAAAAGCGGAAATGGATCGCCGATCGCCCCGACAAGCCCGAATCCGGTTTCGGCACGGGCAAGGGCCGCCAGCTCGTCCATGGCCCGCTGGAGGGAGCGTTCGCCGTCGGGATCCCAGCCTTCCTCGTCCAGGAAATCGCGCCTGAAGATCATCAGCTCGGACCGTATGGCCGCGAAGCTCCGCGCTTTCACGATGGCGGTCACCCTCCGCTTGACCGCCCCGTAGAGCGACCGGAGCGAAAGTCCGGAAGGCTCGCCCGAAACGCGGAAACTCTCCTCCCATGCGTCAACCATGCGACCGCCCTCCGTCCAGGGGGCGTACGCGTGGCGTTCAGTGCCGTAGCGCACCAGGGCCCGCATCCGGTCCGGCTCGCGCCACGGCGGAAACCCGTCGAGAAGGAGGGCGCGGACGCTCTCGAAATCGAAGCCGCTTTCCACGCAAGCGGATACTGCCTTGAAGAATCGCCCCACCGGGTAGCACGCGAGCGTAAAGCCCGATTTGACGGAGACGGGAACACCCGAATCGGCGGCGGCGCGCTCGATCCAGGGCCTCAGCGCCGTGAGATCGACGACGGTGACCGCAAGCTCCTCCGGACGGCGTCCCGAGTCCAGCTCCACGGCCATGCCCGAGAATACCCAGCGGAGCTCTTCATGGAGGTTCGGGAATTCCAGAAGCCGGGGAAGCGGCGGTTTGGAACCGGGACCCGGAGCCGGAATGAGCCGGACTCGGGGCTGGTTCTCCAGGTTCGCCCGATAATCGTCGAAATCCTCGATGAGCTCGGGACGAAACACGATCCAGCGGCCGGTCGCTGGAAGGCGGACATCGCGCGACCACGCGCTCTCGTACAGACCCGTCCGTGCCAGGAATGATGAATACCGGGAAATGAGCCGATCCAGGTCCGCAAAAGTCCCCTTTTCACCCGAGCGCGCCGCAACAGCCCGCCGAAACGCGCCTATATCGGGGGGGATGGAGGCTATGAAAGGTACGGACGCTCCCCAGCTCTTCCGGTACTCCGCCCTGAGCAGAGAAACAAGGAAGGGGTTCGCTTCGTTTTCCGCCAGGGCCGATGCCGCCCAGAGGGTTCGCGTCCTCTTGTCGGCCGCCCGGATCCCGGCATCGCCTCCGAAAACGAGATCACGGAATCTGTCCCACGCCATGAAACGGTCGGTTTCCACCGCCCGAGCTTCAGCGAAGCCCAGGGCCCGCCGCGCCCACGCATCCGCCGCGGTCTTGCTCGGGAATACGAAGGACAGGTCCCGGTCCTTAAGTGAATCCCTGATGATCGCATCCATCCCGTTTTTCATGACGCCCGAATCATATCATGGCGAACCTGGTCCGGCGCGAACTATTTCCCGAACCCCGAGCCAATTTCAAAAGTCGTCTGACTTTTGAAAAACCCTCCCCCGCTTGACAGTTTTTTCTACTTTTACTATAACTAGCCGGTTCCCTGCGGCGATGGTGAAACTGGCAGACACGCTAGCTTGAGGTGCTAGTTCCGAAAGGAATGGAGGTTCAAGTCCTCTTCGCCGCAAAACGAAAAACCCCTGATGAAAGTCAGGGGTTTTTCGTTGGACAGTAAACGTCAATACAACCACATCTCGCTCGCGGGCCCCGGCATGGCGATGGTAGATACCCGGAGGTATCACCATGCGGAGAACACAGGGAGAATGGGTACGGATCGTGGCGCGGTATCGCGCAAGCGGGAAGACGGCACGG
>JAPLSN010000024.1 GCA_026398615.1 Spirochaetota bacterium | reverse complement strand
TTTGGATCCACAACTCGGTTCAGCGGGTTGGATGGGCAAGGTTCGAACGTACACATCCATCGATAGCGAGCGGCAAACGAAATGCATGAACACGGCGGCTCTCAGGCATTGTCCTACAGGGAAAGCCTGGGGCGATCATCTCCGTTTTACCTGGTTCTGGACATGTTCGTCCTGGCCGTGCTTGCGTTCTACCGGGCGAGGGTGCATGTACTGCTGGACGGAATATTCCCTGCTTCGTTTGCGGGTGAACAGTACCGCTCCTATATGGCAGCTGCCTTTGCTTCGGACGTGATGGCGACGACGATCGTCCTGGCGGTGCTTGTCGCCGGATGGCTGCTGACGCCCGTATTCAAGCGGATACTCCCCTTGCTGTCCCTGCTGTTCGTGGTTTCCTATTCCGCGTTCATGGTATTCGCGACCGATTTCATCCGGGTTTATCAAACCGCTTTCGGGAAAAATTACATCGGTGGCGAACAATTCACCGACATCAAATCCATGCTGGTTTCCGCTGTCACGGAAATATCGACGGTATCCCGGAGCGGTCTCGTGATTTTCCTTTTATTACTGATATCGTCATCCATTTTCACACTCGGGAAGCGAATGCGTGCCCGAGAACGCTCGATATATCGAATCAAGCGGTTTGTCGCGTTTTTCACATCGTTGGTACTAGTGCTTGCCCTGTTTTCGGTCGCGATGACGAATGGAAATGCCGAGGGTTTACATGCTTCGCCTGCGCGAACGCAAGGAGCGGAGCTCGGGACGAATCCCGTGAGCGCCTTGCTGTTCGGGCCGGGAAGGGAAACGTTCATGCCGCCCGCTGCAGAAAGGGTGTCCGCATCGGATCATGCCACGGACTCGATCGAAAAACCCGGAACGGACAGGTTCCTGCCGGTTGTCAAGAAAGGAAACTACAATGTCATTCTATATTTATTCGAATCGACGAGCTGGTCATACTACGACCTCGAGTACAATGGCGAACAGGTGCTTCCCGCCATGCATTCATTGTCCCGAAACGGGCTTCTCCTTTCGAATCACTATTCGAATTACCCGCTTTCGGCAAATACCATCTATTCCGTCATGAGTTCGCGCTATTCCATGTACGGGAAGTCGATGATATTCCGGGAATACCATGACGTGGACGTTCATACGATCACCGAGGTCCTTTCCGACAACGGCTATGCAACCTGCCTGATACATACGGGTGATCTATTATATGCCGAGAGGAATAAATTCCTCGCAAACAGGGGTATTGATGAATTCATCCTCTACAAGGACCTGATGGTGAGCGGAGAGTACGGAAAAAATGTCGGTTGGGGAGCTGACGAACGACTGATGATCAAACCTGCCGTGGATTGGATAAAACGGCAGTCATCGCCGTATTTCCTGATAATGGCTCCCGTGAATCCGCACCATCCATACGCGACACCCGACGACTTCCGGAAAATCACGGATCCGGAAGAAATGGGTATCGGGACGGCGGAAAAGACCTGGCGGAACTATCTGAACTCGCTTCATTACGCCGATGCCGCCATGGGAAACCTGATAGATGAACTTGAAAATGAGAATTTGATGGAAAACACGGTATTCGTGATGGTTACCGATCACGGAGAGGCCTTCTACCAGCACACGGGGAACTACAATCATCCTCTCTTCATCTACGAAGAGAACGTGCATGTGCCAGCCATCTTCTACAGCAAATCGCTTTTTCCGTTTGGCATCGTGATGGATTCGATATCGCGGCATATCGACATCATGCCGTCCATCCTTGACCTTCTGGAGATAGGGGATGTGACCGCCAGGGACGGGGAATCGATCTTTTCGGCTTCAAGGGAAAAGATGGCGGTTTTCCATACCTCTTGGAACGATGAACTCATGGGTGTACGGGACGGGAACTGGAAATACATCAAGCGGATGAAGGACTCGCGCGAGGAACTCTATGATCTCGAAAAAGACCCCGGTGAAAAAAACAATATCGCCGTACAACATCCGTCGATACTTGAACGCTATCGGAAAGTATCGGACGACATGGTGTCGTACATGGTGGAACAATACAGGAATATCGCCCGGAAGAAATGAATTTCGGTCCGACAAGGAGTTCTACGGCAGGTACACGGCAGTGCCCGTGTGACCCGGGGTGCGAAGGTCGCATCCAGAACCCGAAGGTCGCCTCGGACCCAACGCAAACGGTGCCATGGAGCCGGGCAACTCCGGGATGTGGATGTCAGTGAATGACGCGGCGAAAAGCTTGACCCCGCCGCCACCTCGTTTCGGGGAAGCAGCATCACCGGGAAAGCGGGGATACAGTACTTCAGGCAGGATGGACGAACCTGGCTGGGTTCCGGATACGGCGATCGAAAAGCCGAGGCAATAAGCCGCATGCAGCAACATGCCTTGCCCCGACAAGGATGATATGACAGATCGACGGAATGTGCTGGCCGCCGTGGTGATCGTCGTGGCAGCCCTCCTCGCTGGCGCCGTGTTCTCGGGTTGTGCGCCCCCCCCTCGCGGGTGAGCACGGCTTCGATTTTCCAGTCGATGATCCGCCTGAGCCGCCACGACCGTTCGGATCCTGCCGTTGCCGCGAGCCTGGCAAAGGTTAGCATGGCGCGTCTGCGTACAATCGACGTGGCGATGAACATGTGGCGCGAGGGCTCCGAGCTCGCGAACCTGAACGGCAGGGCAGGGGCCAGTCCTCGTCTTGGCGGACTTCTTCGCCATTGCGAAGCGGGGTATCGATCTCGCGGAACTTTCCGGCGGGCGCTTCGATCCGACGGTCGGCCCCTTGGTCAGGCTCTGGGGAGTCGGCTCATCGAGTCCTCGCGTGCCGGAACCCGTGGAGATGCCGCTGCCCTCGCGCTCGTCGACTGGCGCCGGGTCCGTATCGATGAATTTTCGGGTACGAGCGAGCTGTCTCACGCGGGCATGGCCCGAGACGACATGGTCGGGACATCGGGGATTTACGAGCGCTGGTTCGAATCCGGGGGGCGGCGCTGGCATAACATCATGGACACGACGACGGGATGGCCGCTCGAAGGGATACTCGTCGCGGCGACGGTCGTCGTCGAAGGGCGGGCCGGTGCAGACGGGCCGCCCTTGGTACTGCTTGCCCTCAGGGTGGAGCAGGGTACGCTCTCGCAGACCGACTTGGCCTCGTCGCGCTGCTCATCGACGCGGAGAGGGATATCCGGCTTTCGCCCGGGCACGAAAACTTTTCACCCCCACTGATGCTGTTTTCCATCCGACTGATTGAAACAAAAATTTTATTTGACCATATATATATTTAACTGTATACTACCAACATGTTGGTAGTATCGATGGGAAGGTGAGAAAAATTACCGAGCCCCTGGCAGCACGGGAGCGGCTCCTGGATGCGGCGGAAAATCTATTTTCCGAGCATGGCTACTCCGCGGTCAAACTGAGGGACATAGCTGCGCTTCTTGGTCTTTCCCACGCCTCGCTGTATTACCATTTTCCCGGGGGCAAGGAATCCCTCTTCATCGAGGTGACGGAGCGGAATCTCAGGCGCCATGGCGCGGGCCTGGACGCGGCGATCGCTGCGGCAGGATCTTCGGTTCGGTCACGGCTCAGAGCCGCTTCCGGCTGGCTCCTGTCCCAGCCGCCCATGGATCTCATCAGGATGGCCAGAACGGACATGCCCGCCCTGGCTCCGGCGGACGGCAGGCGCCTCATGGACCTGGCTTACGGTCTCCTCATCCTGCGCCTCAAGGCTGTCCTCGACGAGGCCGTCGTCGATGGCGAGATCGGTTGCCGCGATACGGGCCTGGTGGCCGGCGGCCTCATCGGCCTCGTGGAAAGCATGCACGCGATACCCGGTTTCGCCCTCAGGAGGAGTCGCATTGAAATGGCAGGCGAGCTCGTTGACGTGATGCTCGCGGGTCTCGGATATCAGGAAGGAGTACAACGATGAGTGTCGTGGAACTGGCCGATGTCAGGAAGAGCTACAAACTCGGGGACACCGTGGTGGAAGCCCTCCGCGGCGTGTCCGTCTCGATCGACAAGGGGGAATTCCTCGCGATCGCGGGGCCGTCCGGCTCGGGCAAGAGCACCCTGCTCAACATGCTCGGCTGTATCGACGTGCCGAGCTCGGGGAGGGTGACGATCGACGGGGCGGACGTCGGCGGCCTCTCGGACCGCGAGCTCACGCGGTACAGGCGAACGAAGATAGGCTTCATTTTCCAGTCATTCAACCTCATACCGGTGCTCGACGTGTACGAGAACATCGAGTTCCCCCTCCTCGTCAAGAGCAAGCTGACGAGGAAGGAACGCGAAGCACTCGTCATGCGTTTCATCGAGGAAGTGGGCCTCGACGACCGGATCAAGAACAAGCCGAACGAGCTCTCGGGCGGCCAGCGGCAGCGCGTGGCCATCGCACGCGCCCTGGTGACCAGGCCGCTCATCGTGCTGGCCGACGAACCGACCGCCAACCTCGACTCAGGCACCGGCATCCGCATCGTCGAGCTCATGCGCTCCATCAACGAGTCGGACAAGACCACCTTCATCTTTTCCACCCACGATGCCCACATCATGCGCGAGGCGAAACGGGTGATCAACGTGCTCGACGGGAAGGTCGTGGGATACGACGGGGCGGAGGTCTAGGACCATGCTGGTACTGAGACTCGCGCTGCGGACGATCATGCGCCGCAAGGGACGCATGGTGCTCATAGGATCCCTCGTCGCCTTCGGGACCTTCCTCTCGGTCTTCGGGACGGCTTTCAGCTCATCGGCCGGCGAGGCTTCGCGTGCCTCGATCATCGACAACTTTACCGGTGACCTCATCGTCTATTCGGCCAGGTCCAAGGAACTTCCTTCTCCCTTTGCCTTCAACACCCCCTTGCCGAACATCCGGAATGCGGACGAAGTAGGACGATTCCTTTCCGCGTCCCCCGAGGTCCTCACCTGGGCATCCTTCGCGCAGAACTACGGCCTCGTCCAGGTCGAACGCGACGGGAGAAAGGTCGATCTGCCATTCATCTTCTATGCCGTCGAGCCGGGACCCTACCGGAAGGTATTCCCCAATGTCGACGTGAAGGACGGGAGTTTCTTCGGGATACGGGAAGACGGAGCTCTGTCCCCGCCCGGGACCGGCGTGACAGGCGACGGCTCGACCGGGGACAGAGCTCGCGGCGTCATGATCAGCGCCTTCCAGAACGGGCAGTACCTCAGGAATTACGGCGTGCAGCTCCGTGTCGGCGAACGGGTTACCCTCCTCGGCATCACAGAGGGCGGCGCTAACGCCTTGCCATCCCGCGTGACCGGCATCTTCGAGCCGAAGCACTAC
The DNA here is from genome assembly GCA_026398615.1 of Spirochaetota bacterium. Lineage (GTDB taxonomy): Bacteria > Spirochaetota > Spirochaetia > Treponematales > UBA12059 > JAPLSN01. Next base: position 120,684 of record JAPLSN010000024.1, on the reverse strand, counting down.
AAGAGCGTTTTCAACTACATCAACTTCGTCGATGCGGCCACCTACTCAGAACTCTACAACTATACCGGGGTCACGGCCCTTCCCGAGGCGCTCAACGCGGGTCTCGCCGCGGCACAAGGGGGCGAGGACGCGATCTTCGGCCTGGCGGATGCCGGCATCGGAGAACTGGACCTCGGTTCGCTCCGGTCGGAGGCGCTCTCCGGATTCACCATGATCGCGGTCAAGCTCAAGGATCATGCCACCGTCGACCGCTTCATCGCCGCCATCGAGGCGACGGATGGCCTCGAGGTGAAGGCGGCCCGCTGGGACGCGGCCTCGGGTTTCTATGCGAGTATTTCGAAAGCCCTCCAGGCCTTCATCTGGCTCGCCACGGGACTCGTTTTCCTCGTGGTCGCCCTCATCTTCGCGAATACCCTCATCATCAACGTCGTCGAGCGGACGGCCGAGATCGGGACGATGCGCGCCATCGGGAGCGACAAGTCTTTCGTCAGGAACATGTTCCTGGCGGAAACCCTCATTCTGAACCTGGCGGCCGCCCTCGTCGGCATGGTCGCGGCGGGCGTGGTGATGGCGGCCCTTTCGGGGGGCGTGCCCCTTCCGGAGACGATCTCGCAGTTCCTCATCGGCGGCGGACGGCTGCCGCTCAGGGCAAACGCGTGGCACTTCGTGCAGACCCTCGTCGCGGTCGCGGTGGTCTCCGTCCTTGCAACCCTGTATCCCGTGCGTGTCGCGACATCCATCACCCCGCTCAAGGCCATGAGCGAGCGCTAGGAGAAATGCACATGTGGAACTTCATCGGCATCGCTTTCAAGAACGTTTTCAGGCAGAAAAAGAGGAGCTTCACGCTCGGCGCGAACTACGCCATCGTCGCGTTCCTCCTCGTTCTCCTGTTTTCCTTTTCCCGCGGCGCCTCGGACAACATCTCGACGAGCCTCGTCCGTTCGAGCGCCGGGCACATCACGATATCGGGGCAGTTCGCAAAGGGAGGGCGCATCTTCAACGGGATTGAGCGGAGTCCCGAAGTCGCCGCGATCGCCGAAGCCCAGCTCGGCCGCGGCGCGGTGGTGCTTCCGCGCTACCTCGTCCAGTCGGCAGTCTACTACAAGGGTCTTTCGAAGCGGCTCGGCTTCACCGGGATCGACATGGCGAAGGACGAGGGTTTCCGGGGACAGATGGTTTTCTCTTCGGGTTCGTGGGAAGACCTGGCGGCGGATCCGAACGGGGTCGTACTTCCCGGGGATATAGCCGGGTATTTCGCCCTTGCGACGGGCGAGACCGTCGTCCTGTCCACGAGGACCCGATTCGGCGCCTTCAATACAGGCATCCTTACCGTGCGCGGCATCTACGAAACCGACAACTTCTTCATGCGCGGCTTCGTGCTCACGCACTTCGAGTTCCTCCGCGCCCTGGACCTTGCCGATGCGGGGGCAGCGACGACGATGTATGCCTGGCTGCCGCGGCCCACGGGGCTTGCGGAAAAGCGCGACGCCCTCTCGGACGCCCTGGCCGCGGCCGGATTCGAGGTTTCGAAGCCCAGGAACGACTCCGAAGCGATATCGGCCGTATCTGCCGCGAGCGTCAAGTACGAAGCCGACAAGGAAGGACGCGATCGGGTCATGCTGAAACTTTCAACGCTCGACGAGGTGCTCGGCATCGTCCGGAGCGTGCTCGGCGCCGTCAACGCCGTCGGCGGGGCGGTGGCGGGCATCCTCCTCGCGGTCATCATCGCCTCGATCTTCATCAACCTCCGCATGACCATCAACGAGCGCCTGCGCGAGATCGGGACCATGCGCGCCATCGGGATGGACCGCGGCGGCGTTGCCGCGCTCTTCGTGACGGAGAGCGCCATTCTCGCCCTCGCCTTTTCGGCCGCCGGGGCAGCCTTCGCCGTCATCGTCGCCTTTGCCGCGGGGAGCTGGCTCTCTTTTCCTCCCGGTGGACAACTCGGCATCTTCCTGAGCTCGGGACGGCTCGTCCTGTCGCCGAGGCTGGAGGACATTGGCGCCGTGGTGGCAGCCATCGCGGCCTTTGCCGCCTTTTTCTCCTTCTTCCCGGCGCGGCGCGGCGGGAGCATCAGCCCCGTCGAGGCCCTTACGAAGACTTTCTGACAAGGAGCATGAAATGAAACCGAAACAGCATACCGGGAATTGCTCGGGCCATGCGGCCGCCGCCCTCGCCGCCGCCCTCGCCCTTGCCGCGTTCCCCGTCGCCGCGCAGGGGACGGCGAAGGGTGGAGCTGCGAGCGATCCGGCGGCCGCGGCGCTCGTGCGGGGTTTCGAGGACAAGCTCAACCTTGAAGGACTCGACGTGACGAACACCTTCACCTTCGTGCAGAAGAAGGCGGCAGAGACGGACCGGGTCCTTCGCGTGCGAATCTTCAGGCGCGATGCGGTGGACGCGTTCACCCTCATTTTCCAGTTTCCCGACAGCGAGAAGGGAAAGGGATATTACCGGAGCAAGGACGATCTCTTCCTCTATCTTCCTTCGACGAGGGAGTTCGTCTACCGCAACCGCAAGGACGACGTCGGATCCACCGATGTCAGGACGGACCTCTTCGGGAAATCCCGCCTCCTGGACCAGTACCGGGCGACGCTCGCGGGGCAGGCGAGGGTTTCCAAATGGGATTGCGACATCGTGAGGCTCGACGCGCTCCAGCTCGACGTGTCCTTCCCCGTGCAGAAATGGTACCTGCGCAAAGGCGACGGGCTCCCGGTCAAGGTGGAGAATTTTAGCGCATCGGAAACCCTCCTGCGCACGAGCTACTACGTCGATTACCAGGATCTCGGGAAAGGCAAATACATCTTCACCAAGCTCCTCTCCGTGGACGCCCTCGAGAAGGGGCAGCAGACCTACCTCACGAACGACGCCATCTCGACGAGCCGCATCCAGGACTATGTCTTTTCCAAGGCGTTCCTCGAGGAACAGTCCCGTTAGGGGGGGGTCGGCATGAAGCGAACAACGAGGATAAACCACCCGGAGCGCCTGCTGGTCGCGGCGGTCCTGTCTCTGCTCCTTCCGTTCGCGGCCGCAGCCCAGGACGCTCCCCAGGGACCTGACGACGATCCCTTTTCGCCGGGCGCCTTCGATGCGGCGGCGGGATCCGTGCCGGGAGGGGAGGACGCCGGGTCTGGCCCCGTGACTGCGGGCACCGAATTGCAGGCCGGGGGGACTGTCATCGCGAGCATGAATGCCGCGACGATGTCCGGGTTCACCGGGTACACGGCCCAAGCCGGATTATCCGGCAAGATTTTCGCCAAGGCGAGCTCACCGGATTTCGGAGCGCTCTACATCGCGTACAATACCCGGTATTCCTTTGCCCAAGGGGAATCGGGTGATGTCGCGTTCCCGGCCCCGCCTGTCGACTACACGCAGCCCTCGTTCACACTCTCGGAGCTTCATTATGGCTTTGATATCGGCAAGCGCGTGTTCTTCAGGGCGGGAAACCAGCTCATCGCCTGGGGGGCCACCCGCATCTGGAGCCCCGTGGATTTCATCAACCTGGAACGGGCCGATCCTTTCCAGCCGGTGGACCTCCGGAGCGGGAAGCCGGGGCTGCGCGTGCATGTGCCCTTCCCGCGGGCCAACCTCTTCGCCTTTGCCGACTTTTCCGGCACCGTCGATTCAGGCGCGGTCAAGGATGTGGTTCGCTGGACGAATGTCGCATTCCGCGCCGATGCGGCCATCGCCGGCGCCGAGTTCGGCCTCTCGGCCTATGGTGGTCTTGAAGCGCAAGCCCGGCTGGGCTTCGATGTTTCCGGACGCGTGCTCGGTTTTACCCTGTATGGGGAAACGGCCTTCGCTCCCGAGTACGATACCTTCAATGGGTATCTGGCCGCGTCCCTCGGTTTTTCGCGGGCTCTTGACGAGCTCAAGCGCTGGACGCTGTCGGGCGAGGGTTACTACGACTCCCGAGGATCCGACCGCACGGGTGCCTATGACGCGGGGACATACCTGCCCCTGTACTCCGGCGAAGCCTACGCATACCTGGCGTTGACGGCCGACGAGCTTTTTTCGAACAAGCTTTCGACGATGTTCTCGGGCATCGCCAATCTCTCGGACGCTTCCTTCAGCCTGAAGCTTTCGGAGAACGCGGACCTGTCCGGAAGTCCCCCCTTTACGGTTTCCCTGTCCTACAACGGTGGGGGAGAAGAAAAGGAGTTCACGAGTCTTGCCGGGAACAATTCCCTGGGGCTGACAATCCAGTCCAGGATGGAATTCTGAAGCTGGTTGCCGCGGGGAGCGACCCGGACCGGGGACAGAGCTCCATGATAGAGCTCTCATGGCAATAATGCGATTTCCCGGCTTGCTAATCATTCCACATGGAAAGGAAACATGAATCCTCAATGATCACCCTTCGCGGGAGCGAAAAATGGATGATGCATGTTTCCTTAATTATGGCAAGGATTGGTATGCATGCCGTTCTGTTCCCGTCGGTATTGACGGGACGCCTACATGGCCGAGTCGATCCTGCGCGCCGATTTCCTGTCCTGAACGGAGAGTATCGTTTTCCTGATCCGGATGGAAGCCGGGGTCACTTCGACCATCTCGTCGTCGCGGATGAACTGTATGGCCTTTTCGAGGGTCATGGCCTGGATCGGCGTCAGGGTCAGTGCTTCGTCCTTGAGCACCGAGCGCATGTTGGAGAGCTTCTTGGGTTTGGCCGGGTTGACGTTGAGATCTGTGTCGAGATTGTGCTCGCCGACGATCATGCCTTCGTAGACGGGGTCGCCGGGCATGACGAAGAGCCGCCCGCGCGGCTCCATGTGGTAGAGCGCGTAGGTCACCGCCGTCCCGCCCCTGTCCGAGACGAGGGAACCGGTGAAGCGATCGATGAAGTCGCCCCGGTATTCCTCGTAGCCGGAAAGGCAGGAGTTGAGGATGCCCGTGCCCTTGGTGTCGGTGAGGAAAAGGTCGCGGTAGCCGATGAGGGCGCGGGTGGGAACCGAGAACTCGAGCCTGACGCGACCGCCTGAGTGCGAGAGGTATGTGAGCATGCGGCCCTTTCGTCCCGAGAGCCTTTCCGTGACGATCCCCGCGAATCCCTCGTTGCAGTCCACGCAGAGGTGTTCGATCGGCTCGAGCCTCGCGCCGTCCTCGCCCTTCCGGTAGATCACCTCGGGCCGGCCGACGCAGAGCTCGAAGCCTTCCCGCCTGAGCATCTCGATGAGGATGACGAGCTGGAACTCGCCGCGCCCCTTGACGCGGTACTGCCCGGCGATTCCCGTCTCCTCCACCTGGATGGACACGTTCTTGAGCGTCTCCTTCCTGAGTCGCTCGAGCAGCTTGCTCGTCGTGACCTGGGTGCCTTCCTGCCCCGACATGGGGGAGGTATTGACGGTGAAGCGCATCGAGATCGTCGGTTCGTCGACGATGATGCGCTTGAGGGCCTTCGGGTTCTCCCCGGTGCAGATAGTGTCCCCGATGTGGACCTCGTCGATCCCCGACAGCACGACGATGTCGCCCGGCTCGGCGCCCCCGCTTTCGACGAGCTTGGGACCCACGTAAGCCTGGAGCTTGGAAACGTTGAGTGGCCTTTGGGCGCCGTCCTCGCCGATGCAGACCAGATCGTCCTTGGATCGGACCGACCCGTTGATCACCTTGCCTATGGCCTGCCGCCCGAAGTAGTCGGACCAGGAGAGGTCGGAGACGAGCATCTGAAAGGGTTCGGCCGAAGAGTACCTGGGAGCCGGGATGCTGGATACGATCGTGTCGAAGAGCAGGTGCAGGTTCTCCGCGGGCGAATCGAGCCCTGATTGCGCGATGCCCGCCCTGCCTATCGCGTAGATCACGGGAAACTCGAGCTGCTCCTCGGTGGCTCCGAGGTCTATGAAGAGGTTGATGATCTCGCTCAGGACCTCGTCGGGCCGCGCGTCGGGCCGGTCTATCTTGTTGACGACGACGATGATGGACAGCCCGCCTTCGAGCGCCTTGTTGAGGACGAACCTCGTCTGGGGCAGCGGCCCCTCCGATGCGTCCACGAGGAGGATCGCGCCGTCGACCATGGAGAGCGCCCGTTCCACCTCGCCGCCGAAGTCCGCGTGCCCCGGCGTGTCGAGGATGTTGATCTTCGTGCCTTTCCAGATGACCGAGCAGTTCTTCGCGGCGATGGTGATGCCCCGCTCCCGCTCCAGGTCCATGCTGTCCATGAGCCGTTCACGGGTTTCCTGCCCTTCCCTGAACACGCCGCTCTGCCGGAACATCGCGTCGACGAGGGTGGTCTTGCCGTGGTCGACGTGGGCGATGATGGCTATATTCCTGATGCTTTCGTTGGCTGCGTCTTTCGTGTGCATTTCGTGGCCTGTCCTGGATTGCGCGAGGAGGAATGTGCCATGATAAGTTGATGGCGGGAAACATTCTAGGGGCGGTCCCCGGGCCCTTCAGCGGGCTGGACTGCCGATCTCTCCCGCCACTTCGAGGCCCGCGTTGCCCGCTTCTCCCGACCAGCGCATCGAGACGCCCGCGCGGATGCGTACCCGGAGCGTCGCGTCGATGGACTCGGCGATGCGGCGGGAGAGAAGGCCGTTGATCGGCGCACGGAGCATGCCTCCCCGTCCGCCCCTCGATGGCTTGCACCGAGGAACAGCCTCCGCCGGTGGAAGCTCCTCGGGGAATCACCGGGATGAAAGCCCGGGTTTCATCCGGGGCATGCGTCACCTGCTTGAAGTACCAGCCCTCGAAATCCATTCTGCGTTTCCGGGAATCTTCGCGCAACCACTTGCGTTTTTTCTAAAACGGTTAAATACTGTGAAAACATCAGTTTTCCAGGAGGAACCCGTTCATGAAACGCGGCATCGCATTCGTTTCTGTCATCCTGCTCGCAGTTGCCGGGCTCTGGGCCCAGAACACCGTGAGCGCCTACACTACGCTCGAAGAGCCCCTCGCCAAGGCCCTCTTCGAAACCTTCCAGACCGAAACCGGCATCACCGTCAACTTCGTCCGGCTCTCCGGCGGCGAAGCCGTCGCGCGCATGGAAGCCGAATCCGCCAATCCCCAGGCGTCCATCTGGGTGGGCGGCGTCGGCCTCGACCACATCACCGCCAAGTCCAAGGGTCTGACGACGCCGTACAAGTCCAGGGCGGCCGCCAACACGGACGCTCAGTACCGTGATCCCCAGGATTACTGGATCGGACTCTACGTCGGCCCCCTAACCTTCGTCACCAACCTCGACCGCGCCAAGGAACTCGGCATCACCCCGCCGAAGAGCTGGGCCGACCTCCTCAAGCCGGAATACAAGGGCCGCATCCGCATGGCCAACCCGAACACCTCGGGCACCGCCTACAACGTCATCACGACCATCCGGTACGTGATGGGCGGCGACGAGCAGAAGACCTTCGACTACCTCAAGAAGCTCGACGCCAACATCGACCAGTACACCAAGTCGGGCTCGGCGCCCGGCAAGAGCGTGGCCATCGGAGAAGTCCCGGTCGGCATCGGCTACGCGCACGACCAGGTGAAGCTCAAGGCCGAAGGCGCCAATGTCCTCATCACCGCGCCCTCCGACGGTTCGGGCTACGAGCTGGCCTCCATGTCGCTCATCAAGGGCGGCAAGGACGCGGTCAACGCCAAGAAGCTCTACGACTGGGTCCTGACTTCCAAGAAAGCCCAGGAGCTCTTCACCCAGTGGTACCTCGTCCTCGTTGCCAAGGGCTCGCCCCGCCACCCGAGCGCCCTCTCGCTCACCGAGATCAGGACCGTCAAGCAGGACATGGCTTGGGACGGCGACAAGGTCAACAAGGACCGGCTGCTCAAGCGCTGGAACGACGAGATCGGGTCCCTCCGGTAATACACGCGACGACGCGGCGACGGGGAGCAGCATGATCGAACGGAAAAAACTCGTGAAACTCCTGATCGTCGCGGCCTTGTTCGCCGCGTTCGACGCATGGATCTACCTGTCGCTCGCCGGATCCTTCCGCGATCTGACCGAGGGGTCCCGTTTCAAGGAAATCGCGCTGTTCGCCAGAACCGCTCCCGCGGACCAGGCGTCCATGCCCGGTTGGCTGTCGGGGCTGGCTTCCGTCCTGCCCGGTTCCAGGGCAGCCTACCTCGCGCTCGATACCGGGACTGGCGCGTTCTCGGTCGCAGCGGCCGACCAGGTCATGACCGACCTCCTCGCGGCGGAATCGGCGGGAGCGGAATTCACCAAGGGTCTGGAGAGCGCCTATTACCTGGAACCCTTCGTCACCAAGGCGCTCTACGAACTCGATTTCGGGCCGGACGGCGGCAGGGCCAGGGCGAGGATCTACTTCGCTCCCATACCCGACGAGTCCGGGTCAGGTGTGCTCGGGGCCCTGGTAGTCGCGGCGCCGGGGGCGGGTGCCGCCGGCTTCGACCGCCTGCTCCTGTCGCTCGCGCTCATCGCCTGGCTTGTCTTCACCCTGCTGTTCGCAGTTGCCACCCTCGCGCGCGATCCGCTCACGGGCTACGCGGTCCTCTTCCTTTTCGCCGTGGCCTTCGTCTTCGTCGCCTACCCGTTGTTCGAAGCCGTCCGCCTCACCTTCGTCCGCGACGGTTCGTTCTCGCTCGAAACATGGAAGCAGGTCCTTTCGCCGCGCTACCTGCAGGCCCTGTTCGGTTCCGTGCGTCTCGGCGTCTGGACCGCGACCATATCGACCCTGATCGGCTTCGCCTTCGCCTTCCTGACCGAGCGCACCTCCGTCGGCGGCAAGAAGTTCATCGGCACCCTGGCCACGATGCCGGTCATCTCCCCGCCGTTCTCGCTCACCCTCTCGATCATCCTCCTGTTCGGGAACAACGGACTCATCACGAAACAGCTCCTCGGCCTGAAGGAATTCTCGGTGTACGGCCTCGGCGGCCTCGTCATGGTCCAGACGATCGGGATGTTCCCCATCGCGTATCTCACGCTGTCGAGCGTGCTCAAGGCCATCGATTCGACGTTGGAGGATGCCGCCCTCGATCTCAACGCCTCGCGGCTGCGCACCTTCCTGTCGGTGACCCTGCCGCTCGCCATGCCCGGCGTCCTGTCGGCCTGGCTCCTCGTGTTCACCAACTCGCTCGCCGACTTCGCGAATCCCCTGCTCCTGTCCGGCTCGTACCGCGTGCTCTCCACCGAGGCGTACATCGAGGTCACCGGGCGCAACAACCTCGGCGGCGGCGCGGCGCTGTCGCTGCTCCTCCTCCTGCCGACCCTCACGGCCTTCTTCGCCCAGCGCTACTGGGTGAACCGCCGGAGCTTCGTGACCGTGACCGGGAAACCCTCGACACGCCTTGCCGAACTGGCGCCGCCGGGGGTGCGCTTCGCGCTCTCCGCGTTCGTGGGCCTCTGCCTGCTTTTCATCGTCGGGCTTTACGGGACGATCGTCGCCGGCTGCTTCGTCAAGAACTGGGGCATCGATTATTCGTTCACCCTCGCCAACATCGGCGAGGCGCTGAGCCGGGGCGCCCAGGCCATCCGCGACACGGTGACGCTCGCCGCGGTCGCGACCCCGATCGCGGGAGTGCTGGCCATGGTCGCGGCCCTCGCGGTCGTGCGCAAGACCTTTGCCGGCAAGCGACTGCTCGAAGTCCTGCTCATGACGCCTTTCGCGGTCCCCGGCACACTGATCGGCATCAGCTACATCCTGGCCTTCAACAAGCCGCCGCTCCTGCTCGTAGGCACGGCCGCGATCATCGTGATCAGCTACGTGGTGCGCGAGCTGCCCGTCGGGCTCGAGACGGGCGCGGCGTCGCTCCGGCAGATCGACCCGGCCATCGAGGAAGCTGCCGCGGACCTCGGGGCGGACGCGCCGACGGTCTTCAGGACCATCGTCCTGCCGCTGATCCGGCCGGCTTTCCTCACGAGCATGTCGTATACCTTCGTCCGTTCGATGACGGCGGTCAGCGCCATCATATTCCTGATATCCGCCCGCTGGTACCACCTGACGGTGCAGATCTACAACTTCTCCGAGAACCTTCGCTTCGGGCTGGCCAGCGTCCTGTCGACCGCCCTCATCGTCATCGTCCTCGCGGCCTTCGGCCTCATGCGGCTGCTCGTGCGCGACGAGGGCCTGACCGAGAAGACCGTGGCGGGCTGATCCCCCCCGGGCGATGCGAACGCCATACCAACGAAAAGCAGCGAGGAGCCGAAATCCATGCCGAAAAACAGCGTATCCGTCACCCTCGCAGGCGTGACGAAGCGATTCAGGAACACCAAGGGACGGGCCGACGTCGTCGCGGTCCGCGAGTCGGATTTCACCGTGTCGCCGGGCGAACTCGTGACGCTCCTCGGCCCCTCGGGCTGCGGCAAGACGACGACGCTCCGCATGATAGCCGGGTTCGAGCTTCCGAGCTCGGGGCGGATCCTGATCGGATCGGAAGACGTCACCATGCTGCCGCCCAACAAGCGCGACACGGCCACGGTCTTCCAGAGCTACGGCCTCTTCCCCCACATGACGGTGTCGGACAACGTGGCCTACGGCCTCAGGATACGGAAGGTCCCGAAGGCGGAGATCGCCGAGAAGGTCCGATCGACACTCGCCCTCGTCGGGCTCGAGAACCTCGCTGACCGCTCGCCCGGACGCCTTTCGGGCGTCCAGCAGCAGCGCGTTGCCCTGGCTCGCTCGCTCATCGTCGAACCCTCGGTGCTCCTGCTCGACGAGCCTCTGTCGAACCTCGACGCCCTGCTCCGCGAGCAGATGCGGGTGGAGATCCGCCGCATCCAGAAGACGCTCGGCATTACGGCGGTCTACGTCACCCACGACCGCGTGGAGGCGATGAGCCTTTCCGACCGCGTCATCGTCATGAAGGACGGCGAGATCCGCCAGATCGGCACGCCCGTCGGGATCTACGAGGATCCCGCCTCGAAGTTCGTCGCGGGCTTCGTCGGCAAGGTGGCTTTCTTCCCGGTCGAGGTCCTCGGCCGGGAAGGCGACGGGTGGACCTGTTCGCTCAGGGGCAAGAAGTTCCGGGTGGCGCGCGCTTCTCCCGCGATCGCCGCGGGGACGACGGCGTCCGCCATGGCCCGTCCCGAATCGCTAAGGCTCGGCGTCCCGGGCTCCGGCATCGTCGACGGTTCCATCCGCATGAACGTCTACCTCGGCCACAGCGTCGAGAGCTTCGTGGAGACGGAATACGGCGAAGTCCTCGTCCAGATCGACGACCCTTCCGTCAAGCGCATTCCACCCGAGGGGAGTCCCGTCTCCATAGGCTTCGACGAAACGCGCGTCCGCCTCTTGCCCGACGATTGACGGGAAGGGACCGATCATGGCGTCCGGGCCGGTCGAACATGGAAATACCGCGGTGTTTGCGCTTATAATGGCTTCATGAATCCTTGCAGACGGGCCATCGGATTCTTCCTCCCCGCACGGTTCGACGATTCCGTCCCCGGAGCGTACCGAACCGAACTGCTCGTCGTGACCCTGCTCATCCTCGCCGTTTCCTCGCTCCTGAACGGCGCCATTCCCCTGGCCGAGGGGAAACCCGGCGCCCTGGCCGGCGTTTCCTTCACGGCCGCGTATGCGGTCGTGCTCGTCCTCGTGAGGTTCGGAATTTCCGCCAGCGCCGCGGGCGGCATCATGGCCGCGACCGCCATCGCGAGTTCCGTCTACTCCACCTTCGTCGACCCGATCGAGATCTATCCCCTGCTCAACGTCCTGGCGCCGACCATCGTGGTGTTCTGCGCCGGGAGGAAGCCTTCGAGGCCCTGGTTCCTCCTGTCCTCCGCCGTCGTGCTCGGTGAGTATTCAATGACCCTGGCGGATCCACGGCTCATTCCCGGGCTGCCCGGCCTGCTCCGCGGCGGCTACCCGGTATCCTTTATCCACCTCTTCGCCCTCCTCGCTTTCCTCTATGTGGGCATGTACTCGCTGGACGCACTGATCGAACGTGAAACGGGGAAACGGGAGCGGGTCATTTCCAACCTCCGGCGCACGTCCAGCATGATCGCCGAGGGCTTGAGCTTCCGGCAGACCCTGCTCGACGCCATCCCGATGCCGGTCTTCCACAAGTCGATGGACGGCATCTTCACGGGCTGCAACCAGGCATACTGCGATTTCTTCGGACGGGAAGGAAGGGATATCGTCGGCAAGCGCGCGGACGAGCTCTTCGGCGAAACGGCTGCGATACCCATCGATGCGAGCGATTCCACGCTCAGGAATACCCCATCCGACATCACCGGCTACCGGATGGGGATCGCCGACGGCCGGGGCGAAACGCGGACGATCCATGTCGTCAAGGCCGTCTACCGCGACGCCGACGGAATCCTGGCGGGGATCATCGGTGTCCTCGATGACGTCACCGACCGCGAGGCGCTGCTGGAGGAGAACCGGGCTTCGGCTGCCATGCGGGCCCGGCTCCTGGCCATCATCGGCCACGACCTGGTCGCGCCGATCTGGGGGTTCCGCCAGCTCGTGAAGTTCAGGCTCGAGGACGGCATCCCGGACGAGGAAACCCGCATCATCTTCACCGAAGCCCAGAAGAGCCTGGAAGCCATCTACAGCACCCTGGACAATCTCCTCGGGTGGGTGGGGCCATCCGTCTCGGACTCGCCTCTCTCGGCAGGGATCGTCCAGGTCGGGCCCGTCGTCCGCGAATGCCTGGATCTCGTGTCCATGATCGCAAGCCAGAAGGGCATCTCGCTCGGGATATCCGGAACGGAGACGACCGTGCGGGCCGACGACCGGCAGTTCCGCATCCTCGTGCGGAACCTCGTTCAGAACGCCATGAAGTTCACGCCCCGCGGAGGGAGCGTGTCGATCCGGGCGGAGCGGCTCCGGGACGGGCTGGAACTCGCCTTCGCGGACACGGGCATCGGCATGGACGATGCGACCCTGGCGACGGCCCTGGGCGGGGACGGCGTCCGATCCACCTTCGGTACCGAAGGGGAGCGCGGGCAGGGACTCGGCCTGCCGCTGTGCCGGTCCATCATGGAGCGGCACGGAGGGAGCTTGCGGGGCGAGAGCGAACCGGGGCGGGGCACGACGATCACCTGTTTTTTCCCGGATCGCTCAGGCGGTGCGAGCCAGCCGTTTCCAGACGGCTAGTCGAACGGAAGCGGTTTGGTGTGGACTTCGCCTTCCTTTCGGCGAATTCCAGCATGATTGGCCGTGAAAAATCGGAGCGATCCGGTATATTGTATGGATAAACTTACCGCCGACGGACGTCCGTACGCCGATCATCCGCAGCTCGGCCAACAGCCCGCCCCCGCAGCCTGCACGGGGGCGTTTCGATTCGTGTGGAGCCTGGAGGTTCTATGAAGAAAAGTATGTCCCTGGCAGCCGCGGCGCTGATCATGGTCCTGCTCTCCGCCTCGTCCTGTGCCATGACCGCCGACCTCTTCCTGGTCCAGAAGGCTTCGCGTGAGGAAAAGGCGCAGGTGCTGGCCGATCGGGGCGTGGAACTCTACAACGTGCGCCTCGTCCAGAACGAGGATTTCGGGGCGGTATCCCTGGTCCGCGCCCACTTTACCAACGCTTTGATTCTCGACCCGCTGAACGAAACCGCTCGCAAGTACCTCGCGAGGACGAACGCATGGAAGGCCGAGCGACTGGCGTTTTATGTCGCGAAGGCCAAGGGCTACCGCGTCAAGAAGAACCGGAACGAACGGGACGACTACGAGTATTGCGGCGCGGTGGAACGTGCCGTAGCCATCGAAGGCTCCAATAAGGATGCGCTGGCGATGCGGAAGGAAACCGAGCCCCTGAGGGCCAAGCTCCTCGAAAAACGCGTGACCCCGCTCAAGGAGACCGAAAAGCGCCTGGTAGCGGAAAAAAGGCGCACCGAAGGCGGCAAGCTCGCGACCCAAGCCGCGAAGCTCGCCACCGAGATCCTCTACCTCGACTCGAAGAACGGCGATGCCTTGCGGGTCCGCAAGGAGATCGCCGACAAGGCCAGGGCCTGGGTGTCGGATGACCTCGCGAAGGCCAAGACCGCAACGGAGAAGAAGGATTACGCCGGCGCCGAGACCGTCATAAGGAACGCCGAGCGTGCCCTGGCGGACGCGGGCCAGACGACGACTCCGGAGCTCCGGGACGCCAAGTACAGGCTTTACTACCGCTGGGCACAGGATCTCTTCGCGGCGAAAAAATATGACGAAGCCGACGCGAAGGCATCCTCCGCCCTGGCCGTTTCCAGGACCGCCGACGCGGCGGCGCTCAAGAGCAAGGCGCAGGAAGAGGCATCCCGCCGCGATTTTGACGCCGAGATCGATGCCGTGCTCGCGGATATCGACGCCCTCATCCGGAAAGGCGACCTTGCCGGCGCCATCCGGACCATCGATATCGCCAGGGACAACATGAAGGTCCAGGCGAACAAGGATCGCGTCGCCGCGAAACGGTCCGACGTGATGGAACGGGTCAAGGCCGTCTACGGCAAGGCGGTGGAGGATTACAACGCCGAGCTCTACAAGGAAGCCAGGGACGGTTTTACCGTCGTCCTCAGGGTGGCACCCGACTACGAGCAGGCCAAGGCGTACTACGACAAGGCCGACGCCAAGATCAAGGCGCTCGGCGGCGAATGACGGAAAAAAAGGGGCCCCTCAATGGAAAAAGTGAACCGTTCTGACACCATGGCGACCGCCGGGATCATCCTCGACCGGCTTTCGGGCGCGCTGTTCGTCCTGTGGCTGTTCCTGCCGATCGGTGCGTCCACCGCCGTCGACGGGACCTACCCGGTCATGACCGCGCTCGCGCTGCCGTTCGAATACCTCCGCCTCTCGGGGCTGTCGCTTGCCGGCATCGCCCTGTTCGCCGCGTGGGCCATGCCGCTTTTCGGGCTCTGGAAGCTCTCGGGCTTCGCGCTCGACGGCATCAAGGGCGAAAGATTCGGACCCGGCACGCGGCTTTCGGCCTTCCTTCGCATCGCCGCGACGGTCATCCCGGCCTATTGTTTCGTCGTCCCGTTCGCCGCGTACGGCGATCGACCTGCTTACTTCGCGGCCGTGCCCGTCATTGCCTACGTCGTCGCGCTCCTCGCGTTCGCGGGTAACGTCGCGTCCGTGATCCTCGCGATCCGCATACTCAACCGGCTCGATCCCGTGTACAACGATTTCGTCGAATTCCGGAAAACCCTCAAGGCCGGCGAGGCGGCGACGGCCGACCGGAAGAACAAGCTCTTCGCGGCCTTCGAGGTCGTGTATCGCATCAAGACGAAACTGATCATCGCGTTCATGAGCGTCGTCGGCATCGTGGTCATCGTGCTCTCGACGGTGACGCTCACCGGCTACCGGGCGACGATCTTCAAGGCCGTAAGCGACGGCGCGCGCAACCAGGCGGAGCAGGCGGCGGCGATCTACAAGATCAACCTCGGGGATTCGCTTGCCATGTTCGAATACCTGGACCGCCAGTCCAAGCTGAACGAAAGGGCCGAATTCCACTTCGCGTCGTTCGAGGTGTTTTCCAACCTCAAGGTCGAGGTGTATCTCGACGCCCTCTCGGGGGGCAACGTTCCCGACTTCGCGTCCGAGTATTCGACGCTGGCTCCCGGCAAGCGTTTCCCCGACCGCCCGGCGATTCCCGGCGCGGTCGTCGCGAAGTACGGCGCCGTCGAGGGTTCGGCGGGTTTCGCCGACGTCAAGGCGAAGGTCCTCACGTTCATCAGTCCCATCACGACGAAGGGCAAAGCCTCCGCGGACGGCGTGCGGCGTGACCGGCTCATCGGGCTCGCCGCCATCATATTCGACGAGGACGTCATCTTCGAACCCTTCTTCCGCACCCGCTCCTCCGTGATCGCCATCACCGTCTTCTTCCTGTACCTGTCGGCCATCATCGTCTTCATCGTCGGCGACCGCATCGTCCGTCCGCTGCTCTACCTGAGGATGGGCGTCCGCAGGATCTCCAACTCGCTCCGCGGGATGATCCGCGGCGAGACGAGGGTGTCCGCCGAAAACCTCGTCTACAGTGATCACGTCATCACGCGCGACGAGATCAAGTCGCTCTCCGGCGAGATCGGGGAGATGGTCACGGTCATCCGGGGCATCGTACCGTACATCTCGGCTTCGACCCTCAAGCAGGCGGAAAAGGGCACTTCGTCATCGGTCGAAAAGAACCTGACCTTCCTGTTCACGGACATCCGCGGCTTCACGACCCTCTGTGAGGGCAAGCGTCCGGACGAAGTCGTATCGATCCTCAACCGTTACCTGGGCCTCGAAACCGAGATCGTCATCAGGAACCACGGCGACGTGGACAAGTTCGTGGGCGACGAGCTCATGGCCTTCTTTGACGGCCCCGAAAAGGAACTCAACGCGTGCCGTGCCGCCATGGAACTGCGCCACACGATGCAGGAGGAGCGTGAAGCCCGCGAAAAGGAAGGGCTCGTCACCGTGGAGATCGGCATCGGCGTGAACACCGGTCCGGTCGTCTTCGGATCCGTGGGCGCCCAGGACCGCATGGATTTCACGAGCATCGGCGACACGGTGAACCTGGCGGCCCGCCTCGAGGGGGCCAACAAGGAATACCGCTCCAAGACCATCATCACCGACGCGGTCTACCGGCTCGTCAAGGACGAGTTCGTCTGCAGGGAGCTGGACTTCGTGGCGGTGAAGGGCAAGAGGGACCCGGTCCGCATCTACGAACTGCTCCAGGCGACATCCCGGGCCGCGGAAAAGCTGGACAAGATCCGCAAGGTCTTCGAGATGGGTCTCATCGCCTACCGCAAGAAGAATTGGGCGAAGGCCAGGATCGCCTTCGAGAAGAACATCGCCGCGTTCAAGGACGGCCCGAGCGCCATCTTCCTGGACAGGGTCGCGTATTTCGAGAAGTACCCGGTTCCCGAGGACTGGGACGGCGTGTTCAGGATGACCGTGAAGTAGTGGTCATGTCGCCCGCGGTTTCGGGGCGCTGCCGGATGTCGCCGGCCAGGATCCGCCGTTTGATCCTTGCTTCCCGGAGCGCGATACTCCACCTTGTCGGGAAAACCGCCCACGGGAACTTCCCCAAGGAGATTGCGATGAAGTTCAAGCTCGCCGCGTTCCTCGCGCTCGCCGCATCCGTCGCCGTTTCGGCCGCGCCGAACCAGGATCTTTTCAAGGCGGTCAAGGGGGAAAACGCCAAAGGCGTTCAGGCCGCCCTTTTAGCCGGCGCCGATCCGAACGCGAAGGACGACCTGGGCCGTACGCCGCTCTTCTATGCCGCAGCGCGCGGAAACGTCGCCATCGCGAAACTCCTGGTGGCGAAAAAGGCGTCGCCCAACCTGCTCGACAAGTCGGGATGGGGGCCGCATACCGTCGCCATGGACGCGAATTTCCCCGAGATGCTCGATTACCTCGTCAAGGCGGGCTTGGACAAGGCCCTTCTGAAATCCGCCATCTCGATCCCCGATTCTGACGGGTTCCTCCCGATCCACGTCGTCGCCCGCGAGGGCCGATACGCGATGTTCAGCCTGCTCATCGGGTACGGTTCGCCGGTGGACCCCGTCACGCCGTCGGGGTATACGCCGATCCTGCTTGCAGCGTCCAATCTCGCGTCCGGCGGGAACCGCGGAACGATGATCCTGAAACTTGCCGAGCTCGGCGCGGATGCCGCGAGATCATCCGGGGAAGGTATGTCCGCCCTCGACTACATCGTGGCGACGGGCGATGACGCGCTCGTGATGAAGCTGGCGAAAGCGCCGATTCCGGCGGCGACGGCATGCCGCGCCTACGCGTCCGGGAAGACGACATCGTTCGCATTCCTGTATCCCCTCGTCCGTTCCCCCGACGATCCCGGGCCGGACGGGAAACCCCTCATCTTTCTCGCCGTCGACAGGCGCGACGCGAAACTCGTCCGGGACATCCTCTCGCGGGGAGGCTCGCCGTCGGCGCGCGACCGCTACGGCGTGACCGCGATGCAGTACGCATCGCGGGCGGGCGACGTCGGGATCGTGAAGATGCTGGTCGAATCGGGGGGGCTGACGAACGATCAGGACGCGAAGAATGCCTTTGACGCTCCGCTCGTCGCTGCCGCGTACGCGGGCAACCTGGAACTCGCCGTATATCTCCTCGGAGCGGGCGCCAACCTGGACAAGCCGCAAGGACGATGGACCCCTCTTCAGGCAGCGGTATTCGGCGGTCATCTCGACATGGTGAAATTCCTCGTCGACCGGGGAGCGGACGTCAATGGAAAGGGCGACGCGGGGTTCACGATACTCATGACCGCCGTCGACTACCGAGGCTCGGGAGGCGATGCGGCGATAGTCGGCTATCTTCTCGACAGGGGCGCCGACCCGGCCATTGCGGTCGGCGGGTTCGGCACCGCGCTGGATTGGGCGGAAGCGCATGGCAAGAGCGCGATCGCCTCCCTTCTCGAGACGCGCGGCGGTGTCCGCGCGGCATCGTCACCCGGAAGCGGCAACGTCCCCCCGAAGACCGCCCTGGAAGAATGGGGTGAACGTTTTTACGCGCTTTCGCAACTCCCGGACGATCGCGCCTGGCGTTCCTGCGTGGATGAACTTTCCGCCCCGGACGTCGATCTAGGCGGAGGAAGGACGCCCCTGTTCGTGACCGCGCAGACCGGCAATCTCGGACGGACGAAGTACCTCGGCGCGAAAGGGGCGAATTTTTTCGCCGTCGCATCCGACGGTCGGACGATACTCCACGCCGCGTGCGGGTCGGGGAACCTCGAGCTCGCGCGATACCTGGTGGAAGAAAAACGCCTGCCCGTGGGGAAAAAGGACTCCCAGATGAGATCCGCCCTCTTCGATGCGTGCATCCATCCCGGCATGGTCGAATGGCTCTGCGGGAAAGGGGGAGATCCCGGGGAGGTCGACGCATACGGAACGACCCTCCTGCACCAGGCGACCGGCTTCGAGGGCGCCATCTCGAACGGTACGATCCGTTTCCTGATAGCAGCCGGCGTCGACGTAAACGCGAAAATGGCGAATGGAAGTACCGCTCTGGATCGCGCGATCCGGATGGGCAACACGGAAGGGGCGGAGCTGCTCAGGAAAGCGGGAGCCGTCGAAGGGACGCGCCCGGCGGGTACACGCAGGAAACCCTGAGAATCGGCGCGCGGCGCCTTCCGGGTCTTCCTGGCCGTCGATGCCGCAGATGCAATGAACCCGGATCAACGCCCACGTCCGTGCCGTTCATTTCCTTCGCCGGGGCATCCCGGTCGTTCATGCACCGTCGTCGAAGGTGGTCGACTCCATCTCCTTGAAGTACCGCGCGGTGCCGACCTTGAGTTCCATCGTCGCGTCCTCGTCGCACACGATGATCCCGTTCGGATGGAGCTGAAGGCAGCTCACCGGCCAGAGGTGGTTCACGCCCTCCTCGATCGCGTGCCGGAGCGCGCGCGCCTTGCCCATGCCCGACGCGAGGATGAGGACTTCGCGAGAATCCATGATCGTGCCCACGCCCACCGTGAGCGCCGTCGACGGCACCTTCGAAAAATCGCCGCCGAAAAAGCGCGCGTTGACCGTCTTCGTATCGCGGGTCAGGGTCTTCACGCGCGTCCGCGAGGAAAGCGACGAGCCGGGCTCGTTGAAGGCGATGTGCCCGTCGGCGCCGATCCCGCCGACGAAGAGGTCGATGCCGCCGAGCGCCCCGATCTTCGCCTCGTAGCGCGCGCATTCCGCCCCGAGGTCAGGCGCGTTGCCATCCGGGATGTTGACGTTGGCGGGATCGATGTCCACCTTCCCGAAGAAGGCTTTCCACATGAAGCTGTGGTAGCTTTCCGGGTGGTCTTCGGGCAGCCCGACGTACTCGTCCATGTTGAAGGTGACGACGTCCCGGAAAGAGACCTTCCCGGCCGCGCGGAGTTCGACGAGCCGCGCGTACATGCCCAGCGGCGAAGACCCCGTGGGCAGTCCCAGCACGAAGGGCTTCTCCGCAGCTGCCTTCGCGGCATTGATGCGACGCACGACGTGGTTGGCCGCCCAGAGGGAGACGGCGTCGAAGTCCTGCCTGATGACGAGCCTCACTGTCTTCCTCCTCCCATGATCCTTGTCAAATATTGCGCTTGACGAAGCGGCCGCCGGCGATCGTCGCGAGCACCCGGAAATCCCCGTCGAACACCGCGATGTCCGCCTCGTAGCCCGGGACGAGAAGTCCGCGCTTGCCGAGCGACAGTATCCTCGAAGGGTTCGCCGCGGCCATCTGGGCGGCCACCTCGATCGGGATGCCGTAGGAAACGAGGTTGCGGACGCCTTCGATCATCGTGAGCGCGGAGCCCGCCATGACGTCGTCGCTCTCCCGCCGGAAGACGCCGTCCCTGAGCGCCACGAGCTCGCGGTTCGCGTAGAGCGGGCAGTTGACCTGCTCCGTCGGCTTGAGAGAATCGGTGACGAGGACGACCTTGCTGGCCGGCTTGTCCCGGAGAAGCAGGCGGATGAGATCCGGGTGGACGTGCTTCCCGTCGGCGATGATCTCGCAGGAAAGTTCGGAGTGGATCATGATGGCGCCCACGGCCCCGGGGTCGCGGTGGTGGAGCCTCGACATCGCGTTGAAGAAGTGGGTGGAGTGGAGGATGCCCGCCTGCATTCCCTCCAGCATGTTCTCGTAGGTGGCGTCCGTGTGGCCCGCCTGGAGCACGATGTTCCGCTTGATGCAATAGAGGGCCAGCTCGCGCATCCCCTTGAGTTCGGGAGCCACGGTCATGTTGGTGATCCTGCCGCGTCCGGCTTCGTACAGGCGCTCCATGAGGTCCAGGTCGACGGGACGGACGTGTTCGGGGCGCTGGACCCCCAGGCGCGCGGGGGAGATGAAGGGGCCTTCCAGGTGGACGCCCATGATGCGCGCGCCTTGTTCCCGGCCCATCGCGTCGACGCAGGCGCCGATGGCCGCCAGCATGTCCCCTTCTTCCATCGGGTAGATGGTGGGGCAGAACGCGGTGACACCGTAGCCGCCGAGTCTGTCGGACATGGCCGTGATCGCGTCGGCGGAGAGGTCCTCGGTCCCGAACCCCGCGAAGCCGTGTATATGGGTGTCGATGAAGCCCGGCGAGACGAAAGCCCCTTCGGCATCGATGACGACGGCATCCGAAGGCAGGCGCTTTTGCTCGAAGCGGCGTTCGGAAAAAACGTCGGCGATCAGGCCGTCCTCGACCATGACGGCGCACTTGTCCATGTTGGCATAACCTGCCAGGACCGTGGCGTTATGGATGCAGATGATGCCCATGAAGGCTCTCCTCGCTCGTGCCCGGCGTTGACCCCTCTGCGATCCGGTTCGCGCCAGCCGGTCGAGAGCGGAGCGGTTTCCGGTTGTTCCGTTCTCCCTGATGGATCAGCTACCGGTACTATTCTGATAGTTGCTTGAAAAAACAACACAAATTGTCTTTTCCCCGGATCCCTGCTATCGTACCCAGTATTGTAACCTGACCGGACGCTGATTGAACATCGGTGACCACGGCGATACGACCGGAAACACGGAGGGCGGTGCATGCGATGGATTTTCGGTTTCGACGGCGGGGGGACGAATTCCCGGCTTGCCATCGAAACCCTGGACGGCGAACGCCTGTTTTACGCCGAATCGGGAAGCACCAATCCCCGCTCCAACCCAATGGAGAAGGTCCGCGAAACGCTGGCCGGGCTTTTTTCCCGGGCGTACGGCGAAGCCGGAATCGATCCCCGGGACTGCGCGGCGGGATTCGCCGGTTCGGCGGGCGTCGATGCGCCCGAAGATGGCCCGCGTTTCGCGAATCTCCTGCGGGAAGCCGCGGGAATCCCGCAGGAAGCGGCTGTCGCCGCCGGGAATGACGCCGAGCCTGCCCTTGCCGGGGCGCTGCGCGATACCGAGGGCCTGCTCCTGATAGCGGGGACCGGCGCCATCGCCTTCGGACGCGTGTACAGCGGCCGCTCGATACGGATCGGGGGTTGGGGGCATCTCCTCGGCGACGAAGGGTCGGCCTATTGGGTCGCCTTCCAGGCCATCAGCAGGGGCATCAAGTCCCGGGAAGGCCGCGACTTCCACAGCGGGCTCATCGACGCCGCACTCGCGCATTTCGGTCTGGCGTCACCCTTCGATTTCATCGAACTGTTCCACGAACGGCTCGACAAGCGCGAGATCGCCCGCTTCGCCCCCGTCGTCGGGGAGCTGAGGGACAGAGCTGACCCGCTGGCCGCCGACATTTTCAATGCGGCGGCGCGTGAGTTGGCCCTCCTGGTCCGGTCCGCGGCCGGACCGCTCGACCCGGAGCTCGGGCGAAAACGGCTCGCGTACCGGGGCGGCTTCATCGAAAACGACCACGTCCTGCGTGCGAGGGTGTCGACGCTCGCCAGGGGTTTCGTGCCGGGGCTCGAGATCGTGGAAGCTCTGTCCCCGGCGGTGGACGGCGCCTGCCTGCTGGCCAGGGCGATGACCGGATCGGGACGGCCTCCAGCCGGACTTGCATGACCGGCAGCTTGATTCATACCATGTCTGTTCCCGAACGGGAGAAAGGCGCTGCAGCATGAAGCTCGGATCTATGGAAGCCGGAGGCACCAAGTTCGTCATGGGCGTCGGGAACGAAGGCGGCGGGATCGAGGACCGGCTCGTGGTTCCGACGACAAGTCCCGAAGAGACGGTCGGCAAGGCCGTGGAGTTCCTGCGCGGCAAGGAAATCGAGGCGCTCGGCATCGGGTCCTTCGGTCCGGTGGACCTCGACGAGTCGAGTCCGTCGTACGGCAGCATCACCACCACTCCCAAGATCGCCTGGGCGAATTTCCCGCTCCTGCGCGAGCTGAAAAACCGCCTCGGGCTGCCCGTGGGCTTCGACACGGACGTCAACGCGGCCGCGCTCGGGGAACAAGCGTGGGGCGCGGGAAGGGGCCTGGGTTCCCTCCTCTACATGACGGTGGGCACCGGCATCGGCGTCGGCGCGGTCATCGACGGGAAACCCCTCCACGGCATGACCCACCCGGAGATGGGGCATATCCTGGTCAGGAGGGAGGACGGGGACGCATTCCCGGGTACCTGCCCCTATCACCGGGATTGCCTGGAAGGCCTCGCCGCGGGGCCGGCGATCGAAGCGCGCCGGGGCGTCAAGGGACAGGACCTGGATGACTCGGACGCCGTCTGGGAGCTGGAGTCCGCCTATATCGCCCAGGCGCTCATGGACTACCTGCTCGTGCTTTCACCGGAACGCATGATACTCGGGGGAGGCGTCATGAAGCGGACCAGCCTTTTCCCCCTCGTCCGGCGGAAGCTGGTCGGGCTGCTGGCCGGGTACGTGCGGCACCGCCGCCTCGACGACATCGACGGGTACGTCGTACCGCCGGGACTCGGCGAGCATTCCGGCCTGAAGGGCGGTTTTGCGCTCGCTTTCCGCGCGGCCGAACGCGCGCGGACGGGACGGCGGGCATGACAGATTCGACACCGGGGTGCGTGCGGTGATCGCCATCGAGCCCATCATCCTCGAACCGGTTTTCAAGGAGAGGATTTGGGGAGGAACCCGCCTGCGCGAGGATTTCGGCTTCGATATCCCCTCGGACAGTACGGGCGAATGCTGGGCTGTGAGCGCTCATCCCGCGGGTCCCTGCAGGGCGGTCAACCCGCCCTGGGCCGGGATGACGCTCCTGGAACTCTGGAAGGAACGGCGCGACCTGTTCGGCGGCCTGCGCGGGGACGGTTTTCCCCTGCTCGTGAAGATCCTCGACGCCCGTGACGACCTTTCGGTCCAGGTGCATCCCGGCGACGAAGCGGCGCGCGCCGGAAACGGCGAGGAGTCGGGCAAGAGCGAATGCTGGTACATCATCGACTGCACGCGGGGGGCTTCCATCATCCTCGGCCACAACGCGCGGACGCGGGGGGAATTCGAGGCGATGGCGAGCGCGGGGGAATGGGATCGCCTGCTCCGTCGCGTCCCGATCAAGCCGGGGGATTTCCATTACATCCCGAGCGGGACGATCCACGCCCTGTGCTCGGGCGCGCTCGTCCTCGAAACCCAGCAGAGTTCCGACCTGACCTACAGGATTTACGACTGGGATCGTCGGGATCGGGCCGGAACGCGGCGGGACCTGCACCTGGAAAAGGCGCTGGCCGCCGCGCGTTTTCCCTACGTCGACGCGGACGAACGGCCGGAGACGATCCGCAGGCATGGCGGCGTCACCACGGTCTTCACGCGCAACGGGCATTTCACCCTGTCGCGGCAGGCGGTGTCCGGTTCGATGGAGCTGCCGCACGACGAGCCCTTCCTCATACTGGGCGTCATCTCGGGCGAAGGCTCGCTCGGGCGAGGCGCCGGATCGTGGCCGCTCCGGAAGGGTTCGCACCTCGTGCTTCCGCACGGGTTCGGCCGCTTCCGGCTCAATGGCACGTTGTGCGCCATGGTTTCATCGCCCGGCCGGCCGGGCGGGTAGAAGGTCCGGGAGCCGGACTGGCCGATGTGCACGGGTTTTCACATCCCGTGGAGCGTCTCGACGGCGATCTCGCCCGTTTCCCTGTCGAGCGCCATCGCGAACGCTATGCCGGAGACGTGGCGCTCGCTCGTGAAATAGATGTGCTCTCCCTCGAATTCCGCCCTGTATTTCCTGCCGTCGTCCCATTCGTCGACAAGCCTGAGACTGGACGAGACGTGCCAGTAGGTGATGACGAGCTGGGATGCGATGAGGAATTCCGCGAGCTTCCGCGGCGTCATGGAAGCCGTGAAGGGCGCGGTCCACCTGCCGATGAATGCAGGCAGGGTCGAAGGACGGGTGGCGTCCACGCGCGCGAGGTCCGAGAAGAATGCCGCGTTGGCGCCGACTTCCCTGCGTTCCTCGCTGCGGGCGAGGAGCAGCCCGCCCGTCAGCCTGTCGAACGGCTCGAGGGCCGCGAGGGGTTTGAAGCCGGGCGGGAAGCTCGGGTACGCCTTCACCTTCATCGACCCGGCTTCTTCCTCCGCGCTGGAGGTGAAGCCATTCCAGGGATTCGCGCTGCGCGCGGAATCCAGGGTCATGATGGGTTCTCGATCCATTTCCATCCTCCATCGATGCGGCCCTGGCACGGGAATCCTGATGACAGGATCCATTGGCCGGCGGCTATGGGAATTGTAAGCGATCCGGAACGATTTTGCGCGTTGACGAGCGCCTGATTCTCGTGTACCCATTACTCCTGTTTCACGATCGAAGCGAAGCGGAGGGTGCGATGGCGGAAGAGCGGACGTATTCATTGAAGGCTGATTTTCTCCTGCTGCTCACGGCGCTGATATGGGGTTTCGCCTTCGTGGCCCAGCGCGTCGGCATGGAGAGCATCGGCCCCTTCGCCTACAACGCGGTCCGCTTCGCCATCGGCGCGGCGATGCTCGTGCCGCTGCGCTTCGCCTTGCGCGGGAGGAAGCCCGGCAGCCCCGAGGCGTCGGTTCCCGGGCAGGGAAAACCAGGCGCGTCGGCCTGGCGCGTCGGCGCCCTCGCGGTCGCGGGAAGCGTCGTCGCCGGGACGGTCCTTTTCACCGCGGCCAGCCTCCAGCAGGCGGGGCTCGTAACGACGACGGCGGGCAACGCGGGCTTCATCACCTGCCTCTACGTCGTCATCGTGCCGGCCATCCACGCGCTTTCGGGCCGGAAGATCGGCCGGCTCCTCTGGATCGGGGCGGCTCTCGCCATGGCGGGCCTGTACTTCCTCGGCGTGGACGAAACCCTCCGGGTCAGGCCCGGCGACCTCGTCGTGTTGGCCGGCGCCTTTTTCTGGGCATTCCACATCCTCGTCATCGACCGCCTCTCGCCGGGCATGAATTCCCTGGACCTGGCCATCGGGCAGTTCGCGACCTGCGCCCTGCTCAGCCTCGGCGCCGCCTGGGTCTTCGAACCGCATCCGTTCGCCGGATTCCTGCCGGCCCTGGTCCCCATCCTGTATGGCGGCGTCCTGTCCATCGGCGTGGCGTTCACGCTCCAGATCGTCGCGCAGAAGAAGGCCCACCCGGCCCGCGCCTCCATCATCCTGGCCATGGAATCGCCCTTCGCCGGCATCGGGGGCATCCTCCTCCTCGGGGAGCCGCTCACCGGCCGCATCCTCGGCGGCGCTGCGCTCATGCTCGCCGGCATGCTGTGCGCGCAGGGCGACGGCGCCGGAAAGGTGAAGTCCCCGGGGGAACCGGAAAGTGCCTGAACGGAAGCCGGGACGTTCAGGCGCCGATCGGGGAGACTCCGGGATCCGGAATCAGGCACATTCAAGCTACGCCCGAGGCAGCCATCGATGCCCCCGAGGAGCCGCTTCCCGGTTTCGCTCCTATGACTTGAAGAATCGCTGCAGATCCGCAGGGTCCATGCCGTACGCCCCGGCTATCGCGCCCAGCTGGTCGGGTCCGACCGCGGACGCGTTGATGTATCGCGCGTCCGGGTGGGCAAACCAGAAACCGCACACCGACGACGCGGGATTCATCGCGTAGGTCGGGCTGAGCGACACGCCGATGGCCGCCGCGGGATCGAGAAGCCTCCAGATCGCGCCCTTGTCCGCGTGGTTCGGATCGGGGGGATAGCCGACCGCTGGCCGTATCCCCGCGGCGCCGGGCCACCATTCCCGCCGCGCGTACCCATGGAGCCACTCCGAGGCTGAGTCCGCGAGGGCGTCCGCGAGGAGCCCCAGCTCGATCGAACCGCGCTCGCCCGGGCCAGATCCGTCGGCGCCGCTGACTGCTTCCGCCACCGTCGCCGCGAAAACGCCGATGTGGTCGCCGCCTGAATCCGCGGGGGCTATGAAATCGCACAACGAGGGGAAGGCTCCGCCGGCCGGCGCCTGACTTCGCGGGAACCTGACCCTTTCCCTGCCGTCGATGTCGACGCTGCTTCCATCCGATGACGCGGGGAAGATCCCGAATACCGCGCGGGCTTCGAGCGTTCCCGCCGCGATGACGCGGGCGAGCATCGCCTTCGCGTCGGCGAGGGCTTCGGCCGACGCGCGGCCCGCGTTGGTGCCGGAACCGTCCTCCGAGACGGGGTTTCGGCGCAGGCCCCAGGTCGCGAGGTACTGGTCCCAGTCCAGCTTTTCCGCGAGTTCCGCGAGCGGGATGTCCCGGAGGACGAGGATGCCCGTTCGCTCAGGTGACCTGCGTTTCGAAAAGTCCACGTGCAAGGGGCGCGCTGCGGCCGTCGCGAGATCGGCGAAGACGACGGATGCCTTCGCGTCCGCGTGCTTTCCGGCCAGGTCGGCATACAGGGTTTTTAACCCGGAAAGGAATGCCGCGCGCCCGGGCGAAAGCAGGCACTTGGCGAAAGCGGCGCCTTCGGACGCATCCTTGGCGTAGACGACGAAGCCTGGCCGTTCCGGCGCCAGGCGGACGGCGGTGTGCGTGCGGGACGCCGCGGCGCCGCCGATCATGACGGGGACGTCGATGCCGCGGCCGCGGAGCGCGACGATGACCTTCCGCATCTCCTCGAGCGAGGGCGAGATGAGGCCGGACAGACCCACGAGATCGGCGCCGTTCGAAACGACCGCGTCGCAGATATCTCCCGCTTCCGCCATGACGCCGAGGTCGACGACCTCGAAGCCGTTGCACGCGAGCACGACGCCGAATATGTTTTTCCCGATGTCGTGCACGTCGCCCCTGACCGTCGCCAGCACGATTTTCCCCGCCCTGCCCGCGGTGGATTGGGCGCCGTGGAGCCCGGGTTCGAGGATCCCGACAGCCTTTTTCATGGTTCGCGCGGACTTGATGACCTGGGGCAGGTACATCTCGCCCTTGCCGAAGAGCGCGCCGACGCGGTCCATCCCCGCCATGAGGGGACCGGAAATCAGGTCGAGGGGCGTCATGCCTCGGGAGAGGGCTTTCGCCAGGTCCTCCACGAGGTGCTCCGTGTCTCCCCGGATCACGGCGTCCTCCAGCCGTTTCCCGACGGGTACCGCGGCACGATTCCTTGTGTCGACCGGTTCCGAGACCGCGACGGCGGTTCGAGCCCAGATGGCGAGCTCCTCCGCCGCTCCCGCGCGGCGGTTCAGGACCACGTCTTCCGCGAGTCGCAGGAGCTCCGGGTCGATATCCCCGGGGAGCTTGAGCCCCGCGGGATTCACGATGGCCAGATCGAGCCCCGCGTCGACCGCTTCCCGGAGGAATACCGCGTGCATGGCTTCGCGCACGGCGTCGTTGCCGCGGAAGGCGAAGGAGAGGTTGGAGATGCCGCCGCTCGTCAGCGCGCCGGGGAGATTCGCCTTGATCCACGCGACGGTCCTGATGAAATCCACGGCGCAGCCCGCGTGCTCCTCCATTCCGGTTCCCACCGCGAGGACATTCGGGTCGAACACGATGTCGCTCGGGTCGAATCCGACGTTTCCCACGAGGATGCGGTAGCTCCGCTCGAAGATTTCCGTACGCCGGCCGAAGCTGTCGGCCTGTCCCCGTTCGTCGAAGGCCATCACCACGATGCCGGCGCCGTACCTGCGCGCGGTCGCCGCCCGTCGCGCGAATTCGTCCTCCCCGTTCCCGAGCGAGACGGAATTGACGAGGGGCTTTCCCTGGACGCACTTGAGCCCCCTGACGATGGTGTCCCAGTCCGACGAATCGATCATGACGGGGACGCGGCAGACGTCCGGGTCGGCGTTCACGAGCCTGAGGAAGGTTTCCATCGCCTTGCCGGAATCGATCAACGCGTCATCCATGTTGACGTCGATCATGTCCGAGCCCGCCTCGACCTGCTTCTTCGCTATCGCGACGGCTTCGTCCCATCGGCCTTCGGCCACGCGCTTCCTGAACGCCGCCGACCCGGTGACGCTCGTGCGTTCGCCGACCTTGACGAGTCCCCGACCCGGCGACACGCGGAGTTCTTCGAGCCCCGAGAAGACCGTACCCGCCGATTCCGGGACGCGCCTGCGCGGGACGCCGAACCTGGCGGCGCGGGCTATCGCGGCGATGTGCGCGGGCGTCGTGCCGCAGCAGCCGCCGACGATGTTGACGATCCCGTCAGCGAGTGCCGGGGCGAGCTTCGCCGCCATCGACTCCGGGTCATCGCCGTAATTCCCGAGGGCGTCCGGGAGGCCGGCGTTCGGGTAGACGCTCACGAACCGGCTTTCGCGCGCGGCGATCCGCTTGAGGTGGGGGAGCATGTCGTCGATGCCGAAGGAGCAGTTCAATCCGACGCAGATGACCCGGGGGGAGCGGACGGACGCGAGGAAGGCCCCGGCGTCCTGGCCCGCCAGGGTGCGGCCGCCGCGGTCGATCGTGAAGGAGACCGCTATCGGGATGTCTTCGTCCCCGAGGACCTCGTCGGCCGCCGCGAGGGCCGCCTTCGCCACGAGGGCGTCGTAGACCGTCTCCACGAGTATGAGGTCGACGCCGCCGTCGGCGAGGCCGCGGATCTGCGTCGCGTAACCCGCCGCCAGCTCGTCGAAGGAAAGCTCCCGCCAGGAGGGGTCGTCCAGGCGCGGCGGCACGGAAAGGGATCTCTTCGTCGGGCCCACGGAACCCGCGACGAAACGCACGCGGCCGTCGCGCCGTTCGGCTTCGTCGCGCGCGAGCGAGGCGAGAACCGCGCCTTCGTGATTGATGCGCCAGGCGAGGTGGGCGAGGCCGTAATCCGCGAGCGAAACCGGCGTCGCGTTGAATGTGTCCGTTTCGACGATATCGGCTCCCGCATCGAAGTAGCGGGCGTGTATCCCGCGCACCAGATCCGGCCTCGTGAGGACAAGGATGTCGTTGTTCCCCGACTGGGGAATCGCGGTATCGCGGAATTCCTCGCCCCTGAAATCGGCTTCGGCGAGCCCGCAGCCCTGGATGCAGGTGCCGGTGGCTCCGTCGAGGACGAGTATCCTCTGTTCCAGCTCGGCCGCGATGTCTCGTCGTCGTGAGTTTCCCTTCATTGACTCGTCCCTCGTTCCGCGCGCAGGTATTCACGATGCTTCGATCATGATTGACAAGGCAGGAATCGGCCCTGCCATGGCAAGGCTTGAAAGGGAATCCTAGCCGCGACCGATCCCGCAGTCAACGCATGCCGGCGGGTTTCAGGAGCTTGCGCGGAGGTGCATGACGGACAGCGAACGCTCGAGTTCGGCGGCCTTCGGAGGTCTACCGCCGGTCGAGGCGAAAGCCACCGTAACGGGCTTGCCCGGCAGGAGCGAAAATCCCGAATCGAGGACTTCCAGCCGGTTCGTCCCGGTCTTGATGATGCCTGTGGCGTTGGCCCTGAAGCGCCGGAGCAATGCTCCACTCGCCGCCGCGGTCCATCCGTTCCATCCGCGAACCTCCTGTCAGACGGGCGTGAAACGGTGCGCCGGGCAGGCGTACTTGCGCTTTTTTATTCTGTAATGGATTATCGTGGCGGCAGATATATTCATGGTATACCATGAATGGTTGAAGGAATCAACATATTCATAGCGACTCTGCGTTGGTCTCTTCTTCCGGGGCGATCGGAGTAACCAACATTCACCGAGGACGGGGACGTCAATGACCAGAGAAACAGGCACCGGTATGGGAACCGCATTCCGGATCATCAAGACCATCTGGCATCATCCGAGGATCAGCCGCGTCAAGCTCGCGGAGCGCCTCGGCCTGGACAAATCCACGATCACCAACCAGGTCAGCCGGCTCATCGAGTACGGGATCATCGAGGAGATCGACGAAGGCGAGGCTTCGACCCGCGGCGGACGCAAACCCATCCACCTTGTCCTCGACCGGAACTACGGCCGTGTTATCGGCATTGAAATCCAGGTGAACGCGTTCATCGCCGTCGCCGTCGACCTGTCGGGCGAAGTCCTCGCCGAACACCGCGGTTCGGTCTACATCGACGGCGCGCAGTTCGCCGGGAAATCCTGCGAGATCATCAGCGACTGCGTGGCGAAGCTCTGCCCGTCCGGAGAGCGCCTGCTCGGTGTCGGTGTCGGCATGGGGGGCCTCATCGACAGCAAGCGGAACGTCGTCAACTACTCGGTGCCGCTGGCCATCGCCTCGCCCATCGATTTCGGGGTCACGGTGGCCGCCAAGCTCGACGTTCCCTGCTTCGTCGAGAACGACGCCAACTGCTGCGCGTGGGGCGAACTCGCCTTCAACCGGCGCGAGGAACTCAAGGATTTCCTGTTCGCCCTCGTGGAGTTCCGCACCGACCCGGTGTCGATCGGCGAGTACGGCGGCATGGGCGTGGGCTTCGGCATCGTGCTCGGCGGCAAGGTCTTTACGGGAGCCCACGGCAACGCCGGCGAATTCCGCTCCGTCCTCTGCGACGGGAGCGGCAACCTCCAGTTCTCCCTGCCGAAGGAGACCATCCGGAGCGTCGAACGCGACTCGATTGCGCTCTCGGCGGTCACCGACGAGCTGGCGCGCAACATGGCCATGTTCCTCAACGTCATGGACTTCGAGCATGTCTTCATCGGGGGCGACATCGAACGCCTCGACTCGGATTTCTGCGCCCAGCTCAGGCGGCGGCTCGAGGAAAACTGGATGTACCCCGTACCCAGGCTGGCGGACATCCGCTACTCGAGCCTCGGAGGCCGGGCCGTGGCCTACGGTGCGGCGGGCATGCTCCTCGACCGCCTGCTGACCGGCCGCCACCTCTCCGAGGGAAGTTCCAGGCGCAGCGACTTCGACATCCTGGCGCTGTCCTGAACAGGAAGCTGGTTCAGGCTGCCATCAGGTTCCGGATTTTTTCTTCCATTTCGCAGTCGATGCGTTTCTCATGTTCTCCTCAAGCCTGAATCTCGTTATCCTCATTATCAAATCCGCCGGCAACGGTTCTTCGATCGGGAACTGCACCGAACCTTTCGCATGCTTGTACGGTCCCAGTTCGGACTCGAACGCCGAGATACCGCTCGAGGTCGGATAGAAGCCGATATGCCTTTCATATCCGGCAAAATGGACCAGGTTCCCGTGCAGGTGGAAGGTCGGCATTTGATACGATATTTTCTCGGCGGCGTCCGGAGCCACCGACCTGATTATGCGTCGCATCTCTTTCAACAGGGCCTGCGTCCGCCGAGGGAACCCCTGTATGTATCGATCTATCGGGGGAATTCCCGTTTCCTTCTTGCCTTCATCCGCATCCAGGAAAGTGATATCATGCGAAGCCATTTCGCTTTCCATCACTTTCAATGCGGCTGGTCCTATCCCGTGAAGATCAGAAATCATCTTTCTCGAATATTTGGCGAGATCTTCAAGCTCGTTCAGGTCGAGCGTCCGGAGCGCCCGTCGGGCAGGACCTGCCAATCTTACGAACAGCGGGGTAATATCCATGCGCTCTCCTCCTGTTTTCCCGACGAATCCGGTTTCGTTTCGACCGGCGGGGAATTTCCTTTCCCGCGGCCAGGGATTTCGTGCGATCCGAATATCCGCATGATACCGCGGGACGATATCCGGATCGAAGCTTTCGGAAGTGTACACCGGGTCATCAGGCGATTCCACGGGGACGTTCAAGGGCTGTGACGCCGATCGTCATCCGATTCCACGCTTTCCGTGCATCCGCGGGATGGCCGTGAAAACCCGGGAAGCTCGGACTTTGACATCCCGGGGATCAACCCCTACACTGGGTGTTGGAAAAAAACGGGGCATGATCCTTCCGCGACAGGATGCAGTGCCGTATTTCTTCCCGGAAAGCGCCGATGGTCATCATGAACCAGCCGATGGCGTTGCGGGAATGGACCGGTCCTTCGGGGTGCCTTGACTCCTTGAAGGCACTTTCCCGGGTCGAGCACCCTCGTTCGAGTCTCCGATGATCCCGATGGGCGCAGTTACCGCCCCGATGCCGGATGACGATACCGGGGGAGGCTGACATGGATGGCGAAAAGAACCTTCAAGTGCTGCTCGGTTCAATGGATCCGGAGCTGGCGGATGATGAATTCGTGTTTTGCTTCACGACCGGATCCTTCGCCGGGATTGCCGAGCTCGAGCCATGGGCGGTAATTTCGGAACGGGAAGCCTTCACGCTGATCCTGGAAAAAGGAAAGGCGGAACGAGCTGGTTTTCCCGTGCATGCCGCGTTCAGGCGTATCACGTTGAACGTCCACTCGAGCCTCGACGCGGTCGGATTGACCGCCGCGGTTTCGACCAGGCTGGCGAAGGCGGGGATCAGCGCCAATGTCGTGGCCGGGTACTATCACGATCATGTATTCATCCAGGCAGGGAAGGCGGCGGAGGCGATGTCGCTGCTGAAACGGTTGGCGAACGCGAATTCCTGACGACGGACATCGCGCAAGGAGGCGCCGACGATGATTCACCATGAAATGAGATACTGCGATGCAGGCGGACATTCCCTGCCGGTGGAGCGGGCGAGGCAGGTGCATACTCCGTGGCAAGGCATTCCGAGGGATATCCCCCCCCCCCCCACCCCGCCGGCAGAGCCGGGGACAGAGCTGACCGGTCCCGAAGATTACATCCTTGAACTGACCGGAAAGGGGGCTTCGTGCGGGCGTCGGGTATGGCGGGGATCTTTTACGGGGCTGTGACGCTTCGCCAGCTGGCCATGAATGGCGCTGGTTCGACCCCCGCGCTCAGGATCACCGACGGGCCGCGTTTCCCGTGGCGGGGTGCCATGCTCGACTGCGTCCGTACCTGCTTCGTCTGAAGGCGGCTCGAGACGCACGGAAAGCGGCTGGACGCGCTCGACGTGAACCGTTACCGGGGCTGTCTCTCCTGACGCCGCCGCGAGCGGCCGACTCCCCCTACTTCTTCCACTCGTCCATGGATACGTCCGTGCGGATCGCGTCCAAGGTGACGCGCCAGCGCTTGAGGTCCCCCTCGCAATAGAGCTTCAGCTCCACCGAGACATTCCCCGCCGCCAGGGTCGCCGCGCGTTCCAGCCGTCCCGCCTCAGGCGGGCAATCCAGCTTCGCCGCTTTCGTCTCGCCTCCGACCTTGAGGGTCAGCTCGAGGCGGAGGCCGGTCACGGTGTTCATCGACGTCAGCTCGATCAAGACCGGTACCTTGATGCCGCCCCGGTCGACATAGCCGATTTCCCTGGTCAGCCGCAGGCCTTCGATATCCGTGAAGGGCGCCTTGAGGTCGACGTTGGCCAGCTCGATGACGCGCCAGAGCTGTTCACTGAAGTGCCGGGTTTCGTCCCTGAGCGTGACACGCTTGCCGCCCTGGATGTCCACCTCGACATCCCAATCGCTGAAAGTGATTTCGGGCAGCTTGAGGACGCCGAATTCCCGGGAAATGTGGACGCGGACCCGATGCTTGCCGGGCCTCAACCCCGCTATTTCGAACGGCTTCTTCGCGTCCCCCGTGGTATATCCGGTGAACTCGCCATCCACGTGGATCTCCGCGTCGATGATCGGGGAAAACAGGGCAATGCTGCCGGGAGTTTCGTCACGCATCGACAGTATCGAACGCCTCGCTGCGGCGTCGGAGAATTTCACCGTCCTGCCGGTGAGCTTCAGGACAAGCTGCTCCGCCGCGCGATGCGCCACGTTCTCGTCCGAGCCGCGGTCGCGGAACACCGATGCACGGGACGTGGCCACGTCCACCAGCGTGAGCGTGAACAGCACCTCCGTGCCGAGCGCGACGAAGTCGCCGGTGAGGATCCAGTCAGCGTTCAGGAGCTTCCCGATCTTGCTGGCAGCCGCCCCGTCCGCCGCGATCCCGGTGAGCGACAGCTCCTGTTCGGAAATCACCGATTCCAGGTTGCGCCTGTCCACGAGCACCACTTCCGACGACAGGTCGAACGAGACGATCCCGAGCAGGATCCCCGACAGGTAGTCGTAGCGCGGGTCTCCGCCGGCGTTGGAAACGCCCACGAAGGCGACGGCCGGCTTGGCCTGCGCGGCGGCCGGGACGGCGGGCAGGACCGAGAACAGTACGGCCGACAGCAAGAAGGCCGTGATCCGGAAATTTTTCGTCATGCCGTCATTCTCCTTTCGCTGCTTGCTGATCCATCCTGAAGCAAGGAAACATGAATCATCCATCTTTCGCTCCCGCGAGGGGTAATTATTGACGATTCATGTTTCCTTTCCATTGAATGATCAGTACGGTGCATGCCTGTTGCCCACCACCGCCCGCCGTATCCGCGAGCTGGAGCAGGGAAGGAACTCCAAGGTCAGGTCGAGCCATGCGAAACCCTGCGCTTCCGCATACGGCACGAATGCGTCGCACTTCCCCCTGATGAGGCAGGCGCCTTCCCCTTCGAAAGGTTCCAAGTCCAGAATGTCGCCGGGGGCGGGCAGGGTTCCCTCGAATTCCCCGAAGGCGCGGATTTTCCGGGGCGAACAGCGGGCGATCTTCAGGCGCTCGGCGACGCAGCCGTCCCTGATCAGGGTCAGGTGCGCGCTTCCGAAGGCTGCGAGGACCTGCTCCGCCGAGAGCGGCGTATCGGCGGCCTCCTTGAAAAAGCGCTCCGCCTCGTCCAGCTCGGTGAAGTATGTGACGAGCATTTCCTTCAACGCGTGCGGTGATGACACGAATTCGACATCGATGAAGCAGTAGGGGGAAGCCGGGTCGGGTTTCCGGAAGCATAGCACGCGGCTGACGAGGAAAAAGGTTTCGCTCCTGGTACCGTACGGCGGATTCCAGGTGATCGAGAGCTTCTGGTTCTTTCCCACGTATTTTTCGAAAAACACGGTTTCCTGCTCGCTGAGAAAGGCGAGCAGACTGGCCTTGGCGAGGGAAAGCTCGAAAGGGATGCACGCGATGAAGAACTCATCCACCTTGAGCTGGATGCTTTTCTTGTCGATGCGGAGCTGGTCGAAGAGCGCCGGCGTCAGCCTCACGCTTCGATCCTTGTACATGGCTGCCTTCTCGTTCACGATGCGGGAATCCATGGGTCAAGCGTAGCAGGAAAATCGATGCCCGTAAAGTCGAGAGCGGCGAAGGGCGTGCCCATGGACCGTACCGGACGTTCCCTGGCCCGCCCCATCGCCGCGCTCATTCCTGAAACAAGGCTTACTTCTCCGTGTCTGTCATGCCCGTCACGAACTGCTTCTGCATGACCGCGACGACGATGACCGGCGGGATCATGGCGAGGAGGACGGTCGCCATGACGATCTGCCACTCGATCTGCACGTCGGCGCCGGACAGCATGCGGTTGATGCCGATAAGCAGCGTGTAGTACTTCTCCTTCGTCGTGATGAGCAGCGGCCAGAGGTACTGGTTCCAGCCGTAGATGAACTGGATGACGAACATGGCCGCGATGGGAGTCCTTGTCATGGGGACGAGTATCTCGGCGAAGAAGGCCATGGGGCTGGCGCCGTCTATCTGCGAGGCTTCGGCGATCTCCCTGGGGACCGACATGAAGAACTGCCGGAACAGGAAGACGGCCGTGGCCGACACGATCATCGGGAGGATGAGGCCCCAGTACGAGTTCAGCATGCCCAGGTCGGAGATGACCTTGTAGGTCGGCATGATGCGCACCTCGACCGGCAGCATCAGGGTGATGAAGATGGCCCAGAAGCAGAACTTGCGCAAGCGGAAGTCGAAGAAGACGATGGCGAAGGCGGCGAGGAGCGATACCACGATCTTGCCCACGGCGATCCCCATGGCCATGATGAAGGAATTCTTCATCATCGTGAAAGCCGACGCGCCGAGGTTCTTCGCCCCTTCGAAGAAGGCCCGCCCGTAGTTCTCTATGATGTGGCTTCCCGGCACGACAGGCATCGGTGCGGAGAGGATCTCGGCGCTGGTGCGCGTCGACGCGACGAATACCAGCCAGATCGGGAAGATGATCACGACCATCGCCAGGCCGAGGAACAGGTGCGGCAGGAAGCGCCGCATTTTCGAGTGTTCGGTCACGGCGGTCTCCTAGTAGTTGACTTTCCGCTCGATGAAGCGGAACTGGACCACGGTGAGCCCGATGACGAGTATCATGAGAACGACCGACTGCGCGGCCGAGCTCCCGAGGTCGAGGTTGATGACGCCATCCCTCCATACCTTGTAGACGAGCACGTTCGTCGACGTGCCCGGGCCGCCCGCCGTCACCTGGTGGATGATCGGGAAGGTTTCGAAGAAGCCGTAGACGAGGTTCATGACCAGCAGGTAGAAGGTCGTCGGCGAGAGGAGGGGGAAGATGATGGCCCAGAAGCGCTTGCCGGGGCCGGCTCCGTCGATGGCGGCCGCCTCGACGAGCGTGGCGGGCACGGCCTGGAGCCCGGCGAGGAAGAAGACGAAATTGTAGGCTATCTGCTTCCACGACGCGGCGATGGACACGAGCAGCAGGGCCTGTCCCGAATCGAGCAGGTGGTTCCATTTGATCCCGAGGACTTTCGCGAGGAACCACGCGATGACGCCGACGTTCGGGTTGAACATGAAGAGCCAGAGCACGCCCGCGACCATGGTGGCGACCGCGTACGGCCAGATGAGCATGGTCTTGTAGAAGGACGAGAAGCGCATCTTCCTGTTCGCCTGCACCGCGAGGAAGAGCGCGATGAACATGGAGGAAAATGCGACGGAGAGCGCGAAGACCGTGGAGACGCCGAAGGAATCCCAGTACGCGGGGTCCGCGAAGAGCTTGGTGTAGTTTTCGAAGCCGACGAAGATGAGTGAAAAGCCGAAGGGGTCCTGCACGAAGAAGGACTGGTAGACTGCCTGCGCGGCCGGCCAGAAGAAGAAGACGAAGACGACCGCCATCTGCGGGAGGACCAGGAGATAGGGCAGGCCCTTGCTCGGGAATTCGTACTGTTTCGTCATCGACACT
This sequence comes from Spirochaetota bacterium, assembly GCA_026398615.1. GTDB lineage: Bacteria > Spirochaetota > Spirochaetia > Treponematales > UBA12059 > JAPLSN01. Next base: position 83,349 of record JAPLSN010000024.1, on the reverse strand, counting down.
GTCTCCGGAATGGGATGATTGCTTCAGGGCAGGAAGAACCACGAAGCACACGGAGGAAACGAAGGGCGCGAAGGGAAGATGGAGAAAGGGAAATGATTGGAATGGATGACAAGTGCGCTGGCTCACACTGTTGTCATCTTCTTTTCCCTCAATCCTGTTCGCTTCCTTACGTGCCCTTTTTCTTCCCTTCGTGCCCTTCCTGGTGAACCATGGCCTGCTACCTTTGCTGGCAGCAGGCCATGCGGACCGTTACTTGTAGAGGCGTTCGAATTCGCGCAGCTTCTCGTTGCCGTCCTTGACCATCTTGTCGAGGCCGTCCTTCACGGAGATCTTGCCGGCCAGGATGTCTTCCCAGGTCTGGTCCTCGATCTCGCGGATGATGTTGAAGTTGCCGAAGCGGATGCCCATCGAGTTTCCGGTCGGGGCCTTGTTGAGGAGCTGGTTGATCGCGACTTCCATCCCGGGGTTGGCCACATAGAAGCCCTGGGACTTGGTCAGTTCGTAGGCGGCCTTCGTGATGGGGAGGTAGCCCGTGTTCTGGTGCCAGAAAGCCTGGATTTCGGGCTGCGAGATGAAGGCGAAGAACTCGGAGATCGCCTTGTACTCGGGTTTGCCCTTGCCGTTGAAGACCCAGAGCGAAGCTCCGCCGATGATGGAGTTCTGCGGGGCTCCCTTGACGTCGGCGTAGTAAGGGAGGCGGGCGACGCCGAACTCGAACTTGCACGTGGCCTTCATGCTGCCGTAACCGCCGATCGATTCGAAGTGCATGCCGACCTGGCCGGAGCTGAAGAGCGGGTTGGCCTTGTTCTCGCGGCCGCCGTAGATGAAGGTCTTGTCTTTCGAGAGGTCATAGATGGTCTGGAAATGCTTGAGCGTAAGGGGGGTGTTGAAGACCAGCTTGGTATCGAGTCCGTCGAAGCCATTGGACTTGGTGCCGAAGGACTGGTTGTGCCAGGCGGAGAAGTTTTCGAGCTGGATCCAGGAGATCCAGTTGGTGGTGAATCCGCCTTCCATGCCGGAGGCCTTGAGCTTCTTCGCGTAATCGAAGAACTCGGGCCAGGTGACCGGCGGCTTTTCGGGATCGAGCCCGGCCTTCTTGAACGCTTCCTTGTTGTAATACATGACCGCCGTCGAGCTGTTGAAGGGCATGGAGAGCATTTCGCCCTTGGACGTCGAGTAGTAGCTCGTGATCGTCGGGATGTACGCCTTGGGATCGAACTTGGCCTTGTTCTCGGCCATCAGCTGGTAGACCGGCTTGATCGCGCCCTTGGCGGCCATCATCGTGGCGGTGCCCACTTCGTAGACCTGGATGATGCCGGGGGCCTGGCCGGCGCGGAAAGCCGCGATGCCGGCGTTCATGGTGTCGCTGTACGAACCCTTGAAGACGGGCACGATCTTGTAGTCGGTCTGGCTGGCGTTGAACTTGTCGCAGACGGCCTGCACAATCTCGCCGTTCTTGCCGGTCATGGCATGCCAGAAATCCACGCTGACCGGTTCGGCGAAAACCGCCGTCGCGATCAAGACAAGTGTGAATGCAGTCATGAAGAAACGTTTCATTGTAGCCTCCTGGATCCGCGGCCCGTCGTGGAGCCGCATCCGTCAGTGTAGTCCCGTCTTCCTGATTGTGCAAATTGTTTTTGCCAGTCGATGCTTTTTCTCGCCCGAGGGCGGGACTTTCTGGTCAATTCAATGGAAAGGAAACATGAATCCTCAATGATCACCCTTCGCGGGAGCGAAAAACGGATGGTTCATGTTTTCTCGCTGTAGTAAGGATCAGTACCGGGATCTTCGATCGAGTACCTTGAGGAGGCGGTCCGGGAAGTCGGTGATGATGCCCGTGACACCCCAGTCCAGGAGCCGCCGCATGTCCGCTTCCGAGTTGACGGTCCAGGGGAAAATGTCAAAGCCCCCGGCCCGGAGCGCGACGACGGTCGCCTCGGTGAGAATTTCCCTGCCGGGATTGTACGAGCGGGCTCCCGTTTCTCGGAGCAGCGCCACCGGATCGGAGGGCGCGACTTTATCCACGAGGGCGCCGGTATCGAGGCGCGGCTCCGCGAGCTTGACCCTGCGGATGTAGTCGTGGTTGAAGGACGAGACGATGACCGAGTCGACCATACCGAGTTCACGGACAAGCTCCACCGTCCGCTCGACGATCCATGCGTGGCAGGGCCACCCCGACGCGTCCTTGATCTCCACGTTCACGAGCCAGCCTTTCGACTTCGTGAACCCGAGGCATCCGCGCAGGGTGGGGACGCGCACGCCACGGTAGCCGGCTAGGAGGGACGGCCCCGCTTCGCCCGACGCGATGCGGCCGAAGGGGTCGGACCCGGCGTACCAGCTGCCGGCATCCAGGGTTTCGATTTCCGCGAGCGTGAAATCGTGGACGGTCCACGGCTCGCGCGCGGGAAAGGCGGCCGCGGCATTCGTGGTACGGCGAAGGGTATCGTCGTGGATCACCACGAGTTCGCCGTCGCTCGTCGCGGCCACGTCCAGCTCCCATGCGTCCGCACCGCAGGCGAAACCGGCTTCGGCGGCGGCAAGCGTGTTCTCGGGCGCGATGCTCCTGAAGCCGCGATGGGCGATCGCGATGATTCCGGCGGGTATCGTCATCAGGGGGTCCTACTTCAGCATTTCCATGCCCTCGAATTTCCGGTAGGGCGTGAACTCGTCGAAGATGAAGCCGTATTCACCCGAAGCGGACGCCGCGGCCCCGGTCGCGCCGTCCGCGATCACCTCCGCCATGATCGATCCGAGCCCGGGGCCGATCATGAAACCCTGGCCGCACATCCCGGCGAGGAGGAGCATGTTCTCCGCTTCCCTGCAGTACCCGATGACCGGGAGCCCGTCGGGGGTCATGGGGTACATGCCGCGCCAGGTCCTGCGCACCCGGAGGTTCCGCAGCCGGGGATAGATCTCGAGCATGCGGCGGACGACCAGAGGCAGGAAACCCGAGCTGTTGTCCATGTCGGTACCCCAGACCTGGGGTTTCGGGGTGATGCAGAAGACGACTTGGCCCGTGTTCGCCTGGTAGAAGTAATAGTTGCCGGATTCGTCGTCCGGGATGATGTCCACGAGCATCGGCTCCATGAACCGTTCCACGGGCTCGGAGACCCCTCCCTCGTGGCAGTCCGGGTGCACCGGGATTTCCATGCCGACGAGGCTCGAAAGTTCCGCCGCGCTCGCTCCCGCGGCGTTCACGAAGAGCCCGGCCGACCAGGTTTCACGGTCGGTACGCATGCGCGTCATGCGGCCGCCTTCCATGTCGAAGCCCGTGACCGTCTCGCCGAAGGAGAATTCCGCACCTGCCTCGAGGGCCAGCTTGTGGAAGGCGGTGGATGTCATGAGGGGCGAGGCGTAGCCGTCGCCGGGACTGAAGGTGCCGCCCCTCAAGCCCTCGCGCTTCAGTCCGGGCGCCAGCTCGAGGACGCGGTCCGCGGGTATCCAGTCGATGCCCAGGCCCGCCGCCTTCTGGACGACGAGCAGTTCCCTGAAAGCCTTCTCGCGCGCTTCGTCGTAGGCAAGGAAGAGATAGCCGCCGGAGCGCCACTCGATGTCGATGCCGTGCTCCTCGCGGAAACGGCTCATGATGGCGATGGATTCGTTGCAGATGCGGATCTTGCCGGGATCGGAGTGCGTGGCGCGCACCCCGCCGATGGCGGCGCGGTTCTGGCCCCGGCCCCAGGAGGCTTCGCTCTCCACACAGGCCGTCCGGATGCCTTTCCGGGCCAGGCAGTACGCGAGCGGGACGCCGACCGAGCCGGCGCCGACGATGACGACGTCGAAGGTCTTCACGGCCTGCCTCCTTCGTTGACGAGGTCGCCCATCGGCACTTCGACCGCCAGGGGGCGGACCGAGCCGCCCGTCACGTCCTTCGGGTCCACGCCCGCCTTCCGGAACACCTGCGAGTAGAGCGGCGTACAGGTCTTGGAGCCGCAGGCGCCCATGCCCGCGCGTATCGTCTTCAGCTGGTTCACGTCGGTGACGCGGTTGGCCCTGATGAACTCCACGAGCTCCCCGACCGTCACGCGTTCGCAGCGGCAGACGACCGCGTCGTCGGGCAGGTGTTCGAAGCGCGGGGAGGGCATGGGGCGCGTTGTTTCCTCGGCCTGGACCCGGATGCCCGCGGCCTTCGGCGCGTTGGCCGCGCTCACCTTGAGCGTGAGGAGCCAGGTCCTGTACTTTTTATGGAAAAACTTCCGCTGGAGCGATGCGTCCTCGAGAAAGCTCCCGTCCTGCGCCAGCACGGGCAGGATCGCGCCCTGCTCGAACCATGGGTCGAACTCGAAGGGAAGCACGACCTCGGTCCACGCGTCGTCGATGCGCCTGATGAGCGACACGGCGAGTCCCGGGCAGGCCGCGACGCAGGCCATGCAGCCCTTGCAGTCGGACCCGTGGTAGTAGGGAAGGTCCATGATCGTACCCTTGTTCTCGCGCAGGGTTATCGAACCAGTGGGGCAGACCGTCGCGCAGGGATTGCAGGGGATCTCCTCGGTGCAGAAGAAGACGGGTCGCCACCGCTCGCCGGCGGTCTCCTCGTCGCGGCAGGAAACGTCGCCGGGACGCGACTTGAGCACTTCGCGCTTGGCGATCCACGACTCGTCGATCGTCACGGCCTTGCCCAGCAGTTTGGCCAGGGACAGCGCAGCGATGCGGCCGCCGAACATGGCGCTGGACGCCTCGGCGATCTCCTCGGCGTCGCCGGCCTTCACGGCCGGGAATCCGAAAGCCCGCGCCTGGTCGTAGAATTCGTCGCAGCTCGACAGGCCCGTGGCGATGAGGACGGTGTCCACCTCGTAGGTTTCCGCCGTCCCGAGCAGGGGCTTCCAGTTTTCGTCCACCCTTGCCACGGTGGCCCGCTCGACCCGGCCGTCGCCCTCGACGGAGACGACCGTCGTGTTGAGCCTGACGGGCACGCCGGTGCGGATGATCTTGTCGGCGTGGACCTTGTAACCGTTTATTTTTGGGAGGATCTCCACGATGGCCGCGACGGAGATGCCCGCCTGGAGCGCGTGGTAGGCCCCGATGAGGCCGACATTGCCGGATCCCACGACGAGGACGCGGTCGGCCGCCTTCACGAGGTCGCGGTTCACGAGTGTCTGGAAGGCTCCCGCCCCGTAGACGCCGGGAAGGTCGTTGCCGGGGAAGAGGATCGACTTTTCCCGGGCGCCCGCCGCCACGACGAGGGCCTTGAAACCCACGAGCAGGTAGGACGAAGCGTTGACGTAGACGCCGGCCTTGCGGTCCTTGTAGATGCCGACCACGGGGGAATTCGCCAGGATCATGACGTTCGGGATCGAGCGCAGGTCGGCTTCGAGCTTGCGGGCGATGTCGACGCCGCGCGTGCCCGCGTAGCAGTCCTCCTCGGACCCGAAGAACTTGTGGGTCTGGAGGACGAGCTTGCCGCCGAGCCTTTCCTTGTCGTCGGCGAGGACGACGGAGAAACCCATCCCCGCGAGTTCCATCGCGGCCGAAAGCCCCGACGGGCCTCCGCCGATGACGAGGATGTCCGTTTCGACGGATTTTTTTTCCATGCGGCCCCGGGGACGGTTGTCCGCGGGCAGGATGGGTATTCCCACCAGGGTGCGGACGTCCATGCCGGCGGCCAGGGGCGTGACGCAGGACTTGCGGGCGAGGCCGTTGACGATGACTGTGCACTGTGAGCATTGCCCGTTGGCGCAGAAGATGCCCTGGGGCGCCTCGCCTTTCCTGTGTACCGAAAAACGCTTGTATCCCGCGGCAAACAGGGCGGAACTCAGGATTTCGCCCTCGTAGCCTCTCGAAGGAACGCCATCGAAGAGGAAATCCACCTCGCGGCGGCCGCCAGGAACGTCCAGGACGGGGTGATGCAGTATTCTATTCACGAAATGTACTCCGGAAGTGAAGTGCAACCAGAATGCAGTTCCTCCCGCCGTATGTCAAGCAAAAATGGCTTTCCCGCGCGCATGTTTCGATGTGTAGAAACATCGACGGGACGACGCAGGTCCCTCGTCGTGACGCGCGCGTCTTGACGCGAGGGGTCGGCGAAACAAGTATTATGACATGAACACTACCATGATCACCGTGGCCGTCACGATCGTCGCGTATATCCTCATATCCCTGTTCTCCGACAGAAAGCTTTTTTTCAGCCTCGGCGCGGCCGTTCTCCTCATCCTGCTCGGTTCGACGAACCTCCGGGCGGCGATCTTCGAGGACGTGAACTGGAACGTCCTGGCCATCTATGTCGGAAGCCTCATCCTCGCGGAGCTTTTCATCTATTCGAAGGTGCCCGCGGTCATCGCGGAGATCATCGCGGGCGCAGCCCCCTCCACCGGCATGGCCATCGCCCTCATCTGCCTTTTCACGGGCTTCGTTTCGGCCTTCGTGGAGAACGTGGCCACGGTGCTCGTCGTCGCCCCGATCGCCATCGAGCTTTCGAAGAAGATGAAGGTGCCGGTCGGATCGGTCCTCGTCCTGCTTGCCGTGAACGCCAACCTCCAGGGAACCGCCACCCTCGTCGGGGACCCGCCGTCCATGCTCTTCGCCGGCGCCGTCGGTTTCGGCTTCAACGATTTCTTCTTCTACGACGGAAGGATCTCCATCTTCTTCTTCGTCCAGTTCGGGGCCCTCGTCGCCTTCCTTTTCTGCTGGTTCTACCTCAAGCGCTTCTCGAAGAAGGAACATGTGGCGCGCGAGAGCAGGGTCGTCTCGTGGGTGCCCCTCCTCCTCCTCCTCGTCATGGTGGTCGGCCTGGCCGTCAATTCGCTGTCCGAGGCCGGGGTCGGGATGCGCGCGGGCTTCATCTGCCTCGGATGCGCCCTGCTCGGCCAGCTCTGGTTCATCATATTCCGCAAGGAGAGAGTCTCCGAGGCGATCCGGATCATCCGGGAGCTGGACTGGGAGACGATGTTCTTCCTCGCCGGCATCTTCGTCATGCTCGGCGCGCTCAACCGTTCGGGGGCGGTCGAAGCCGCGGCCCGCCTCGTTTCCTCCGCTTTAGGATCCAACATGCCCGGCATTTTCGTCGTGGTCGTGGCCGTCTCCGTCATCATCTCGGGCTTCGTGGACAACGTGCCCTACATCGCCCTCATGCTCCCCCTCATCGGACAGCTCGGGCGGGACGGCGGCTACGATCCCATGGTCATCTATTTCGGCCTCCTCGTCGGCGCCTGCCTCGGCGGGAACGTGACCCCCTTCGGCGCTTCCGCCAACATCGTCGCCGTGGGCATGGCCAAGAAGCACGGCGATCCCGTTTCCTTCGGCCGCTTCGTGAAGATCGGCGCGCCGTTCACGCTGCTGACGACGGTCGCGACCGCGACCGTGCTCTGGCTGGTCTGGAAACCCTGACCGCGACCCCGCTGCCCCCAAAAGTCCTCGAGCGACCCATGGGCGGCATGCTCCGTCCGGGCATGAAAGCGCTTGCATGGCTTCGTTCCGGGGGATAGAATCCAGCCATCTCGACGTGCAGGATGGTTCCATGGAACATAAAATCGAAAAGCTGCCGGGATGGAAGCTTGTCATGTTCGCGCTCGGCCAGTTCGGCTGGTCGCTCGCCTCGTGGTCGGTGTCGAATGCGCTGACCTTCTTTTTCCTGCCGCCGGAACAGAAGGGCGGTCAGCTCCTCTTCCCGCCGTTCATCTTCCAGGGCGCCATCTTCGGGGCGCTCACCGTCATCGGGCTCATCAACGCCTTCGGGCGGATCTGGGACGGCGTCACCGACCCCTGGGTGGCCAATCTCTCCGACCGCTCCAGGTCCCGGTTCGGCCGCCGCCGGCTTTTCCTGGCCATTTCGGCCATACCGACCGCCGTTTTCGGCTTCCTGGTCTTTTTCCCCGTCGCCGACGGGGCCACGGCCTCGGGACAGAATGTCAACGCGCTCTGGCTGGCCGTCACGATGACCATCTATTACTGGTTCATAACGATGTACTGCACGCCGTACAACGCGCTCATCTCCGAGCTCGGCCACACGCCGAACGAACGCCTGGGCATCGCCACCGCCATATCCATCACCTGGGCCCTGGGTTTCGCGATCGGCAACCAGGCCTACGCCCTGTACCCCGCGCTCGGGAACGCCTTCGGACTCGACCCGGTCCGCGCCTTCCAGCTCGTACTCGGGATTTTCGGCCTCGTCTCCGGGATCATGATGCTCCTGCCGGTCATCTTCATCGACGAGCGACGCTACGCCGAAGGGCATGCTTCCGAGGAAGGCGTCTGGCAGGCCGTCAAGTCCACCTTCGCCAACCGGGATTTCCGCTGGTTCGTCTTCTCGGACCTGCCGTACTGGGTGTCGCTCAACTTCATCCAGATGGGCATCACCTACTACATCATCACCCTCCTCGGGCTCGATGCGGGATTGCCGTCGCTCCTCATGCTCGTGATGTTCGTGCTCTCGTTCGCCTTCTACGTACCCATCAACCTCGTGGCGAAGAAGCTCGGAAAGAAGCCCGTCCTCGTCTTCGCCTTCGCCGCCTTCGCGCTGGATTTCCTCATCGTGTTCGCGCTCGGCTGGCTGCCCATGCCGCGCATCGCGCAAGCCTGGCTCGTCATCGTGCTCGCAGCCCTGCCCATCGCCATCTTCGGCATCCTCCCGAACGCGATCGTCGCCGACATAGCGGAGAGCCACGGCATCGAGACCGGCGACTACAAGGCCGGCATCTTCTTCGGGGCGCGCACGTTCATGATGAAGCTCGGCATAGCCCTGGCCAATCTCCTCTTCCCGTCCTTTCTCCTCCTGGGGAAGAGCGTGGAAAAACCCTTCGGAATCCGTGCCGCGGCAGCGGCCGCCATCGGCTTCTGCGTGCTCGGACTGCTGTTCTTCCTCCGCTACGACGAGAAACGTGTCCTGGCCGTGCTCGCAAGGAAAGAGGAACTGTCGGCCGAGGAAAAGCGGGAAGCCGGACTCGTCTGACGGAGCATGGGAATCACGGCGACTGAACGGTGATGGAGGGGGAAGTCTCCCCCTCGCTCCCGCCCACGGAGGGGCGTCCGCTACCCTCTCCCCGGGGGCTCGACGGGGACGACATCCTTTTGCGTCATGAAGAAATACGAGGCGACAAGGCAAAGGACGCCGGGGATCATGAGCAGGATCGTGCCCGGTTCCGCAACGCATCCGCGATGCGGGATACCGCTTCGTCGATGAGCGAGGGGGGGCAGGCGAAGTTGAAGCGCGCGAAACCCTCGCCGCCGGAACCGAACTTCGTCCCCTCGTCGAGGCGGACGCCGGCGTTCCGTTGGAGCCAGTCGGCGGGAGGCGTGCCGGGACCCAACCCGAGGGCGGAAAAGTCCATCCATGCGAGGTAGCTGCCTTCGGTCGGAGTAAACGCGATGCCCGGCGGGGTACCGCCCGGCGGGGTACCGCCCGGTGCGGCGAGTCGCAGTTCCCGCTCGAGCCGGGCGCGATTGTCCGACAGCACGACGAGGGCCTCGGCGAGCCAGGGGCCGCCCAACCGGTAGGCGGCGTCGACGGCGACGGGGGCGAAGACGTTCGGGACGCCGAGACCGAAGGCTTCCATCGCGCGGTCGAAGGAAGCGCGCATGACGGGATCGGGGATGACGATGCACGAAGCCTGGAGCCCGGCCAGGTTCCAGGTCTTGCTCGGCGCGTAGCATGACACCGAACGCCGCGAAAAGCTTTCCGGCAGCGCGAGTGCGGGAACGTGGCGGTTCGGGGGGAATACTATGTCGGAATGTATCTCGTCCGACACGACGGCGAGGCCGCGGCGCTCGGCGATGTCGGCGAGGCGCTCGAGCTCGTCGCGCGTCCAGACCCTGCCCACCGGGTTGTGCGGGCTGCAGAGGACGAGGAGCTTCGCGTCAGCGGATACACGTTCGAGAGCGTCGAAATCCATGCGGCAACGGCCGTCGGCGTCGCGCAGGAGCGGGTTTTCGACGAGCCGCCTTCCCGACGCGCGGACTATGGCCGCGAAGGGATGGTAGACCGGGGGCTGCACGAGCACGCCCTCCCCCGGGGAAGTGCAGGCCGCGATGCAGGCCGCGATCGCGGGCACCACGCCGGGGGAGAACCTGGTCCAGTACCGTCCGATCCCGACGCCGTGCCGTTCCTGCGTCCATCGGATGAAGGAATCGGCCCACGCGTCGGGCAGGGCGGCATAGCCGAATACCCGGTGGGCGGCCCTGGCCAGGATCTCCGCGTGGATCTCCGGCGGGAGCGGGAAATCCATGTCCGCCACCCAGTACGGGAGGACTTGCTCATCCGTCACCCTGCCCGCCGCCCGCGGGTCCGGCCCCCACTTCACGGAGCCCGAGCCGCGGCGTTCGGGGATCGTCTCGAAATCGTACATGCGGGTCTCCGGGCGGCGCGTCACGCGACGGCGATGGCTTCGATCTCGACGAGAGCGCCCTTGGGCAGGCCCGCCACCTGCACGGTGGATCGGGCCGGCGGGTCCGCGGGGAAGACCGAGGCGTAGACCTCGTTGACGATGGCGAAATCGCGCATGTCGGCGAGGAAGATCGTCGTCTTCACGACGTTCGCGGGACCCGCGCCGGCGGCGGCGAGCACGGCTTTCAGGTTGTCCAGGGCGCGTCCGGCCTGGGCCTTGACGCCGTCGGCCAGCGCACCCGACGCGGGATCGAGCCCGAGCTGGCCGGAACAGAAGATGAAACTGCCGGTTTTAACGGCCTGGGAATACGGGCCGATGGCTTTCGGCGCGGCATCGGTGGCAATGGCGGTCGCTGACATGGGATTCTCCTTGGCCGGCGCGGACCCGGCTTCTTTCGGTTTCTTCTTCGTCCCGTTACATGTTCTTCCAGAATTTGTAGTACGATCTCTCCACTTCCTCGAGGGGGAGGAGCGGGTAGAACTTGCACTTGTCCCGGGAGGCGAACATGAACCCGTGCCTGAGCATCTTGTAGGAGATCCGGTCGATGGGGCAATCGAGGGTGAGCCCCTTGACGTTTTTCCCGGGAGTGTTCCGGATTTCCATGATGGAGGTGCGCAGGCGCGCCGGGTGGATCCCGGGGACGAAGCACTTGATGAAGGGGTTTTCGTCGAACTCGGTCATGAAGTCGTCCGCGCCGAATTCGAGCTGGGTATAGAACATCGCCGGGGCGCCCTTGGCCTGTTTCGGGTCGGTGATGTACTTCGCGTATTCCATGAAGTTGAAGCGCGTGAGGACCATCATCCTGATCGGGTTGATCTCGAGCAGGATGCGCATGTCGTCGCCGCGGATCTTCGGGTCGTAGTCGGCGCTCCTGAGTTCGACGAGGTCGCCGAGGCCGTTGCAGACAAAAAGCTTGCCGATGGCGTCGAAGTCGGTGTGCTCGAGGACGCGGTAGCTCATGATGAACTTCGTGGCCTTGGGCCTGCCGTTCTCGTGCGGCGCGAGCTGGGCGTAGGCCCCGTCGATGTCGAAGTACGGATGGCGGAAGGCCGGATCGACTTCGGCGAAGATGAGCCTGCCCTCGAAATAGCGGGTGGAGCCCTGCACGTAGTGCTTCGCGAACCGTTCCGGTTCGAGCTGGCTCGCGATAAGGGAGTGGTTGGGATGGAGGATCAGGTAGAGGCGGTTTTCGTTCATGTCAAAGCCCCCTTTTCAAGAGGATCGGGGCGATCGCCGACGAGATGATCGCCATGGGCCTGGTGAGGATGTTGCGCGCCCGTGCCGCTGCCGCGATGATACCCGGCAGGATCATCCTGCGCAATGGCGGGAGTTGGGTCGGAATCCGGATGAGTCATCTCGGGGGCTTACGGAAGAGCTCCTGCGCGGGGTAGGATGTTCCCATGGACGATCCGATACATCGCTCTGTGAACGACCATCGAAGCGAACGGGAATCAGGCAGGGTGATCTACCCCGTCGTGTCCCGTCGTTCCGGCGGGCTTTCGGTCGGTGTGAACCTCTTTCCCGACCGCAAGGTATGCAACTTCGACTGCCCATACTGCGAGGTATTCCCCTTCGAGACGCCGCTGACCTTCACCCAGGCCGACCTGGTGCGGGGGCTCGAACGTTTTTTCACGAAAGAGTACCCGTCCATGTTCGCGGGGACGCCGGTCCGCGATATCTGCATCAGCGGGAACGGCGAGCCCACCCTGTCCCCCTCCTTCGCCGACGCCCTCGGCGCCATCGTGGCGGCCCGTGACGCGCACACGCCGGAGGCCGAAGTGGTGCTCATCACGAACTCGACGCGACTCGGCGACGCTCCGATCGCCGATGCCATCGGTCCCCGCGCGGACCGCGACCGCGTCCGCGTGTGGGCCAAGCTCGACGCGGGTTCCGAAGCCGCGTACCGTCGCATGAACCGCTCGGCGGTGCCGTTCGCCAGGCTGGTCGACGGGCTGCGCTCGTTCGCGCGCGCGCACGACATAGTCATCCAGTCCATGTTCTGCGCGGCGGACGGAAAGGCGCCCGAAGCCGCAGATGTCGAAGCATACGCCTCGCTCGCCGCGAGCCTGCTCGCCGACGGAGCCCGCGTGAAGGAGTTTCACCTCTACACCCAGGCCAGGCCGTCGCCGGGCGGAAGGACTTCCCCTATCGGGGACGAAGTTCTGCGGGATGTCGCCCGGGTCCTGCGTTCGGCGATTTCCCCGTCGCAAAAGGCCGTTCCGATCCGCGTATTCGACGAATCCGGCGAGATCCCCGCTGGTTACCCCGGCGGGGATCCCGCGTGATCGACCTCCACTCCCATTCGAGCGCGAGCGACGGCACCCTGTCCCCCTCCGCCCTCGTCGATCTCGCCGCCGAACGCCGCCTCGCGGCACTCGCGCTCACCGACCACGACACCGTCGCGGGCCTCGAGGAAGCCGGTATGCGGGCCGCCGAAAAGGGCCTGCGCCTCGTCCGCGGCGTCGAAATAGAAATCGCCTTCATGCCCGGCGAATTCCACCTGCTGGGCCTGGATCTCGGCGCCGTCTCCCCGGAACTCGCCGGCGCCCTGGCGGGCCTCGCGCGCTCGCGGGAGGAGCGCAACCGGCGCATCGTCTGGCGCCTGCGCAACGAAGGCATCGGCATCGATTATGACGAACTCGTCGCCGCGAGCGGTTCTTCCTGCATGGGACGGGCGCACATCGCGAAGCGGCTCGTCGAGCTCAAGGTGGTCCGGACGAAGCAGGCCGCCTTCGACAGGTATCTCGCCAAGGGCCGCCCGATGTACGAAGCGAAGGATTGCCTGGAGCTTGCTGCCGCCGTGGACCTGATCGGGAAATCCGGCGGGCTGTCTTTCGTCGCCCATCCCCTTTCGCTCTTCGTGTCGTGGACGCGACTGCGCGAGCTGTTCGCCGCGTGGAGGGAACTCGGCGTCGACGGGATCGAAGCCTGGCACCCGACCGCGAAGCGGGGACACTGCGAGCGGCTCGAACGGATGGGCGTCGAGTTCGGGTTCCGGATCGCGGCGGGCAGCGACTTCCACGGCGTGAGCCGCCCCGACCGCATGCTCGGAAGGACCGCGGGGGATCTCGACATATCGGATCGCTATCTCGCGGCGATCGAACGCTGATCCTGACTGATCATGTCCCGGGTTCCCGGGAAGGTGCGCCACCCGTCGTGTCGACGGTTCGTGATCGAGCGGTGGCCGGGTTCCTGCGCCGACACGCCGCGCCGTTTCCGGGGTCGCAGGCTGTCGACTCTCCGCGGGCGCCGCGGCCATCACCCCGGATTGTTTCCGCGTTACCCGAAGATCGTTTTCTTCGTGAGCTTCGTGGTACCCCCTTCGCGTCCTTCGTGGTTTCATCCCTCCGGCGGCGGCATTTCCATTTTCCGTCGAAGCGCACTATACTTTTCTTGACGATGAGCTGATCCGGAGGCGACATGAAATCATGGTGCAAAGCGATGGCGTTCGCGGGCTTCCTGGTGTCAGCGCTGTCCCTGGCCGGCGCGCAGGCAATCCCGGAACCCCGGCGGTTCGCGATCATCGTGGGCATCAACCAGTACGCCGACTCGGGGCTCGTGCCGCTGCAGAAGGCGCAGAACGACGCGGAGGACCTCGGGAAGCTCCTGACCAGGCTCGGTGGCTACAAGGCCGTGACGGTGATGTCCGGCGCGCTGCCGTACACCGACGTGAATTTTCCCAGCCGCAACAAGATTCTGGAGCGGGTGGCAGCCCTGTCCGGAATCGTCAGGCCGGACGACCAGGTGCTGTTCTTCTTTTCCGGCCATGGGATCAACGACAGGAACGGGGAAAGCTGGCTGCTGCCCATCGACGCGGAAGTGAAGAATCCGGTCGGGACGGGCATGTCCCTGCGGGACGACCTTGCATCCCCGCTCGAAGGCAAGGTGAAGCACATCGTGTTCCTGATCGACGCGTGCCAGAAAACGGTGGCCAGGGACAAGGGCCTGGCCGTGGTGGGCGTGGGCGAGGTGAAGGTCCTCTCCCGGGCGGTGGTGATCACGTCCACGGGCAAGGGCAAGGCCAGCTACGAGGATCCCAAGGGCGCGAACGGCCTGTTCACGCGGAGCCTCCTGTTGGCCCTGAACGGCGAGGGCGACTTGAACCGCGACGGTTACCTGAGCGTCCCCGAACTCGAGCGTTACCTGCCCGACGCCGTGAGCGAATACGCGTTCAACGTGGGCTTGAGCCAGCAACCCGGCGTGTTCGACCCGGGCGCAGGCGCCCTGCAGCCGCCTTTGGCCAGGGTGGGGAACGCGCCTGCATCGAGCCAGGCCATGGCCACCGATGCCGCGTCTCCGACGGCGGCGCCGGCCGCCGCGCCGACGGCCAAGGCCCAGTTCGTCCAGTTCAAGGTGCCCGAGGGCGTGAAGGTGGACCTCCGGCTGCTGTCGGCCGACGGGCGGGAAGTCCGGGCCTGGAGCGACACCTCCTCCCTGAGCGAAAAAATCGAACCCGGCAGCTACAGGGTGGAAGCCCAGGATCGGAACTACCTGTACTATCCCTTTTCCGCGGCGATCACGGTGACGAACGCCAAGGTGACTGTGAACCTGGACTTGAAGCCCAACTTCGGGTCGCTGACCCTGACCTGCGATCCGGCGGAGGGCGTGGAGGTGCTGCTCAACGGCGAAAAGCGCGGTACGTTGTCCGGCGGCGCCCTGAGCGTGGAACGGCTCAAGTCGGGGAACTACGAACTCGTGCTGAGCCGGGAGCTCTACGACACGAAACGCCAGACCATCCTCATCGAGGACGGGAAGACGACCAAGATGAAACTGATCTTGGTGCCGAACTTCTTCACGCTGGACCTGAAGGAAAAGAACGGCATGGCGGGCACGGTCTACGTGGACGGCGCGCAGAAGGGCAGCCTGCCCCTCGTGGTCAAGCTGCCGTACCGCGACGCGAATGTCCGCGTGGTGCCCGGCGACACCCGCTACAGGGAATGGAACGAAACGGTGAAGCCCGCCTCCAAGGGCGGCACGGAGAAAAGAACGGCCGCGTTTTCAGGCAGGATGGGCATCCTTGAAGTGACCACGAACCCCGACACCGACGCGGAGCTCACCCTGGGCGGCGTGAAGATCGGGAGCGCCCCGCTGGAGTGCGAAGCCCTCGTCGGGGACTACGACCTGGGTGCGAGTGCCACGATCGGCGGCAGGAAGTATGCCGCTGCCGCCCGCGTCACGGTGCGGGAAGGCCAGACGAGCATCCTCAAGCTGGAACTCAAGGACCAGACGCCCGCCCCGACCCCCGCCGCCGCGGCCCCCGAACGCGCCACCCAGGGTTTCGTGAAGATCCCCGGGGGTACCTTCACGATGGGCAGCCCGGCCAGCGAGCCGAGCCGTGAGTCCGACGAAGTCCAGCGCCAGGTGACGATGGGCACCTTCTGGATGGGGGCGTACGAAGTGACCGTCGGGGAATTCCGCGCATTCGCGGCCGAGACGGGCTACGAGACGCAGGCGGAGCGGGAGGGCGGCGGGTATGTGTTCTCCGGTGCGGAGTGGGTTGTGAAAGAGGACGCGAACTGGAGGTATCCCTATTTTGCCCAAACCGATCGCCAACCCGTCGTGCTGGTCAGTTGGTATGACTGCATCGAATACTGCAACTGGCGCTCGAAAAAGGAAGGATTGAAACCCGCGTACACGGTGAGCGGGACGGACGTGCGCTGCGATTGGACGGCGAACGGCTACCGCCTGCCGACGGAGGCCGAGTGGGAGTACGCGTGCCGTGCGGGGACGAAGACGGCGACGTCGTTCGGGAACGGGCTGGGTTCCAGCCAGGCGAATTTCCATGGCGATTACCCCTATAATGGCGCTCCGAAAGGCCCGTATCTGGAAAAGACGAGTCCGGTTGGAAGCTACGCGAAGAACGCCTGGGGGCTGTATGACCTGCACGGGAATGTCTGGGAATGGTGCTGGGACTGGTATGGCGTGTATGCGACTGGAAACCAGATCAACCCTCGGGGCGCGGCCGCGGGCGACGAACGCGTGGCTCGCGGCGGTGGCTGGCGCTACGACGGTCTGTACCTCCGGTCGGCCAATCGGTACTGCGGCCTCCCGCGCGGCCGGATCGACGACATGGGCTTCCGCCTCGTGCGCCCCCAGTTCTGAACGGGCTCAAGGCGGGTCCCGCGGCGCCGGCCCGTGGACCTGCGGCGGCCGGGACGGCCGCCAAGCGGGACACGGGCCGGTGTCGCGGGCGGGTGTGCAAAAAGCGGGAAAAAATCATCAACGTTTCTATAAATAGAAACGTTGATGATTTTCAGGACGTACCATGAGCATACAGTATGCGGTTTTCAAAATTCCGGGCCTTCCGGACAGCGATGAAGCCGCCGTTTTCAACAAATTCCTTCGAAGCCATTCCCCGGTTCGCGTCACGCAGGAATTCGTATCGACCGGCGACGGTTCCCACTGGGCATATTCGGTCGAATACCTCGTCAATGGCAAGACCGAAGCTGACAAGGGACGACAGGGCAGGACGGACTATCGGGAAATCCTGAGCGAAACGGATTTCAGGCTGTTCGTGAAACTGCGGGCGCTCAGGAAGGAAATGGCCGAAGCCCAGGGCGTGCCGGTCTATGCCGTCTTCACGAACGACCAACTCGCGGAAATCGCCACGGCGCGCCCCGCGGCGTGAATGGCAATGAACCCGGCCACCGCCGGACCGAGAAACGCCGACACGACGGGTGGCGAAAAAAAACAGGAGTCGCCCCGCCGACCCCTGTTTTTTCTTCGCCAGGCCCCGTCCGGCCCGTTCCATGACCCGCTTCGTCGCCGCGATCATCCCGATCCCATGTACCAGACCCGTCCAGTTCGGTCCATGGCCCGCTTCGTCGCCGCGCTCAAGCATATCCCGCTACCAGGCCCCATCCGGCCCGGTTCATGATACGCCTCGTCGCCGCGCTCGGCGGATCGTCAGTGGCGCGGGTCGTCGTAGGGGCCGACTTTCCGTTCCTTGCGCTTGCCGAAGGCTTCCTCGAAGAGTTCGATGGCTGCGAAGAACAGGATGAGCACGATCGGGCCGATGAGGATGCCGTTCACGCCGAACATGCGGATGCCGCCCAGGATCGCGAAAAAGATGAGCAGGGGATGGATCTTGATCTTTTCGTGCAGGAGGAAGGGGCGCAGGAAGTTGTCCACGATCGAGATGAAGAACGCGCAGGTCAGTCCGAGCGCGATGCCTCCCGCGAAGTCGCCGGAGATGAAGCGGCCGATCGTGACCGGGGCCCAGACCAGGGCCGTGCCGACCATCGGGACGAATGAGGTGAGCGACACGAGCACGGCGAGGAAGACCGGGCTCGTCACCTGGAAGATGCCGAAGATCACGAAAGCCGCGACGCCCTGGTAGAGCGCGACGAGCAGGTATCCCCGGACGAGGTGCCTGGCCGTGTCCCTGAAACGCCGGAGGAAGGCCACCGTGTAGCGCCGGTCGATGGGGACCATGTCGATGAGGGTGGAGACGAGATAGTCCCCGTCGAGGTAGAGGAAGAACAGCGTGAAGACGAGGAAGGTCAGCGAAAAACCGAAGCCGAGCAGGTTGCGGAAGGCTGCCGACGAGAAGGAGAAGATACTCGAAGCGCTGCTCGTCAGGAGTTTCGTCAGTTCGACCCGGATGTCGATGTTCCTGAGGTCGATGAAGCCGGCCGTCTGGTCCATGATGAGGGCCGCGATGGATTCTCCCTTGACGGTTTCGAAGACATGCCGGTTCGCCTCGAGGAAGCGGGAGAGCGTCTGGACGAATTCCTTCAGCTGGACGATGACGGTGATCCCGATGAGGACCGTCGGGATCACGACGATGATCATGCAGAGCGTGGCCATGACTCCCGCGACGATGCTCCGGAAGACCGGGTGCCGCTGGACGAGGCGCTTGCGCTTGACGATGCGGTTGTAGATGGGCAGGGTGATGACGTACAGCACTCCCGACCAGAGCAGGATCGACATGAACGGGTAGAACAGCACCGCCGTCAGCACGAAGAGGAAGAGGAAGAGCCCGAGGAAAATGTACCGCTGGACTTGCCTGCCGTCCATGTGCAATGACCCCCGTACCGGCAGAAGCGACAGTACCCGGCCGACCCAGTATACATTCCGGGCGGCGTGATGGCAATGTCCGCCGCCCGCGCGGCAGCGGCATGCGTAGCTTGACCCCGGTGGGCGCAGCCCCCATAATGCCCCCATGTCGACGCTGTACATGGTCGCGACGCCGATCGGCAACCTCGGGGATATCACTTTCCGCGCCGTGGAAACCCTGAAAGCGGTCGATTCCATAGCCTGCGAAGATACCCGCCATACCCTCCGGCTCCTGAATCACTATGAAATCCGCAAGCCCCTCGTCGCCTGTTACGGTTACGAGGAAGAAAAGGGCGCAGCCAGGGTCGTCGGCATCCTCGACGAGGGTCGGGACGTGGCGTACTGCAGCGACGCCGGCACTCCCGGGATGAGCGATCCAGGGCGGCTCCTGGCCGCCCGCGTGCGGGAAGGCGGCCATGCCGTCGTACCCATCCCCGGGCCGAGCGCCTTTGCCGCCCTCGTGTCGGCCTGCGGCCTCCCGTTCAAGGCGGTGCTGTTCGAAGGCTTCCCTTCCCCGAAAAACGGACGCCGGAAATCCCGGCTCGCCGAGCTCCTGGACCGCGAAGACGCCTTCCTGCTCTACGAATCACCCCATCGCATCCTCAAGTTGCTCTCCGATATCGCCGATATCGATGTCGAGAGGCAGATTTGCGTCGGGAGGGAGCTCACGAAGCTCCATGAAGA
The DNA here is from genome assembly GCA_026398615.1 of Spirochaetota bacterium. Lineage (GTDB taxonomy): Bacteria > Spirochaetota > Spirochaetia > Treponematales > UBA12059 > JAPLSN01. The sequence continues at coordinate 64,291 of JAPLSN010000024.1, read as the reverse complement.
ACTCGTCATCGGTACCGCCGGCTTCGTCCGGGACGATTTTTCGGCCCGGAGCAAGATCATGGGCGAGTTTTCGGTACTTGTAACGGGCCGGAAAAAAGCGTAAATTAAAACCGGGCGCGTGCCGATAATTGTGGTTGAGCATGGCAGGGGGATTTCGATGACGATCGACCGATTGAATCCTATTGACCCGATGCAGAATCCCCCGAAGACCGGTTCCGCCGGCCGTATCGGGAAGGGCGATCGCGGCGATTCCATTAACCTCTCCTCCGAAGCCGTGGAAAAGTCGGAACTGTTCAGCGCCATCGAGATCGCCAAGAACGCCCCCGATGTCCGGGCCGATCGCATCGCCGAGCTCAAGTCCAGGATCAACGACCCCGACTACATCGACGACACGGTGATTTCCGCCACAGCCGACCGGATCATCGACCAGTTTTTTTGACATGCATCCCGAAGGTAGATAGCGGCGGAAGGATCGACTTCCGCCTTTTTTTTGCCCGCGCAAGCCGGGCGGAGGCTTTTATATGGCCGATTTTCATTTCCGGATCGTCCCCGAGGTCTTCCTCGGGCTGGAATCCGTGCTCAAGCTCCCGGTTATCATCGGGAGAAACGCCGACCGCGTGATGATGATCGCCGATCCGGCCCTTCATGACGCGAAAACGGTGGACCGCGTCCAGGCCATACTAGAAGGCCGCGGGATCAAGGTCCTCACCGCGCGTACCGGGCGCCTCCCTCGTCCTGGTACCCACCGCCATCCGCGATCCCTTCCTGCTCGGCGACCGTTTCGTGGTGACCGATTCCCGCAATCGCAAGGCTTGCCTGCTTTCCTCGGGCAACGGGGGGGCATGTGCGGTGGTGATGGATCCCAACCTCCAGTCGGGCCTTTCCCAGATGACGGCGGAAATCGCCCTGCTCGACGCGATCATGGCCTGCATCGAGGGCTCGATCTCATCGCAAGCCGATTTCTTTTCCGACAGCGTGCTCGAACGGGCGATCCATTCCCTCGTCCACGCCTTCGACATGTACATCCAGCGGCCCGACGACCCGAACGCCCGTCTCGAAGCCTGCCGCGGGGCCTTCCTCGCCTCGGCCGGCATCGCGACGAGCTCGCTCGGGGTGGGGAGCGCCATCACCTTCGCCATCAACGCCCGCTTCAAGGTGCCCAAGGCCAACATCGCGGCGGTGCTCCTGCCCTACCTCATGGAAATCGCCGTGAAATACCGCATCGAGCGGATCGCGGCCTTTGCCCCGGCCTTCGGCGTGACCGAAGAGGAAGGTCGACCCCTGCCTGCCGCGGACGCAGCCTCCAGGGTGGTCGAAGCCGTCAGGACCAGGCTGGGCATGATAAAGATCCCGAGCCGGCTCAAGGACTTCGAAATCGACCTGGACAGGCTCATGGAAGCCGCGGAAACCGCCCGGTCCCTCGAGATATCCAGCATGATGCCCCGGGTGGTGTCGGTGGACGACGTGTTCGACCTCATCAAGACGGCGTATTGAGCCGGTGATCGCCCTCCGCAAGCTCGGGGAGCTCTCCCCCGGACACCGGCGCAGGAAACTGGCCCTCACCCTCGAAGCCATCGAGCGCGAACGGCGCTCGGGCCGGGTCGTTGATGTCGCCTATTGCCTCGGTCTACTCGGGTTGCTCTCCGCCGACGAAAACCTTTCGGAAGCGTTCAGGATCGAATCCCGGGACGCCGAACGCGTTCTCCGGGGTTTCGGCCCGCCCGGCAGCTTGCCCGGCGCGGGTATGGGGGGGGACGGTACGGCTTCCGATCCTCTCGTCCGGATCCTCAACCGCGTACGGCGCAACCTGGGAAAGGAAATCGGCAGGGATCCCGCCGATTGGGACTTCGTCGCCCCCGACGGTTCCCTCGATCCATCGTCGCGTCGTCCCTTCGAGGGCTTCCGCGCCTACCTCGAGGATGTCAGGAGCCCGTTCAACGTCGGGTCGGTCTTCCGGTCCGCGGACGCGTTCGGTGTCGGGGAATTGCTCCTTTCGGGATTCACGGCCGATCCCGGCCACCCGAGGGCGGAGCGGACGGCCATGGGCACCACCCGGACGGTACCCTGGCGTCGGGCGGTTCCGGGCGACCTGGAGGGGCTCGGGGCCCTCGTGGCGCTCGAACTGGGAGGGACAGAGCTCGACGAGTTCGAATTTCCCGTACGCGGGGTGCTCGTCGTGGGTTCGGAGGAGCTCGGCGTGAGCCCGGAACTGCTTTCCCGATGCGAATCCAGGGTTACGGTGGCAATGAGGGGTTCCAAGGCTTCCATCAACCTCGGGGTGGCCTTCGGCATCGTCGCCCGGACCTGGTCCGCGGCGCTTGCCCGGCGTTGAATCTCCCGCCTTGGATCGAACCTCGGCTCCTTGTCTTTGACAACGCCGGGAAACCGGTGTATCCTGTCTGTCATAAGATACTCTCGATACTAGGGAGGCCTCATGGCTAAGGTAGAACTCCGGAATATCGGCAAAGTGTACGAAGGCAACGTTCGTGCCGTGGAAAACGCCGATATCACCATCAATGACCGCGAATTCGTGGTTTTCGTCGGCCCCTCGGGCTGCGGCAAGTCCACGACGCTTCGCATGGTCGCGGGACTCGAAGACATCACCTCAGGCGAAATCCTCATCGACGGCAAGCGCGTCAACGACGTGCCGCCGAAGGATCGCGACATCGCGATGGTCTTCCAGAATTATGCGCTCTATCCCCACATGAGCGTGTACGAGAACATGGCGTTCGGCCTCAAGATCCGCAAGCTGCCGAAGGCCGAGATCGAAACCCGCGTCAGGGAAGCCGCCAAGATCCTGGACATCGAGAAGCTCCTCGACCGCAAGCCCAAGCAGCTGTCCGGGGGCCAGCGCCAGCGCGTGGCGGTCGGGCGCGCCATCGTGCGCAATCCCAAGGTCTTCCTCTTCGACGAACCCCTTTCCAACCTCGACGCCAAGCTCCGCGTCCAGATGCGCGCCGAGATCATCGAGCTCCACGACCGCCTCAAGGCGACGATGATCTACGTCACGCACGACCAGGTCGAGGCCATGACGATGGGCGACAAGATCGTCGTCATGAAGGACGGCAAGGTCCACCAGATCGGGTCCCCGCTGTACCTCTACAACCATCCGATCAACAAGTTCGTTGCGGGCTTCATCGGTTCGCCCCCCATGAACTTCATGAACGTGAAGGTCGTCGAGCAGGGCGGCAGGATCATCATCGACGAGGGATCCTTCAAGCTCGTCCCGGCCGAGGAGCACCAGAAGCTCCTCAAGCCTTACGTCGGCCGCGACGTGAGCTTCGGCATCCGGCCCGAAGATCTCCCGTACGTCGAGAAGCCCGAGGATTCGACGATCAAGGCCAAGGTGAACGTCGTCGAACCGCTCGGCGCCGAGATCCACATCTGGGCCAGGACCGCCAACTCCCAGATGGTTTCACGCGTTCCGCCCCATCATCTCTTCAAGATCGGCGACGACATCACCTTTGCACCGGTCATGGCCAAGGCCCATTTCTTCGACTGCGAGACCGAGCTCTGCATCCTGCCCGTCAAGATGAACGAACAGGAAGGCTGAAGCTTTCCACGGTACCCAGCTGCCGTCCGCCGCGCGCCATCAGCCGCGGCGGACGGTTTTTTTCAGGCCATGCGATCATGTCCCCCGGGTCGATCGTACGGCATGCGCCGCTCTTATATGAAGGCTTCCGAGGTTGATCGCGGTCGGCAAAACCGTTAGTATGAAGGGACCGATGGATACGAGGACGAACGACAGCATAGAGGACCTCATCAGGCGGCTCAGGTGCATCGAGGGCAAGAGCGAGGGAATCTACCTCTCGCTCGGCGCGACGTTTCCCCGCCTGAGCGCCGAGGCGGACCGCAGTTCCGCGGAAGCCCGCCATGCGATCGGGAAGGTGGCCGCGGTCAGGGCCAGACGCGGCCAACGGCTTGAGCTCGAGGAATTCCTCGCGTCATCGTCCAAGGTCATCGACGTTCTTGCCGTCCGCGACTCCCGTTTCCTCGGGAGCGTGGACGAAGGCGTCCGCCGCCTGTCGGGACTCGACGGCATCATCAAGCGCGTGCGCGCGGATTCCGAAGAGATGGAGCTCATCTCCCTGAACGCCATGACGGTGGCGCTCAAGTCAGGGAACGCGGGCCGCGCCTTCTCCATCATCACGGACGAACTGAAGCGCCTGTCCGGGCGGACCATCCAGGTCACCGTCGACATCGAGTACAAGGGAGCCAACCTCCTCGATTCCTTCCGCCAGCTCAAGGCCATGCTCGAGCGCATGACGGCCGCGCGCGATCTTTTCTTCGGCGGCGTCAGGTCCACCCTCGGCGGCGGCTTCGAACGCCTGGGCAGCGACATCGATTCCGTCATGACGGAATTCGGCGAACTCACCGAGAAGGCCGAAGCCGTCAAGGCGCCCATCACGGGCATCATGCAGTCGATGCAGTGGCAGGATATCATCCGGCAATCGCTGGATCACGTCGTCATCTCGCTCGGGGAATCGGCGCAGGAAGCAGGGACGTCCCTCGTCGACGACCTGGCATTCACCGCTGCCACCCTCAAGCTTTCCGGCGAGCTGGTCGAGGATATCGAAAAGAAGGTTCATGAGAGCGCCTGTTCCCTGGAGAACGACGTAGAGCGCCTCGTCGGGGTGGTGGAATCCCTGGAGAGAGAGCGTGCGGAATTCGTCGGGCAATTCTCCGCGGGCGGCGGGGAGCGTGCCACCGAGCGGGACGATTCCGCGGCCTACCTCTCCGGCAAGGGGAAAACCGTGTCCTATGCGCTCGCGTTGAGCGAACGCGTTGAAACCCTGAACGACGAGTTCAAGGCCCTCGCGACCATACTCGTCCGCTTCAAGAACATCGTCGTCGCGTCGCGCATCGAGACTGCGCGCAGCCGGGGGCTCCTGCGCAAGTCGAATACCGTATACGCCATGGAGCGGCTCACCGAACGCATCGAGATGGACATCGGCGAGGCGACGACCCTGACGAGGAGTTTCATCAAGTCGGCCAAGGCCGAGATCGACGGCTACGCGTGCGACCGGGAAGCCGCCGACCGTGCCCTCGGGATGGTACTTCCGCGCATCGAAGAAACCTTCCTCCATCTGAAGGACAGCCAGGAACAGGCCTGCGCGGCGGTCGCTTCCTTCCGCCTCTATACCGACGATTTCATCACGGTCGTGGCCGAGGCCAGGAAAGGCGTCGCCGAGCTCAGGTTCATCGATTCGGAGCTGCACGCCATGAGGAGCGAACTCGCCGCGATCGAGCGGGCGCACGTCGTCGAGATCGAGGCGGTCGGGGGCGTCGACCTGTCCGACTACTCCATCAAGAGCGAACGCCTCAAGTCCATGATCGACCGCTTCACGATCTTCACGCACAAGGAAGCCGCGGGGAAGGTCGGGCATTTCGACGTCGAGACGGGCGTCGATACCGGCGTCACCCTGTTCTGACGGCCGACCATGCACCGGTACGCGATGTCCGGCTTCGATCGCGAAGTCGTCATGATCCATCCCGGGGAGTGGTATGCCTCCGGCGACGAGATCGTCATCGGCACGGTGCTTGGCTCCTGCGTCTCGGTGGCGCTCTACGACAGGGTGCGCGGCGTCGGCGGCCTGAACCACTTCATGCTGCCCGGGGAAGAGCGTCACCCGATCGAGAAAAGCGACGGGGCCCGCTTCGGGATGTTCGCGATGGATCTCCTCATCAACGGCTTGATGAAGCTCGGTTCCAGCCGTGCGGCGCTGCAGGCCAAGATCTTCGGCGGCGCAGCCATCCTAACGATGGGCGGAACCGCGGTCGGCATGATCGGCGACCAGAACATACGGTTCGCGATCGAGTACCTCGAGGGCGACGGCATACCCATCGTGGCGAGTGACGTCGGCGGATTGCAGGCGCGCAAGTTGTTCCTGTTCCCGAAGACCGGCAAAGTGCTCATGAAACGCTTCGGCAAGGACACGGCGGACCTCGTGGCGATCGAGGAAAAGGAATACATCGCCAAGGTCGAACTTCAGCCCGACGGCGCCGTCACGCTGTTCAAACCTTGAAACGGGCAACGCTGCCATGAATCGGATGGAGGAAGCATGACGGGTGAAAAAGGGCAGGGTGCGACGGAAGGGCCTCCGGTCGAAGGGCCCCTGGCCCTGGGGAGCGGCCGTTCGCTCCCGGGCGGGGTTCCCATCGTCATGGGGATCATCAACGCGACGCCGGACTCCTTCTTTCCCGGCAGCCGTGCGGGGACGATCGCAGGCGTCGTCGAGGCGGGCTTGCGGATGGCGGCGGAAGGCGCGCTCGTGATCGACGTGGGCGGCGAGTCCACACGCCCGGGCGCGGCCTACGTCGGGGAGGCCGAAGAACGGGAACGCGTGGCGCCCGCGATCGCGGCCCTCAGGAAAGCCCTGGACGCCGGGGGCTTTGCCGCGGTCGCGATCAGCGTGGATACCCGCAAGGCTTCCGTGGCGAAAGCGGCCTTGGATTCGGGCGCATGGATCGTCAACGACGTGTCGGCGCTCTGCGACGATCCCGCGATGCCCGCCCTCGTCGCGGATCGAGGCGTCTGCGTCGTGCTCATGCACAAGAAGGGCACGCCCGATTCGATGCAGGACAAGCCCTGGTACGATGATTGCCTCGGCGAAGTCTCGGGTTTCCTGTTTGACGCCGCCCGCCGCGCCGAATCCGCCGGCGTCGGCCGCGACCTGATATGGATCGACCCGGGGATCGGTTTCGGGAAGCGGCTTTCGGACAACCTCGAGCTCCTCGCGCGTCTTGATGCTTTCGTCGCGAGCGGCTATCCTGTGCTCGTCGGCGTCTCGAGGAAGAGCTTCATCGGTGCCCTGACCGGGAAAGCGGTGGAGGATCGGCTCGCGGGAACTCTCGCCGCGACGGTGTTCGCGCGCGCGAAGGGAGCGCGGATTTTCCGGGTTCATGACGTGGCGGCGACGGTCGACGCGCTGTGCGTGCAGGACGCGCTCGCTTCGCAGGGCGCGCGGACGCGAAAGACCGCGGAAGGGAACATGGACGATCGATGAATCCCGAGCTGATCGCCTCGATATATTACGACTACATCCGGCCCGTGCTCGACGTCGCCGTGCTCGCCTTCCTCGTCTACAAGACCTACCAGATCCTCGTGAAGACCCAGGCCATCCAGCTCGTGAAGGGCGCCCTCTTCATGGCCATCATCTATGCCGGCGCCGTCTTCCTCAGCCTGTCCACCCTCGCCTGGGTGCTCAACATCCTCGCGCCGGGGCTCGTCATCGCCCTGGCCATCGTGTTCCAGCCCGAACTCCGCAAGATCTTCATGCGCATCGGCCAGGGCGGCTTCTTCCGCCAGGGCAGGAAGAAGCGCTACACGCAGATCGAAGCCGTCCTCAACGCCGCGGAACTGCTCGCCGGGAAACGGCGCGGGGCCCTCGTCGTCTTCGCCCGGAGCGTCGGACTCAAGAACATCATCGATACCGGCACGAGGCTGGATTGCGAAATCTCCTCGAGCATCATCCAGACCATTTTCGAATTCGACACCATACTCCACGACGGAGCCGTGATCGTCCAGGACGGGCGCATCGTGGCCGCCGGCTGCCTGCTTCCCCTGTCCGAGCAGCAGGACATACGCCGCAGTTTCGGGACCCGGCACCGTGCCGCACTGGGCATCACCGAAGAGGCGGACGCGGTCGTGCTCGTCGTCTCCGAGGAGACGGGAGCCCTTTCCCTGGCGTGCGACGCCAAGCTTTTCTACAACCTGCCGTCCTCCCTGGTCCAACGGCGGCTGGCCGAACTCCTGAACCTGGCGGAAACAGGGGAAGCCGTCGAGGAGTCGCCAGGTGAAGCGTAACAAGGCCATCGAGGCGATCTTCGAGAACTGGCCAGCCAAGGTGCTCTCCCTCGTGGCCGCGCTCGTGCTGACCGTACTCTGGCGGATCAACCGCCTCGAGGAGCGGCAGCTCCCGGTTCCCCTCGCCGTGATCACGAATTCCGTGTTCACCCCGGCAAGCCCGTACCCGCGGACCGTCCGCCTCCTCCTGCGTGGCGATTCCAGCGCCATTTTCTCGCTCGGCGAGGGCGATTTCGAGGCGACGATCGACCTTTCGGATACCCTCGAAGAGGGCTTTGTCCGCGCGTCCGTGAAGGTCGGGAAAAAGGGAAACGCGGCGGGGCTCGATCCCCTCGAAGTCGTCGCGGACCCGGCCGAAATCTCGATCGCGGTAGAGCGGAGAATTTCCGCCGTCGTACCGGTCGTTCCCAGTTTCCGGGGCGTACTCGAGACGGGATTCGAGATATCCGCGTACTCGCTCGTACCGGACCGCATCGGGATATCGGGACCGGCGAGCCTGGTCGCCAAGATCCGTGACGTCACGACCGATTACATCGAACTCGCCGGCAGGTCGGGCGATTTCAGAACCAGTGTCCAGATCGTCGACCGGGATCCGCTCGTTGACTTTTCGGGGCCCGACAAGGTCGAATTCTCCGCGGCCGTCCAGAAGACCATGTCGTCGCGTTCATTCGGGAATCTTCAGGTATCCTCGGTCGGCCTCCCGCCGGGTCTCGCCGTGGCGGGACCCCTGCCGTACGGTTCCGCCAGGCTCCTTGGCGCGCGCGCGGATCTCGATGCCTTCGAACCCGGGGCGGGTTTCCTGGTCATCGACCTGTCGGACGTGAAGGTCCCGGGCAGTTACACGAAACCGGTGCGCATCAATACACCTCCCGGGATGACGGCGGAAAACTGGGCGCCGCTCGCAGTGGTCGTCGAGGTCGCGCCGATTTCCGGAACAGGGAGATGAGCGTGATCCTGGGCATCGGCGTGGACATCGTGCACGTGCGCCGCATCCGTCACTGGCTTTCGGTCGACGGACTCGTCGACCGCTTCTTCCACGAGGATGAGATCGCGGCGTCGCGTTCCAGGGGGGGCGCGGCGGCGCTCTCGCTCGCGGCGCGCTTCGCCGCCAAGGAAGCCTTCGGGAAGGCCCTCGGGACCGGGCTCACGGGGCTGAGGCTCCGCGACATCCTCGTCGTCAACAACTTCAACGGCAAGCCGGACATCGTCCTCTTCGGTTCCGCCCTGGAACGGTACCGCTCTGTCGGGGGACTGTCCCTGCATTTGTCCCTGACGCACGAGAGCGACAACGCCGTCGCGTTTGTCGTCATCGAGGGAGGCTGATCGTGGTCAAGGTCACCCAGACCGTCCGGCCGAAGGAAGAGAAGGAACGGAAGATCACGTTCTTCGCGAAGGAAGCCAACGAGTGCCCCGTGTGCGGCACCAAATTCCACCGCGAGGAGCTCTTCCAGGGCCGCGTGAACGCGGGCGAGCTCACCGACGAGCTGCACAGGAAGTACATCCCGATGCAATCCTACGGGGAGGTAGCCCCGCTCATCTACTCGATGACCGTCTGCCCCTCGTGCTTTTTCTCCGCCTTCAAGGGGGACTTCCCGAAGCCTCCGCCGAAGACCCTCGGCGTCCTGTCGGAATTGACCCAGGACCGCATCGAGAAGGTCCAGCGCATCTTCTCGCCGATCGACTTCGAGGAACCGAGGAAGATCGTCGACGGGGCGGCGAGCTATTACCTGGCCATGCTCTGCTACGACCTGTTCCCGCCCCAGTCGGCTCCGACGGTCAAGATGGGCATGTGCTCGATCAGGACGGCCTGGCTCTGCGGCGACCTGCACGCCAAGCAACCCAACGAGAATTACAACTACCTCTCCGGGATCTTCTACCAGAAGGCGCGCATCCTCTACAAGGCCGCGATCGAGTTCGAGCAGACCGCGAGGGAGCAGGCGTCGGCCATCTCGAACCTCGGGCCCGATACCGACAAGAACTATGGCTACGAGGGCGCGCTCTACATGGCCGGGATGCTCGAACTCAAGTACGGGCAGCGCGTCGACACGGTCAGGCGGGATCGGGATCTCGACGTGTTCAAGAGGAGCATCGCCAAGATGTTCGGGCTCGGCAAGCGCTCCAAGGCGAAACCGGGGCCGCTCCTGGACACGGCCCGCGAACTCTACGACCGCATCAAGGCGGAGCTGCGGGTGGACGACGACGAATGACCCGCACGATCCGCCTCACGCTCGCCTACGACGGCACCGACTTCGCAGGATGGCAGCGCCAGCCTAAGGATCGCTCCGTCCAGGCAACGCTCGAGGACGCGCTTTCGAAAATGCACGGGCATCCCGTGGACGCCGTCGGCGCCGGCCGCACCGATTCCGGGGTCCATGCAGCCGGCCAGGTGGCGCATTTCCAGACCGACATCCGGTCCATTCCGGGCGGACGTTTCAGGCTCGCGCTCAACAAGCTCCTGCCCCGCGATGTCCGTGTGATCGACTCCGCAGAAGCGCATCCGGATTTCCACGCTCGCTACGACGCCCGCCTCAGGCGCTACCGCTATTTCATCGCCTGCGGCCCCGAATGCCCGCCGCACCGTGCGCGCTTCGCGTGGCACCTGCGCAAGCGGCCCGACGTCCGCGTCCTGGACTCGATGGCCTCTTCCCTCGTCGGCGAGACGGATTTCACCGTGTTCTCGAGCGCCCGGGACGTCTCTTCGAACCGCTGGCGCTTCGTCCACTCGGCTTCATGGCGCTGGGACTGCGATTCGCTCGTATTCGAGATCGCCGCCAACGCTTTCCTCTGGAGGATGGTCCGATCCCTCGTGGGATCCATGATCGGGTACGAAGCCAAGGGCGGGAAAGGCGAGTACATGCGCGAAGCCCTGCGCTCCGGGGACAGGTCGATCGCGGGGGCCACGGCGCCGGCGCATGGTTTGTTCCTGTGGAACGTCGAGTACTACGCCGAACCGACATGCCGGGGCAAGCCGCGCAGAACGGCCACGGCTGCAATCGCGGACGGCGGGCCGCCAGGGGAAGACTCCGATTCCCCCGGTCCGCGGCTCGTCCCGGGGTACGGCTTGGTGGACGGCTGGACAGGTGACCGGTTCGCGCCCGTACGAGGCGCGGCATACGATGCGAAATCCGGACCCCGACGGGATGTCCGGAAAGGAAGTTCAGCATGAAACGCACTTTCAAGTCCTTCGCGCGCGCCGCGATCCGCATCGCCTTGGCGATCGCCGTCTCCGGTGCGGTCCTGTCCTGCGGCAGGGCCGCCGAACTCGGGGGGTACCAGGACGCGCCGACCAGCGGCAAGGCCAGGGCGGAATCGTTCGCCGACGGCGCCGCAGCTCCAGCGTCGGACCGTGCGCCGTCGCCGGCCCCGGCTTCAAGCGAACCCGCTCCGGCCGAACCAGCGCCGCAGGCGGTGTCCGCCGAGCGCAAGCTCGTCCGCACGGCGTACCTCCGGCTTCGCGTCGAAAGCCTCGAAGCGGGAGAAAAGGCCGCGACGGCCATCGTCGCGGGGCTCAAGGGCTACGTGGCGTCGACCAACGCGTCGGAGTACTCGGTATCGATGACGCTCCGCGTGCCGCAGGCGGCTTTCGACGCCGCGCTGTCCTCGCTCGAACCCCTGGGCAAGGCGCTGGCCCGCAACCTCTCGGCCGAGGACGTCACCTTGCGCTACTACGACCTGGCCGGGCGGATCGAGACCAAGCGGGCGCTCGCGGAGAAGTACCGCGAGTACCTGAAGCGCGCCTCCTCCATCGACGACCTGCTGGCGGTGGAAGCCCGTCTCGCCGATCTCCAGTACGAGATCGAGCGGCTCGGCACCGAATTCAAGGGACTCGCCGACCTCGTCGATTTCGCCACGATCACCCTGGAACTCACCCCGCCGCCTTCGGAGCTCCGCGACCGGGGGCCTTCCTTCGGCGACAGGATCACGGGAGTGTTCAAGAGCTTCGGGTCATTCCTCTCCGTCATGGCAGCCGGGCTCGTCGCGCTCGTCATTTTCGGGATCCCCGCCGTGGCCGTGCTCGCCACGCTCTTCTGGCTGCTCTTCGGCAGGATCGGGCTCCTCGTGAAGCTCTTCAGGCTCGTGGCGAAACCGCGCACCTCCGGGAAAGCGCGGGAGGCATGAGCGAACCGGAGCGTCCGGGGTCCGGGCGGAACGTGATGATCCCGCGCGAGCCCATCGTCGCCTGCGTGTTCGACCTGGACGGGACGATCATCGACTCGGAACCCCTTTACCTCGAAAGCGACCGGGCTTTCCTCGCCGCGCGCGGAATGGCTTTTCACGACGAACTGAACACGCGGATGAAAGGCAGCGGCGCCGCGGACTTCTTCGCGATCCTGGCGGCTGAATTTCCAGGCAACCCCTTCAACCGCCTGCAGCTCGAAGAGAAGATCCGGCTCAAGGATGACGATTACCTTTCGCACTGCCGGGGTCGGCTTCGCGTGTTCGGGCCGGTCGTCCGCCTTCTCGACGCGCTTGCCGCGCGGGGAATCGCGCTCGCCATCGCGTCGGGTTCGACGCCCCGCGTAATAGACGGCACGCTCGTCCTGGCGGGGCTCCGCGACCGTTTCCGCATCGTCGTGTCGGCCTCCGAGGTCGGAAGCGGAAAACCCGCGCCCGATGTGTTCCTGGAAGCGGCCCGCCGACTCAGGCTGGATCCCGCCGCCTGCCTCGCGTTCGAAGATTCGAAAGCCGGGGTACGTTCGGCCGTGGCTGCGGGCATGGCATGCGTCGCCCTCCCCGATCCCGCGGAAGGGGAGCCCCATGCGGACTTTTTCCTTGCGGACCTGGTCGTTCAGGGGGGACCGGCCGCCCTGGACCCCGGGGCAATACTTGCGGCATTTTTTTCACGATGAGGACGGTACCGTCCGAACGCAGCCGAGAAAGAATTGACCACGGCGACACGGGGGCACGGAGGGAGATGCGAAGGGGATAGATATCAAAAGCGATTCGGGATTGTCGGGAAAACGACAGGGGCGAGCCTTTCTCAATCCGGTTTTCCCTTTTCTCACCGAAGCTTTCTCAGTGTTGTGGTTTCACAAAATGAGAAGACGCACCCCGGGGGCGCGGCTGCCTTGCGGAAAAATGGATCCGAACCGGGACGTCGTCAGGCCCGGACGCCCCTGAGCCCGATGAGGGCGTCGTTCGTTTCACGGAACTTGGCCACGACAATCGGCAGGATGTCGATGGCCACTTCAGGATGGGCCTTGAGGAACGAGTTGAATTCCCACGAAGCCAGGAGAAGGCATACCGTTTCCTGCGTGGCAACGACGCTGGCCGAACGCGGGGCGCCGTCGATGACGGCCATTTCACCCAGGATATCCCCGGGGCCGTTTTCGGCGATTTCGACTTTGACGCCGTCCGGCGCGGTTTTCTCGATTTTTACCTTGCCGCTCAGGATGAGGTAGAGGCCGATGCCGGATTCTCCCTGTTTCATGAGGTATTCGCCGTCGGCAAAGGTCCGCTCGGTGCAGATCTGCGCGATGCTCTTGAGCTGCTTGGGGTTCAGTTTCCCGAATAGACCCACTTTCGCCAGAGCGCTTTCCCTGTCCATACGTTCTCCTTCAAGGATGGCGGCGCGGAACGCGTTCCCGGTCGGCACTTGACCACCCGTGCGCGTCCCGGACGAAACGCCTGCCGCCCGATACCAAAGTACCCGCGCCACCGGCGATCGTCAAGGCGGAAATCCTGACGTCGGTATGGAGGATCAACCAGGTCATCATGTAATTCAAGAAAGAAGATGTACATTCGCATCGTGGACGGGTCAGGGATGCAACCTGTCTACGATGCGGTTTGCCATATATTTTGACTTGACGGCGTCTGGGAAGTAGGTCACAATCAATAAATGCATAGGTTGTCGGGTATCCATGAATGTAAGCGCTTACATGGACTATGCCTGAACAAACCTTGTCGTCCTAGAGGACGACGCAAGGAGGAAAGTGTATGAGGAAAGCATTTCTGTTGATCCTGGCGATCTGCCTCGTGCTGCCTGTCGCGACCTTCGCGCAGAAGCAGACCGAAATCATCGTGATGTCCAACTATTCCGACCAGGCCCCCAAGGACACCATGGCGGCGGTAGCGGCCGAGTTCATGAGACTGAACCCGACCATCAAGGTGACGATCAACACCGTCGCCCACGAGCAATTCAAGACCCAGCTCGTCAACTACCTGACGGCCAAGAACCCGCCCGATCTCCTCACCTGGTTTGCCGGCTATCGCATGCAGCAGCACGCGGTGAAAGGTCTCCTCGAGCCGCTCGACACCGCCTTCCCCGGCGGCAAGATGGAGAAGGAATTCCCCGCCGCGTTCAAGGACGCCTGCAGCTTCAAGGGCAAGGTCTACATGATGCCGAACTCCTGGTACTGGTGGGCTGTGTACTACAACAAGGATGTCTTCGCGAGCCTCGGCCTCAAACCGCCGAAGACCTGGGACGAGTTCCTCGCCGTCTGCGAAGCCCTCAAGAAGGGCGGCGTGGCCCCGATCGCCATCGGCGCCAAGGACACCTGGACCGCCGGCGGCTGGTTCGACTACATGGACGTCGCGGTCAACGGAGGCGATTTCCACAAGCAGCTGACCGCCGGAACGGTGGCCTACACCGATCCCAAGGTCCTCAAGACCTTCGGCTACTTGGCCGACCTCTCGAAGAAGGGCTACATCATGCCCAATGCCACGAGCTATTCCTGGCAGGAAGCGGCCAACGTCCTCTTTGATGGCAAGGCCGGCATGTACCTCATGGGGCAATTCGTCAAGGACGTTGCCCCCGCGGACAAGAAGGACAGCATCGACTTCTTCAAGTTCCCGCTCGTCGGAGCCAACACCAAGTACGGCGTCGACACCCCGCTCGACGGCTTCATGATGCCCAAGAACTCCAAGAACAAGGTAGCTGCCAAGAAATTCCTCCTCTTCATGGCCACCAAGGAGGGCCAGGAGCTGTTCGCCAAGCCGCTCGGCCGCCTGGCCGCCAACATCAACGTGCCGGTTCCCAACGCCGACGCCCAGCGCGGTCTCGACATGGTCAAGGGAGCCACCTGGGCCATGCTGTTCTACGATCGCGACGCCCCGGAAGAGATGGCCGCGAAGGGCATGAACGCCATCGTCGACATTCTCCAGACCCCCGACAACATGAACGCCATCCTGGCAGCGCTCGACAAGGAACGCGTCCGGATCTACGAGGAACTAAAGTAAAAATGCCCGGGCCGGCTGCCTGAGCTCCGGGAAGCCGGCGTTTCGGACGGGTCCCGGGCCGCGCATGCGGCCCGGGACTTATTGCGTAGATTGAGAAAAAATATTGACCGTATCCGGTTTCGGGGAATATCATCGGGACGCGGAAAGGCGTCTACACGGGCAGTACGGGTCCGCGCGGGGGGGTTGACATGAAGATGGGAAAGAACAAGGCATGGTGGGTTCCGTGGGCCTTCCTCGCGCTGCCGCTCGTGCTCTACCTGTTCTGGGTCATCCTGCCGGTGTTCCAGAGCCTGGCATACTCGTTCACGAAGCGCGACAGCATCATCTTCGGGACGCAGTGGGTCGGTTTCAGGAACTTCGCGCGCCTGTTCACCGACGGCCAGTTTTGGCTCGCAATCCGCAACAACATGGTCTGGCTCGTGTTCTTCGTCGGTATCCCGGTCCCGCTCGGACTGTTCGTCGCGATGCTCTTCAACACGGAGCGCAGGGGAAACCGCCTCTACAAGACCCTGTTCTACCTTCCGATGACCCTTTCCTTCGCCATCATCGGCACCATGTGGATGTGGATCTACAACCCCGATTTCGGCGCGCTCAACACCTTCCTGCGCATGGTCGGCCTGGACAGCGTTGCCGTGCAGTGGCTCGGGGACAAGCGCTACATGACGGGAGCACTCGTCGCGGTCGGTGTATGGCGCCAGGTGCCCTACGTGATGATCCTCTACCTTGCCGGGCTCAAGGGAGTTCCCGGTGAACTCGTCGAAGCTGCCATGATCGATGGCGCGTCCTGGTGGCAGCGCTTTCGCCACGTCGTGATACCGATGCTGGCGCCCGCCACCGTGGTGGCCATGACCATCTCGGTCATAGACAGCCTCAGGTCCTTCGACATCGTCTACGTCATGACCAACACGAAGGCGCGCGCTGCCGAAGTGCTCGCGAGCTACATGTACTCGAGCACCTTCCATTACAGCGATTACGGCTACGGGTCGGCCATCGCGGTCATGCAATTCCTGATCACGCTGGGGTTCATCCTCGTCTACGTGAACAACGTGCTCAAGAACGAGATCGAGCGGTAGGGGGACGATATGACAGCAACCGGCGCGAGGTCACAGACCGTTCGTTCGATCATGACCGTGTTTTTCTATGCCGCGGCGACGACGCTCGTCGCAACCTGGCTCATGCCGCTCGTCATAGCGGTCTTCACCTCCCTGAAATCCATGGACGAGCTGATGTCGGATCCCGTGATGTGGAAACCGCCGAAAGTGTGGCGCTTCGACAATTTCTCGGAGGTATGGAACAGGGTGGGGATGTCGATGTACGTCCGAAACACCTTCATCATAACGATACCATCGGTGATCGGGACGCTTTTCGTATCGAGCCTCTCGGCGTTCGCGCTCGCTTTCTACAGATTCAAACTCAATAAAGCCGTACTCGTCACGTTCATAATCGGGATGCTCACCCCCTTCCAGATGCTCATGATCCCCGTGTTCAGGCTCTCGGACAATCTCGGGATCCGCGACAGCTACGCGGGCGTCATCCTCTTCCACATCGCCTTCCAGCTCGGGTTCTGCACTTTCTTCTTGCGGAACTTCATGAAGCAGATACCATACAGCCTCATGGAAGCGCCCCGCATCGACGGCGCGGGCGATTTCACGATCTACCGGGTGATCATCATGCCGCTTGCCCTGTCGAGCCTGGCCGCCCTCGGCGTCCTCGAGTTCACCTGGATCTGGAACGACCTGCTCTGGTCGCTCGTGCTCCTCCAGACGGATACCCTGAAACCGGTGACCCTGGGACTCGCCAACATGCAGGGCGAATTCGTGCAGTACTACAACATGACCGCCGCAGGTTCCATCATCGCGTCGATCGCGCCCTTGGGTGTCTTCCTGGTCTTCCAGCGCTATTTCATCGAGGGTCTCACGGTCGGGGCGGAAAAGGGCTGACCCCTCGCCAATCTTGACGCAGGCAGACCCCCGGTGTACATTCAAATTGCCCGTAGGGCCGCCACGCGGATTCGAACCCGCTGGACGCAATCGGTTGGTATGTCGATCGAGCCAAAAGAGCAAGACAGGTCGAATCCGGAGGATTTGACCAAGTCAAGCTCAAGGAGCAAGACGAGTCGAATCCGGAGGATTCGACCAGGTCAAGCTCAAGGAGCTTGACCGGCGACCGGGGGAATCCGGTGGAAAACCGGAGCTAGCCCGTAACTGTGTACCCGAGAGCCGTGATCGTTTCCGGACGATCGCGACGAAATCGGGAAGCCAGGTAACCCGGACCGACCAAGATTCCGTAGAGACGCTTCGTGGTCCAGGCGTTGCGAATCGACGGGGTTCCCGCGCCCCGGCCGGTCGTCCCCCGAGAACCGGTCGTCATCGATCGCCCCCTCCATCCCGGTACGTTTCTCCACTCGCGCGCTTCGTCATCCGGCCGCGCGAAAGGGGAACCCTGCAATGTCCAGAACCCGTTCGCTTTTCGTCCCGGCGCTCATGCCCATCCTCATTCTCGTGTCTGCGGTAGCCTGCGCTCCCCGGCTTCCATCCTTCGTCGACGCATCCGGCGCGAACGTGACGCTCGCGTCACCCGCCGCCAGGATCGTATCCTTGAGCCCCGCCGTCACCGAGATCCTGTTCGCGTCCGGTGCGGGTCCACGCGTCGTCGGCGTCACGACCTGGTGCAATTATCCCCCCGAGGCGGCGTCCCTGCCGAAAGTCGGGGAGTTTTCTCCCGATACCGTGAACATGGAAGCGATCATCGCGCTCACTCCGGATCTCGTCGTCGGCGAAACGACCGTACACGCGGGCATGGCCGGGCGCTTCGCGCGAGCCGGGTTCAGGCTCCTCGTCCTGAAGCTCGATTCGGTGGACGATATCTACGCTGCGCTCCGCGCGACGGCGGCGCTCTCGGGGAACGCCGCCTCGGGCGAGGCCGCCGCCGCGTCCATGAAGAAACGGATCGACGCGGTGGCCGATAAGGCCGCGAAGATCCCCTCGGACCGCAAGCCCGTCGTATTCTACGAAGTGTGGGACGATCCGCTCATGACGGCGGGCCCGCGAACCGTCATCGGGATGCTCATCGAAATGGCGGGCGGCAGGAACTGCTTTCCCGAATTGACCCAGGACTGGCCCGTCGTCTCCGCGGAGCAACTCATCGAACGGAACCCGTCCGTCTTCATGTCAGCGAAAGATCACGCGGACAAGGTCGTAACCGAACAACTCGCCTCCAGGCCGGGTTGGTCGTCCGTGGACGCGATCATCTCGGGAAGGATCTATCTCCTCGACAGCGACATCGTGTCCCGGCCGGGGCCGAGGATCGCGGACGCGCTCGAGGGCATGGCCGAACTCCTGCACCCGGAAATCTTCCCGGCTTCGAAGTGAAGGTGGTCCCGGGCTCCCGGCTTTGCGAAACGGCATCGCCATGAAGCGCGAACCCGCCGCGTTCTTCGTGGCAGCGTCGATCGCCCTGGTCGCGATCTGCGCGGCCGCTCTTGCCGTCGGCTCTGTCGCGATCGATCCGCTCGCGGGGATTGCGGGGCTCGTCCGCGCGGGAACAGGCGCCGCGCCCGGTCCGGAAAGCGTCATCGTGTCCATGCGGCTTTCACGGATCGCGCTTTCACTCCTGGTCGGCGCGTCGCTCGCGGCCGCGGGCGCGGCATTCCAGTCCGTCTTCGGGAACCCGCTCGCAGATCCCTACGTCATCGGAGCTTCGAGCGGAGCCTCACTGGGCGCGGTGTGCGCCATCGTCCTCGGGCTCGAGCTGCGCCTTCCGTTCGCCTCCGGCGTGGGAGCGTCCGCGTTCGTCGGAGCCGCCGGCGCCGTCGCGCTCGTCTACGGTATCGCGCGCCTGGCTTCGGGCCGGGACGATCCGGCGATCGTCCTGCTGGCGGGAGCCGCCGTGGGCAATTTCATCTCGGCCATCGTCACGCTCATCCTGGTCGCGCACGACCGCGAGCTCGGCAAGGTGTTCTTCTGGCTGCTCGGCGGATTCTCCGGGGCTTCCTGGGGCAAGGTCGGCGGGATCCTGCCGATCCTCACCGCCGCCTGTCTCGTCATCCTCGCATCGGCCCGGCCCCTCGACCTCCTGGCTTCCGGCGAGGACGAGGCGGCGACGCTCGGGCTCGATCCCCGCGTCGCCAGGATCATCGCGGGCGGAGGAGCCGTGCTGGCCACGGCCGGCGCCGTGTCCGCGGCGGAAACCATCGGCTTCGTCGGACTCATGGCGCCGCACATCGCGCGCGCCTTCGTCGGGGCGGGGAACCGGCGGGCGATCCCCGCGGCGATGCTCGTGGGCGCCATCCTCACGACGGCCGCCGACCTGGCTGCCAGGACCGTCTTCTCGCCCATCGAGGTACCCGTGGGCGCTTTCACCGCCGCGCTCGGTGCGCCGTTCTTCCTGTTCCGGATCGTCCGGTCCGCGAGGGGAGGCCCGAAATGAACGGCGGTATCGTCGCCGAATCCCTTTCGGTGGGCTACGGGCTCCGCGTCGTCGCACGCGAGCTGTCCTTCCGCGCGCAGGCGGGAAGGATGCTCGCCCTCGTCGGGCCGAACGGTTCCGGGAAGACGACGCTCCTGAGGACCATCGCCTCACTCCTCCCGCCCCTCGGTGGATCCGTATCGGTCGACGGCAGGGATCCGTTTCGCATGGGCGCCCGCACCCGCGCCTCGCTTCTTTCCTACGTTCCCCAGTCAGCCCATGCTTCGTGGCCATTCACGGCCGGCGAAGTGGTCTCGGCGGGCAGGTTCCACGCCACGGGCTGGTTCGGTCGGGCGACGAACGGGGACCGGGCGGCCGGGGAAGAGGCCATGGCGACGGTCGGCGTGGAAGCTCTCGCCGACCGCAGGATCGACGAGCTGTCCGGCGGCGAACTCCGCCGGGTCTTCATAGCCCGCGCGATCGCGCAACGCGCGCCATTCATGCTCCTCGATGAGCCCGCCGCGCACCTGGATCCCGCCCGGCAGATCGAGCTCATGGACGTCCTCGCGCGGCTCGCGTCGAAGGGAACCGCGGTCATTCTGAGCATCCACGACGTGAACCTCGCCCGGCGCTACGCAGGGGATGCCCTCGTCCTGCTGCCCGGCGGCGTCGCGGTTTTCGGCCCGGCAGGGGAAGTCCTGTCGCGGGACAATCTCGAGACGGCGTTCGGGGCCTCGTTCGTCCTCGGGCACCACGACGAATACGGCCACTTCGCCCTGCCCGTGTCGGACACCCGCGAAGACGAAAGACCGCGATGACAGCCGCGAAGGGGATTGAAGGCATGAACATGATCGAAACGACGGTCCGGAAGATCACGGGTATCGATTCCGCCGCCGCTGGCGCCGCGCGAGCCCGCCAGGATGCCCTCGCCAAGCCGCGCGGGAGCCTCGGGCGGCTCGAGGATCTCTCGGTTCGCATCGCGGGCATCAGGGGCGATTCGCGCCCTGTAGTCCGGGAAAGAATCGTCTTCGTCATGGCGGCGGACCATGGCGTCGCCCTCGACGGCGTGAGCGCCTACCCCCGGGAAGTCACCCCCCAGATGGTGCTCAACTTCCTGTCAGGCGGTGCGGCGATCAACGTGCTTGCGCGCTCCGCAGGCTGCAGGGTCGCCATCACGGATTGCGGCGTGGCGGGCGGGCTACTGCCCGTGTCCGACGGAAACGGGTTTTACGCGAGGAAGATCGCGGAAGGCTCATTCGACATCTCCAAGGGGCCTGCCATGACCCGCGGCGAGGCGGAACGGGCCATCGGGATCGGCATCGAGGTGTTCGAAGCCGAATACGCGAAACGGCCGTTCGACATCGCAGCGACCGGCGACATGGGCATCGGGAACACGACGCCGTCGTCCGCCCTCGTCGCGGTGTTCGCCGGGATCCCAGCGCGGGAGGCTACCGGCAGGGGCACCGGGATCGACGACCGGACTTTCGAACTGAAGGTGGGTATCGTGGAACGGGCGCTGTCGATCAACGCGCCGGATCCGCTCGACGGCATCGGCACCCTCGCGAAGGTCGGCGGATTCGAGATCGGGGCCATCGCCGGGGTCGTTCTCGCGGCCGCGGCCAGGAAGATTCCGGTCGTCATCGACGGGTTCATCTCGGCGGCCGGAGCCCTCGTCGCGCGCGCGATCGAACCGCTCTGCGCGGAGTACATGATCGCGGCCCACAGGTCGGCTGAAACGGGCCACCGCGCGGCGCTCGAACTCCTGGGGCTGGAGCCGCTCCTGGATCTAGGGATGCGGCTCGGGGAAGGGACCGGCGCGGCGCTCGCGATCACGTTGTGCGACGCCGCATGCCGGGTGCTCGACGAGACCGCCACCTTCGGGGAAGCGGGAGTCAGCGACAGGTAGGGTCCTTCCGTGTCTTTCGCCGCCGAGGCACGGAGACACGGTGAATACAAGGAACGCGAAGAGCACGAAAAAATACGATGGGCACGAAGCGATGGGGAGATGGAAGGGTCAGGAAAGATATGGTGAACGATTGAGTGATTTTTCATTTACATGTTCTTGTTCAGTGCCCCCGTGGTGAATCCTCGACGGAAGGGATCAGAAGATAGCGCCGATCGTCGCGTACGAGAGCAGGAAGGCCACCTCGCCGAGCTCCACAGCCGCGCCGAGCGTGTCGCCCGTGAATCCGCCGAGCTTGCGCGCGAAGGCGAGGGCGACAAGGGTTCCGAGGGCGGCCGCGATCAGGAATCCGCCTGCCGTCACGAAGAGCGCCCCGACGAATCCGTCGACGACCGCCGCAACGACGAAAGCCGGTGCGATGGAAAAGGAGAATCCCAGGATCGTCTCCCTGACCTGCATTCCCTGCATGACGGCGCCGAGCCCGTCGTCCTTCGCCGGATGCGCGGCCAGGCTCACGAAGACGGCGGCGGTCCTGCCGACGACCGGCGCGGCGAGAAGGGCGGCGGCGGTCGACATCGAGGGTTCCGACAGCGCGCCGACGCGCGCAAGGATGACGAGGACGCCCGCGAAAACGGCATACGAACCCGCCCGCGGATCCTTGAGTATCTCGAACCTGCGTTCCCTCGGGATGGAGGGGAAGAGCGCGTCCGCGGAGTCCAGGAGTCCGTCGAAATGGAACAGATTGAAGGCGAGGTACTGGGCGACTATGGCTGCGATCGCGGGCGGTATCGGGCCGAGGAACACGAGGTCGGCTAGCCAATAGGCAGCGAGCGCCGTCAACCCGGCGGCGCAGCCGACGACCGGCAGGAACAGGTCCGCGCGCGAGAAGTCGGGTTCCTCGTCGAGCCTGACGGGGATCCGTGACACGAGGGAAAAGACGCTTAAGAGGCGCTTGAGCCAGGGTTTCGTAGGATGCTCCTTAAGGATTCGATGCACGTTCCGAGTTCGGCGGCGGAGAAGACCTCGATCTCGAGGATGCCTTCGAAAGTTACCAGATGCGGCGCCAGGTCCAGCAGCCACGGTTCGGCCGGGCCGAAGGCGCCGTGGTCATGCCCCGCGGACATGCCGTGGATGTGGATTTCACGAATTTCCCTTCCCGCCGCCACGAGCGACGCGAGAACCTTCGCGGGATCGCCGCCTTCGAGGAGGACATGGCCGGTATCGAAGCAGATCGGAGCGTCGGGCAACGCGGCCGCCGCACGGTCGAAGGCTTCGGCCATCGTGTTCTCGAGGAAGAAACGCCCGCCCCATTCGGCGCCCGCGTCCGAGTACCATTCTACGAAGCCTTCGATCTCCGCTTCCGTCCGCGGCGGATGGACGACGAAGGAATCCGCGATGCCCGAGGCGAGTTCCACGACTTCGTCGCAGCGGGAATCGGCGGTATCGGGGAGATGCGCGGTGAAGGCGAACCGGCCCGACTGCGCGAAGGTCTCCAGCTCCGCGCGTTCCCTGCGGAAGAGGTCCCGTGTTTCGCCGTCCCAGTGGAAGAAGAGGAGCTCGACGCCTTCGACGCGCGGATCCTCCGAGAGGAATCGGACGTTCTCCGCGTAGCTGCCGGGAACGACCCATGAGGGCGCGGATATCCTCATGGCTACTTTATCCTGAGGGGTATGCCGGCGATCATGAGCTCGACGCGTTCGACGGCTTTCGCGAGCTGCGCGTTGACGGCACCGAGCAGTTCGCCGTAGCGGCGCGACGCCGCATCGGCCGGAATGACGCCCATTCCCGTCTCGTTGGTGACGATCACGATGTCGTCGGGCAGTCGCTCGATGAACGCGTCGATGATGGCGTCGGCTTCGTCCTCCCTGCCAGCGAAGAAGAGGTTGTTGAGCCACATCGGGATGCAGTCGACGATCATGCGTTCCCGCACGGCGGCGTGGATGAGGAAGGGTTCCTCCACCGTTTCGAACGCATCCTGCCGCTCCGCGCGGTGCCGGGCGATCTTCTCCTTCATCTCGCCGTCGAAGCCGACCGCCGTCGCCAGGAAGGAACGGGGTTCCGCGAAGCCCCGCGCGATTTCCAGCGCCCTCGTGCTTTTCCCCGACTTGACGCCACCCGAAATGAGATACTTCATCGAAGGTTTGTATCACCGAACCGGGGTTTCGGTATAGCGGCCGGTGGACAGGATCTCGCGGTTGTATGCCGCCGCGCGGGCGATCTCGCGGTAAACGGTCTCAGATCGACCGATGCTTTCCTCGAAGCTGCGCGCCCTCCCGGAGAGGAGTTCGTCGATGGCGGGGAAAAGGAATCCGGCCACGTCCTTGGCCTGGTTGCCCATGATCCGCCCGTCGATCCTGTCGAGCTTGCCGAGCCAGGGTTTCACGTCGTCCCCCCTGCGTGCGGCTTCCCGGGCCTTCGCGCTCAGCTCGAGCCCGGTCCGGGAATAACGCTCCATCTCGTCGAGCAGGTCGATGAGCCCCTCGAGCGCCGCGGCTACCTCGCGTTCGCGATCCTCGATGGCCTCTTTCGCCGCATCCAGCGCGGTGTCGATCCCCTCGCGCACATCCGGGCCCGCCGCCAGCCCGGATACGTCGGCGAATGGCATGCCGGGAATCGCGAGTCCCTTCGCCGACAGGGTGCGCGTGACGGCTTCGGGGTGTTTCCCGAGACGGCTTTCGAACCACCACGCGTAGAGGATCATGCGCTTGTCGGTGACGGTGCTGCCGCCCGAATTGTCGGGCGCCTTGAACGGACCCGCCCCGAGCATGGCTTCGAAGCCTTCGGTGGCGGCTGGCCGCAGCCTCGCGCCCCGGGTAAGCGCCCGCTGTTCGAAGACGCTCGCTCGCGCGTGGGTCCTGCCATCGGGGAAGGAGAGGTCCAGGCCCGCCATCCAGATCGGGGAACAGCCGAGGGTCCGCGCGAAGTCCCACGCGGTCGTCGCCACGGAGCCGCCGGCGCCCAGCTTGCCCTTGCGCGCGCCCGTCCGCTCCTCGAGAAAGGTACCGAGGGGATAGAGCGACGAGCAGAGATAGGTCGCGCCGCAACCGAACCTGAAGGTCGATGGCCAGGCGGCACACTCCGCGATCATGATGGAAGATGCCGATTCGCAGCGGTCGAGATGCCGGGCGTTCCAGTACTGCGGGTCCACGACGACCACGAAATCGGGTTCCACGCCGGCGTGCAGAAGGCTGCGCAGGGCGGTATCCACCGTGACGATCACGGCCCGGCGCCTCGCGTCAGCCAGGAACGGCAGCGCGTCGTCGAGGCTCGGACCCGCGGCGCAGACGATCGCGGGAAGGCCGGCGAAAAGTCCGGCGAGCGACGCGACGCCGGGACGCCTTCCGATCTCGCGGGCGTTGCGCGCAAGGTTCCGCACCCACAGCTTTCCGAATTTTTTCAGCGTGTTGCGGTTGATGCTTTCCTTGCCCTGGAAGCGTTCGATGGCCGACTTCGCGTCCGCGTACCACTCGGGTTTTCTGCCCGTGAGCGCCTTGTTTTCGTGGACGGCCACGCGGCGCGTATCCAAGCGGTCGAAAGCCCAGAAGAGCGCTTCCGGATCGGAGCCGATGAGGAGCCCCACTTCCTCGCGGGCGAGGAGCTGCGAGATGTCGCGGATGCGGAGGCAGGAGGCGAAGGCGGCCGCATCGGCTTCGGCCACGAGGAGCCGGGCCCGGGGAAGCCGGGAGAGCACGGCTTCCGCCACGTAGCCGAGGCCCATGCCGAGGAGCACGACGGTGTCGGGGCAGCCCGCCGCCACATCGGAGGCGACCCGGTCAGCTTCGGACCTCGGATCGTAGCGTGAGTGGAGGAGGAGCCCGTCGATCGAAGCCGTGGGCTCGCCGGAGGCCGCGGCCAGGGTATCCATCGAAGCCGGTTCAGCGGCCGAGAGTTCGCGGGCCAGCTCCGGGAAACGGAGCCCGATGGCCTCCAGGTTCCGTTCGAGGGGCATCACCGGAGCACCAGCCTGACCGTCGCGCCCGGGGTCACCGGTTCGCCCGGCTTCGGGCTCTGCTCGGCGACATAACCGTCGCCCTCAATGAGAACGATGATATCCTTCCGCGAGAGGAGGGGCAGGAGCCGGCGCTTCGGGACGCCGGTCAGATCGGGCATGACGCTCCCTATTTCGACAGGTCCCGTATCGGGCACGGCGACGGTGCCCGGGTGACGGACCGTCGTGGCGGTTCCGCGCGCCAGCCCGAAATGCTCTATGACCATCTCGGCCGTTTCGCGGACCGGCGGGGCGGCGATCTTGCCGCCCTGGATCGATTCCCCGCGGGGTTTGATGACCGCGACATAGACGACGAAACTCGGAGCGTCGGTCGGGAAGATGGCGATGCAGCTCGCGATGAAATCCTCGGACGAATAACCCCGCCTGCCGCTCTCCACCATCTGGGCGGTGCCGGTCTTCACGGATATCCTGAAGTCGGGAATCCTGGCGCGCCATCCCGACCCGCCCTCGAGCGAGGCTGCTTCCATCGCGGCGAGTATGTCGCGGGCGGTCTCCGGGGAGACGACCTTCGTCCCCAGCGGCGCGTCCTCGCGCAGGACCGTCCCGTCCGGCGCCGTCACCCGCCTGGCCACGAGGGGCTTCATCCGCACGCCGCCGTTCCCGATCGCCGAAGCAGCCTGCACGACCTGCAGGGCCGTGACGGAGATCTCCTGCCCGAACGCGATGGTCGGCTTCGTCCGCGACGACCAATCCTCGACCCGGGCGAGTCGGCCCGGACTTTCGCCCGGCAGGGTAATGCCCGTCCTGGAACCGAAGCCGAAACGCCTGAGCTTGTCGTAGAAATCCAGCCCCGGCACCAGGTCGGAGGCGTAGCTGGCGCCGGCGTTGCACGAGTACATTAGGATACGCGTGAGATCCACGCGGCCGTGGACGCCTGAGTCCTTGATGACGATCTTCTCTCCCGCGCCCGTGGTCCGTTCGTAGGTGCCGTCGCAGGTGAAGGCGGTATGCATGTCGATGGCGCCGAGATCCAGTACGGACGCCATGGTGAATATCTTCATGACCGATCCCGGTTCGTACATATAGGTGGCGGGAAGGTCGGCGTACCGCGTTTCGGGGTATGACAGGAAGTCGTTGGGATCGAAGTCGGGCATCGCGGCATACGCGATGATCTCGCCTGAGTCGACGGCGGACACGATGAGGATGACCGCCTCGGCCTTGTTCTCCTCCCTCGTTTTCCGGGCTATGGCTTCCGCCTGGTACTGCACGTCCGCGTCGATGGTGAGGACGACGGAGTTGCCGCGGATTTCGCCGGACGCGCCGGGTTCGGGCGGAGGGGAAAGGTCCCCGTCGAATTTCTCCTCGATGCCGACCAGGCCGTGCCCGTCGTCCCCGATGAAGCCGATGAGATGGCTGGCGAGGCTCTTTTCCGGGTAGATCCTGCCCGGCACCCGCTCGATGATGAAGCCCTTGAGGCCGCCTGAACGCCGTTCGTCCTGGATGCGCCGCGCGGCGGAAGCCTGGACGCGCTTGACGAGGTAGAGGAAATCGTTCCTGCTCGATTCGATCCTCGACACCATCTCGACGGCCGTTTCGCCCTCGCCTCCTGCACCTTCGGACAGCAGGTCCGCCAGGAAGGCGGCGTCCTCGGGGAGTTTCTGCCGATCCACTTCAGGCCGCCAGACGGCGATGTTGTAGAGGGACGTTTCGACGGCGAGCGGCCTGCCTTCCCGGTCGAGTATCTCGCCCCGCACGCGTTCGGCGCGTTTCTGGGCGGAGGGAATGGGTCCCATGCTCGCGAGCGTCGCGAAGCGGACGAGGATGTAGGAGGCGAACGCGGCGATGGCGACCAGGACGATCGCATGGCGCCAGAATCGGAGGAATGGTTTGGCCATGGCGTACTATCTGCCGAAGGCTATCACGGTTCCGAGGATCTTCTCAATCGGTAGCGGACCGTAGGTTCTCGAATCGACGGATTCGAAGGGATTCGTTCCGACCAGGAATACCTCGCCCGGACCCACGAGAATCGAACCGGCTTCGGGGCCGCCCGCGGCTTGCGGGACGCGCCGCCCGTCCCCCGTGGAGAGTCCTCCCCCCGCGATGGTGATGACGGCAGGACCTGTCGCGAAAACCCGCTTGACGATCTTGCCGTGCGGTCCTTCAGCCGCCACGACGGAATCCGCGGCCGGTCCGTGCCACCTGAGGATGTAGCGGCCCAGGACAGGGAGCCGGATCCCGAAGGCGCAGCGCACGACCAGCACGATCGACCCCTTCGAGAGCAGGGGTTCCATGGAAGTACCGTCCACGACGGCAAGGTCGATGACGGTCGACTTGACGAGGAGGGCGACGGAGATAGCGACCGCCACGATTCGGGCGGGCGAGGATGGCTTCCGCCTGGTTCGCTCGCGGCTCGGGGCCGCTCTCTCATCCATGCCGATCTCCGTACAATCGCCCGACCGTTCCCCGCGACGGTTTTCGCGAGGGATCGCCGAATTTGGCGAGCCTCCACTATAAACGCCCGTGGGATTCCTGTCGATAAAGAGAAGGCGATGGATATGGATGGAATAATCGGGAGCCAACGGGTCGAACGCCACAGGACGTTCTTCATGACGCCTGCTGCCCGGCAAGAACCCCAGTCTCTGGCCAAGCAAGCCCCGAGCGCCCGAACTCAAGGTCGACCGGACAGGAACGCGGAACGGGCATTCGTGTCCATCCTGCCGGGCAACGAGTCCCTGGTCGCGGCGGAATGCGTCACGAGCAGGGATTTGTCCTCCGAAAGCCCCGGTTTTGGCGGAACACGAAGTGTCCGCGCGTTCCTGTCGCCCGAAATCCTGTCCCTCCTGCCGGTAATTTTCGCGATCGCCCTCGGCGTGCTGCTCGTCGTCATATCCCTTGCACTGTCGGTCCGCGAACTCCCTGCGGCGATCGCGTTGCCGCGGGACGCCGGCGCCGGATCCGACCTGCTGCTATCCTTCATATCGCCTGAACTTGCGGACACGATCGAGGTAGAGGCCGCATCGGAAGCCGTGAACGTTCCCCGCACGCCGGTGACCCTCCAGGTGGCGACCCATACCGTCAAACGCGGGGACAACCTGGGCGCGATCGCCACCAGGTTCGGCGTGACCCTCGACAGCATCATCAGCATGAACGGCATCAAGACGGCTTCCAGGGTCGCGGCCGGCACCGTGCTGAAAATCCCCAACATGTCCGGGATCGTCCACACCGTGACCAGGGGCGAAAATCTCTCGATCATTGCCGGCAGGTACAAGGTGGCAGTGACCACCATCCTCGACGCCAACGACCTTGCGTCCGAAACGATCGCCATCGGCACGACACTGTTCATACCCGGCGCCCGGCTCTCCGCGAACGAAATGAAGAAGGCCCTAGGAAAACTCGTCATCTGGCCCGTGCGGGGCAGGCTCAGCTCGTATTTCGGTTATCGCACGAACCCGTTTACCGGGTCGCGCCAGTTCCACAATGGCCTCGATATCATCTCCGATTATGGGAATACGGTGAAGGCAGCCATGGACGGCAAGGTGGCGGATACCGGCTACAACACCGTCTACGGGAACTACATCATCCTGAGCCATTCCGACGGGTACCAGACCATGTACGGGCACTTGAGCCGCGTTTCCGTCAGGAAAGGCGGCTCGGTGTCGCAGGGGGGAGGTATCGGAACGGTCGGCAATTCCGGAATCAGCACCGGTTCCCATCTCCACTTTTCGCTGTTCAAGGGAGGCTCGGCCATCAATCCGCTCAAGATGCTGAATTGACATGCTGGAGAGTGTTGATTTAATTTGCGGGACGATGTAGTATTCCGCAATCGGGGGATATCATGCGAAAGCTTGTTGTTGCCGTGATAGTATTGCTTGCGGTTTTTACGTTCATACGCGAGTTTCCGACCAGCGCCGGAGCTGCCGGCATCCAGAATGCCGCCATCAATATCGGCCAGAACTGATTTCCGATAATTCCTTAAACCATATACAATTCAACGACTTCACCAATCGTTCTGGATCTGGATGCTCCTCACGTTTGCGAAGCGGGTCGTGTTGTCTGTTTTTCCTCGCATCATGCCATGGTTACTGCCTACAAAAGTATACAGGTTCTGTGCCCACTTTTGGCGACAAAAGTATACAGCGAACATGAATTTCAACCGACAATCCATGCGTTTCTATTTTTAAATGATTGTCAGGGAACGACATAGCGTAATATCTGTCAATTTGGCATATCTTGGCACGATTACTGCTCAATATTGTGTGGAGACACACGATGAAGACGATTGCCGATAGCACCGATCGCGAAGACACCCTGAAGGCGTATTACGCGAAGATCAAGTTGATTCCTCTCCTTACCGCCGAGGAGGAAGGCGACCTTTCCCGCCGCATCCGGGCCGGAGAGGAAGCCGCTCGCCAGAGGCTTATCGAGTCGAACCTGCGGCTCGTCGTCAAGATCGCCAGGACTTTTGCCACATCGGACGTGCCCTTGATCGACCTGATCCAGGAAGGAAACATGGGCTTGATCCGCGCCGCGGAAAAGTTCGATGACCGGAGGAACGTGCGTTTCTCCACGTATGCCTCGTGGTGGATCAAGCAAGCCATAACCCGTTCCCTGGTCAACAGCCGCAGGTCCATCCGTCTTCCCCACCGAAAGGAAGAACTGCTCAAGAAAATCCAGAAGTCCTACAACGGCCTGATGCAGACCCTCGGCCGCGAACCGACCATCTCCGAGATTTCGAAGGACGTGGGAAGGCCCGACTGCCTCGTCACCCGCGTGCTCGAACTGTCCTCGGCGCCCGTTTCCCTCGACTGCGAATCCTCCGAGGATTCGGGCCGCTTCATGGATGTGTTCGAGGACTACACCTACAGCCCCGATTCCGGGCTCATGAAGGAATGCATCCGGCAGAAAGCCCTCGAGATGCTGGAACTGCTCATGGAAAAGGAGCGGCAGATACTCATGTACCGCTTCGAGTTCTTCAACGGCAGGAAGTACACCCTGAAGACCATCGGCGACCGCATGGGGATTTCCCCCGAAACCGTCAGGCAGATAGAAAAGAGGGCCATCCGCAAGCTCCGGGAGGAATCCGGGGAGCTCATGGAGTTCGTGGGAGTGTAGGCGGGCGCAGCCGTGGCGGCCGACGTCTACGACGCACTCGTTTCGCACGCGTCTACAAGGATGCCTGGGACGAGGACAAGGTGCTGGAAGGGCTCCGTTCCATGTCGGGGACCAGGTTCGACCCCGGGGTGCTCGAAGCCTTCATGGAAATCCTGCCGCAAATACGCCAGATCCGGGAGCTCCATCCCGACGGGAGCGAGTGACTCCCGCCGCCGTGAAACCGGTCGGGCGCGGGACGACCGTTCTTGACGGCGTTTCGGGCGTGCCGCTATACTCCCGCCCATGAAGGGTCTCATCGTCTACGTCAGTACCGGCAACGGTTTCAAGTCCCCCGCGGTCGCGGTTTCGAAAGAGCTGGAGGCGCGCGGGCACGTAGCGCCCTGCCTGGACTTCTTCAGGGAAATCGGGTCCGATTTCTGGCACGACGTCCTTACCAGGTCGTGGATCGTCATGCTGGACAAGCCATTCCTGTTCCGCCTGATCTTCCCGGTCACGAACAGCCTCCTGGCCCTGCCCATCAAGCTTCTTCTGCGCCTCACGACGCGCAGGAAAGTGTTCGCCTACCTGGATCGCGTCAAGCCGGACTTCATCTTTTCGACGCATTTCGGCACGACCGCCGCCCTCGACGGGCTCGTCAAAGCTTACGAGCGCCATTCCGGCCGCCCGCTGCCGTTCTTCGCCTACAACTCGGACGTCATCCTCTCCCACGTCGCCTACGTCGCGAAAAACACGACGCGCTATTTTGTCTCCACCGATCGCGGGATCCGCGCCATGACGGCCCAGGGCATGGATCCGGCACTCCTCACGAAATCCGAATTCCCGCTGGATCCCAAGTACATCAAGACGTTCCGGAGCATCCGGGAGGAGCGGGAAACCCTCGGACTCAAGGACATGTTCACCGTGCTCGTCTCCATGGGCGGCGAGGGCGTGGGCGACCTTTCCTTCCTCGAAGCGATCGCGGCCTCCGGGGCGCCGGTCCAGCTGGTCGTGATCTGCGGCCGCAACAAGGCGCTCCTCGCCCGGCTCGAAGCCATGAAGGCCGCGCGCCCGGACTTCGAGCTTGCGCCGCGGGGCTTCATGACGAACATGCAGGACTACCTCTACGCCTGCGACATCTCGGCGGGCAAGGCGGGCCTCAACACCGTCTTCGAGAGCATCGCGATGAAAAGGCCCTTCCTCGTCCTCATGGCCATGGCGAACGAAATTCATGCCGCGCGTTTCGTCGAGGAGGAAGGCTACGGCTTCTGGGCGAAGAACGTCCGCGCGGCAGCCGACTTCACGGTGAGGGCGGCGTCCGATCCGTCGGTCCTGGCGCCCACGCGCTCGCGGCTCGAGACGCCGCCCTGCGCCTTCGGGACGGCCGGCATCGCGGACTCGGTGGAGGCAGCCCTCGCGGAAGTCCACCCTGCGGAGACGGCGCGCGCGGCGGGAGCGCGAACGTGAGCTGGTTCGCCGACATCGTCAACCGCGTCATCGACCTCGGGCGCCTCGGGGTGAACATCGCCACGCAGGTGACCGACTACTACCTCATCAAGAAGCTGCAGGACGCGGTCATCCACAACGACCGCGGCGCCAGCTTCACCGACCTGAAGCGCAGCAAGGGCACGATCGAAAAGCGCGCCCAGGGCAGGGGCGAAGCCAAGCTCGTCGACGAGATGGAATGGTACCTGACGTACCGGAACACGCCGACGGGCTCGCACTTTCCCGACATCGTGGAGCATTCGACGGAGCCGGGCAACGTGTTCTACCGTATGCGGTACTACAACTACCCGAACCTGCGTACCGTCATCATGAGCGACATGAACGCCTTCTTCTTCCTGAAGCTCAGGTGGAAGAAGATGCTCGGCCTGATCCGGGAAGAATTATTCACGGAAAGCCGTTCGGCCCCGACGGCGCCGGACTTCGTCGTGAAGAACCACCTGCGCAAGCTCTACGAGCGCGTCGACGTCATGAAGCGCGACGCCCCCTTCCTGGTTCCCGTGGCGGACGCGAAGATCCTGCTCGTGAACGGCAAGCGAGTGCTCGGCTGGAGAGCCATCGCCGACGCCGTCGCCTCCAGGCCCGACGTCATCGCGCGGCTCACCCCCCCGCGGGTCTACGTGTCGCACGGCGACGTCCACTGCAACAACATCCTCTGCGGCATCAGCGCGGGTAACTTCATCATGCTCGACTGCAGGGGACGGGCGCCCGACGGGACGCTTTTCTTCGACCCTGCCTATGACGTGGCGAAGATCTTCCACGACCTGCGCAGCCAGTACTCGCTCATCGAAAAGCATTTCTTCTCCGTCTTCCTCGGCGAAGAGGGGGGGGTGCCCTGCATCGAGTTCGAATTCACGCAAGGCGCCTACCGCGAGCGCTTCATGCGGAATTACGAGTACGTCCGGCCCCTGATCGCCGAAACGTTCACCGGGTACGGCGAGCTCCTCTATCGCGCCGACTTCACCGAGGCCATGCTCTACCTCACGATGGTGCCGTTCCACCTAAGGTTCAGGGGCGAGGGCCTGGTCTGCTTCACGACGGGCCTCCTGCGGCTCAACGAGTGGCTGGAGACGCACCATCCCGACATCCGCGACGCGATCCTGGAGGCGACATGAATGCGGTCATCCTGGCGGCCGGCAAGGGCACGCGGCTCAAGCCCTATTCCGACATCCTTCCCAAGCCCCTCATGCCCATCGAGCTCGACGCGTCGGGCGGCTTCCGCACGATAATCGAGCGCCTCGTCAGCCAGATCGTGGCGGCGGGGGTGACGGGGATCGTCGTGGCGGTCAACTACAAGGCGGCCATGATCATGGAAGCCCTCGGCGACGGCGAAGCCCTGGGCGCGCGGATCGCGTACGTGCACCAGAGCGTCCTGGACGGGAACGCCGGCGCATTCCACCGCGCCCGGCACTTCGTCCGGGGCGACGACGTCATCGTTACGGACTCCGACAACCTGATCTCCGATGACGCGGTCTTCCGCAAGATGCGAGAGCTCCACGAGCGCGAGCGCCCCGCAGTCACGGTCGGAGTCTGCCGCGTCGATGACGTGCGCAAGTTCGCCATCGTGAAGATGGATGCGTCCGGGAAGGCCGTGGATATCTTCGAAAAGCCGCAGTCCGCGGAAGGTTGGGGTAACCTGGCCAAGTCGGGGCTCATGATCCTGTCGGCCGAGACCGCCGCGCTCGACCCTTCCGCGTACGTGGCGCCGAACGGCGAGTACACGACCACCCAGATCATCAAGCACTGCATCGACGCCGGGAAGAAAGTGTCGCTCTTCGACATTGAGGGGGGCTTCAAGGACATCGGGACCTGGGGCGAGTACCTGCCGGTCCTGCGCGCCGCGCTGGGGGGATGAACCGGGGTCACCCATGAAGCGTGAACGCGCGATACTGGCGGGGGACGGGCGTCGGTGCGGCGAAGGGCGGGCTCATGGACCGTGCAGGCCCCGTCCGGCCCATTCCATGTCCCGCTTCGTCACCGCGCTCGAATCCGGACCTCGGTAGGCATTCTTGACGAGCTGGCCGAGGCCGTCCTACACTCCGGCCATGATCACCATCAACGAGCTCAGGCGCAAATACATGGAGTTCTTCAAGTCGAAGGGCCATGCCGCGATATCGGGGAAGTCGCTCGTTCCCGACAACGACCCCACCGTCCTCTTCACGACGGCGGGGATGCATCCGCTCGTGCCCTACCTGCTCGGGGAGCCGCACCCGGCGGGGCAGCGGCTCGTGAACTACCAGAAATGCATCCGCACCGGCGACATCGAGTCGGTCGGCGACGCGAGCCACCTGACCTTCTTCGAAATGCTCGGGAACTGGTCCCTGGGCGACTACTTCAAGGACCTCGCCATTGTTATGAGTTACGAATTCCTCACTAGTCCCGCGTGGCTCGGCATCCCGGCGGAAAGGATTTCCGTCACGGTGTTCGCAGGGGAAGAGGGCGTCCCGCGCGACGAGGAGTCCGCCGCCATCTGGGAGCGCGTTGGCATCCCCCGCACGCGCATCCACTATCTCCCGCGCGAAGACAACTGGTGGGGTCCCGCCGGCGAAACCGGCCCCTGCGGTCCCGACAGCGAGATGTTCTACGACACCGGCAAGGCGGCCTGCGGCCCCGACTGCCGGCCCGGCTGCCGCTGCGGCAAGTACGTGGAGATCTGGAACGACGTCTTCATGCAGTACAACAAGAAGGCCGACGGGAGCTACGAGCCGCTGGCGAGAACCTGCGTGGACACCGGCATGGGCATCGAGCGCACCGTGGCCATGCTCCAGGGCCGCCGATCCGTCTACGAAACCGAGGCGTTTTCGCCGATCATCGCCGAGATCGAAACCATTTCCGGGAAGAAGTACGGATCGGACGAGGAGACGGATCGTTCATTCCGCATCATCGCGGACCACACGAGGTCGTCCACCTTCGTGCTCGGCGATCCGAAAGCCGTGACGCCCTCCAACGTGGGCGCCGGCTACGTCCTGCGGCGCCTCATCCGCCGCGCCGTGCGCCACGGGAAGAAGCTCGGTATCTCGGGCTTGTTCCTCGACCGGCTGGCGGCCGTCGTCGTGGAGAAGTTCGGGGAGGCATATCCGGAACTCGTCGAAAACCGCGATCGCGTCGTGACAGAACTGCGCGCCGAGGAGGAAAAGTTCCTCGAAACCCTCCAGAAGGGCGAGCACGAATTCGAAAAGATGCTCCCGGGCCTGCTCAAGAACCCGCAGAAGGTCATGTCGGGCCGTCTCGCCTTCAAGCTCTACGACACCTACGGCTTTCCGATAGAGCTGACGGAAGAACTCGCGTCGGAGAACGGCATGACCGTCGGACGCGCGGAATTCGATGAAGCGTACAAGAAGCACCAGGAGCTTTCCCGCGCCGGGAGCGAGCAGGTCTTCAAGGGCGGGCTCGCGGACCACGGCGAAGTCACCACGCGCTACCATACCGCGACCCATCTCCTCCAGAAGGCCCTGCGCATGGTCCTGGGCGAGCACGTGGCCCAGAAGGGTTCCAACATCACCGCCGAGCGGATGCGCTTCGACTTCTCCCACCCCGCCCCCATGACCGTCGAGGAGGTGAAGCGGGTCGAGGAGCTCGTGAACGAACAGATCCGCCGCGACCTTCCCGTGACGATGCAGATGATAAGCCTCGACGAGGCCGTCGCCTCGGGCGCCATCGCGCTCTTCGGCGAAAAGTACGGTGAGAAGGTGAAGGTCTACACGATGGGCGATTTCTCGAAGGAAGTCTGCGGCGGCCCCCACGTGGAACGCACCGGCGTCCTCGGGAAGTTCGTCATCCAGAAGGAACAGAGCTCGTCGGCCGGGGTGCGCCGCATCCGTGCCGTGCTGGAGGGCTGAGGGCAGCGGACCTGTCGCCGTGGTTCATCCCTGTCGCCGCGCCTCCGTGGCGAACCCTCCTGACGGTGATTTTGCCGGGGACGGGTCTCGAACCCGCACAGCCCTTGCGGACCAACGGATTTTAAGTCCGTGGCGTCTGCCAATTCCGCCACCCCGGCCAGTCAGGCCTCTGGATAATCCGCTTTCCGGGTGCCTGCCGCGCTGCATCATAGACGGAGCCGGATGGACCGGTCAAGCTCGGATCGCCTTCCTTGCGCCAGATTCTGCCATCGTCGTCATCGGTGCGCTTGAACAGCGAGCCTCCGGCGGCTAGACTCAAAGCGCTTACGCGCCCGAGGCGCGGCCTCCGCAGGCCGGTGCCCGGCGCGAAACGGGAACCGGAGCGGAACATGGCGGGAATCGAAAAGTTCGGCGTGCGCGAGGCATCCTCGCTCGTCGGTCGCGCGCGCGCCGAAATGGCCAAGCGCATCGTGGGAAAGAGCGGCATGGTCGAGGGCATCCTCCTGGGCGTCGCGTCGGGCGGGCACGTTCTCGTGGAAGGCGTTCCCGGTCTCGCGAAGACGACGGCGGTGCGGACCTTCGCGGCGATAGCCGATCTCTCCTTCAAGCGCATCCAGTTCACGCCCGACCTTCTCCCCGGCGACGTGACGGGGACCCTCTACTACGATGCCGACTCGCGAACCTTCCTTCCGAGGAGGGGGCCCGTCTTCGCGAACATCGTGCTCGCCGACGAGATCAACCGGGCGCCGGCCAAGGTCCAGTCAGCCCTCCTCGAGGCGATGGAAGAGCGGCAGGTGACCATCGGCGAGTCGTCGCTCGCGCTGCCCGATCCGTTTTTCGTGCTGGCCACGCAGAACCCGATCGAGCACGAGGGCACCTTCAAGCTTCCCGAAGCCCAGCTGGACCGGTTCCTCCTCAAGGTACGCGCGGACTATCCTGACGCGGCGGACGAAGCCGCGATCGCGAAACTCATGCTTTCCGGCGAGAGCGTTCCCGTGTCGGCGGTGCTCGACGCCGGGGGAATCGCGGGCATCCGCGCGGCAGTGGCCACAGTCGGCGTCGATGACGCGGTGACGGAGTACGCGGTCCGCGTGGTCCGCGCGACGCGTCCGGCGGAAGAAACCGGCAGGTCTGCCGCCCTGCGCGAACTCGCGCGCTACGTGGAGTACGGCGCGGGCCCCCGGGCGACGGTCCACCTCCTGCGGTGCGCCCGGGCGACCGCCGCCTTCGACGGGAGGAGCTATGTCACTCCCGACGACGTGAAGCTTTCGTCGCCCCTGGTGCTCGGCCACAGACTCGTGGTCTCGTACGAGGCCGAAGCCGAATCGGTGTCGGCTTACGACGTGGTCGAAAGAATCCTGGAGCTGGTCCAGGTTCCATGACGGTCATACGCGACGAGCGGCTGCGGAAGGCGATCCGCAGGCTTCTCTTCGTATCGCCTGAACTCTCCCGAGCCTTCATGTCGGGGAGCTTCCGCTCCGTGTTCAAGGGCCGGGGGATGGAGTTCGACGCGATCCGGGAGTATTCGCCGGAAGACGACGCCCGTTCGATCGACTGGAATGCGTCCGTCCGTTTCGGCAGGCCGTTCGTGAAAACCTGGCGTGAGGACCGCAGCCTCTCCGTGTTCATCGTCTTCGACGAGAGCGCTTCCATGAGCTACGGGTCGAACGGCTCCAAGGCGGAGACAGCGGCCGTGGCGGCGTCCCTCATCGCGTACGCGGCCGCGCTCTCGTCGGCCCCTGTGGGCGCCCTTTTCTTCTCGGATCGCGTGACGGGAACCTTTGTTCCGTCCTCCGCGCCGGTGCGGGCGCCCGCGCTTGCCGCCCGTTTCGAGTCGTCGGCTCGCGCCGTCCGGGAGGGCGGCGGGCAGGAGGGCAGGGGCACCGTCCTCGCGGAAGCAGCGGAGGCGACGAAGCGCGAGCTCAAGCGCCGTTCGCTCGTCTTCTTCGTGAGCGATTTCCTGGCAGCCGCGGAAGGCTCCGGCGGGTGGTCGAGGCCGTTCGGGCTTCTCGCGAGGAACCACGACGTCGTGGCCATCCGCATTTACGACGATGCGGACGCACTGGCCGGACGCATCCGAGCGAGCGTCAGGGTCGCCGACGCGGAGACCGGGAAGATCACGCGCCTGACTCTGGGGCGCCGTGACTCTGCCGGGGACTTCGCGTCGTACGCTTCCGAGTCGAGGCTCGAATGGCTCCGCGCCCTCGGATCGTCGCACGCGTCCAGGATCGAGCTGCGGACCGGCGATGATTCGGCCAAGGCGCTCGTCTCTTTTTTCAAGCGCCGCAGGCGGGCAGGATGAACGGGGCCTCCCTGGCGGCGATCCTTGCCGCGGCATCCGCGTTCGCGGCAGCCTGCCCGGCGCCCCTTTCCGCGGATGAATTCCCGCCGGCGGATTTCAGGCCCGCGCGGCGCGCACCCGGCGACATCGTGGAAGCGGTCTTCCGCTACGATCCGGCCGGGGATCCGTTCGATCCTTCGACGGTCGGCATCGGCCCGGCCATCCGGGGCGACGACTACGATGTACTCTCGGTGTCCGCCTCGAAGAACGGGAGCTACTGCAGGATCGTCGTGAGGATACAGCCGTGGATCCCGGGCGAAGTGACGACGAGACCCATTTCCGCGGGCGGTACGATCATCCCTTCCTTCACCCTGTCCGTGGAGCCCGCGGTCGCCGTCCACGGTCCCGGTTCTCCCGCGTTCAGGGATCCCCTGGCCCTGCCGGGCACCAGGATCGAACTCCTCAAGATCGTCGCCGCCATCGTTGTGGCGGCGGGCGCGGGCGGAGCGCTCGCCTTCCGGAGATCGCGCCTCTTCGCCGCGTTCGCCCGGCGGCTGCGACTACAGGCCGCCGGAAGGGATTTCGAAAAGCTGCTGCGTCGCGTCGAAAAGCTGGGGGAAGGTGAGGAACGCCGGTCGTGGAACGAATTCGCCGCCGGCTTCCGGCGCTACCTGTCCGCGAGGAGCGGACTGCCTGTCCTGGCCATGACGCCCCGGGAAATCGCGGCCGTGCCCGAATCGGCCATCGCGGCCAAACCGCGCGCGGAAGCGGCGCTCGCGCTGGCCGCCGCTGACGACTCCAGGTTCGGGGGCCGGCGCGGTTCGGTCGCGGGAGCGATGGCTTCGGCCCGTTCGGTGGCCGCGGAGCTCGAGAGGGAGGGGCATCGTGTCGTTCGATAGTCCCTGGGCGTTCATTCTCCTCCTCGCGCCCGTCGCGGCCGAATGGCTCTGGCGTCGGGAACGGACTGGTCGGCCAGCGTTTTCGCTTTCGCGGTGGAACGGTCCCGATTTCGTCCAGGGGTCGGCAAGAAGGACTTTCGCAGCGACGGCGCGCAACGCGCTTGCGGCGATGGGCTTCGTCCTTCTGGTCATGGCCGCGGCCGGACCTTCCCGAGTGGAACGGTCAGTCCTCTTCCTGGCGCGGGGCGCCGACATCGTCTTCGCGCTGGATGCTTCGCCGAGCATGGGCGCGAAGGATCTACGCCCCGACCGGTTCGGAGCCGCGTCGATGATCATCGGGCGCTTCACGGAGGAAGAACGGAACGAAGCCGTGGGCATCGTGGCGTTCGGAAGCGAGGCCGTCCTGGTGTGCCCCCCGACGACGGACTATGCGGTCGTGCGCTCCCGGCTCGCCCAGGTCGTGCCGGGGGAGCTCGGCGACGGGACCGCGGTCGGCACGGGGCTCGCGGTGGCCGTCAGGCACGCAGCCTCGTCGCGCGGCGGCGAAAAGCGCGTCGTGCTCGTGACCGACGGAGAGAACAACGCGGGCGCCATCGCGCCTGAGGCTGCGGCGGCGCTGGCGCTCGAGAACGGCATCGCGGTGACGGTGATCGGCGTTGGTTCGCGGGGCGAGGTGCCGGTGGAGTATGCCGATCCGGAGACGGGCGAACGCTTCGGCGGAACCTACCTGAGCGCGTTCGACGAGGATCGCCTCCGGGCGCTCGCCGCCTCGACGGGCGGCTCGTACATGAACGCCGCCGACGACGCGGGCGTGGAGCGGGCGTTCGCCGGGCTAAGCTCGTCGGTGCCCGTTGCCGAACGTAGGCGCCAGGCTTCACGCCGCGTGTCGGCCGCTCCGGCATGGTTCGCGGCCGCCTGCGCGCTGCTCTTCGCGGGGTGGCTCGTCGAACGCGTCTTTCTCGGGAGCCTGTCGTGAACTTCGAACGCCCGCTGGCGCTTTTCGGCGCGTTGCTCGCCCTGCCGTATCTCCTGCACGCGGCCGGAACCGTCGCAAGGTCGGGCGCTTTCGCCGTCCGTTTCGCGCCGCACGGCCTCGGGAAGAAGGCAAGGACCCGGGCCATGCGCGCTTCGGCGCTGTCGGCTGCGTGCGGCTCGGCCTTGATAGCGCTCGCCTCGGTCGGGCTCGCCGGCCCCAGCTTCGGCTACGAATACCCTGTTTCGGAAGGCAGCGGCGCCGAGCTGGCGTTCCTCCTGGACGTTTCCAACTCGATGC
Organism: Spirochaetota bacterium; assembly: GCA_026398615.1. Taxonomy (GTDB): domain Bacteria; phylum Spirochaetota; class Spirochaetia; order Treponematales; family UBA12059; genus JAPLSN01. The sequence continues at coordinate 24,163 of JAPLSN010000024.1, read as the reverse complement.
TCGCGGAGGACATCCTGCCGAACAGGCTGGCCGCGGCTTGCGAGCTCGTGCGCTTCGTCATCAGGGCAAGGCCAGGTTCCCGGTACAGCCTGACGGTAGCCAAGGGCGGGGCGACGACACTCGTGCCGATGACGGACGACGTGGCGGCGTTCGACGACGCGCTCGAATTCGCGAACCCCGCGGCCGTCACCGCACCCTCGACGGACCTCGGCGCCGGAACGGCGGCGGCGGCCAAAACGTTCACGGGGACGGGAGGCCTGCGCGCGCTCGTCATCCTGAGCGACGGAGACGACAGGGCCGGGACTTTCCAGTCCTCCGCGGCGGCGGTCCGGGCGGACGGCATCCTCGTCGTCGGCGTGGCGTTCGGGGGAACGAAAGGGGTACCGGTCGCGGATGCGGACGGGTCCGTCGTGCTCGATCGCGACGGACGGCCCGCGCTGGCCGCGGCTTTCCCCGACGCTCTGGCCGCGGCGGCTTCCGGGGGTGCTGCGCTGCGCCCCGAGAACGCCATGAACGCGTTGTGCGACATCATCGATGCCGCTGCCGGGAAGGGAGGCCTCTCGATATCCCCGAGGAGGCACAGGGACGTCTCGGGACTGTTCTTTCTGGCGGCAGCGGCGCTGGCTGCTGCCAGGTTTTTCCTTTCGCCGACGGGGGCGCTCGCGTGATCGGCGGGATTCATTCGGTTCCCCCGCGGCAGGCGGGCTTCCTTGCCTTCATCATCCGGATTTCCTGCGCTGTCGCCGCTTGCGCCGCGACGTTCTCAGGATGCGGGAAGACCGGCGACGCCCTGTCGATCCTCATGGCCAATTCGAGATATTCGGAAGCCAGGTACCAGGAGGCCGCGACCGGATATCTCTCCGTGGGAATCAGGCGCTACGGCGGCATCGTCGACCTGGACGTCGCCACGGCCTTCGCCGCGCTCGGCGAGGAAGAGTCCGCGTCCGAGCTGTTCGCTCCGCTCGCCGATTCGTCCGACCCTCTCGTCGCCTCGTATGCGGCTTACGGCCTCGGCGTGATCGCCTTCGGCCGCGGCGAGTACGCCGAGGCGGAATCCCGGTTCCGGGAATCCCTGCGCTACCTGCCGGGAGCTCCCGACGCGTCGCGCGGGCTCGAGGCCGCACGCGAAGCCGCGCGACGGACCGACAAGGCCAGGTCGGCAGCGAGAGCCCCCTCCTCGACCGCGCGCGGCGGCGGAGAAGAGCTCCTGGACCTGGTCGGACGGCTGGAGTCGTCACGGTACAAGCCGGGATCGGCGTCGTCTGGGGAAAAACCGGGAGACGACCTGTGATGGCCGACGGACGGCTCGCCCGCCTGGCGCTTGCCGTTTCCCTCTCGGCTGCTTTCCATACCTTTCCTCTCGCGGCCCAGGACCTGACCCCGGTCATCTCTCCCCCCAGGCCCGCGGCCGGCAACAGCGTGGACATCGACCTCAGATACGCGGGGCTCCTGGCCTCCAGCGCGGTGTTGGAGTCCTTTGACCTGCCGCCGGGCTTGAGACTCGTCGGGACGAAAATCGTCCCCGAACGGAAATACGACGCGTCGGGCGCGCTCATGGAGATCCTCCGTCTGACGGTACGCCTGGTCGCCGACGAACCCGGGTCGTACCTGCTAGGTCCGTGGATCGTCGAATCCGCGGGAAAGTCGGGGAGCGCCGGTCCCGTCCACCTGGAAGTCGCCGGTGTCGAAACCATGCGGCGCGCGCGCGCTTCATGGGGAGCGCCCGGGTCGATCTGGGCGAGGCAGGCATTCGCATTCTCCGTGCGGGGCGTCCCGGACGATGCCGCCGTGCGCATGCCGACCGTACCCGGCCTCGTCATCGAGCGCAGGGGTCCCGCCTCCTTCGTCGCAAGCTCGGTCACGGATCCGTCCGCCCCGGGGGGAACGGTCGTGCTGCCCGCAAGCGTCGCAAGGGCGGGGGACAGGTCTTTCGCGATCGGCGAAGCGTCGATACCTTTGCTGCCGTGGAAAGCGCGCGGATCGGACCTTCCGGCGGTCGGACGTTTCGCCGTCACGGCCGCAGCAGGCCGCGATCCGTCTTTCGCATTCCGCGTCACCGTCTCCGGAGCGGGCAACCTGCCATCCCTCGGTCCGCCGGGTTTCATGGTGGTCGGACCCGACGGCGCGAGGCTTCCCGGAGGCGCGATCGTCACGGCACGGAGGGACAGGTTTTCGGCATCGGATTCCGGCTACTCCGGCGCGGTCGATTTCATCGCGGGCATCGCGCCCGAAGCGGCCGCAGCCGGGGAATGGTCGGTGGTATTCGAACCCTTCGCCGCGCTCGATCCGGCGACCGGCTCGATCCGCCTAGCTGGAATACCGCGCCTCTCCTTCATGCTTTCGGGTCATCCCCCGTCTTCGAACCCGGCCGGGTCCGCCTTCACGGAGCTCGCGGCCGCCTTTCCCGACGGACCCGCCGACAGCGCCGCCGGCATAGCCGCACGCGGCGTGCGCGAGGGGGCGAAGGGAGACTTGCCCGGCAGCGCCCGGGACCTGTACCTGGCCGAACGGATGGGACTGTCCGGTTCCCGTTTCCGGGAGGCGCTGGCGATCTCGGCGCGCCTGAGCGGGGAAGCCCGGAGGCCTCGCGACCTTCTCCCGCCCCCCGCCGCGTTCTGGTGGCTGTCGGCCGTTTCGGCCGCGGCGGCTGCCGCCGCACTTTCGGCCGCCGGAATCGCCGCGCTTGCCGCCGGGGGCAGGCGGCCGACTATCCCCGTCCCCCCGGCGCTCCGGCGCCGGGTGAGAATCGCCGTACGCGCGTTGGCCCTGTCCGCGACGCTGGCGGCAGCTGCCATGGTTTCAACCGGGGAACGGAACCGCGTATTCGTCGTTTCGGAGGGCGGCCCGGTGCGAACGGTCCCGAGCGCCTCGTCCTCGGTCGCCTTCGAACTTGCCCCCGGCGTCGCCGGGGTGGCGCTCATGTCGTCGAACGGCTGGACGCTCGCGCGATTCCCGGACGGACGGCGCGGCTGGCTGCCGGGGAACGACGGGTTGGAGTACTGACGCGATGAGCGACTTCGGGAAAATCTACGAGGAATGGGAAAAACTCATGTCGGCCAGGGGAAGCGCCAGGCCGGGGAAGCCCTCCGGGACGGTGCAGGCCGGAAAACCCGGGGAACCCGGGAAGAGTGGAAAGCCGGAGGCGAAAGCGAAATCCCCGAAGCCCGATACGGCGGGTTTGTTTGCCGCGTGGATCGACCGGCACGGCGTGGACGACAAGGATGGCAGGGAGTCGAAGTCCCCGGAGCGGCTCACGAAACGGCAGATCGAAGCCTTGCCCGTCGACGCTAGGCTCGACCTCCACGGTCTCACCGCCCGGGAAGCCGAAGAGGCGCTCGAGCGCTTTTTCCGCGATGCGGCCGCGCACGGACTCGTAAAGGTGCTGGTGGTGCATGGGAAGGGGCGCCACTCCGAATCCGAAGCGGTGCTGCCTGGGCTGGTCAAGCTGTTCCTGGAACGGTCGCCCCTGGCCGGGCGGAGCGGGTACGCCGACAAGTCGTCGGGTGGACGGGGTGCCGTGTGGGTCCTCGTCCGGCCGGTCATTTTTCCCGGTAGATGATTCTTCCGCGGTTGAGGTCGTAGGGGGAGAGGGCGACCTTCACCTTGTCGCCGGGGACGATCCTGATGTAGTGCTTGCGCATCTTGCCGGAAAGGTGCGACAGGATGACATGCCCGTTCGGCAGCTCGACCCGGAACATGGTGTTGGGAAGGGCTTCGCGCACGATGCCTTCAACTTCTATCGCTTCTTCTTTGGCCACGATCACTCCTCTGTGAAATGCCGTCGGACGACCGGTCGAACCGGGCATCCAGGCGGGTCCCGGGAATATCCCGCGGCGCCAGCCCGGACATCCATTCGGAACGGCCATCATCGTACAACCGGGGCCGAATCATGTCAACTCGCGGGTCCGATCAGGCTTTGTCACGCGCTTTCCAGCTCGTCGGCCGCCTTGCGGTGGCCGAGGATTTCCTCCTCCCGTTCCTCCAGGAACTGCGCCGAGTGGAGTTCCTTGTAGTAACCCCCCTTCGCGAGGAGTTCCCGGTGCCGCCCCTGTTCGACGACGACGCCGTCCCGGAGGACGAGGATGCGGTGGGCGTCCACGATCGTGGAGAGCCGGTGCGCGACGATGAAGCTCGTCCGTCCCGCGAGCACCCGCTTGATCGCGTCCTGGATGAGCTTTTCGGTCTCCGTGTCCACGGAGCTCGTGGCTTCGTCCAGGACGAGAATGGCGGGATCCGCCAGCACGGCCCGGGCGAACGAAACGAGCTGTTTCTGGCCCGTGGAAAGCAGGGCTCCGCCTTCACCCACCTCGGTTTCGTAACCCTTCTCGAGGCCCGAGATGAAAGCGTGGGCGTGGACGACGCGGGATGCTTCCTCGACTTCGGCGTCGGTGGCCTGGAGGCGGCCATACCGGATGTTCTCCCGTATCGTGCCCCCGAAGAGGTAGGGTTGCTGGAGGACGTAACCGAGGCTGCCGTGGATGAGCGAGAGGGGAAGATCCCGGTAGTCGGTCCCGTCGATGAGGATGCGCCCGGCGACCGGTTCGTAGAACCGGCATGCCAGGTTGACGATGGTGCTCTTCCCCGATCCCGTCTCTCCCACGAGCGCGATGGTTTCCCCCGGCGCCACGTCCAGGCTGAAGTCCCGCAGCACGTCCTGCCCGTTCACGTACGAGAACGAAACGTTCTCGAAGGTCACCCTGCCAGAGAGCTTGGGCACCGGCTTGCCGGCGTATCCCGCCGCGACGGTTCTCGCCGCCTCGGAGTCCCTGATCGCCGGTTCGGTCGAGAGGAGGGAGACTACCCGTTCGGCCGAGGCCTGCGCGTACTGCACGTCGGCCATGATGCGCGCCAGGTCCGTCACCGGGTCGAAGAACTCCAGGGCGCTGAACACGAACGCGACGAGGGTGCCTACCGTCAGGACGCCCGAGAGCGCCGCTTCGCCGCCTTTCCAGAGGGCCATCGAAGTGCCGACGTAGCCGAGCGCGATGACGACGGGCAGGTAGAACGCCGAGAGCCTTGCCTGGCGCGTGGAGGCGCGCCGCATGGTGTCGCTCAACGCGCAAAACTCGGACTTGGCCAGTCCTTCGGCCGCGATGGTCTTGAGCGTCCTCGCGCCGCGGATGCCCTCGGAATACGAGGCGGTCAGCCTGGAGTTGTGCTTCCGCACCTCCCTTGAACGCTCCATGAGCGCCCGCTCGACGACGACGGACACGGCCAGGAGCGGCGGCAGGACGACGAGCGTGACCAGGGCGAGCTTCCAGTCGCGGATGAACATGAGGATGCCCATTCCCGTCATCATCGAGAAGCCCCACACCATGTCCACGAGGCCCCATGCTATCAGGTCGGCGAGCCTGCCGGTGTCGCTCGTGACGCGGGCCATGATCCAGCCGGCGCTCGTCCGGTCGAAATACGATAATTCCAGTTCCTGCAGCTTGTCGAAGGCCGCGCGGCGGATCGCGTAGTTCATCCCCATCTCGATCCTGCCCGCCAACCCGATGAAGAGCCGGATGACGACGGCCTGAACCGTCATGAGCGCGAAGAAGAACGCGACGAACGGCGTCATGAGTCCGCTCCGCCCGGCGATGATGATCTCGTCGACGATCCAGCCCGTCACGAAGGGCCAGGCGGCGTCCACCCCCGCCACGAGGATCATGAGCGCGCCCACGATCCAGAACAGGGAGCGGTAGGGCTTCGCGAATTCGAGGAGCGTGAGCCAGGTCTTCATCTTGAATGGTTGACGGTAATCTGTTTCTTCCATATCGTTTCAAGCCCTCCTGCGGCTCTGTTTCTCTATGCGCTGCCGACGTGGCCCGCCGGGGCGCTTTCCGGTTCGAGCCCGGCCTGTATCTCCCAGATCCTGCGGTAGAGCCCGGGGCGCGAAGAGAGTTCGGCGTGGGTCCCCGAGTCGGACACCCTGCCGTTTTCGAGCACCACGATGCGGTCCGCCCCCGCGAGCGTCGTGATACGGTGCGAGACGATGAGCGTCGTCACGCCGCCGCGTTCCCGCCTCAAGGCTTCGCGGATGGCCGCGTCGGTCCCGGTGTCCACCGCGGACAGCGAGTCGTCGAGTACGAGTATGTCGGGCTTCCGGAGGAGCGTCCGCGCGATGGACGCACGCTGGCGCTGGCCGCCCGAAAGGGTCACGCCCTCCTCGCCGACCGGGGTCGCCCAACCTTTCTCGAAACCGGCGACTGTCCCGGAGAGCCCCGAGATCGCTGCGATATGCCCGAGTTCCGCGTCGCCCGCACCGCCCGGGACCCCGAGGGCAACGTTGTCGCGGAAGCTTTTCGAGAACAGGAAAGGCTCCTGGAGGACGAGCCCGACCCGCTTCCTCAGGGAGCGCTTCGAAATGCTCCGGATGTCGACGCCGTCGATCCGGACCGAACCCGAGACCGGTTCGACGAGCCGGACGAGGAGCTGGGCGAGGGTGCTCTTGCCCGACCCGGTCCGTCCGAGGACGGCCACGGTTTCCCCCGGGGCGATCGAAAAGGACAGGTTTTCGAGCACCGGGCAACCAGCACCGTAGGCGAAGGAAACCCGGTCGAACTCCACGAGCCCCGGCCCCGACGATTCCGATGCGCCGTCGTCGCCGTACTCGTCGTCTTCGTCGAGGACTTCTGCCAGGCGCTTGAGCGACACGGTGGTCTTGCCGAGCTCGGTGAGGGTGCGGCCGAGCTGCCTGACCGGCCACATGAGCCTGCCGATGTAGGCGAAGAAGACGACGAAGGTCCCGACGGAGAGGAGCCCGTTCGAGGCGCGCCACCCGCCCACCGCGAGAACCACGCCCGTCTGCGCCAGGCAGAGCCAGATCGAGATTCCCCAGTACCAGCCGAAGAGCATGATGAGCCTCGTCGTGACACGGGAGTAATGCCGGTTCCGTTCGTCGAAACGCGCGCGCTCCCAGTCGGCGCGCGCAAAAGCCCTGACCACCCTGACGCCCTGGAGGTTCTCCTGGAGCGTCTGCGACATCGCGCCCTCGGCTTCGTCGGACAGCGTGAAGGCGGCCTGTATCTTCAGGAAGAAGACGTAGGAGAAAACGAGGATGGCGGGGATGATCGGCAGGGCGACCTTCGTCATGTAAGGATCGACGAGGGACATCGCCACGGCCGTGAAGGCGAGCAGGGCGACGGCGCGGCCGATATCGACGAATTGCGTCGAGAGGAATTTGCGGACCGTGTCGACGTCGCTCGAGCAGCGCTGGACCAGGTCCCCGGAATTCGCGTCCCCGAAGTACGAAAAGGGGAGATCGACGATTTTCGCGAAGAGCCGGTCGCGCATGACCTTGATCGAGCGCTCCGCGGCCACCGCGGCGAACGTCCCCCTGAAGAACATGAACAGTGCCTGGAGCGCCCCGACGCCCGTGAAGGCCACGGCACAGAGCCACAGGTTCCGGGCGACGGGACCCAGGCCGCCCGAGCGGTCGACCAGGGCGAGGATCCAGACCGGTGCGTCCGGCGGCCTGCCGCCGACGACCGAGTCGATGGCGAAGCGGATGATGAGGGGATCCGCAAGCGATAGCGCGGCCGCGGCCGCGATCGATACGATCGAGCCGAGGAAGAGGAGCTTCGAACCGCGCATGCAGTCGAAGAGCATCCGGAAAGGTTTTCTTTTCATGGTGCACCATGTTGCCGGCAGCGCCCGCGCGGAGCACGACGGTCCGCGATCCGGAGGCGGCCGCGGGGAGGCCGGGATGCTTCGAACCCGAAGCACAGGCCCTCTCGCCGCGGCCGCGATGCCGTTTCGCGGATCTTTCGCCGTGACTCGTCATTCCGACGCTGTGATGAACGAACGCCGCCGGATCCTTTCGGTCCGGGTCGTTCTCCGATCCTGTATTCGTGGGTGTGGGGTGTTGGCGTCCTTCCGCCTGGAAGGTTCTTCAGCCCGGTGAAGGACGCGCGGACGAAAGGGACGTGAACCGCGAAGCGGCTGTTCGCCCCGTCAGCGGGTTTTCGCCGGGAGAAGCCGGACGCCGACGCTCGCACTGGTCATTATCATGGACTCCTCCTCGGATTCGAAATGATCGCTCACGTTAGCACGAGCGCAAAAAAAGCGTCAATACCCCGTGCGGCGGGTCATGCCCGACGGAAGCGCTTGCGTGCAGGCATCGGCCAGACTCACGGCCCATATCCGGGCTCGAAAAAAACCATTGAAATCATGGACAGGGCAGGCGGAATGCGTAGACTTTATCCTCGACTCGGGAAAATCGCCTGAAAGGCCGCCTGCAGACCGGCTGATTGACATTTTCGGGCTTTTCCGACATTGTGCGGTTCGATTTTTCAGGCTCCTGCCGTCCTTGAGCTGTTTACTGCTGTTATCTCGCGCGGCGGGACGCCGGCATCATGTTCCCGATGGGGGTGATCGACATGGAGAAGGATATCAACGACAAGATGAAGGAATTGCTCCTCGGCATGAAGCGGGAGATACTCGATAAACTCGTGGAAACCAACGCCGACTTCAGGGCCATCGTCGAGGAGATGGACCCCAAGGATTTTGCCGACGTCGCCAGCGACGACATAGACCGCAAGATGCTCGAAGCCCTCGGCACGCAGGAGATAAAGCGGCTCAGGCAGATCGACGCGGCCCTCGTCCGCATCCAGCAGGGCCGATATGGCGTCTGCATGAAGTGCAACAAGAGAATCCCGCAGGAGCGGCTCAATGCCATTCCCTATGCGGTCATGTGCATCGAATGCCAGAAGGGCGAGGAACGCCGCAACCGCTGAACCATTCTCCGTGCCTCGGCGACTCCGTCGTGCCGCGGGCTGCGCTCAGACCGGGAAACGGATGCGGACCGTAGTTCCCGCGTCGCGGAGGAATTCCACCGATCCCGAGATCTGCGCCGACAGCATCATGACCAGCTCGAGCCCGAGGCCGGTGGGCCTGGCCGGATCGAAGGCCGACGGAAGTCCGATACCGTCGTCGGCCACGACGAGGGTCGCCCAGGCGTCCTCTTTCGTCAGACTCAGGCGTATGACGCCGGATGTGCGCTCGGGGAACGCGTACTTGAGCGCGTTGGTGGTGAGCTCGTTGAGTATGAGGCCGACGGAGGTGGCCCGCTTCACGTCGATGACGACGGGATCGAAGGCCGTGAGTATCGCGGCCAGGCCGGAGCCGTAGGAGCTGTTCATGGATTCGACGACGCGTTCGAGGTATTCGTCCAGGCGGACGTGCTCGACCGCATCCTGCATGAAGAGCATCGCGTACAGCTCCGAGATCGATTCGATCCGGCCCCTGAGGGTTTCGATGGCTTCGGTCGTCGCGGGATCGGCGATGGAGTCGGCTTCCAGGTTGATGAGACCCGTGATGAGGGCGAAGCTGTTCTTCACGCGGTGCTGGAGTTCCCTGAACAGCGCGTCCTTTTCAGCCATGGCCTTTTCGAGCTCCGCGGCGGCCTGCTTGCGTTCGCTGATGTCCCTGACGGTCACGAAGTAGCGCCGCTCGCCGCCGATCAGGTCCGAACGGGATGACACTTCCACGGGGAAGACGCTGCCCGACGCGTGCTGGGCGGACCATTCGTAACAGAGCGGACCGTTCTCGGAACTGCGTAACCGGGCCAGGGCGTCCGCCCGGGTGTGCATGCCGTCAGCGGCGCTCAAGCCCTCGATGCCGATCCGTTTCACCTCGTCGGCGCTCCGCCCGTACATCGCCTGCGCGCGCGCGTTGCAGTCCAGGATGGTCCCGTCCCCGGCATGGACGAAGATCGCGTCGTTGACGGAATCGTACACCGCCCTGATGTAGTCCCTGGACGCCGACAGGGCCACGGTCCGTCTTGCGACGAGGCGGCCGAGCAGGCCGATCGAGAGGATCAGTACCGCGACGACCGCTGCGACGACCGCCATGAGGATGCCCAGGAACTTGAGCTGGTCCCTGGAAACGATCGGGGTGCCGAACCACTTGCGGTCGATCGATGCCAGTTCCCGCGGGCTGATCTTCGCGAAGCCCTTCTCCACGAGGGAGAGGGTGTCGCTCCTGCCTTTGGGGACGGCGCGATGGAATTCGCCGAAATACAGGGGTTCGCTGCGGCGGAACCTGTCCTGCAGACCCATCCGAAGGAGGTAGTACAGGGCTGGCGGTTCGTCGACGGTGAACACCTTGACCTTGCCGTCCCGCGCCGCTTCCACGATCTCCCGGTACCCGTCGAAGAGCAGCAGGTTCGCGATGCCGTGCGCGAGCAGCTGGCCCACGACCGCGTCGCCCTTCTTCGCGGCCACGACGAAGGGGGCGAGGTCCTCGATCCCCCTGATGCCTGACAGCTGGGCGTCGAAGAACAGGGGTACCTCGATACGGACGTAGGGCTTCGAAAAGTCGTATTTCTTGTCCCGCTCCGGGGTCTTGAATATGGTATCGATGACGTCGAATTCGCCTGAGTCCATGCGGGCCTGGGCTTCTGACCACGCCGTGGCGACGAGCTCGACCTTCACGCCGGTCCGTTCCTCCCACAGGCGCCACTGGTCCACGAGGATGCCCTGGGCTTTCCCCGAATCGTCGATGAAGATGTAGGGCGGGTAGAAGTTGTCCATCACGACACGGATGGACGTGGGTTCGGCCGGAGACTGCACCGCCGCGGCCGCGATGAACGCGAGGCACGAGACGAGGCGCAAGGTGCGCGGCAAGCTGTCATACCCCGCGGAAAAGCCCGTAGTCTCCTCCTGAACCCGATCGCTCCGCCGGCAAGAGCCCGGTACCCGGACGATCACCGTAAAGTATCGACGCCTTTCCCGGCTCAGGCAAGCGTATAATTCACACCCCGGCGTTCCTTGCATTCGCGGTGAACGGAGGATAGAATGACTGCATGCGCGGCCCGGACGGGCCGCGCGCGAAACAAGGAAAAACGGAGGAACGGGAAGCCCGGTCCGTTCACGCGGAAGCGGCATCATCCCGAAAGCCCACGAACATGGATACCGCGGAACTCGACAAGATAGACGCCTTCCTCGAACATCTCTTTTCGCTCCCCGACATGCGGAACGAGACGATCATCGGGGCGGAATACCAGATCGTCAATTTCATCAGGTCCAACCTGGCCCGGCTGCAGTCCGCGTTCCGCGGGCCGCAATATTTCCCGGACCTCGATCCGCGCGAAACCCTGGCCATGGTGTTCTCCCGGCTCGGCAAGAGGGTCGTGGCGGGCGCCTCTCCCTTCTTCGAGGGAATCATCAGGACGGGGATCGACTTCAACATCCTCAACAAGGTCCGGAAGGACCGCGTGATCGATGCGTCCCTCCTGCGCGAAAAACTCGTCCGCTTCGTCGGCGAAATGCTCGATGACCCCGTGGCGAGGCTGCAGTACCGGAGCGTTTCCTACATCTTCCGCAGCAACGCGCTTGAAAAATACCTGCGCGCCATCTATGACAGGAAGGGCTGCATCTACAACGAACTCGTGCGCATGCAGCGCTCCCCGCTCTCACCGGAGGAATATGCCGCCTATTTCAAGGTTTTCCTGCTCCTGAAGCCATATGCGTATTTCAAGACGGACAACCGCAACGTCCTGTCCGCTTACCCCGGGGCCGAGGAGAAGCGGCGCTTCACGGGAGCGTGCCGCGGCAGGCTCGAAGGCCGCTTCCCCGAGATCGACCCGGTGGACGTGCAGCTGGCGCTCGACGCGAACCTGCCGGAATTCGTGCTCGAAAAGTGGGAGGCGGCGGCGAGGCTGCTGTACATACTGTCGGCCCGCTATGCCGAGTACGATCCGAACCTGCGGTCCGACCGCGGCGCGGAATCTCCCGACAGGAGCTGGTACGGCGTCGCGAGGCCTCTCTGCGGCGGGTTCGGTTACTACAGGGGCTTTCTCGACGAGCTCTACATGATCGCCGCCGATCTCCACATCTGATACAGCATTGCAGTGAACCGTACCCCGCAACCGCCGGTCGGAGGAATCCCTCAAGGAGGAATCGCCGTGAGCAAGAAAAGGCATCCCGTCGTCGCCGTGCTCGAAGACTTCGTGCTCCTGGTCATACTGGCCAGCATCGTACAGATATTCCTCGACGACCTCGCGGTCGCCCTCGGCCGGGGACGGGCGTGGCGCGATCCGCTCCTGCTGGCCGGGTTAGCCATTGACGCCGTGTTCTCCGTGGAGTTCATCGCGAGGGCGGCGGGGGCACTGGCCGGGCGCCGCTTCAGGCGGTATTTCATCGTCGAGCGGGGCTGGGTCGATCTCCTCTGTTCCCTCCCGCTCCTTGCCTTCAACTCCGGTCCCGCCGCCTGGACCCTCCTCGCCGGAAGCGCGGCCACCGGGGGGCTGGCTGCCATCGTCAAGTCGCTTCGGGTCGTGAAGGCCGTCAGGGTCAGCCGGGTCCTGCGCCTGATCAGGATCCTCAAGATCTTCGGCAGGATCCAGAACGCCGATTCCCGCATGGCCCAGCGGCACGTCTCGAACGCCGCGATGATCGGCATCTTTTCGGTGGTCCTGGTCATCGTCGTCCTCTCGGCCACGGGAACGATCGGCGTGGATACCCTGGCCGCGCACAGGGTCGCTGCCTGCGAACGCTCCCTCGCGGCCATCGGTCCGCTCGCGGCGGAAACCGGTTCCTCCGTGGCGAACGCGGCCCTGTCCGTCTTCGGCGATAACCCCGACGTGGCCCTGGTCGCTTTCAACCCGAGTTCACCCCGTCCCGAAATCCTCGTCGGCCAGGGGACCCTGGCCGCGCTCGAAGCCTCCCTGCCGGCCGGATCCTGGGCGCTGGCCCGGAGCGGTCCCCTGGGCGCCGTCGTGCTCCTGGGCGACCTGGAAGCGATCCGCGCCCGCTATGACCTGGCGTTTTTCGCGATCATCATGACGTCCACCATCCTTTTCCTCGTCGTGTACGCGCGTACCTTCGCGCAGGGCGTGAGCGATGTCGTCTACGTGATCTCGCGCGGGATCAGGGAACGGGATTACAACCTTCGCGTTCGCATCGACCCGGACAGGGCGGACGAGGAGCTTCTCGAGTTCGCCCTTTTCTACAACGATGTCTTCCTGCCGGCGAAGCGCCGCCGGGACGCCGACAGGGCGGAGCGCTCCCGCATCAAGCTGGACGATCTCGCGGGCTTCTAACTCCGGCACGGCGGTTCCGCCGCCGGGGGGTGGGCGTTTCGCCCCGTGCGTGATACATTGTCATCCTGGCCAGATCGCGAACGGGTCCGCGTCCGAACGCGGTCGCACCCGGAACGCGGTCGGCCGAGGTGGGCGGATGCGGCAGCTCCCGGTAAGAGAAGTGGTCTTCATCGACGAACTCAAGAATACCCTCATTTTCCAGACCCTCAGCGTCGAGGAGCTCAGGAAACTGGCGCAAGTCTGCGAGCACTTCGAATACCTCGCCGGCGAGACCATCGTAACCCAGGATTCGATCAGCCGCTACCTCTATGTCCTGCTGGACGGCAAGGTGGATATAACCGTGAGGGGCTCGGAAAAGCAGAGCGTCCGCGTGTCCACGATCCAGGCGGGCGATGTCTTCGGCGAAGCATCCATCTTCATGGACGTGAAGAGGACCGCCAACGCCGTCGCCGCCGTGGACCTGCGCCTGGTCGCGATCTCAAGGGAGCATCTTTTCGAAATGTGCGGGGAAAATACGAGGGCCGGCCTCAAGATCTTCACGTTCATCATCTACAGCCTGCTCCGCAAGCTTGCCGCCGCCAGCAAGGACCTGGCCATGGAGCTCGAGTCGATGGTGACGCAGGAAGATCTCGACAAGCTCAAGGGGATGTTCCCGAAGACCATCGAGGACATTCTCAGGAAGCACTGAGGGCGCGCGACGCGAGATACGCCAGGAAAAACAGGACCGGCCGTCGAACGGCCGGTCCTTTCAATTATGGAGCGCGTTCCGGCATTGCCGGGGCAGGCGTCAGGCCCGTTCCTTCCGGGGGCGCCCGCGTTTTTTCGGCGCCGGGACGGACGGTTTTCCGGATGCTTTCGTACCGGCCGGACGGCCGCGGCGCTTCTGGCCGGGTTTGACCGAGGTTTTTTTCGCGGATTTTCCGGCCGGCAGCTTCAGCCAGGCTTTTATGGGTTCGAAAGCGGAAACTTTCCACAGCGACTTGAGGGTTTCGACCTCGGAGCCGGGGAGCCCGACCATGGTTACGGTCAGGGATGAGCCTTCGCCTTCCGGGGTAAAGGCAAGGACGAGGATCGCGTCCTCGATCGACGCGTCCCAACCGGCGCTGCGCCAGGTCCTGACGATGGAACGGTTCTTGACGACGCGGAGGGTCACCCCGCCGGCTTTCCTGTCGAAGGCCGCGAACCTGGCTCCGGCCCTGCAATCGCCGGAGAACTTCGAACCGGTCGCCTCCGTTCCGACGGCGGGATTCGCGAATGCGTCGAAGAGCGCGGCTGGCGCCGCCTTGAACGAAGCTGAGACCGTGAAACTTTTGGGCATCGGAAACTCCTTCTTTTCTGGATTCGGTAGATTGAAGCTTTGTTAACGCAACTGTTGTAGCGCCGGAACGACGGGGACGTCAACCACTCGGGCCTGCGGCGCGGGTCCGCAGCGACGATGCGGGCCGCCGTGGCGCGACGCGCCCGCCGGGGCGGGTTGCCCGCGGCCAGCCCGTCAAGCGTCCTCGAAGACGCACTTCTCCCTGTTCTTCTTCACTTTATCCCATTCGAAGACGCGGCCGCTCATGGCGATGTAGACGCCCGGACCGAGGATCTGGACGGCGGCGACGGCGGCGCCGAGGTTGAAGACGGCATCGCTGCCCTGGACCGTGTAGGGAACCATGGCGCCGGTCAGGACGACGGTCTTGCCGATCCGCGCCTCGCCGATGAGCGCCGCGGTCTGGACCATCGTGTCGGTGCCATGGGTGATCACGATGCGGGATTCGGGCGCCTTCGCGCATGCGTCGAGCACGCACTGCCTGTTCGCGTCCTGCATGTGGAGGCTGTCGATAAGCTGGTTGATCTCGATCTGCACGGATACGGTGATCCGTGCGTTCGCGATGACTTCCGCCATGTGCGAGCTTTTGAAGGTGAGTTCGCCGCGGACCGCGTCGTAATGCTTGTCGAAGGTGCCGCCCGTGATGAGAATCCGTATGCCGTCGTTCATGCAGGCCAGTATGGCCGGGAAGGGCGTTGTTTTCAAGCGGCTACGGATCCCGGTTCGGGGGAAAACGGTTTCAGATCTTGCGGACGTTCCTGCGTACCGAGTCGAACACGGAGGCGAAGTTCGACGATTCGCGGTAGAACACGGGCGGGTATCCGAGTGGCGCTTCGACCGTCGTCGTGCCGCCGCGGAAGACGCGCGAACTCCACAGGTGGACCCACGCGTCATCGGGCAGGTACAGTTCGTGGAGCTCCCTGCCGGGCGCGTGGACCGGGGCGACCAGGAGGTCGCGTCCGTAAAGGTACTGGTATCCGTGCCGGTGCGTCTGGGCGTCGTCCTCGTAGTGCAGCCAGCAGTGCCTGATCGGCGGGACGCCGGTTCCCGCGTATTCCTGCATGACGGCCTGGTGGTACGGAGAGAGCGCGGCGAAGATTTCCGTGCAGCGCGCGAAGTGACGGAGCGTCCGGTCATCGGTCCAGAACTGGTGGTTCACGCCGGGGTGCTGGCCCTCGTGGGTGCGCATGATGGGCGTGAACGCCGCAAGCTCGGCCCAGCGCATGAAGGTTTCCGGCGAACGGCGGCGCCACGCGGTCGAGGTGTTCCCGCCGATGTCCGAATGCCAGATGCCGCCGCCGGAAATCCCGAGCGAGATGGCCGCCTGAATGACGCTCGGAAGGCCGTCGTCCGACTTCATGTCCACGAAACGGTCGCCGGTCCAGAACGCGGCGGCGTGGCGCGCCGAACCGGACCAGCCCGAGCGCAGGAAAAAAACCGTTTCCCCGGACTTCCCGGCTTCCCCGACGGCTTCGGCGTTGGCCCGTGCCCAGAGCACGGGGTAGCTGTTGTGCGCCGCCAGGCCCGATTTCCCGGACGAGAGGACTGCGTCGGCGGGAAGGCATTCGCCGGAATCCGCCATCCATCCGGACATGCCGATACCGATCATGTTGTCCCTGATGACGCCCTTGATCCAGTCGAAGGCGTCGGGATCCGTGAGGTCGACCATCGCGGCGGGAGAGGCCGCGGCGTTGAAGAGGTAGTCCCCGCCCTCCGGCCGCTGGATGCAGTAGCCGAGCCGGCTCGCTTCGCGGTAGAGCCCGCCTTCGGTCGAAAGGTACGGGTTGACGTAGCCGAGGAATCGGATGCCCGCCCCGGCAAGGTCCGCGATCGTATCCTGGAGCGCCGGGTACGCCATTTCGTCGTAGCGCCAGTTCCACTCGGGCTGACGGCCCGATTTCGTCGTCCGGTGTCCGCACCAGTCCTGTACCCACAGGGCGGAGACCCTGGCGCCCGAGTCCAGCGCGGCCTGCGCCTTCCGCAGGATCTCGTCGGTGCCTCCCTGGACCCCGAGCCACGCCCCGCCGAAAACCCATGGGGGAGGCGCCTTCTGCCTGCCGACGTTGTCGCCCAACGCGGCAACGGTCTCGGGGGCGGTCCGGCGGAAACCGAGGGTTATGGATACGGGGACGCCCCAGACTTCGATGGAAGTACGACCGGGTTTGCGGAAATCGAAAATCGAGCGCGCCGCCGTATCGACGTCCACGAAGTATCCCCTGCTCGACACGAAGCAGGGCATCGGGAAGCAGGTTGCGCGCAGGGACAGCCTGGTGTCGTCCCTTGCGTTTCCGACAAAGGCGCCCGGGCCGGATCCGCGGCCCGCGGCCCTTTCCCCGACCCAGAGCGGGACGCGCGAACCCTTGAGGTCGAGCCGCGAGCAGCGTTCCCCGAGGCCGTAGAGCTGCTCGTCGGCATGGGCGGGAATGCGCATCCTGAAGACGTTGATTTCCGGGGTGAATCGGGAGAACGAAAGCCTGAGATTGCCGCCTGCGCACGACGCGGAGACGCGGAAACGTCCGCTGAAATCCACGACCGCGGACAAAGCATCGGATTCGACGAGGGTGTAATCCCTGAGCTTCACCGGGATGTATTTCCGCCGCTTAAGCCTGAAACCGGCCTTCGTCTGGCGGACCGACAGGTCGGCGGTGCCGATCTCGAAGGCCGGCGATTTCGCCGAATGTACGATGGCCGGTCGACCGTCGACGGAAATGGAAAATCCGTCGGGATCGGATTCGAACTTCATCACTTGAGGCGACCTCCCGTCGGCGTCGCGGCATCGCGCAAGGCGATCCGTCCAGGGTCTGACGAAGGAACCATATAGTACGGACGCCCGCAGCGCAATACCGCGGTTTTTTCACGCCGGGAGGGCGGCCCTCGTGGCGTCGATGATTGCCGGGAGCTGCGCGTCGCCGATCCAGTAGTGGGTGACGTAGCGGAGCTGGCCGTCCTCTGGCGGGTTCACGAGTATTCCCCGAGCCAGCATCGCGGTCTGGAAGCGCCCGGGATCCGGCTTGGGATCGACGGAGAAAAAAACCATGTTGATGTCGAGCCCGGCGCGGTCGACCTTGACGCCGGGAATGGCTTCCAGCTCGCGTGCGAGCGACTTTGCCCTCGCGTGATCGTCGGCCAGCCGCCCGCGCATGTCCTTGAGCGCCACGATGCCGGCCGCGCCGAGGATGCCCGCCTGCCTGAGACCGCCGCCCATGATCTTGCGCTTGCGCCGGGCCGCGGCGATGAAGGCCGAGGAGCCGGCGAGGATGGAGCCTACCGGTGCGCAGAGCCCCTTGGACAGGCAGAACATGACCGAATCCGCGCGCTTTGCGATCTCGCGTGGGTCGGCGCCGATGGCCGCCGCCGCGTTGAAAATCCGTGCGCCGTCCAGGTGGACCGGCACGCCCGCGCCGCGCGCAACGCGAACGGGGCCGTCCATCTCGGCGAGCGTGAGCGCCCGGCCCGAGGAATGCGCGTTCTCCAGGCAGACGAGGGAGGTCGGCGGGTAGTGGATGTCGTCGCCGATCCGTACGCGCGAAGCCACGTCGGAAGCGGTCAGGATCCCGTGATCCGTCGCGACGGTACGGAACTGCACGCCGGCGATGATCGCGGCGGCCCCGGCTTCGTGCTGGATGATGTGGTTGTGTTCGGGAATGATCACCTCGCTCCCGCGGGGGCAATGGGTGAACAGGGCCAGCTGGTTGCCGAAGGTCCCCGAGGGCACGAAGAGGGAGGCTTCCTTCCCGACGATTTCCGCGGCGAGACGCTCGAGTTCGATGAGGGTGGGATCGTCGCCGTAGACGTCGTCGCCCACTTCTGCTGCCGCCATCGCGGTACGCATGGCGGGCGTGGGCCAGGTGACCGTGTCGCTGCGCAAATCGATGAACTTCATGTCATCTCCTTTTCAGGCGGCGCCGCGCAGGCCGATGCCGTCGGCGACCGTGCGCATCGCCTCGATGGTGAGCGTTATGATCTCGTCGAGGGGAAGGCCCATCATGGTGGCGCCCTTTTCGATCACGTCGCGGCGGACGCCGGCGGCGAAGGCGGCACTGCCCCATTTTTTCTTCACCGACCTGGCTTCCAGGTCGAGGACGCTTTTCGACGGCCGGACGAGGGCGCAGGCCGTCACGAACCCGGTGAGCTCGTCGATCGTGTAGAGGGTCTTTTCCATGGGATGGACGGGCTCGACTTCCGTGCACAGACCCCAACCGTGGCTCTCGACGGCATGGATGAAGGTTTCGTCGAAGCCGGCGCCGGAAAGGATGGTCCTGGAGTGCGCCAGGTGCTCGGCGGGATGGCGTTCGTAGTCCACGTCGTGGAGGAGCCCGACCATGCCCCAGTACTCCGGATCCTCGCCCGAGCGGGAAGCGAAACTCCGCATGACGGCTTCGACCGCCAGTGCGTGCCTCCACAGGGATTCGTCGCCGTTGTGTTCGCGCCAGAGCGCCATCGCCTCGTCGCGGGTTTTCATCCTGAAGTACCTCCTCGAGCCGGACGGAACCCGGCGCCAGCCATCCTACACCGACTCAAGGTCCTCGGCAACCGGAAAGGACGCAGGGTACGGGCGGAATGAAAGCCCGGAAGAAGCGGAGAATACTTGCAGGAATGAAAGGTTCCATCGACGGCATCGGGATCGAGGACCCGTTCTGGATGGAGCGGACCGCCACTTCCGCGGCCTGGCGTTCGGATCGCCTTACCTTCCTCGACGACTTGAAGGACGAGGGCAAGGTCGTCCTCGTGGTCGACCGCGTCTGGAACGGCTTGGAGGGCTTGACCGTCGGCGAATTCAGCGCGCCGTGCACCGACAACGGTTACATTCCCTGACGATCCCGGGCGCAGAATGACGTTTCCCCCCCTAATGACAGTTACTATCAGTCAAATAAAATAAGTACGCCGTGAAGGTTGACACCGTTGCTATTGAGAGTGACAATGGAACGGTCGCCCCAACGATTGAGGCGACGTAAAAGTTCGAAGGAGGAAGAGATGAAGAAAGTCATCATCGCGTCGCTGCTGATCGCCGTAACGGCGGTCTTGGCGACGTCGCAGAACCCGGTAAACCTGTACGGCCGCGCGGCCGTGGGCGCCAAGGGCGTCGTAGCGGCGGCGAAGCCTGAGGCATCCCAGGTAGGCATAGACATTCTCAAGAAGGGCGGCAACGCGGTGGACGCCGCGGTAGCTACCGCCTTCGCGCTCGGCGTCCTCGAGCCCAATGCCTCCGGCGTCGGCGGCGGCGGGTTCATGATAATCAAGCTCGCAAAGATGAAGGAAGCGGTCGTCATCGACTTCCGCGAGATGGCCCCCGCGGCCGCCACGGCCGACATGTACAAGTACGGCGACGACGGCAAGGTCATAGGCAACGCCAGCGTCGTGGGCGGACTCGCCTCCGGCGTGCCCGGTGAAGTCGCGGGGCTCCTGTACGCCCTGGACAACTTCGGTTCCAGGAAGCTGAAGCGCGACGCTATCCTCGCGCCGGCAATAGCGTGGGCCGAAAAAGGCATCCCGGTCACGGTCAACCTCGCCATTATCATCAGGGATGAACTCGGCAAGATCAATACGTTCCCCGCGACCGCCAAGATCTATACCAAGGACGGCCTCCCGTACGAGCTCGGCGACTCCATCAAGAATCCCGACTACGCCGGCACGCTCAGGCTCATCGCCAAGGGCGGAGTCGACGCGATCTACAAGGGCGAGATGGCCGAGAAGATAGCCAAGGCGGTCCGCGACGCGGGCGGCATCATGACCGCGGCCGACCTCGCTTCCTACCAGGTCAAGGTGCGCAAGCCCATCACCGGCTCGTACCGCGACTACTCCATCATCTCGACGCCTCCCGCCAGCTCCGGTGGAACCCACGTCATCCAGATACTCAACATCCTCGAGAACTTCGATATGGCCAAGTACGGCGACGGGACTCCTGGAGCCGACCATCTCTGGATAGAAGCGCTCAGGCTGGCATTCGCCGACCGCGGCAAGTACATGGCCGACGCCGACTTCGTCAAGGTCCCGCTCGCGGGGCTGACGAGCAAGGCATACGCCAAGGAATTGGCCGCCAAGATAGTCATGGGCAAGGCGATGGGATCGGCGACGGCCGATGACCCGACCCGTTTCGAGAGCGGATCGACGACCAGCTTCGCCGTCATGGACAAGGACGGCAACATGGTCGCCGTCACCAAGAGCATCAATTACTTCTTCGGTTCCGGCGTCGTCGTGCCGGGTACCGGCATCATCATGAACGACCATATGGACGACTTCGCCCTCAAGCCAGGCTCCATCCAGTCTATCGAGCCGGGCAAGCGCCCGCTGTCGTCGATGACCCCGACCCTGGTCCTCGACCCCGCCGGCAAGCCCTTCATGGCCGTCGGTTCCCCCGGAGCGACCCGCATCATCGCGGCCGTCGCCCAGACCATATCCAACGTAATCGACCACAAGATGTCGATACAGGAAGCGATCATGGCTCCGCGCCTCTTCGCCATGGCCTCGGGCACGGTCCAGCTCGAGGGCCGCACCTCGGTCAACACCGTCAAGGCGCTCGAGGCTCTCGGCCATACGGTCAACGTCCGCGCCGACTGGGACTCATACTTCGGAGGCGTCCACGCGGTCGTATTCAATAGGGCGACCAACATGCTGGAAGGCGGCGCCGACCCCAGGCGCGACGGCCAGGCAGCAGGTTTCTGACAGGGCGCATGGGATAGCGGCATCGTTTCTTTCGATGCCGCGTTCGCGCCGTCCGGCGAACCCGTGGGGTTACGCCGGACGGCGTTTCGTTCATTCCATGGAGCCACAAGCACCGACACAGACCAGGAGATGATTCATGCGACGCATTACAGTACTCATAGCGACGCTCGCCGTCGCCGTCTCGGCCGTCTCGGCGCAGGCCACCGCCGCCTTCGCGGACAGACCGGCCCTGCTTACTTCAATAGGACAGAGCGCAGACCTCGAGATGGTCAAGGTTCTCCTTGGCAGGGCCAAGATCCAGTTTGCCTCCGACCCCTTGGTCAAGGCAGCGGGCCTGCCGGCCGGCGCCAGGACCCTCATTCTGTCAGTCGGGGGCAGCTCAAAAGGCCTCGGAGCAGCCGGCATAAGCACCGACGAAGAGATGGCCCGATCAAAGGCGCTCATCAAGCGTGCCAGAGAGCTGGGCATGAAGATCATCGTCATCCATGTCGGCGGAGAAGCCAGGCGCGGCACGCTGTCGGACGCCTTCATCGAGGTCTGCGTCCCTGCAGGTGACCTCGTCATCGTCGTCGCTGACGGCGACAAGGACGGCATCTTCGAGAAGCTCGCCGCTCCGACCAGGATTCCCGTGATCAAGGTCGCGAAGATCACAGCCGCCGGCGCCCCGCTCGCCGCGGCCTTCAAGTAAGGAAACGGACGTGCCCTTCGAATTCATTCTGTTCATCGCGATGGTCGGGGTCTTCGCAGCCTGCGCCTTCGCCATAAAACTGCCCGTCTCGCTGTCGATGCTGGCCGCCTCGCTGACCGGGCTCCTGCTATCCGGCAACGGACTCGGGATCAGGCATCTCGTCGAGGGAACCTTCGGCTACGTCGACACCATCCTCGTCATCGCCACCGCGATGGTGTTCATGCGTGCAGTCCAGGAATCGGGCGCCCTCGACGCTCTCAATGTCGTCATCATAAAGCGCTTCAGGACCATGCCGGCCGTGCTCCTGCCGCTCCTGATGCTCGTGGCCATGTTCCCCGGCATGATCACCGGCAGCTCGAGCGCGTCGGTGCTCACCGCCGGCGCCGTGGTTGCCCCGGTACTCATGATACTTGGCCTACCATCTGAGAGCGCGGGAGCGTTCATCGCCATGGCAGGCATACTGGGTATGATAGCGCCGCCGGTCAACATTCCCGCCATGATAATAGGCGGCGGCATAGACATGCCGTTCGTCGGTTTCGAGCTACCCCTGCTCCTCCTGACCATGCCGCTCGCCATCGCCTTCTCCCTCATCTTCGGATTGAAGCACATCAAGAAGGTTTCGTGGGAGGAGCTGGCGCCACGGCTCAACCTGGAGACATACAAACGCTTCGGACTGCGGCTGTTCGCGCCCATCATGGTCGTCGCCATCCTCATGGTCCTCGGCAAGACCGTTCCTCAGTACTTCGGCTTGGGCCTTCCGCTTGTATTCATCATAGGCGCCGCCCTGGCGTGCGTCGTGGGCAAGCGCTTCGACCCTATCAATGCGGCGAAGGCGGCGATCAACGACGCGCTGCCCGTACTCGGAATCCTCGCGGGCGTCGGCATGTTCATACAGGTGATGACGCTGACGGGAGTCCGCGGATTCATCGTCGTGAGCGCCCTGTCGGTGCCGCCGGCCTTGTTGTACGCGGCCATCGCGGTGACCATACCGCTGTTCGGCGCGGTGTCGTCGTTCGGAGCCTCGAGCGTGCTCGGCGTCCCGTTCCTCCTCGCGCTGCTTAACAAGGACCAGATCATGACCGCGGCCGCGCTGTCGCTCATCGCGTCGCTCGGCGACTTCATGCCACCTACCGCCCTTTCAGCCATATTCGCGGCCCAGATAGTCGGGATAGAGAAGTATTCGCGCGTCCTCAAGCGCCTGATCATTCCGTCGCTGTTCATCATAGCTTGGTCGATAGTCTTCATAATATTCTCGAAGCAGATATCAGCGCTGTATTGAAGGAGACCACGCATGAAAATTGCTTACCTGACGATAGCCGCGGCGGTCCTCGCGCTCACCGCGTGGAATCTCTGGACCGAGAAGGATTGGCGCAAACAGGCGACGGCCGCGATGGTCGCCATACCGCTTCTCTTGCGCGTCCTTCTCATAAAATAGGAAGCGATCGATGCAGAAGCACCACCTCAGCGCCACGATTATTGCGGTTCTGACGCTAGCCGCCTGCGCGGTAGCTGGAGCTGCCTTCCTCGAGCACAGGAAGGTCGAGCCAATAGTATCCGGCCCCGGCGTGTCGGAGATAGCCAAGCTATCCCGATGGTACCCCGGCCTCGCCGGGACCCCGGCGGACACCGACGTCTACGTGTTCAGGGGAGAGGCTCCCGGCGGATCCATGCTCGTGCTCGGCGGCACCCATCCCAACGAGCCATCGAGTTTCCTGTCCGCGGTACTCCTGATCGAGAACGCGAAGGTAGCGGCGGGAACACTGTACATTATCCCCAGGGCCAACAACTCAGGCTTCTCGCACAACGACCCGCAGGAAGGCGCCCCGCCAGCGTATCACTTTACCCTGCCTGACGGCTCGACGCGCTTCTTCCGCTACGGATCCAGGGCGACCAACCCGGTGGATCAATGGCCTGACCCCGACGTCTACATTCACGCCGCAAGCGGCCAGGCCCTGTCTGGCAACGAGACGCGTAACCTCAACCGCGGCTACCCCGGCCGCACCGACGGCACATTGACAGAGAAGGCATGCTACGGCATCACGAAGTTGATCCTGACCGAGAAGATAGCGATCAGCATCGATCTGCACGAGGCGTCGCCGGAATATCCGGTGATCAACGCCATCGTGGCGCACGAACGGGCCATGCCGATAGCGTCGCAGGTAGTACTCGGCCTCGAGTTCAGCGACATCAAGATAGGCCTCGAGCCGTCACCCAAGAACCTGCGCGGCCTGACGCACCGTGAGCTCGGCGACGCTACCGATACCCTCGCGGTACTCATGGAGACAGCCAACGCGTCGCAGGGCAGGCTCAGGGGCAAGACGGACGAGGCCCTCGTGCTGACGGGCATCGATCCGTACTACGTGAAGGCCCAGAAGCTCGGCCGCCTCTACGTGCCCTTCGACGAGACGGGGCACCCGATCGAGGACCGCGTCGGCCGCCACCTGACGGCCATCGTCGAGTTCGCCTTCGC
>JAPLSN010000040.1 GCA_026398615.1 Spirochaetota bacterium | reverse complement strand
GACCTTCGGGTTCGATCCACGAATATCAGAGTGATCAACCGTCGTCGAAAGCTTCTTCGGCCTTTGCTCGAACTGCTTTGCCAGGAACAAAATATGAGAAAGTTAAAAATCCCTGTTGACAGGTCACTTCATATCAGCAGGATAGTACCCAACTGTGGAAGTTTCCCTCAGTGGCTTGCCATTATCATCGCAGCATGTGATGACCCCATTTTCGGTTCATCCCGTGTGGAACGGGCGACGCTCGACCTGGACCGCGCAGGGCAGGGATTCCGACGCCGTGTTCGCGGCGGACGATGACTCGGCCTACGGCGCCATCCTTGCGCTCCACGCTCTGGGCATCGACATGCCGGCGGAAGTATCGGTCGTTGGTTTCGCCGACCAGCACTACGCCGGGATGATCGATCCACCCCTGAGCACTGTGCGCGCGCCCACCGAACTCGCGGGGCGGCCTTCGGTCATGAGTCTGATCGCGAAGCTCGCGGGAAACGTGTCGGACGACGATATCGTCCTGCCAACGCAAGCGATTTACCGGCGCTCATGCGGGTGCCCGGACATCAATGTACGTTGGGGAGGATCTCATGTTGCGAAGGCTGACGTCCGGGAGCGTAAGCCTTCGTCTGTGATGCTGCCCGGCACATCCGGACACCAACATGGTTTTGAACGCGTTCCTCTGCCTATTTCCTTCCGTAATTCCTGATCCTGCTCCTCAGGTGCTCCTGGAGTTCATCCTTGTTGACCCGGACCTGTTCCATGCTGTCGCGGTCGCGGACGGTGACGGTGCCGTCTTCCTTCGTCTGGTAATCGATGGTGACGCAGTACGGCGTCCCCGCCTCGTCCTGCCGTCGGTAGCGGCGGCCGATGGCACCCGACTGGTCATAGTCGGTTGCGTAGTCTTCCTTGAGGTTGCCCCGGATTTCCCGTGCAAGTTCAGCCAACCCGTCCTTCTTCATGAGGGGAAGCACCGCGACCGTGACCGGTGCCAGCTCGGGATGGAAATGGAGCACGGTGCGCCAGTCGTCGTCGTTCCCCTTGTCCGCGACCTTCTGGTCTTCGTATGCATCGCAGAGCAGCATGAGAAGCTGGCGCGTTAGTCCCGCGCTCGTCTCTATGATGTACGGCACGAATCGCTCGTTGTTGTTTTCCTGGTCGATGTACTGGAGGTCCTTGCCGGAAAACTTCTGGTGCTGGGTAAGGTCGTAATCCGAGCGGTTGTGGACGCCCTCGAGCTCCTTCCAGCCCATGGGGAATTCGTACTCGATGTCGTACGCATCCTTCGCATAATGCGCGAGCTCACCGGGGCCGTGCTGGTGCCAGCGCAAGCGTTCCATGCGAACGCCGAGCTTCTGGTAGTACGCCCAACGCTGCTCGCGCCAGTAGTCGAAGAATTTCACGTCGTCGCCCGGCTTGACGAAGTACTGCATTTCCATCTGTTCGAATTCGCAGGTGCGGAAGATGAAGTTCTTGGTCACGATCTCGTTGCGGAAGGCTTTCCCGACCTGGGCGATCCCGAATGGAATCTTCATCCGGTTGGACTGCACGATGTTCTTGTAGTTGACGTAGATGCCCTGGGCGGTCTCGGGCCGCAGGTAGATCAACCCCGAGCCGTCGTCCACCGGGCCGATGTTGGTCTTGAACATGAGGTTGAACTTGCGCGTGTCGGTCAGTTCGCCGCCGCATTCTGGACATTCCTTCCTGGCGAGCTTGTCCTCGGGCATCAGGTCGGCGCGGAAACGTTGCTTGCATTTTTTGCAGTCCACGAGGGGATCGGTGAAATTGGCGACATGGCCGGAGGCTTCCCAGACCATGGGATGCATGAGTATGGCCGCGTCAAGCCCGACGATGTCGTCGTGGAGCTGGGTCATTTCCTTCCACCAGAACCGCTGAATGCGGTTCTTGAGCTCGATCCCGAGCGGACCATAGTCCCAAGCCCCGGATTGCCCGCCGTAGATCTCGGAGGACTGGAAAACGAAGCCGCGCCTTTTTGCGAGCGATACGACCTTATCCATGGTTAGAGTTTCGTCGTTGTCTGCCATCTTGGGTCTCCTTGACGGTACCTCCGTGGCGTGGAGGCTCGGTGGGGTGTCGCCGGGAACTCGCTTCCGCTGGAAAGATGCTCCCGACACGCTGGGAGTATACCGGAAAGGTTCCGCGGGGAACTAGCCTCGGTACGCGGATGCACTGATGCGGGCGCGGCCCGCTCGAGGCTTGCCCCAGAAATCGGTATCTGTTATGCTGAAGTTACAATACTGGTTGTCGATGACTCCCGAATCATGCGGAACATCATCAAGAACGCGCTCGTCAAGGAACCGAAATACGCCGATGCAGCCTACCTGGAAGCCGCCGACGGGGCCGAAGCCTTCAGGATCATCGAATACCGTTACCTGGAGGAATGATGGATATCGCGCGCATCGAGCCGCTCATCGAATCCACGGTCGGGGTTTTCCGCGACATGCCCGGGGAGGATCCGGGGTACCTCAACCCCTACCTCCGGACCGCGACCGTCCCTGCGAGTGGGACATCTGCGCCATCATCGGCATCGTGGCCCGCGGGCGTTCCCATCATCGGGATTCCCTTCAAGATAGAAGCCGGACGTTCCGCCTGTCCGTCGGCCTGCGCCGTCGCAAGTGCCGTCGTTTTCGTCAATTTCATCTTCATCCGCTATACGAAGCGTCTCATCGCGGGCAGCATCTTCGACTGCGCGGTCATATTCGCCTTCGACTACTGCCTGACCCTGGCCGGCGGCGGGTCGGGATCCGGCGTGCTCTGGATCTCGACTGATCCACTCATGACGCTTTTCCTGCTGGGAGCGGTCTGGAAGCGGAACTGTTGCGGTACCTGAGTCCTGAAGGTTTGGTGTTGTTTTTCTCATGATTTGATCAATATAATAACATGTGAAGTGCAGACAGGGAGGTGGCATGAGGCTCAGGAATGTCTTCAAGCTGGTGAACGCCGCCGCTGCCGCCTTGGCCCTTGGCTTCTTTATTCTCGGATCCGGGGACGACGCGTCCTGGATCCCGGCCATCCTCCTCATCGCGGCAGCGGCCCATCTCGGCATCGAAGCGGTCGTGGCGTACGGGAAAACCCGGTACAGGAAAAGGCTTTCGGACCTGAGAGAGTTCAGCGGCCATGAACGGTATTCCATCCAGGATATCGAATCGGCGCTCTCCGGGAACGGAATCATGCGAGGCGTTTCACTCCATGCGTCGATCGCAGGAATAGTATCGGGCGATCCCGTCAAGGCCGCTCCGTTGTCCGGAAGGGATAGCCTGGCCTACCGCATCGAAGCGGAGATCCTCGAAGGATTGGGAAAGGGACCCGGCCCGACGGTAACCGTGGATTCATACTGGAGCGGCATCTCCGTGCGCGATGACACGGGTATCGCGCGACTGTCCGGTCCCGGGATCATCGATTCGTCCGGCTGGACCGAACGGGTTTTCAGCATGGGCACGCTCCGGTCGAAGCTGCCGGTGCTGGGACGGCTCGCCAGAGACGCTCTCGGAATCGACGGTCATGATGAAAGGAAAACGACCCAGATCCGCGTCAGGGAGATCGCGCTGTTACCCGGCGATGAAGTACAGGTATTCGGGACAGCGCGAAACGATTCGGGCGGATTCGTCCTGCAGGGGAACGATGTGCTGGACGATCCGGACAGTATCCTCGTACGATCCCAGGGGCGAACCGCCAGTTCCCGGCTGGGAAAGCACGGCAGCCGTGCGGTCCTGCTGGCCTTGTTCGCCGTCCTGTCGTTTTCAGCGGGAGTTTTTTTCGCCACGAGAGGGTTGTTCGAGGAAGGCGGCATATTCGACGCTTCCAGGACCGGTGCGATCGACATGAACCCGGCAAGCGAAGCGTTCAGGATCGTCATCGGCGAAAATTCCTGGGATTTCGAAGGGAACGAAACTGGCAAGGATATCGAGCTCGTCATCGGGGATGCCGCGTTCAAGGCCACGCGTGGCGCCGACCTTGCCGTCCTGCGTATCGCCTCTGAGGGGCTGGTGCTCCGGAACGGAGAAGAACGGTATCCGCGCTGGGACGGCTCGGAATGGCTGTTGGCGATCGAGCGAACGCCGCCGCCACCGTCCACTGGGATGGGCGGGACAGGCAGGTTGTACGTGCGCAACCTGACAAGGAACCCGGTCACATTCCGCGTCCTCGAGCCGGACGGTTCGGCGCTCCATGATACGTCGTGGAGTTTCGGCGCGCTCGAGGGAGCCGGCGATCCAAGCGGGAAATGGCTCAACGTCGGGGCGAGCGGACCCCTCCAGGTATCGGCCGCGCAACGCGTCGAGATCGTCATGCAGGGCGGATCGCGGCGCCTTCACCCGATGGCGAAGGCCGCCGTCTGGAGGAAGTCCGGATCCTGGCTCATGGAAATCGTTCCGGAGCTGCTCGGCGGCGAAGGAGCGCTGTATGTGAAGAATCCCGGTGCGGCACCTGTTCGCATCCAGCTGCTCGGGACCGACGGCAAGCCGCTGTACGGCGAAAACCCATGGATGTTCGAAGCGAAGGAAGGCCTCGGCGAGAATCTCGGACTCAAGCTCCAATTTGACAAAGTCGACGTATCCATGACGGGGAGGGAACTCATCGAGCTCGAATTCATGGATTTGCACTCCGTCTTCTCGGGGCCTCTCGAGCGTGCCGCTGCCTGGCGCGACGGACGATGGAAGCTCGACATCGATCGCCTGCTCAGGGATGCCCCCTGATGGTCGATAGCGCAGCCCTCCAGAAATATTCCCTTTTCGGCGGGATGCTCCCCGAGGAAATCGAACGCATCAAGCCCCTCCTCGAGTACGCGTCCTTCGATGAGGGCGAAACGATCATGAGGGAAGGCGAATCCAATGATCGCATCCAGTTCATCCTGGAAGGCCGCGTGGAAGTCTCCCGGCTCGGCATCCGCCTCGTCGAGTTCGCCGAAGGCGACGCTTTCGGCGAGATGGAACTGCTCGATGTCATGCCGTCCGCAGCCACTGTAAAAGCGCTTGTTCATACAAGGGTCGCGACGATCTCCAACCATGCCATCCATGAGATCTACCACCTGGAGATCAGGACATTCGCCCTCATGATCATGAATCTCGCCCGCGACCTTTCGCGCCGGCTCAGGCACATGGACGAAGTGATGCTGTCGGGGTCCGGATGGCAGAAATCGACGGCTGAGGCAAAGCAACCGGCTGCCGATGACGCGAAAAAAACGCCCCCGCGCAACCGAGGGGGCGCCTGACGTCGATGCCTCCTGCGCTTCAGAAAGCCGCGATCGCAGAACCGATGCGGGAGCGGGCCTTTTCCACTCCCAGGATCCTGATGCTTTCGAAAAGCGGCGGGCTCACGCGGGTCCCGGTGACCGCCATCCGCACGGGCATGAGCATGTCCCCAAGCTTGACGCCGAGTTCGTCAGCCGCGGCGCGGAACGCAGCTTCCGTGGATTCGTGGTTCGACAGGTCGGCGGATTCAAGGAGTTCCGAAGCCCTGGCGAGGATGGCGCGCGTTTTTGAGACGTCGAGTTTTTTCGGCACCAGGTCCGCCAGCGGCGGCACCGCTGGCTCCTCGAAGAAGAAACGCACCATCCCGGAAACTTCGGTCAGGTAGCGCAAGCGCTCCTTGATGAGCGGCATGACGCCGAAAAGCAGGGCCTTTGTCGCTCCGTCCGGCGCATGGCCGACAACCCCATCCTTCTCGAGGAAGGGCACTATGAGCTCGTAGAGTTCGGCGTCGGTCTTGAGCCTGATGTACTGGCCGTTGAACCATTCCAGTTTCTTGTAATCGAAGACTGCGGGAGCCTTGTTGAGCTTGTCCACCCTGAACAGCATTTCCATCTCCGCGAGGGAAAACAGGTCCTTCCCTTCCTCGTAGGAAGCGCCGAGCATCCCGATGTAGTTGATGACGGCTTCCTTGAGGTACCCGCCGTTCCGGAATTCGTTCATGCTCGTGGCGCCATGGCGCTTGGAAAGCTTGTGGCCGTCCGAGCCCATCACCATCGGCAGATGGCAGTACTCGGGATGCATCCAGCCGAAAGCTTCGTACATGACGACATGCATCGGAGTGGACGGAATCCATTCCTGCGCCCTCAGGACGTGGGTGACGCGCATGAAGTGGTCGTCCACGACGTTGGCCAGATGGTAGGTCGGGAAACCGTCCGACTTGAGCAGCACGGGATCCGGGCTGACGTCCTCGTTCTTCCATTCAATGTCGCCGAGGAGCAGGTCATGGAAGGCCGTTGCCCCCTCGAGCGGGATCTTGAGCCTGATCACGAAGGATTTCCCCGCGTCGAGATTCGCCTTGATCTCGTCGGGCGCCAGGCTCCGGCAGTGGCGGTCGTAGCCCGGCGCCATCTTGTTCACGGTCTGTATCTTCCGTATACGCTCGAGCCTGTCCTCGTCGCAGAAGCAGTAGTAGGCCTTCCCCATAGCGACGAGCTTTTCCGCGTGCTCCCTGTAGAGCTCGAAACGCTGGCTCTGGACGTATGGCGCGCACTTTCCTCCGATATCCGGGCCTTCGTCCCATTTGAACCCGAGCCAGTCGAAGGTGTCGTACAGGTTCTGGACATACTCATCGGCGTATCGGGTCCTGTCCGTATCCTCGAGCCTGAGGATGAACGCGCCTCCGTTCGCGCGGGCGAACAGGTAATTGAAGAGCGCGGTCCTCACGCCGCCTATGTGCTGGAAACCAGTCGGTGACGGGGCGTAACGTACGCGTACTTCCATTGATTGACCCCTGGATGCAGGATGTAGGGAGGAAAGTATACCGGCGCGCCGAATGGCGGGTCAAGGCGAAGCGGATGCCAGGTCCGGCCTGAGCGCGGCGGCGCTCCCCAGGTAGGCGTGCACCGGCCGCCTTCCGGCGGGCAGCGCCACGTGCATGAGCATGCGGATCATCATGCAAGGCGATCCTGCGAACTCCGCTTCCCTGACGCAGAAAAGCGGGAGCACTTCATAGCCGGCTTCGCGCATGGCCGTGGCAGGATTCAGGGCTTTCAGGTCCGAGGTTGCCGAGATGATCAGCGAGACCGCATCGTCCTCGCCGATCCCGTTCCCGTCGAAAATGGCGCGGAGCAGTTCGACCGAGCGAGCCCGGATCTCTTCCGCCGTATCGCTCGAGACGCCGATCGCGCCGCGTATCCCGCACATCGTGCCGTTCATGCCCGCATCCTACCTGAGCCCGCCGGCAATGACAAGGATCGCCTTCGACAAGGCCAAAAGCGCCAGGCTGCCGGCGCCCAGTGCAGCGTATCCCAAAATTCCCGCGAGCCGCCCGGCAGCCTTCCCTGCGTCGGATACTGAAGCAAGGACCCCGGCGACGGAGATGACGGCCAGCAACGCGGACGAAACGCCCACGAGTCCGAGCAACATGAATTGCGTCGCATCCAGAAAATCCTGACTGTTGCCGATGAGGTAGAGGAAGACGCACGCGAGATCGAACGCCAGGAGGGAAATGGCCGCCCGCTTCGCCAGGATGCGGGTTCGTCCCTTTGCCGGGCGCAAGACCGCTTGCTTATCAACGCGCGAGGCGGTTCGAGTATGAATTGCGTCGGATTCAGGCGCCACGTTGAACTTCCGGGTGATTCGTGTACAATGGTTTCCATCCGTTCCCTGCCGAGCCGAACACGGGCACGATCACGAAGGTATACGATGGACTATTTCTTCAATTTCGACAAGATATCCTATCTCAAAGGCGGCCGCCCTGACGGGTGCATCCTGTGCCTCATCGCCGAGGAATCCGTCGACGTCGAACGGCTTGTCGTCCTCGCAACCGCGGCCTTCGTGGTTTCGGTGAACCTGTATCCGTACAACCCGGGTCATCTCATCGTCTTTCCGAAACGACACATCCGCGATCTCAGGGAATTCGACCGCGATGAAAGGTCAGAACTGGACGGGCTCGTACTGCGCTGTCTCGACGCCCTCGACCGTACGCACCACCCTTCGGGATACAACATCGGGTACAACATGGGCCCCGCGGCGGGAGCGTCGATTGACCACCTGCACCTTCACGTCATTCCGAGGTATCCGCGGGAAATCGGGATCGCGGAGCTGATCTCGGGGCACCGGGTTCTCGTCGAGGATCCGAGGACGACGCAACGACTTCTCGTGGAACGATTTTCTCAAGACGGGCTGCAGCCCCTCCCCCGATAGCGAAAAATGCTTCGCGGGCCCGCGTTCCTCGCGTCGAACAGGAAATTCAGACGTATGCCGGATCGCAATGCCTTGCTCCCGCGCGTACTGCGTCGAGCGGCATGACGACGAGAAGGGGTGATGCCCCGGGGTCCAGGAAGAAACCGTCGGCAAGCGTCACGTTGCTGATCCCGTATTCTCCGGCCGACCACGCAAGGCCGTCGAGCTTCCATTTCAAGCCTTGGCTCCGCATTCCCGACGCGCCGCCGGCCAGGGGGAATACTGATACCGTCGCTCCGGCTTCGACGCGGAAGTACGCGGGTTCCCCGACGAGCACGATGCGTTCCCGGGAGCTGATCCACTCGACCGGACTCGGAACACGCTCGAAGAGGGCGCGGATCGCGAGCAGGTGATCGAGCCGGCCTCCGCCACCGCCTGCGATGACCACGGAATCGAATCCGCGTTCAAGCAGGAGGCGCAACCCGAGCTCCGTATCAGTTTCATCCTTGTCGCGCGCCGCGATTACCGTCTCCGGACCTTTGAAGCGCCCGAGAATGCCAGGATCGGACAGGGAGTCCATGTCGCCGACTATGAGGTCCGGTTCGATACCCCAGGCTATCAGCGTGTCGAGACCAGAGTCGGCCGCGCATACGAAGGGGCGCCCGGCGAATCGCGAGAGAACGGCGGCGGATGGCGGCGCTTCGCCCCCCGTGACGAGCAATGCATGCGGCATACGTCTGGAGTGTGGCTTCGCTCCCCGGCGCTGTCAAGGCGAATCCAGCCCCAGGTGCAGTGGGCGGCGCAAGACCGCTTGTCCGGAAACGCGCTTCGGTGTAGATTCCACGGCATGACCACGCTGCCGATATCCGTCGAACTGACCGATTTCGCGAAGGTTTTCCGCAGGGCAGGGAAGAAGGCATTTCTCGTCGGCGGAGCTATCCGTGACATGCTCCTCGATCAGCCTTTGCAGGATTTCGACGTGGCTACCGATGCCCGGCCCGAAGAAGTGCTTCGCCTGTTCAAGCGCGTCATCCCTACCGGGATCAAGCACGGGACCGTCACGGTCATGTGGCGGGGCCTGGCCATCGAGACCACGACTTTCCGTTCCGAAACCGGGTACTCGGACGGTCGACACCCCGATTCCGTCGTCTTCGGCGATTCGATACACCAGGACCTGTCGAGAAGGGATTTTACGATCAATGCCATGGCGCTCGATCTGGAAAGCGGAGAGCTCCTGGATCCGTATGCGGGGAAGGACGATCTCGCGGCATGCATCATCCGGACGGTGGGCAGGGCGCTCGAGCGCTTCAGCGAGGATGGCTTGCGTCCCCTTCGCGCCGTCAGGTTCGCCTCGAAACTCGGCTTTTCCGTCGAGCCCGATACCCTGGCGGCCATCCCGCAGAGCATGGGAAAGTTCCGGATGGTCTCTATCGAGCGGGTACGCGAGGAGCTTGAAAAAATACTGCTCTCGTCCCGGCCTTCCGTCGGTTTCCTCCTCCTGGAAACGACGGGGCTGCTCGAAGAGATCGTCCCCGAACTGGCCTGCTGCCGCGGCGTCCTCCAGAAGGGACTTCACGCGTTCGACGTCCTCGATCACAGCCTCCTGGCCTGTGACGCGATCGAACCGGTCCTCCAGCTCCGCCTGGCGGCGGTGCTCCACGATATAGGAAAGCCGTCCACGAAAAAGCTCGGTCCCGACGGGGTGGCGACCTTCCATCGCCATGAAGGGGAGTCGTCGGTAATGGTCGAAAGGATACTCACGAGATTGAAATTCCCGAACGAGACGATCGGAGATGTCGTCCATCTTGTCGGGCAGCACATGTTCCAGTACGAGGAGTCATGGAGCGATTCGGCGGTGCGGAGGTTCATCGTGCGCATCGGCAAGGAGTACGTGGAACGCCTGTTCGCGATCCGGCTCGCGGACGCGTACGCGCACCGGGGAGTGCGCCCGGATCCCCGTACGCTCGAACCCTTCAGAAAGCGGATAGAAAAAACGCTCGCGGCCGAGGAAGCCCTTTCCATCAAGGCCATGGCTGTCAGTGGCGACGATCTCGCCTCGATCGGCGT
This sequence comes from Spirochaetota bacterium, assembly GCA_026398615.1. GTDB lineage: Bacteria > Spirochaetota > Spirochaetia > Treponematales > UBA12059 > JAPLSN01. The sequence goes on along the minus strand of JAPLSN010000040.1, from coordinate 30,742 downwards.
GCCGAGGAGCCCTGTCATGGGCGCCATCCTCAAGGAACTGTTCGATTCGATCCTTGACGATCCCACGCTCAACGAAAAAGGCCGACTTATGGATATAGCGCTGAAGCTGAAGGAAAAACACGGTGTCCGGCCAGGAGCGTGACGGTCAGCGCAGCTGGACGAGTCGGTCCGCGTCGGCCCCCCCGCCCCGCAGGATGCTTTCATACGCCATCCCGGCGGCTTCGCGTTCCGCCTCCTTCTTGCTGTGTCCCGAGGCGGGGCCGTATTCCTTGCCCGCGATCCGGCAGGTGATGTGGAAGGTGCGATCGTGGTCGGGACCTTCCCTGCCGACGATCGCATACGCCGGGTAGGTCCTGTAATATTTCTGGGCGAAATCCTGGAGGATGGTCTTGTAGTCCTTGCGATGGCGGTTGGCCAGGACCTTGTCGATCTCCGGCATCACGAGGCGCCGGACAAAGCTTTCCGCCTTCCTGATTCCCTGGTCAACATACAGGGCGCCGATGATCGCTTCCATCGCGTCGGCGAGTATCGCGCGCTTGCCCCTTCCACCTGACATTTCCTCGCCCTTCCCCATGTTGAGAACAGCGTCGACGCCGAGCGCAAGCGACAGCTCCGATAGCGTGTCTTCAGAAACGACGAAGCTCTTGATCCGGGCTAGATCACCCTCGGCCTTGTCGCCGAGACTCGAGAAAAGTAACGAGGCGACGATGACGCCGAGAACCGCATCGCCGAGGAATTCGAGTTTTTCGTTGTTCGGGGGCTGGTTGGATTCGGACGACAGGGACCTATGCGTAAGCGCCAAGTTCAGGAGTTCTACGCTCTTGAACCTGGCGCCCAGCTTTTTCTGGAAGACTGTCAGCAACTCCCTGCGCGGACGATCCATGACCTTACGTTGTTGCTCCGTTCGTAAGGATCGTTCCGGGGGCGTTATTTGACCTGGGTCTTGATGAAATCGTACGCATCGCGGACGGTCTCGAATTCGTTCGCCTTTTCGTCCGGGATAGTGATGCCGAGTTCTTCTTCGATGCCATAGACGAGTTCGTAGGTATCCAGGCTATCCGCATTCAGATCCTGGCGGAAGCTGGCATCGAGAGAGATCTTGTCCTCGGGAACGTCCAGCTTCTCCGCGATAATCTTCTTGATCTTGTTGAAAAGCTCATCCATGGTAGACTCCTTCACTTGGTCTCGGGTGTAAAGACCTGCCTTCCGCGGTAAAATCCGCACTTGGGGCAGACCCGGTGAAGCTGAACCGTGTTTCCGCAATTGTTGCAGCTGACGATTGACGGAGCGGTAAGCTTCATGTTGATAGAGTGGCGGCGGCGGGTACGAGCCTTTGACGTCTTGAATTTGGGAACAGCCATCTTGAAACCTCATTCTCCCTTGGAAATTATCGACAATGTCGACAGGACAATACAACCGCCCTCGCCATTTGTCAAGGAGTATTGACAGTTTGATATAAAATGTCAAGTGGTCATATTGATTTCATTCATCTTTTTCTTGATGGCCGCGGCGACATTGGGAGGGACCATACCCGAGAGATTGCCATCGAAGGACGCCAATTCCTTGATGGCGCTGGATCGCAGGACGAAATATTTGGGATCGGTCGGGATGAGGATCGTCTCGATGGCGGGATTCAAGCCCTTGTTCATGATCGAAAGTTCGAATTCATAGGAAAAATCCGGAACGCTCCGGACCCCGCGCACGAGTACCTTGCATCCGTGATTCCGGGCGAAATCCACGATGAGTGTGTCGCAGAGCTGTACCGCCACGTTCGGGTATTCCGCGAGGAGTTCCCTGAGTAAAGCACACCGTTCTTCCGGAGTGAACAGATGATTCTTGTCCCGGTTGACGGCTACCACGACATAGACTTCTTCGAAGATGGATCTGGCTCTCTCGATGATATTGAGATGACCGTAGGTGGGAGGATCGAAGGAACCGGGAAATACCGCCTTTACCATGGCCCCACTCTACGGGCATCGCGATGGGCGGTCAAGGGGAAAAGAAGCGGCCGCAGGCCGACCGATCGGTTCTCACGACTTCACTATCACACGTCGCTGCGTTATTATCCGACCTATGAGTATCATCAGGGGGTTCTCCCTCATCATCCTCAGTTCACTGCTGGTTCCGCTTGCCCTGCCGAACGAGATATTCGTCTACGGGAATCCCGCGCTCGGCATCGTTGCGCTCGTTCCCCTGTATCTGGGCCTCGTGTCGATCCAGAACCACGGCATCGCCGCTCTTTCATTGGCCGTGTATGGCGCCATCGTCCATTGCCTGTCCAGCTACTGGCTCTGGTTTTTCAAGGGTTTCGCGATGTGGACCCTCGGATCCACGACGATAGGCTATGCCGTCGTCTACGCGGCCGTCGGAGGGTGGCTTTCCTGGGGCATGAAGAAAGCGGGCGTCATGAGACCTTTCATCTTTGCCTTGGGGTGGACTGTCTTCGAGTTCACCAAGTCCATCGGTTTTCTCGGTTACCCCTGGGGTCTCCTGGCGTATACATGGAATACGGTCGACATCCTGAACCAGATCGCCGATCGAACCGGCGTCTACGGGATCACCTTCATCCTGGCGTATGCCAACGCGACCCTCGCTGAACTTGCGTACTTTTCCCTGGTTCCTCCCGGTCTGCCATCAGGGAACCGGTTGACGGGGAGGAACCCGATCGCCGCAGCGCTGCTTCGCGTTTTCCCCGACAACCCGATGACCGGTTTTGTCACCCGCTCGCCTGCCGCACGACAGCTCGCCGTGGCTGCACTCGTCATGGCGCTGGCGCTTGGTTACGGCCGGATTCGGCTCGCAACGCCGATCCCCGAAAAAGGCAGGATGACGGCCGTTCTCGTCCAGCAGAATTCCGATACATGGGAAAGCAACGAGCAGTCAGTGCTGAAGGAATGCATACGACTCACTCGGGACGCGATACGCTCCGGCGGAAGGTCGCCGGATATCGTGATCTGGAACGAAACGAACCTGGATTGGCCATATATGGACTACCCGAAGCGCTACAACTCGATCCCCGCGGGGGATCCGTTGGTTCCTTTCATCAAGTCCACCGCCGTTCATTTCCTTTTCGGCGCCCCGGTCATCCTCGACTACAAGGACTTCAAGGCAACAAATTCGGCCCTATTCATCGGCCCGGACGGCCAACAGATAACAAGTTACGCAAAATCACATCCGGTGCCCTTTGCAGAATCCATTCCCCTCATGGAATATGGATGGTTCAGGAATTTCATGGCGAATGTCGTCGGGCTCAGCGGAGGCTGGGAGATGGGGGACGAATACACTGTTTTCAAGCTTCCGACCGGCGACGGGGTTCTGAACATCGGCACGCCGATCTGTTTCGAAGATGCATTCGCCGGCGTCTGCAGGGGTTTTTTCGCGAACGGGGCGGACATCCTCGTCAATATCACCAATGATACCTGGTCGAAAACCGTTTCCGCCGAAGTTCAGCATTTCGTCGCCGCCCGATACCGGGCCATCGAGCACCGAAAAACCCTCGTCCGCTCGACCAACGGAGGGGTTTCAGGCGTCGTCGATGCCTACGGACGGCTCGGATCCGCGCTTCCACTCTTCACCCCGGCCAGCATCTTCACGGAAGTCCCGGTCTATGCACCGACGGTTCCGACCCTCTACGCGATCTCAGGCGATTGGTTTGCGCTTTCCTGCCTGGTCCTGTGCGCCGTTCTCGCCGTTCTGTTCATCGCAAGCGATATGATTGGATACCGGGATTCAGGTGCCCCTAGGCAGGGGCAGGCGAGATCCGTGCGTGATGTTGAAAAAAAATCCGGCTTTTGATATCCTTCCGGTGAGGAGAATGCATGAGCCTGTCGGAAATTCTGGAATCGGAACCTTTTACCGGCATCCAGCGTTATCGTTCCGATCCGCCTCAAGACGCCGTGGCCTTCACGGGTACGCCAAGGAAACATCCCTATGCGCCCGAGAAACTTCTCTTTATTTCCGAACCCTTCGGCGAGAGTCCGGGCATCTTCGAATTCCGGCTTTCCGACATCGTCTCCGTCGAGGAACTACCCTCTCCCATCCTTGAAAACGGGATGAGCTACTCCGTCGTACGCCTGTGGGTACGCCGGGGTTCCGTAGGCATGCGCTACGATCCGTTCGAGGTGGACGATCCGCCCCACTTCTACGGTGAATCCACGTTGCTTCACGAGAAACTGTCCAAGATTTTCAAGGAATGAGCCTTGGAACCGGCTCAGGCGGTCTATGCGGAGTATCGTGAGGATGGCAGGGTACTGTGCACCTTGTGCCATCACGCCTGCATCCTGAGCGAGGGCGCTACCGGAATTTGCGGAACGCGAAGGATGGCTGCAGGACGAATGATCCTGCCGTGGTTCGGCATGGTTTCATCCATCGCAGTGGATCCGATCGAAAAAAAACCGCTATTCCACTACCTGCCGGGATCTACGGCCTTGTCTCTCGGGTTCCTCGGCTGCAATCTGCGTTGCCCGTTCTGTCAGAATCACCGGATTTCACAATCGACAGACGCTCCCGCCGAATACCTGCCGCCGGACCGGGCCATCGATCTGGCAATCAGCGAGGGCTCGCCTTCCCTGGCCTACACCTATTCCGAACCGCTCATCCACGCCGAATACATCCTTGCCTGCATGGAACGCGCCCGAAAAGCCGGTATAGGGAACATCCTCGTGACCAACGGACATGCGAAGGGGCAGGCCAGGTCCGATCTCCTCGGGCTCTGCGACGCCGCTAACGTAGATCTCAAAGCCTGGGATCCCGTCTTCTATCGCGGGGAACTGGGCGGTGACAGGGAGATCGTGCTCGATTTCATCCGTGCGGCGGTTGCGGCCGGCGTCCACGTGGAAATCACGACCCTCGTCATCCCCGGCAGGAATGACGAAGCGACGGATATCGAGGGGATCGCGGGATTCATTTCCGCTCTGGATCCGGGAATCCCGTATCATCTTTCAGCCTATCGCCCGATGTACAAGTACGACCTCCCGCCCACGCCGGATGAAACGCTCGAACGTTGTGCGTCCATCGCCCGAAAATGGCTCCACTACGTCTATGTCGGGAACTCGCTTTCCTTGGATAACGACACGAAATGCCCGGACTGCGGCAACGTCATCGTCCGGAGGAAAGGATACCGCACGGCGGTGACCGGCCTGTCCGGGGGACGTTGTGCTGCCTGCGCACGGCCTATCCCCATCGTCATCGGATGAACCCAGTTCCGGGCACGATGGCCGGACCGTTTCCGCCATGATGGCGACTGCCGAAAAGCTCCTGGTTTTTCCGCAGCCTGCCGGAGTTCTGCTTGACATTTTTGGGGGGGTTCGGCATTATCCTGCTTACCAAGTGCACGGCACGGTGGATGTAGCTCAGGCGGTAGAGTGCCAGACTGTGGATCTGGTTGTCGCGGGTTCGAGCCCCGTCATCCACCCGAGCTAGATCAGCCGGGATCGTGGGATCTGGCTGGTTCGAAACGCGTTCGTAGCTCAGCTGGATAGAGCGACGGACTTCGAATCCGTAGGTCGCAGGTTCGACTCCTGCCGGACGCACTTTGCACATGGGCCGCTAGCTCAGCTGGCAGAGCAGCAGACTCTTAATCTGCGGGTCGCAGGTTCGATGCCTGCGCGGCTCATAGGTAATGAACGGGAAAGGTCCGTACGTTCCCGTTCATTACCGATTTTTTTCCAGGATGAGCTTCCAATGTCATCCTTGACGGGGCTCTCGGATTCCACTATAGTCGCGCTCGCCGATTCGATCGCGAGAGTGGTGAAATTGGCAGACACGCCAGACTTAGGATCTGGTGCCTTGCGGCGTGAGGGTTCAAGTCCCTTCTCTCGCAACGCTTCGAGGGCGTGACGAGTGCGGGCATTGCACGCGGGAATAGCTCAGTGGTAGAGCGCCACCTTGCCAAGGTGGATGTCGCGGGTCCGACTCCCGTTTCCCGCTCGGTGGGCGATCCGGAAAACCGGATCGCCTTTTTTTTCGATGCAATTCCCCCGTACGACCGGTTTCCGGGTGCTGCCGGTTTCCTGGTACTACCGGGAACCGGTACGCAAGGACGCGGCATTCGCGCGAGGTTCCGGCCATCTTTCCAATTAAAGGATACCGCCGTGGTAGCGAACAAGCAGATCGAGCGACTGGAGCATTCTTCCGCCAAGCTTACGATTACCGTCACGAAGGACGAGGTCCGCAAGGCTTACGACGAACTCATGGCCGAGCATGCCAGGAACGTCCGGTTGGATGGATTCCGCCAGGGGAAGGTACCCGTGACCGTCCTCGAACGGAAGTACGGGAACGAACTCCGCGTCGAAGCCATGGGACGGATCATGGACAGGAGCATCCAGGAAGCGCTGGAAGGCGCGACCGAGCAGCCCCTCGTGTACAGCACTCCGACCCTTCAGGGGGAACCCGAGTTCAGCCTGGACAGCGATCTTACCTTTGCGGTCGTCTACGACATCTTCCCCGAAGTCAAGATCGGGGACACCAAGGGCATCGAATTCGAAGTTCCCGCCTGCGACATTTCCAGGGACGATGAAAAGCGCGAACTGCAGGCCATCCGCGAACGCAATGCCATCGTCGTGGACAAGGACGACGGCGCCAGGACAAAAAAAGGCGACATCGTCACGGTAAACTACCGGGAACTCGGCGGAGCCGGCGAGACGATCCCTGGAACCGAACGCCAGGATTTCGTTTTCGAGATCGGCACGGGATACAATATCTACAAGTTCGACGATGAGGTCGAGGGAATGGAGAAGAACGCCGAAAAGGTGATCGAAAAAACCTTCCCTGCCGATTTCGAGTACAAGGAACTCGCCGGTGCGACGAAGCGCATCGCCGTCGTCGTGACGCAGGTCAAGACGAAAAAGCTGCCCGAGGTCGATGACGAGCTCGCGCAGGACATTTCCGAGAAATTTAAGACCCTCGATGACCTCAAGGCGGACATCCGCGGCCAGCTCGACCGACAGCTCGAGCAGAAGCTGCGCGCCGTCAGGGAGAAGGGACTCATCGACGGCCTCATCGCCCGCAGCGAGATCGACCTGCCGGATTCCATGATGGATGCCGAACTAGAAATGCGCCGCCGCAACCTCATGCAGCAGATGGGCATCTCCGAAAAAGCCAAGCTCGAACGCCTCCTGTCGAAGAGCGGCCGGACGCTGGAAACCCTCTACGCGGAATGGCGCCCGAACGCGGAAAGGTCCATCAAGACCCGCCTCCTCATCGAAAAGCTCGTGGCGGACGGCAAGTACGAGGCAAGCGACGAGGATGTCGCCGCGGAATACGCCAGGATGTCGGAGGAAAGTTCCATGAGCGTCGAGGAGATCAAGGCCGAATACGAACGCCGGGAGATGGTCGAGTACCTCAGGGACCGCGTCAGGGAGGACAAGCTCATGGTCGTCCTCCTCGCCGACGCCAAGGTCAAGAAAGGCAAAAAGGTTGCGTTCGTAGACTTGATCAAGGAAAATGAGTAATTTGGATGCCGAGGTTCCCATCCATATGAATGAACGAATGCACAACCTGGTTCCCATGGTCGTGGAACGGACCGGGAACGAGGAACGGGCCTATGATATCTATTCCAGGCTCCTCAAGGACCGGATAGTTTTCATCGACGGCGAGATCAATGACCTGACGGCCGACATCGTCGTCGCCCAGCTGCTGTTTCTGGAGTCCTTGGATCCCGAAAAGGACATCGATCTCTACATCAACAGCCCCGGCGGTTCCGTAACCGCGGGATTGGCGATTTACGACACGATCCAGATCATCCGTCCCGACGTGAAGACCATCTGCCTCGGCCAGGCTTCCAGCATGGGCGCCCTGCTGCTCGCATGCGGCAGCGACGGCAAGCGTTTCGCACTGCCGTCCTCGCGCGTGCTCATCCACCAGCCCTGGGGCGGCGTCTCTGGGCAGGCTTCCGACATCAGCCTCCAGGCCCGGGAGATCATCCGTCTCAAGAAGCTGACCCTCGAGTATTTTGCGATCCATACCGGCAAGACCGTGGATATCGTGGCGAAGGACACCGAGCGCGATTTCTACATGTCAGCCGGCGAAGCTCTGGAGTACGGGATCGTCGACAAGATCCTGGAGCGGAGGAAGCATGGCGCGGTCAAAGAATAGCGGGACGCAGGATGTCCGGGAGTGCTCGTTCTGCGGAAAGAGCGCCGAGTTCGCCAAGCGGCTCATCGCGGGCCCGGGAGTCTACATCTGCGATGAATGCATCAAGATCTGCTCCCATATCCTCGAAGAGGACGAGACGACAGTAACCGCCGATTTTTCCGTGGATGTCCCGAAGCCGCGGGAAATCAAGGACTATCTCGACCAGTATGTCATCGGCCAGGACTACGCCAAGAAGGCTCTTTCCGTCGCCGTGTACAACCACTATAAGCGGATCGCCCACACTGGGCGTTTCCAGGACGGCATCGAGATCGAAAAGTCCAACGTCCTCCTCATCGGGCCGACGGGCACGGGAAAGACCCTGCTCGCGCGCACCCTCGCCAAGAAGCTGAAAGTTCCCTTCGCGATCGCCGATGCGACGACGCTGACCGAGGCGGGATATGTCGGCGAGGACGTCGAGAACATATTGCTCAAGCTCATCCAGAACGCCGGCGGCAACATCGCCTCGGCCGAACGCGGCATCGTCTACATCGACGAGATCGACAAGATCGCCAAGCGGGGCGAAAACGTTTCCATTACCCGCGACGTGTCCGGCGAGGGTGTCCAGCAGGCGCTCCTCAAGATCATAGAGGGAACCCTCGCCAATGTCCCGCCCATGGGAGGTCGGAAGCATCCCCAGCAGGAATACCTCCGGATCGACACGACGAACATCCTTTTCATCTGCGGCGGCGCCTTCGTCGGTCTTGACAAGACGATAGAATCGCGGGTGGCCAAGACCGCGCTTGGATTCGGCGCCGACATCCAGAGCCGCAAGGATCGCAATTTCCACGATCTGTTCACCCACCTTCATCCCGACGACCTCGTGAGGTACGGCATGATACCGGAATTCATCGGTCGGCTCCCGATCCAGGTCTGCCTCGAGGACCTCACCGCGGAAGACCTGAAGCGCATCCTCACGGAACCCAGGAACGCGGTCGTCCGCCAGTACCAGGAATCGATGAGGATCGACAACGTCGACCTCACCTTCGATGACGAAGCGGTGAGCGCGTTGGCCGAGCGTGCCGTCAAGCAGAAGACGGGAGCACGCGGGCTCAGGGCCATCGTGGAGAACTTGATGATGGACATCATGTTCGAAGTGCCGAGCATCGAAGGCGCCAAACGCGTCGTCGTGAACAGGGATGTCGTGGAAAACAAAGCCAAGCCCGTCGTGGAGTATCTCCAGAAGAGCGCATGAGCATCCTGGACTCCCTCAAACAGCGGGACACCGCCGAGCTTCCCCTGCTATACCTGCGCGACACGGTGGTTTTCCCGCGTTCGCTCGCGTCGGTCTACGCGATGACCAATTTCTGCACCGTCGCCGTCGGCATCGCCTGCGCCGCGGACAAGCGTCTCGTCATTTCGCTGCTGAGGCGCATGCCCGACGAGAAATCGCCTGACATCGATGTGCACGACATAGGAGTCGTGGCCCATGTGATCCAGCAGGTGACGCTGCCCGACGGGGGCATCCGCCTCCTCGTCGAGGGCATGGAGCGCGTACGCATACGGAAGACCCTTTACCGGAAGGACCATCTGGCCGCGCAGTACGAGTCGATTCCCGATAAACCCCTTTCCGACGCCGAGGTATCCGCGCTCCTTTCGGTGGTCCGGAAGGATTTCGAACAGTACGCGGAATACGTGAAGAAGATTCCCACCGAAGTCGTACAAACCGTCATGCAGTCGAACGACCCACACAGGATATGCGACGTCGTCGGCCACGCCATGAACGTGAAGCCGGAACGCAAACAGGCCATCCTCGCACCGCCGGACGCTCGTTCGCGTTGCGAAGCGCTCGCGACGGCCCTGGAAGGGGAGATAGAGCTGCTCGCCGTCCAGAAAAAGATCACCCAGCGCGTCAGGGCCAAGATTGACCGCAACCAGAAGGAATACTTCCTCAACGAGCAGATCCGGGAGATCAGCCGCGAGCTTGGCAAGGACGACGAGTTCAACGAGGTCAAGGATCTCGAAACCAGGATTGCCGCGGACTCTCCTCCCGCCGAAGTCCTCGAAAAGGCGCGCAGGGAGCTCTCGCGGCTGTCCAAACTCCAGGCGCTCTCGCCGGAAGCCGGCGTCCTGCGCACGTATTGCGAGTGGATCGCGGACCTGCCCTGGTCGGCGCGCACTGAATCCAACCACGACATCGCCTTTGCCAGGAAAGTGCTCGACGAGGACCACTATGGGTTGAAAAAAGCCAAGGAACGGATACTCGAGTTCATCGCGGTCCGGAACCTGACCGACAGGAACAAGGGACCGATACTCTGCTTCGTCGGACCGCCCGGAACCGGGAAGACGAGCCTCGGGCGTTCCGTGGCCCGCGCTCTCGGGCGTTCATTCGTCCGCGTGAGCCTCGGCGGCGTGCGCGACGAAGCAGAGATCCGGGGGCACCGCAAGACCTACGTCGGGGCCCTTCCCGGCAAGATCCTCCAGTCCATGAAGAAGGCCGGTTCGGTGGATCCGGTGTTCCTCCTCGACGAGATCGACAAGATGTCGAACGATTTCCGGGGCGACCCGGCAAGCGCCCTGCTCGAGGTCCTCGATCCCGAACAGAACAACTCCTTCGTGGACCACTACCTCGAAGTTCAATACGACCTTTCGGCGGTAATGTTCATCACGACCGCCAATTCCGTCCACAACATCCCTTACCCACTCCTGGACCGCATGGAACTCATCGAGATCCCGGGCTACAGCGAATTCGAAAAGCTTGCAATAGCCAGGTCTTTCATCATCCCGCGCCAACTGGCCGAAAACGGGCTGGGGCGATCGAAGGTGAAGATACGGGACGATGCGGTACTCGAGATCATTCGGCATTACACCATGGAGTCCGGGGTCCGCAACCTTGAACGCGAGATCGCCAGGGTCATACGCAAGACCGCGGAGACTGCTGTAGCCAGGGGCTTCGCGGTGAAACCGGACGGTGTGGCCGGTTTTTCCAGGATGATAACCGCCAAATCGGTCCCTGCGCTGCTCGGCAAGCGCCATCGCGAGGACGACCTCGTCTTCAAGGATCCGAGACCCGGCGTGGCTTACGGCCTGGCATGGACCGAGCTCGGCGGCACCCTCCTCCCCGTCGAAGCTTCGGTTTTCGAAGGCGAGGGCGATCTCATCCTCACCGGCAACCTGGGGGACGTCATGAAGGAATCGGCTCGCGCCGCCATTTCCTGGATCGAGAGCCACGCAGGGGAGTTCGGCCTCAAGTACGATGATTTCAAGCGCAGGACGATCCATATCCACGTTCCCGAGGGCGCGATACCCAAGGACGGCCCGTCGGCGGGAATCACCCTCGTGGCCTGCGTCCTGTCGGCGCTGACGGGACTCCCCCTTGAAGCCGGCTGGGCCATGACCGGGGAGATCACCCTGACCGGCAGGATGCTCGCCATCGGCGGGGTGAAGGAAAAAGTACTGGCCGCCCACCGCTCCGGCATGAAACGCGTTCTCCTTCCCGAACCCAACAGGAAGGACCTGGACGACGTGCCTGCCGAAGTGAGGAATGACCTCGAATTCAATTTCGTCGACTCGATATCAGGCGGTCTTGCGTTGCTCTTTTCCGGGAGGCTCGCGGATCATTCCGCCCCGCAGCCCGGCAGGACCAGGCGTTCCAGGACTTCCTCGCTCTCCCCCCGGGCGCGTCCGTCGGCGCGAAACTTTCCCGGCGGCCGGAAGCCTCCGCGCTAGGCCGGCATGGACGACGTCAAAGTCCTTAAGGTTTCCGAGCTCACTGAGCTCGTGAAGTCGCTCGTCGAGGATGGTTTCCCATCCGTCCGCGTCGAGGGCGAGATTTCCAACTTCCGGCCCGCACCGTCGGGCCACCTCTATTTCACCCTAAAAGACCGAACCGCCATGATCCAGGCCGTCATGTTCCGGGGCAAGGCGGCGCGCCTGGGCTTCGATCCGGCCGACGGCGCGCTGGTCAAGGTCAGCGGTTCGCTCTCGGTTTATGCGGCCCGCGGCCAGTACCAGTTGATCTGCGAGAGCATGGAACGTTCGGGCGTGGGCGACATCCTCGCCTTGCTTGAGGAACGCAAACGAGCGCTCGCCGCCGAAGGCCTCTTCGACGAGGCCCGGAAACGTCCCCTTCCCCGCTTTCCCGAACGGATCGCCGTCATTACCTCGCCCACGGGCGCCGCGATCCGGGATATCCTCAACGTGCTCGGCCGCCGCAATTCGTCGGTGAATGTCGTCATCCTTCCCGCGACCGTCCAGGGCGAGGATGCTCCCGCCGAAATCGTCAGGCAGATAGAGACGGCGAACCTCCATGGGCTGGGGGACGTCCTGATCGTCGGACGCGGCGGCGGATCCATCGAGGACCTCCTCGCGTTCTCGGACGAGGGCGTGGTACGCGCCGTGGCCGCCTCGAGAATCCCCGTCATCAGCGCGGTCGGCCACGAAATCGACTGGGCGCTTACCGATTTCGCGGCCGACGTCAGGGCTCCGACGCCTTCAGCCGCCGCCGAACTCGTCTCCGAGAGCACGGAATCGGCACTCGCGGGGATTTCCCGGGTTCATGAAACGATCGAACGCACGATGCGTTCGCGGCTCGAGCGTGCATGGAACCTGACAAGCCAATTCTCCGTGGAAGGCCTCGAGCTGCGATTCCGGCGCGTGATACAACCAGTTCTCCAGCGATTCGACGACGCGAAAGAGCGCTTGATCGACTGCATCAGGAACGGAATTCGCGACGCGTCGCGCAGGCTGGAACTGGCGGAGCGGGACATCGAAACGGCAAACCCCTCCGCGGTCCTGTCGCGCGGCTTCGCGGTGGTGACTAGGCTGAAGGATGGCAAGGTCGTTCGGGACGCGAGCTGCGCAAGGAGCGGCGAAAAGGTACGCATCCGTTTCGCGAAAGGTGCATCACTGGCCACGATCGAGGAGAGCGCCCATGAAGAAGTTTGAGGAACGCCTGACCCGACTCGAAGACCTCGCTGAGCGGATCAAGGAACCCGAACTCGGTATTGAAGAAGCCTTCGCCGTGTTCGAGGAAGGGATCAAGCTCGCGAAGGGTCTGGAGAAGGACCTTGAAAAAATCGAAGGCAAGGTGGAATTGCTGATCAACCAGCCGGTTGCGGCGACGGACAAGCCCGAGCTTACGCTCTTCGATCAACCCGGCGAGTTCTAGTCTCCGCCGACCCGCGTCGTGCCGGCGCGCCCTTGATCCAGAGCGGATGGCCGGAATGCCGATCCACTGTGCCGATGACGTTCAACGACATGAACCTTTCACGAACCGGAACAATCCCCTGTCGGACGGCGCGAAATCGAGTCCATCGAGTTCGTCCGGCTCGACCATCGCGGTCTCGTCGTGCTCGAGCAGGAAACACGCGGGTTCGTCGAGGACGGTTTCGAACCCGATGAGCGTGTAATCCCTGCTGCCGTGGACGAAGGATGTGCGACCGAGCGCCGTTACCACGCGGGCGCGGGCGCCGAATTCCTCGGCCAGCTCCCGTACCACGGTATCTTCGGGTTTTTCCCCGATTTCGCATTTTCCGCCCGGAAATTCCCAGAGTCCGCCCAGATCCCCGCCGGGTTTGCGCCGTGCGATGAAAACTTTCCCGCCCATCCGGATGATCGCGGCTACCGAAACGCGGTGCCCGACTCCAGGTTCTTCGACGTCGGGTTTTCCTCGGCTCATGCTTGAACCGTATGGTATCTACGGAACGCGGTCAAGGTCGCGCCCCCCCGGATATCTCGGCCGTGAGAACGGTTGAACCCGCCGGGGTGACGATCCTCATCCCCAGCTTCGAGCCGGCTGCCGCCGGTCCGGGCAGGATGAAACGGTACTCCTTCACCCCCGACAACGGCAGAATGTCCCTCACGACGGTGGGCGCGTTACCTTCGGTCGGCGACGTGATGCTCAACGAACCTCCCGGTGAAGCTTCGCGGTCGGCCTTCGCGATGACGGTGACATATGCATCGCCGTCGAAAATGAAGGCCTGCGCAAAAAAGGAGTACGCCCCGAGCCGTGTCCTGTCGGGGATGCCGCCGAGGAAACCCATGAGATTGACGATCACCGTCGCGATGACGAGCGTGAGGAACAGGATGACGAGCGGCTTGTTGGACAGCATGCCGGCGATTACGGAAGGTCTTCCCTTCTTCTGGCGTTCCGCCAGCCAGCGCACATCCGGAGATGCCCGATCCAGGCGTTTCGAGCGATCATAGTGGAAATGAATCTCCTGGTCCCCGTCGTCGCGGTCTGGTGTGTTCATCCCTTCCGCCCCTCCATCGAAGCGCGCCGCCTCGCGTCGGCGATGATGCTGCCGGCTTCGCGTGAAATCAATGATGCGGGGAAGTACCCCGAAATGCCGGCCAGGCGTTTCCCGGCCATGCCATGGGCCAGCACCGCGGCCCGTGCAGCCGATACCGGCGTAGAACCGTCCGCGAGCAGTCCTGCCAGGAGCCCTGCAAGGATGTCACCCGATCCGCCTACGGCAAGAGAAGGCGTCATCCCGTCGAAAACACCGGCGGGTCCGTCCACGGCGACGATCCAGGTGACATGGGACTTGGCGACGACGATGCAGCCGTATTTCCCTGCAGCTTGGCGGGCTGCCGCATACGGGTCGGTGTTGACCTCCGCCTGTGACACGTCCATGAGCGAGGAAAGTTCGCCCAGGTGCGGAGTCAGCACGAGCGGCGCGTTCCTGGGTCCGGGCGACATCCGTTTGAGGATCCGCAGGCCATCCGCATCGAGTACGAGCGGCAACCCGGAATCCCATACAGAGGCGAAGATCTCGTCCCTCGACGGATCCAGGCCCCATCCCGGACCCACGCAAATGGCCGAAAACCTGGAGAAGTCATGTTTCTCCCCTTCCGGTTTCACCATTGGTTCGACGAGTCGCGAGGCGCAGATCGGCCAGAGTTCGGGCCGCACGAAAAGGGTGACAAGTCCCGCGCACGCCTGCACCGCCTCGCTCGCCATGATCGCGGCACCCGTGGATCCGACGGCACCCGCGAACACCGCCACCGCTCCGCGATCGTACTTGTGGGCTGACGGGGATACCGGCCGTACGAGCGAGGGCAGGTCCTTCTCTTCAAGCAGCTCGGCGCGGACGCTTGACAAGCCGCATTCCGGCATATCCTCAGCCGTCCTGATGAAATTTGCTTCCGGAAAGACGCCGGGAACGGGGACAATGTTCCCGCAAGCCTCCCGGAAGGCCGGTCGATACAAAGCGCTCTTGAGGGGTTCGACGCAGAGCGTATAATCCGACCGCACGAGCGTTCCGACCCTGCCGTCGCCGAGGCCGGACGGCACATCCACGGCGAACACGGTCCCGCCCGCCGACCTGAGCGTTTCCACAATCTCCGCTGCCTCGTCGGCAAGCGATCCGCAAAGCCCGATCCCGGAAAGCCCGTCGATGAGGATGCCGGCGCCCGCGATGGCCGCCTCGCACGCTTCACGGTCCTTCGACCATTCGAAAATCCGCGCGTTGAGCCGATCGAGCGCCCGCAGGTGGACGGCGGTGTTCCCGCACGGAACGGATTTCGTACGGACGACAGAGATGGCGTACCCGCGCCTGAAGGACAACAGCCTGCACACGGCCAGGGCATCGCCAGCGTTGCCGCCGCCGCCGCAGAGCGCCGTGACTTCCGGCCGCGGTGTGCCGCCGGGAACCCGCGCCAGGATCGCCTCGGTCATCGCGACGGCCGCATCCTCCATGAGCACGATGGAGGGTACGCCGATCCCTTCGACAATGCGTGCGTCTAGCTCGCGGGCGACGGCGAAATCGACGAGGGGTTTCATCTGCCGACACCCGGAAGAACCTTGTCGAATCGCCACCAGACGAGCCTGGCTTCGAGCCGCGTTGCCAGGAGGGCGCAGAGTATGCCGTCATTCGAAAGGAAGAGCGAAACGTAGTTCATCTCGTCCGGATCGATGCGGATGGAATAATGCTTCATGGTCCTGGACGCCAGGTTGTATGCCGCGACGATCATGGCTCCGTCGTCGCCGACGGTCGAGAAGAACAGGTAACCGCCGGACGTGGTCCCGAGGAATTCGAACACTTTCCTGCCGGAGCCCGTGGACGACGCCGACGGGTCCTCGTAAGGCAGGATTTCGTATTTTTCGCCGAAGGTCGCCTTTCCCGGATTCATCCGGTACACCCAGCTCTCGGCGTACTCAATGCTGACGAGCGTCTTCGTCGCCTCGTCGATGCGGTTCTTGTAGTAATCCACCTTGACGAAAAGGCTTTTCCCGTCGGGATCGGGGATGATCTTTTCGAGAGACGCGGCATAATCCGAAATCTCAGGAACCGGAAGCTTGTCGCGGTCCACGGTAACCGAGTACTCGAGCCGCCCTTCCGGATCATACCAGAAAGCCGACCAGGCCCGTTTCGTCACGCAGACCACCACGCAGTCATCCCGTTTCGTCACGTAGATTCCGGTCACGAAGGGGAACGGGGTTCCGCCGATGCCCTCCTGTCCAAGGTAATCGCGGTAGACGCCGTTCCTGTCGAAACGGAGCACGACGTTCTCGAGTTGTGCGTCCGCGTCCTTGTCCCAGGTCCGCCGGTCCTGAGGAACCTTGTCCTCGACGTAGATCGTCTTGCGAGAGTCGACGGCTATTTCGCCCACCGCTTCGAGCGGATGCCTCACCGCGATCCGTCCCTGTATCCCCGAAATTCCGTCGATGCCTCCCTCGCCATGATCCACGACCTTGAGCATCATGGGCGGAGGGTTCTTGTCCGGATCGTAGATCATGGACAGAAGGTCGCCGAAGGAGGAAAATCCCAGGACTTTCGCACCGTCGCCGTTCGAGACGTAGAAGATGCCGTCTCTCATCGTCATGCAGGTCTTGAGCGGAGGCGCGTAGCCCTCGAGCCGGAAGAGGCTCAACTTGTCTTCGGCTGTGCCGTAATCCAGGGAGAAAAGCTGTTCCCGTTCCAGGATTACTACCGGCCCGCCGTGCGAACAGGACGCGGCGAGCGCGATCATCGCGACGATGGCAAGGCATCCAGGGCGCGCGCCGTGCGCGCGAGCATGCGTGAAGGTCATGGAATCCGGTGTACCAGCATCGTTCCCAGGTTGTCAACCATATGCGCAAGAACCCGGATGGACGATGACCTTCGCCTTGACCGCGAAATCCAAAAGGGATAGATTAGCCCCCATGGCATTCAATCCACTGACGGCGTTTCTCGGAACCAAGCATGAACGCGATCTGAAAACCCTCCTGCCCGTCCTCCACCGGATCAACGAACGCGAATCCTGGGCGATGGCGCTGTCCGCCGTGGATTACCCGGCCGCCACCGCAGCGCTCAAGTCCCGCGCCGCCGCGGGCGAAAGCCTGGATTCGCTGCTTCCCGAGGCGTTCGCGCTCGCGCGCGAGGCAGCACGGCGCATGCTCGGCGAACGACCGTACGACGTACAGATGCTGGGAAGCATCGTGCTTCACCAGGGCAAGATCGTCGAGATGAAGACCGGCGAGGGAAAGACGCTCTCCTCGGTGAGCGCCGTCTTCCTCAACACGCTGTCCGGCAAGGGTGTCCATGTCGTCACGGTGAACGATTACCTGGCCGAACGCGACGCGGCGTGGATGGGCCCCGTGTACCGCTACCTCGACGTCAGCGTCGGCGTCATCCTCTCCAGCATGGATCCGGCGTCGCGTCGCGAAGCCTATGCGAAGGACATCACCTACGGCACGAACAACGAGTTCGGCTTCGACTACCTCCGGGACAATATGGCGTGGACCCTGGAAGGACGCGTCCAGCGTGGGCACAGCTACTGCGTGGTGGACGAGATCGATTCCATCCTCATCGACGAAGCCAGGACACCGCTCATCATCTCCGGCCCCGCCGAGGACGACACCTTCAAGATCAACGAGGTAAACCGTTTCGTCACCCAGCTCGACGAGGTGAAGAAGGATCCGGAAACCGGCGAGTATCCCCGGGAAGAGGAAGGACAGGCTTTGGACGGCGACTACAAGTCGGACGAAAAATCCAAGCGTGTCTCCTTCACGCCGCAGGGCCTCGACAAATTCGAAGGACTTCTCCAGAAGCGCGGGCTAATCAAGGGCTCGCTTTTCGAGGAAGGTAATTTCGAATTCGTCCACTACATGACCCAGGCTGTCCGGTCCCACACCCTGTTCCACATGGACGTGGACTACGTCGTCCAGGACGGGCAAGTCCAGATCGTGGACGAGTTCACCGGCCGCA
This sequence comes from Spirochaetota bacterium, assembly GCA_026398615.1. Taxonomy (GTDB): domain Bacteria; phylum Spirochaetota; class Spirochaetia; order Treponematales; family UBA12059; genus JAPLSN01. The sequence goes on along the minus strand of JAPLSN010000040.1, from coordinate 12,479 downwards.
TCCTTCACGGCCGGCGCTATTCGGACGGGTTGCACGAGGCGATCGAAGCCAAGGAACGCATCCGCATCGCCCGAAGGAACCGGACCATGGCGACCATCACATTCCAGAATTTTTTCCGCATGTACGAAAAGATCAGCGGCATGACGGGAACGGCCGATACCGAGGCCGCGGAATTCGCGAAGATATACGACCTCGATGTCGTCGTGATCCCGACCAACCGCCCCCTTGCCCGCGTGGACGATGACGACCTCGTATTCCTCAACGAGGGCGACAAGTTCGGCGCCATCAGCGACGAGATCGCGGAAATCCACCAGAAGGGACAGCCCATCCTCGTCGGGACCGTCAGCATCGAGAAGTCCGAGCGCCTCTCCGCGCTCCTGACCCGCAAGGGAGTCCGTCACGAGGTGCTCAACGCCAAGAACCACGCCCGCGAGGCACTGATCATCTCGGAAGCCGGCGCAAGGGGTTCGGTCACCATCGCCACCAACATGGCCGGCCGAGGCACCGACATCAAGCTGGGAGGAAATCCCGAATACCGGGCGCGCCGGCGAGCGGGCAGCCAGGCGAGTGACGAGGAGATCAAGGCCGCGCTCGACGCGGAATCCGTTGCGTGGCGAAATGATTACGAAGGAGTCCGGAATCTCGGGGGGCTCTACGTGCTCGGTACGGAGCGCCACGAAAGCCGGCGCATCGACAACCAGCTGCGCGGCCGATCCGGACGCCAGGGCGATCCCGGGCTGAGTCGGTTCTTCATCTCCCTCGACGACGAGCTCATGCGCCTGTTCGGAGGGTCGAACCTCAAGGGCCTCATGTCGAAGATGGGCATGAAGGACGGAGAGCCGCTCTACCATTCGATGCTGAACAGGACGATCGAGGGGGCGCAGAAGCGTGTCGAGGAGCGCAATTTCGAAATTCGCAAGCACCTCCTCGAATACGACGACGTGCTGAACCAGCAACGCGCGTTCATCTACAGCCAGCGCGACGCCATACTCAGGGATGAAAGCCTCAAGGACCGTGTGCTGGCCGCGGCCCTCGAGATGGTCGAAAGCGCCATGCAGGAGTACCGGGACGACCTCCGCGGCGATGCCCTCGGAGCATGGACCAAGCTCCAGGAAACGCTTCGCGTCGATTACAATGTTCAGCTTCCTTTCCGGCACGATTCGACCGAAGCCAAGGATCCCGACGTCCTGTCCCGCTGGCTGGGCGACCACCTCGTCGCGGACCTCGCCGCCAAGACGGAATTCGCGGGACTCGGCAACCTCAACCACTTCATCCGCTACCAGTACCTGCAGGCGATCGACCAGAAGTGGCTGGACCACCTCGAAAACATGGAAGCCCTCCGCGAAGCGGTGTACTTGCGCTCGTACGCGCAGAAGAACCCGCTGACCGAGTACAAGATCGAGGGATTCAAGATCTTCGAGTCGATGATCGAGGACATCCGTGCCCAGTTGGCCAGGAAAGTCTTCCTCGTGAGGATCAAAGCCCAGGAAGAGCGACAGGTGAAGGCGACGACGGTCGCCACCGCGATGCACGACGAAGTGGGACAATTCGGCAGCGCCGCGGCGACCATTACGGGGTCCTCCCAGACGGCAAGGCCGGCAATGGCACCCGCGGGTTCGGTCGCCGACCAGGCACGCTCCGGTACGGTAACTGTACGGCGTGCGAACCCCAAGGTCGGGCGAAACGACCCCTGTCCCTGCGGTTCCGGCAAGAAGTACAAGCATTGCCACGGCTCGTGATCCGTAGCAGGATCGGTTCGCGGATGCGGGGTTCCCGTTGTCGCTGAACTGGAAGGAGATCGATCTCGTCCTTTCCGAACTCGATCTTTCGGGTGCGCAGATACAGAAGATAGTCCAGCCTTCGTACGACACACTCCTGCTCTGTACGTACTCGGGGCGGGGATCGGTCGACCTGCTCGTCTGCGTCGCGCATGGCGCCTGCCGTCTCCACGCCACTTCCAGACCCGTGCCGAAATCGGAACGCCCGATCCGTTTCTGCGAGCTCCTGAAAGCCCGGATACTGAACGGACGAATCGCTTCCGTCCGCCAGCTCGGGGCGGAACGGATCGTCCGTTTCGACCTGCGCTGCAAGGACGGCGATTACCTTCTCTACGCGAGGCTCTGGAGCGGGGCAGCCAACATCATCCTCACGGATCCATCCGGAAACATCGCCGACGCGCTGGCCCGCAAGCCTTCGAAGGGCGAAATAGCAGGCGGCATGTATCGCCCCGAAGCCATGATTCCCGAAAGCCCGCCGGCCAGAGACTTCTCGATCCGCGAATTCGCAGACGATCCCGCGCCGACCTTCAACGAACGAGTCGATGCCCATTACTCCCGGAGCGGCGGCGGCGCTTCGCGTGAGACACTCCTGGAGCGAATCAGGGCACGCGTGGCGGAACGGCGTTTCGCCATCGAATCCAGGATCGACGAGCTCGAGCGCGTCGCGAGCTCATATGCCGATCCCGACCGTTTCCGTGAAATCGGCGATATCCTCATGGCTCAGGCGGGGAAGAAACCCGCAGGCAGGTTCGTGGAAGCTCCTGATTTCTACAGGGGCGGCGTCGTCCACGTGGAGATAGAACCCGATGCCACCATGGTCGAAAATGCCGCTTCGTACTATCAGAAACATCGCAAGGCAAGGTCCGGCGCCAGCGACATCGCTCAGGAACTCGCCCTGGCGAGGGAACGCGCCGCAGTTCTCGATCGGGAACTGGCGGGACTCGAAAAAGAGGAAAACCCCTTCGTCCTCCGCAACTATCTCGTGCGTGTCCAGGCGGAAAAGGAACGCGGCAGGAAGGGTTTCGGCGGTATTTCGCTCGAACGGGACGGATGGAAGATACTGGTCGGGAGGTCGGCCAGGGAAAACGACGCACTCCTCCGCTCTCACGTGCGCGGGAACGACCTTTGGCTTCATGCCCGCGATTATTCCGGTTCCTACGTATTCGTGAAAGTCAAACCCGGAAAGACCGTTCCGCTCGAGATACTCGTGGATGCCGGAACGCTCGCGCTGTATTATTCTAAAGGACGTCTGGCGGGCAGGGGCGACCTTTATTACACCTTCGTCAAGTACTTGCGGCGGGCGAAGGACGGCCCGGTCGGCCTCGTGATCCCCACCCAGGAAAAGAACCTGCGCATCGTCATCGACGAAACGCGGCTGCGTTCGCTCAAGGCGCTCATCGGAAGGGAAGACTGAAGGGTGATCGGGGTTCTTGACATTGTGCGACATTGGTTGTAGCTTCCGCTTCACCGGGGTGGCCGTTTTTTCCGTCGCGAAATACGGTCTGAGATGATACCCGAATCACCTGAACAGGGTAATGCCTGCGGAGGGAGCCATGAAACAACCCGCCATACTGCCGTTCCTGCTCTTCGTCCTCCTCGCGTTCTGCGCCTGCGCCAAACCGGCCGAAGCAGGAGATCCGTCGAAACTTGTCGTCTATGTCTATGATTCGTTCGCCGCTGAATGGGGTCCGGGCCCTGCGATCGTCAAGGGATTCCTGAAGGCTTCCGGGATCGAAATCGAACTCGTATCGTCCGGGGACGCGGGCCAGACCCTGGTTCGGGCGATCTTGGAAAAAAAGACGCCGAAGGCGGATGTCATAGTCGGCATCGACAACAACCTTGCGCATCGGGCGATTTCCGAAGGCATCCTCCTTTCCTACAGACCGTCCGGCGCCGGGAAGGTTCCCCCCGAGCTGGTCCTCGATCCCGAATGGAGGCTCACTCCCTTCGATTGGGGCTGCTTCGCCATCGTATGGGATTCAGAAAAGCTGGAATCGCCCCCAAAGGACCTCGAAGGATTGACCTCCCCCGAGTACTCAGGCAAGCTCGTGATCATGGATCCGCGAACCTCAACGCCGGGCCTCGGGTTTCTCGCATGGACCGTGTCGGCTTACGGCGACGCAGCTCCCGATTACTGGCGAAGGTTGAAACCGACCGTCCTGACCATGACCGACGGGTGGGATTCCGCGTATGGCATGTTCGTCGCGGGCGAAACGCCTCTTGTCCTGAGCTATACCACGAGCCCTGCCTACCATGTCGAAAACGACCATACGGAGAGGTACAAGACCCTCGTTTTCGCCGAAGGTCATCCGCTGCAGGTCGAAGGCGCGGGCATACTCGCGGGAACCATGCGGCTCAAACAGGCCAAGGCATTCGTGGACTACCTCCTTTCGCCGGAAGTCCAGGCACTGCTGCCAACGACGCAGTGGATGTACCCCGTCGATCCGTCGATACCCCTTCCCGCCAGTTTCAAAGCGGCTCCAAGGCCGGCGAAACTCCTCAAGCCGGAAGCCGCGGTTCCCGTCGCGATGATCGACGCCTGCCTCGAAGCGCTGGGAAGAAAATGAGGAACAGCGCCGGATGGCGAGTCCGGCTCGCGGTCGCGGCCCTGGCGGCCGGCCTTGCCCTCGTGATCACGGCTTTTTTCATCGCTCCCTTCGTTTCGGTCATCGCGCTCGCGGTTCCCGCGGGATTCCCGGGGTACGGTGTCGTCAGGACTCTGTGCTTCACGACAGTGCAAGCCTTCGCGAGCTCCGGGATTTCCGTCCTCGTGGGAATGCCGGGAGCATTTTTCGTCGCGCGGAGGATTTTCCCCGGACGCGGCCTCCTCCTGGCTTCCTCAGCCGTTCCCCTCTGCGTACCGCCTGTCGTCATGGCCCTCGGCTTCGTCATGTTCTTCGGACGCGAAGGCTTCGCCAACGCGGCGAGCGAAGCGATCCTGGGAGTCGGCATCTTCCAGTTCCTCTACACCGCGCCAGGCATCGTCATCGTGCATACGGCGTACAACTTCCCGCTCGTGGTGCTGATCGTCGGCGACGCGTGGGCGGAGTTGCCCGGGATCCAGGAGGACGGCGCAAGGACACTTGGCGCTTCGCCCGCACGGATATTTTTCCAGGTCACCCTGCGCCAACTCGCCCCGGCCGTCGGCGCCGCCGCATCGCTCGTTTTCCTCTACAGTTTTTTCAGTTTCGTGATCGCGATGCTCGTGGGCGGACTTTCCGGCTCGACGATGGAAGTTGAACTTTTCCGCGCCGCGCGCACGGACCTTGATTCGGGCAAGGCCGGCGTCATCGTGATCATGGAAACCGCGGTATCGCTCCTGGTCGTCGGCGCCTACGCGATGCTGGAATCGCGCGCTTCCTCGTCCCAGATCTCGGCCCGCTCACGGGGAAGGACGCGAAAAAGGCTGTCGCTGTCCGAGCTTCCCGCGGCCCTGGCCTATTTCGCGCTCGTGGTCTTCTTCCTCTTCGGGCCGCTCGGCTCGATCATCCTGAGATCCTTCGTCGAGAGAAACGGCTACTCGCCGTCGACGGCGTTCGGCTTCGGCAATTATATCAGGATCGCCCTTTCGCCATCCTTCCTGCACTCGTTGGGCTTGACCCTCGCGGCGGCCGGGACGGCAGCATTGTTCGCGGTCATCGTCGGAGCGGTATTCCTTGCTTCGTCCCGCAACGCCCGGATCAAACCCTTCGCCGCCACCCTGTCGTTCCTTCCCCTGGCGGTTTCCGGAACGGCGCTCGCACTCGGGTGGACGAGGATTTCCGCCGGAACCGATTCGATTTTTTTCCCCCCGTTCCTGATTATCGCGGCCGTGATCGCTTCCTCGTCCTTCCCCCTCGTCTTCAGGCCTGCCGCGGCCGCCCTGGGCAACGTCCCTCCGTCCGTGTTCGACGCCGCACGATCGATCGGTGCGGACGCCGTGGATACTGCGACAAGGATCACCATGCCCCTCGTGTCCAGGGCGCTCCTTTCCGGAGCCGCCATGGTTTTCGCGATCGGCGTCGGGGACGCCAACGCGGCTCTCATGCTCGGATCGGGTGCGGAGACCCTCTCGCTCCGCCTCTATCGTTACATCGGAGGCTACCGGTTCGGCGAAGCCTGCGCGCTCGGCACGATCCTCTTCCTCGCGTCCGTGGCCGTATTCTCCCTGTCCGGAGGGCGTCGGGATGCACTGTGAAGCCATAGCCATTGAAAGGCGTTACGACGATTTCACCTTGTCCGCGAGCGTCGCGCTCGAACGGGGGGAGATCCTTGCCCTGGTGGGTCCGTCGGGTTGCGGGAAAACGACGCTCTTGCGACTGATCGCGCGCCTCGAGACAGCCGATTCGGGCCGCCTGGTCCTGGACGGCCGGGACATTTCCGGCGCGAAACCCGAAAGCCTCGGGATAGGATTCGTCTTCCAGGATCATGCGCTGTTCCCCCACCTTTCGGTCCGGGACAATGTCGCCTTCGGCCTGGCTGTCCGGGGAATGCCGCGCCGCGCACGCAGGCTGAAAGCCGACGGACTCCTCGACCGGCTGGGTCTCGGTGGCTTCGGCCCGCGGCACGTTGGCACCCTTTCCGGCGGAGAGCGTCAACGCGTCGCGCTCGCGCGGGCCCTTGCCATCGATCCCAGGCTCATCCTCCTGGACGAACCCCTCTCCTCGGTGGACGAAACGCAGCGATCGACATTGAGGGACGAGATACGCACCCGGCTCAGGGATTTTCGGATGACGGCGATCTACGTCACCCACGACCTGGACGAAGCCTTCGTCGTCGCCGATCGGGTAGCTGTGATGCGTGCCGGAAGGATCGAGGGGGAAGGCAGTCCCCAGGAGCTCTGGGATGAACCGCCTACCGCCTTCATCGCGGGATTCCTGGATTGCGGCTGCGTCATTCCCGCGGAGCAGCAGGAAGACGGGTCCGTCCAAACGCCGCTCGGAACCTTCGAGACCCGGGGCAGCTCATCGGAAAACGCGCGGAAAGGTACAGCCCTGTTCTTCCGCCGTGACCGGATCATCCTTGGCGGATGCGCACCCGAACAAAAATCGCCCAACTCGTTCACCGCGACCTGCGTCGGCCGCTCGTTTGTCAGGGGCAGGTGGCGCTGCGAGCTCGATTCGTCCGGTTTCAGGATGATGCTCGACCTGGACGAGCGCGACGCTCCCACGCCCGGGCAAACCGTCCGCGCGGGCGTGAGTCCGGCTGACTGCCGCCTGCTCCCTTTTTCATGCCCCGGCTGATGCCTGCGCCCGGGCGCTCAGGAAGCCGGCTCATCGGATTCCTGAGCGGGTATGCCGTATTCTTTGATCTTGTTGAGCAGGGTCCGCCGAGTGATTCCGAGTTCGTTCGCCGTCTTTTCGCGCCGGAACCCGTTGCGTTTCAGCGCCGCGACGATGGCCGCGCGTTCCAGTTCCGCAAGCGAAACAGGTTCCGTCCCAGTAACGGCGCCGGGCGACGAGGCACGTTCGCCGAAAAAACTGAAATCCCCCGATTCCAGCATTGCCCCTTCCGATAGAATGACGGCCCGTTCGATGACGTTCTGCAGTTCACGCACGTTGCCCGGGAAGCCGTACCCGAGCAACTCGGCCATCGCCGCCTCGGAAATGCCGTCGACGGTTTTCCCGGTTTCCGCGGAAATTTTCTTCACGAAGTGGTTGGCGAGCAGCGCGATGTCCTGTCCCCGATCCCTGAGCGGCGGAAGCTGGATCCTGACGACATTGATCCTGTAGTAGAGGTCTTCCCTGAAACGCCCCTCCCGGACTTCCTGTTCGAGATTCCGGTTCGTTGCGGCGACGATGCGCGCGTCGACGGGTATCGCCTTCCCCCCGCCCAGCCTCGAGATTTTCCTCTCCTGCACGGCGCGCAGGAGCTTGACCTGGAGATTGAGGGGCAGTTCCCCGATCTCGTCGAGAAAAAGCGTGCCCCCATGGGCCAATTCGAAAAACCCCGGTTTCCTGGAATCGGCTCCGGTGAACGCGCCCTTTTCGTATCCGAAGAGTTCGCTCTCGGCGAGGGACTCGGGGAGTGCGCCCAGGTTGATCGGAACGAACGGGCCCTGGCGGCCGGATAGTTCATGGAGCGACCTCGCCGCCACCTCCTTGCCCGTACCGCTTTCTCCGGTGATGAGGACGGTCGACGGGAGGGGTGCCGCCTTTTCGATCAGGCGGAGCACGTCGGCGACGGGTTTGCTCCGGCCGAGGAATTCGTTTTTCCCCGCGCTGATTTTCAGCTCCGTTTCCCGTTCCGCGGTCATGAGGCGCTCCCTCACGGCCTTGCGGAGACGAATCGCCAATTCTTCCGGGTCAAACGGCTTTTGCAGGTAATCCACGGCGCCCAGCTTCATAGCGGCCACGGCGTCCCCCACGTCACCGTGAGCCGAGATCATGATGGCGGGAATCGAAGGGCCATGATCCCGCAACCAGGCGAGGAGACCGAGCCCGTCCATGCCCGGCATTCGCAAGTCCGCCACGACGGCATCCACGGCTTCGGATTCAAGCACGGCCTTGGCCGCCATGCCGTCCGCCGCTTCGATGCACTCGAATCCTTCAGACCTGAAAAACGAGCACAATGCCTCGCGCAGGTTCCTCTCGTCGTCCGCGATCACTATCTTCATCGTTTCCCCGTTTTCCGGAAGAGCGTTCCTTCTTGCATCCCCCGTTCCGTGGAGTATACTGGAATTCAACATGGACGATCAAAGTAAAGGGATAAAGGTCCGGGAAGCCATCGTCGCCGGCATCTTCTATCCTGAAGATCCATCCGAACTCGGGGCAGCGGTTCATGCCCATCTTGCCGAAGCCAGTCCCCCGAGGACGGATGCCCAGGCCGTGCTTTCGCCCCATGCGGGTTTCAGCTATTCCGGCAACCTAGAAGCCCTCGCATGGAAAGCGGCCTCCGGACGACGGATCGATACCGTGGTCATCATCGCGCCGCGACATCGGCTTGATTCTTCCGAAGTCTACCTTCCCGAATCCGATTTCTTCGAAACGCCCCTCGGATCCATACCCGTCGACCGCGCGGCCATAGAGGAGCTGGAGTCCTGCGGCATGATCTTCCGCATGGGCGATATCCCGCATTTCGAAGAGCACTCGATCGAAGTCCAGCTCCCGTTCATGCGTTCGCTCTTCCCGGAAGCTTCCCTGGTCCCGGTGCTGACCGGAACCCCGGGAAAGCCGGTTTCCAATGCACTGGCTTGTGCCCTCGATCTCGTGTTCTACGAGCGAATGGCTTCCGTCCTGTTCGTCGTGTCCACGGATCTCGCCTCGAGTGCGGACGCACGCGAAGCCGGGCGAAGATCGGACGCGTTCCTGGAGTCGATCCGCGTCCGGAACACCGACGCCATGCTCGTGGGCGGCGAGGGTTCGCCCTGCGGTTCAGCCTGCGTTGCTACCATCCTTTCGACGATGATCCTCCGCGATGCGTCATGGACCCTCCTGCAAAGGATCGATTCGCGCGCCGCAAGGGCGAATCCCGACGAGAAAATCGTCCATTACGCGGCCGGTGCCTGGTTTCCGGGAGTTTGACGGACATGCTTGAAATTACCGGCGAGGAAAAGAAGGAATTGCTCGAGATCGCGAGGGAGTCGGTCGAGTCTCGCCTGCGCGGCACGCAAACCCGCTTCATGCCGGGTACCGGCTCCCTGGCCGCGAGATGCGGGGCATTCGTGACCCTCAGCATCGGGAGAAACCTGCGTGGATGCATAGGAAGGATAAGCGCCACGACCGCGCTCGCCGAAACCGTAAGGATCATGGCGGCGGCGGCGGCGTTCGAGGATTCGAGATTTCCGCCGGTTTCGCCCGGGGAATGGCCGTCGATTTCCATCGAGATATCGGTCCTGACGCCGCTTTCGGCGTGCCCCGATCCCGGGACCGTCGAAGTGGGCAGGCACGGGTTGTACATCGTCAGGGGCTTCCAGTCCGGCGTGCTCCTTCCACAGGTTCCCGTGGAATGGGGATGGGATCGGGTTGCATTCCTCAAGCAGGTTTGCAGGAAGGCGTGCCTTCCCGAGGAAGCCTGGCAAAGCCCCGCGACCGAACTCTATACCTTCGAGGCCATCGTGTTCGGGGAAAAAGACTGACGCCTATCCGGCGTTTGCCCGCCCACCGCGCTTCATCCATCGTTTGAACCAGTATTTCCTCGCTGACTCCGCCACCCTGTATGCCGCGTACGGCAAGGTGTGAAAGGGATAATCCCAGGAACCGGCGAAATGCGCGATCCTGCCCCCGAACCCGGTCTTGAAACGATAGAGCCCGGACATCGGGTGAGATGGATCGGCGCGTGGGGGGATGCCGTACATGTCGTAGCTCGTGCAGCCGCAATCGCGTGCGGCGCGCATGGCCTCCCACTGGAGCGCGTATGCCGGCATGAGATTGCGCTTTTCCCCACCCGATGCACCGTAGAGATAGACCGCCTGGCCGTTCTTGAACGAAGTTATGATGGCCGCGATCGGGCGGCCTTCGTGCCGAGCGATCCACAGCCTCAGGTCGGGTGCGCCGGGACCGTATTCCCGGGCGAGCGAAAGAAGCCTCAGGTAGTACGACTTCGGATGGACGGCTATCCTGTCGCGCCTGGACGTCGCCAGGTACAGTTCGTAGAAAACGTCCATCGCGTCGATTCCCTCGTCGGACACCGATACGCCTTTTTTCGAGGCAAGTCGGATGTTGTAGCGCCATTTCGGTTTCATGGTGGCGAGCAGGTTTTCGTCGGATCGAACCCCGTCACCTTCTGCCAGGTCGACAATCACCGTGTCCGGCGGCTGGATGTCCATGGATGCGCGACGGAACGGGGCGCCCAGCGAAGGGCGGGGAACGTCGTTCGCGGACGCTGGTTTTTCATCGCCGGGATCGATGGTTTCGACCGTGGACCAGGGAGGATCGAAACGGGCGAAAACCGAGCCCGCCGACAGGGTCTTCAGTTCCCGAGCCAGATCCGCCAACGATGCAGTGCGACCGGGTTCGGGTACCGACGCCAGGGATGGGCCTCGTGGCACGTACAGGAAGGAAGTCGGCCCCGCGAGCTTCCTCTGGAGGACGAGGATGGCTTCGCCGTTCCAGGAGACATGATGGGGTTTCCAGCCGAAATCCGACTTGAACGCTCCCCAAAAACCGGTCTGAAGGAGGTCCCCCGCGCGGATATCGCATTCCGCGGGGGAAATTGTTTCCATCGGCCCGACGGGCATCGAAGGGCTCAGTGGACGCCGCCATCGACGATCCTGGACGTCATGACGGGTTCCCCGTCCACGGTAAGCCGTCTTGTTCCGACCATGACGCAACCGCCTTCGACGCGCAGGGGAACGGAGAAAAAGGCATCCACGTCTATCTCGTCGGCGCCATAGGCCTCAAGCCCCTCGAGCACGGCGATATCGCCGTTGGCTGCCCGGGAAACGTCCAGGACTTCGACGATCTCGGTTCCGTCGGCGCCCGTCGCTTCGGCCGCGAGTAGCATACCGCGGCTTTCCACGCCCCTGAGCCTGGCGGATTTGAGGTTGTCCACGATGAGGATGCGCTTGCCCAGGAGTTCCTCTTCCCCGTAGAACGGCACGAGTCCCGAGACGATGACGCGTTCCGTACCGGAACCGTCGTCGAGCGTTTCGATATAGAGCTTGTCAGCCTTGGTATGGCGCGTTATTGAAGCGATCGTCGCGACGCGGAGCCTTACGATCTTGCCGAAGCGTTCTTCGACCGGCAGGTCGGCCCAGGGAAAAGGTTTCGGTTCGTCCGGCTTGGGCGCTTCCCCGGCCGTCGGTACGAGCGCCGCTGCTGCCGTCCCGGCAACCGACTTGCGGACTTCGTCGTCGCGCGCCTGCCGCTCGGATTGGGATCCCGCGTGGCGTTCGCGCAAGGCGTTCACCTGGTCGTCTTCCAGTTTCGCAAACAGGACTTCCGTGGGGAGTACGCGGTCGAGCCCCTCCAGTTTCCCGAGCGTCGACCAGTCGAGCCCGCCCGAGCCGATCGTCTTCCCGAAAAAACCGGCGACTTTCGCGGCGCTGGCGGGAAGGTAGGGGTGCATGATGATGGCGAGGTCGCGCAGGACATAGCACAGGTCGCGGATGAGCGTCGCCGCCTTGGCGGGATTTTCGGTCCGGGCCTTCCACGGTTCGCAATCCTGGAAGGCTTTGTTGGCGAGCGCCGAGAGCGCAAACGCGGAATGCAGGGATTCGCGCAGTTCCGCACGGTCGAGCCCCTCGGTGATCTCCCGCTCGATGCGTCGTGCATCGGACCAGAATGCCTCGTTCGGGCCGGCTTCGGGAATGACGCCGTCGTAGAAGCGGTTGACGAAGGTGAGGGTGCGGTTCACCAGATTGCCGAGGTTCCCGATGAGCTCGCTGTTGACCTTCTCCTGGAAATCCTTCCACGTGAAGGTGACGTCCGACTTCTCCGGCCGGTTGTAGAAGATGTAAAATCGCCAGACGTCCGCGGGTATGCCTGATTCCATGGCATCGTTGCCGAATACGCCGATGCCCTTGGATTTGGAGAATTTCCCGGATTCGTAGTTGAGGTACTCGGTGCTCGACATGTGGTGGAGGAGCGTCCAGGTACGTCCGGAGCCGATGAGGCTCGAGGGGAAGATCACCGTATGGAAGGGGATGTTGTCCTTCCCTATGAACTGGTAGAGCTCGACTTCCCTCGGGTTCATCCACCACGACTTCCAGTCGAAACCTTTTTCGTCACCGAGGCAGGCTGTAATGCTGATATAACCGATCGGGGCGTCGAACCAGACGTA
>JAPLSN010000026.1 GCA_026398615.1 Spirochaetota bacterium | reverse complement strand
TTGAGCCGATCGGTAATGTGCCACCCGCGGAGTTCGAGAAGATGTATTATACTCACCAAGAAGGTCTGGCCGTGGGAGCTGGACTCAAATAGAAAAGGCTCCGAAGAACCCGGGGCGGTTCAGGGAGGGAAAGGCGCGATCATGTGGGTGTCTTCGGCAAGGCGGGGGATCCGAGCAGTCAACAAAGTACCGGTAGTGCGTGTTCCGGGAACAGGAGCCTGACCCATTCCGGCATCTCATCGAGCAGTTCCCGGCATCCCGCCCGATCATGGGCAAGGCCTCCGTACCGCCACTGCCGGCGATCCGCCACCTGGCTGGCCTCCACCGGATTGTCGTCGATGTACTCGAATACCTGCATGAACTGCCGAAGACCGGCGATGATCCGCGAAAAGAACCGGCATCCCCACACGTGCCCGGTGAAGCCTGATATCCTGTTGTACGACATCGCGAAGACGCTCATGATCCACTGCATGATCGCGGAAAGACTTTCCCCGTTTCGAGGTTGAATGATGAAGTGGAAGTGATTGCCCATGATACAGAAGTTTTCGATCCGGAAATCGTATTTTATCTTCGCCCGCTTCACTACCGACAGGAAAAGCTCCTTCATCGGCCCATTGTCGAGGATCATTTCCTGGCGATTCGCACGCGCTGTAACATGATAGTGGGCACCGTCCTGTAGCTCTCGTGGTTTTCTCATACCCCCAGTACTATCGCGATGGCACTTCCTGATTGAATCATGAGCACTGTCCCTCAGGAGTTTGCTCAGGAGTTTGAGCACTGTCCCTCAGAAGTTCGTCATCCACTGCGTGATCGTGCGATGCCTTCCCGCGACTCCGCCCATGCACCGAGCATTTCCTCCCGTACGAGCTTGAGGAACGCGGATTCGTCGAGTCCCGCGTAGCGTTCGCGCGGCCAGGGCGGCAGTACCGTGAGCTCGACCGGGCCCGGTCGGATCCCGAGCGAGCCTTTCCTGAACACTTCCCAGCTCCCCGCCTGCACGATCGGCACGAGGGTGGCGCCCTGCCGTGCCGCGAGCCTGAAGGCGCCACGATGGAACGCCCCGAACCCCCCGTCCCGGGTCCGGTGCCCTTCCGGGAAGACGAGGATCGACGTGCCCGCGGCGAGGGCCGCGCCGGCCGCCCGCAGGGCTCCCGCCGTACTCCCTCCACCCGAACGGTCGAGCGGGATGTTGTCGAAACGCCGGCTGAGCCAGCCCCATACCGGCCATGAAAAATGATCGGCCTGCTCGAGCCCGCGGAAGAAGAGGGGAACATGGCCGTAGAGCAGGAAAGGGTCTACCAAATTCACGTGGTTGCAGACGAGTACCATGCCGTCCGTGGAGTCGAGGTTTTCGAGGCCGCGTACGCGCACCTTCATGCCGAAGCAGGATGCGAGAAGCCGCGAGAGGGCCTTGGCAATGGAATCCCAGGCGCGCGGCCGGGCGAAGACGGGCAGGAAGACCATGCAGAGTGCCATGAGGGCGAAAACCGCCACCCCGGAAACCCAGGCCCAGGCGCTCCTGAGCGGCCTCACAGCGCGAAGATCTCGATCGCGCCGGGGTGGACCTCGGTCGTGAGCGGCGTCGTCCCCAGGAGCTCGCCGTCGGGGGTCACCGGTTCCGCGCCGTCGAACCTTGCCTCGATCTTCCTGCAGGTGAAGATCTCGACGTAGGGGCTTCCCACATGCTTGCCGGTGAAGATGGTCGGGAGGAGGGAAAGGAGCGTGCGGCGGTTCATGGCCTTCGCGATCACGACGTCGAACAGGCCGTCGTCCACCTTCGCGCCCGGCGCCATGATCATTTCGCCGCCTGTCTTCCGGGAGTTGCATATCTCGATGAAGACGGCATCCCTCGACGTCGAGACGCCGTCGGCCACGATGTCGAGCCTTCGCGACTTGAGCCCCGGGAGTTCCAGGAGGACGGCGATCGTGTAGGAAAAGTCGCCGAACATCTTGAAGAAGCTCGCCGTCCTCGCCGCCCGGGCGACGAAGCCCGCTCCCGTGAGGTTGATGAACCAGAAGTCATGACCGGTCGAGCTGCCCTTGCCCAGGTCGACCTTCCTGGTCACGCCCCGATCCAGGGCCGCGAGTCCCTGCTCGAAAGTGTCGATCCCCAGGTCCTTGATGAAAGAGTTTCCCGTACCCACGGGGATCTGCGCGACCTTCGGGCGACGCTCCGTCGCCATGATGCCATTGACGACCTCGAAGAGCGTGCCGTCGCCGCCGAGCACCACGATGACCTCGCAGCCGGCACCGCAGGCCGCGGTCGCGAACGCCGTGGCGTCGCCGGGTCCCGTGGTTGTCATCGTCTCGAAGGGGACCGAGCGCGAGCGGAGGTTGGCCTCGACCAGGGGGAGCCGCTTCCGCCCCTTCCCCTTGCCGGAACGTGGATTGGCGATGATCACGTGTTTCATGGACGCTCCCTTGATCTATGGTTTCTTTTCCAGCCAAACGTACAACGCTTCGATCGAAGCCTCGGCGGCTTCCCCGCAGAGCGCCTGGACGCCCGAGGCGTCGATGGTCCTTCATGATTGAATCGTGAGCACTGTCCCTCCGGGTTCTTCAGAAATATACCGCGACGCCTGCGCCCATGCTGAAGCCGGAGAGGTCCACGTCGATGGTCGGCGGCAAGTCGGGGAGGTGGAGCATGGAAGTTTCCAGCTCGGTGGAGCCCAGGCGATAGCCAGTCAGGAGCCAGATGGACGCCCGCGGCGTCACAAAGGCTTCGGCGCCGGCCTGGAACTGGAACAGGAACAGTTCGGCGTTGAGCCGGGGACCGAACTCGTTGATGCCGAAACCCTTGCCGTTGGACGGGTCGAAGTAGCCTTCGAAGTTCAGTAGGCAATATTCGGCCTGTACCCGCGCGATGAGCGACAGCCAGCGCACGGGGTTCACGGTGGCGTAGACCGAAACGGGCAGGCCGAAGCCGTTGGCGACGATGGTGAAGGGAGCGGAGCCGTCGTCCGGTACTGGCCATCCTGCCGGGATCAAATCCCAACCCAGGTCCGGATCATACCAAACCTGGCCGTACAGCCATTCGCCGCCAAGCCCCACCATCAGGTTTTTCGTGAAGCGGTAGCGGACTTCGGCGCCGGCCTCGGTTCGCAGGAAGGTGGCGTCGAGGCCGGGGTAGGGGACCGGGGTGGCCTTGTCCCCGGAGAGGGTCATGCCCATGCCGTATACCGCGATCCCGACACCCATGGGCTGGACGTAGAGCCGGTCCAGGCGGTCTTCCGCGGCCTTCACGAAGAGCCCGCGGGGCAGGGACGCCGTCACCGATTCCACGATCCCGGTTTCCACCTTGACGATGCGGCAGTTCACGACGAAGGCGTCGGCTTCCTCCGTGACGCTCCCGTAGACGATGGCTTCGGCGCCGGCCAGGAGGCCCGCTTCGGAAACTTGTTCGGGGTCCGTGATGCCGGACAGCTGGAGTTCCATTTCCGACAGCACCGCGTCGAGGTTCCGCCGGTCCACGACCGTGAACACCGTGGAGCGTCCGAGTACCGTGATGAGGGCTTCCCGCACCGTGTCGCCCATCCGCAGCGACGCGGCGGTCGGCCCGATGGTTTCGAAGTCGCCCACGGAAACGGTAGCCTTGAACAGAGCGCCTGATTCGGGTGCGTACGCTTCGGCGAGGAGACGGCCGAGTTTGAGCATTTCGCCTTCGAACGTGCCGCCCTGGGCCCAGGTCGCGGCCGCGGTCATGCATGCCAGGGTGATCGCCAGTATCTTTTCCATGTCGTCTCCTTCAATTGAAAACGTGTCGGGGTCGAACCGGGATTACCGGGGCTGGACCTGGTTCCCACCCGGTGCGCCCTGGCTTCCGGTCGGTTTCTTGCGAGCGAGGGAACCGAGCCAGGCCACGACGAGGTAGCCAGCGCAGATGACCCCGGCGAGCGGGGCCGCCGCGATCATGAAGACGAAGAAGCACGCGCCGACGGTCAGGCTGACCGCTGCCCGGGCGATGGCCCAGGCTCCGTTTTCGAGGGCGCCGAGGACGAGGAGGGCCAGCGCGTAGAACAGGAAGAGCCCGAAGCCGACGTACGGGAACCAGAACGGCCAGGCGGTCGGCAGGCTCCCGTCGAAAGCCCGCACCCAGTCGATGAAGCCGACCTTGCCGACGAGCAATGAGATCCCGTAGACGGAACCGAAGCCGATGCCACCGAGGACGCCGAGCGTGGGGCCGCTCCAGGCGAAGGGCTTCACCTTCTTGCCGAGCAGCCAGATCCTGGCAAACAGCGATGATAGCAGGGCCCCGGCCACCGCGCTCGCCGACGCGGCGAGGAGGATGACGACCATCATGAACCAGGTGGCCATGGAGGCGATGTTCCAGCTTTTTTCACCGATCAGGGAGAGCAGTTTCAGGCCGATATCCTGCCAGTTCCGGTCGGAAGCGAGCATGCGGATCATCTCGCGGAGCGCAGGCATGCCCGCCGCCATGGAGATCACCGCCCAGATCGCGCCCCACAGGCCGGACAGGAATTTCGGGGTTTTTTCGTTGAAGTTTCTGGCCAGGAGCCCGTGGCCAAGGGTGCCCAGGACGCCGAAGCCGGCGATATAGGCCGCGATGCCCCACCAGGGAAGGGATTTCAGGAAGGAGTAACCGTCGATCCATTCGATCGATCGCCGGATCAGTTCGTTGGCGTTTTCCATGCACATGCTCCGTGATGCCGCCTCTCGCGGCCGCTCGTCCTGCGCGAGAGTATAGCGGACTCCCCGCGACGATGCCAGACGGACCGCGCTTCGTTGACTCTTTCGGCGTTTTGGGGTATAGAGTACGACACGTTTACCCCGTTTCCGGCCTTCATGGACGGGGATCATCAAATTCGACGAAGGCCGCATATCACAGGAGGACCCCCGTGAGCGTCAAGATCCGCCTCAAAAAATTCGGCGCGAAGAAACGCCCTTATTTCCGCATCGTCGTCATGGATTCCCGTCAGCCCCGCGACGGCAAGACGATCGACGAACTCGGCCTGTATCATCCGATCGAAGTGGAAGCCAAACAGCTCATCCTCGACGAAGCCAAGGCCCGCTCTTGGCTCGACAAGGGTGCCGAAGCGTCCGATACGGTCCGTGGCCTCTTCAACCTGAAGGGCATCCACGTAAAATAATCGTGGTCCTCCCGGCGCCGCAAGCGTCCGGAGGGCATTCGGTCGATCCCACCCCCGATCCCATCCAGCGCCAGAGCTTCGTCTTTCGACCGCCTCGCGGCGGAAAGACCGGTGGCGCGTCCGAGTCGGGTCGGGATCACATACCGGCTGCAACGCCGCCCGCGGCGCCTGTGCGCCGCCGGTCGCGAATAAGGAGAGCATCGTGGAACGCGATCTCGTGGAATACATAGCCAAGTCGCTCGTGGACGATCCCGCTGGCGTGTCGGTGAACGTCATCGAGGGCGAGAAATCGACCATCCTGGAACTCCGGGTGGCTTCCGAGGACATCGGAAAGGTCATCGGGAAACACGGACGGATCGCCAAGGCCATCCGCACCGTCCTGAGCGCCGCCGCCACCAAGGATTCCAAGCGAGTCCATCTCGAGATCCTGGACTGATCCGCCCCCGGATCGAAGCGAGCGCTGCCATGCCGTCCGACGAACTGGCCCTGGGCCGCCTGGGCGCCCCCCACGGCCTCAAGGGTCACGTGCGTTTTGTTTCCTACTCGGGAGAAACGGCGCACATTCTCAAGCTGAAGGACGTGACGCTGCGCGGCGATGACAGGAAACCCGGTTCCCTGGCCGCGCGCGTCGTTTCGGTCGTGAACGCCGGCAAGGGCGTCGCGATCAGGTTCGAGGGCTACGAATCGCCCGAGGCCGCCCGCGCTCTCGTCGGCTTCGAGCTGTACGCACCCCGCGCGCAGGCCTGTCCCCTGCGCCGCGACGAATTCTACGCCACCGACCTCGCGGGTTCCTCCCTCCTGTTCGACGGCCGACCCGCGGCGGTGGTGGCCGCCGTCGTCGACGGCGGCGGCGGCCAGCTTCTGGCCTGCCGACTGCCGGACGGGCGCGAGCGCTTCGTGCCTTTCCGCAAGGAATTCATCGGGCGCGTGGACACGGACGACGGGACGATGGAACTCCTCGTCGACTGGATCCTCGACCGCGAAGACAGCGCCGAAACCTCAGGCGAGCCCGGCGCCGAAATGGACGAAGCCTGATTGAAGATCACCGTCCTGACCCTTTTTCCAGAAATCCTCAGGGGCTTTTTCGAAAATTCCATCATGAAGCGGGCGGTCGAACGCGGCCTCGTCTCGTACGAGCTCGTCGACGTCCGGAACCATGCCCTCGACAAGCACCGCAAGTGCGACGACGAAGTATATGGCGGTGGGCCAGGGATGCTCATGCTCACGGAGCCTCTCGGCCGCGCCCTCGACGCCGCCGGTTCCCGAAGCAAGCGGACCGTCTACCTGACTCCGGGGGGGCGGCTCTTCAACCAGGACTACGCCCGCGACCTGGCGCGCGAGCCGGAACTCGTGCTGATCTGCGGCCGCTACGAGGGCATCGACCAGCGGGTCATCGACAAGTACGTGGACGACGAGATTACCATCGGCGACTACGTGATCTCGAGCGGCGAGGTGGCCGCGCTCGTGCTCACGGACGCCATCTATCGCCTCATCGACGGGGTCATCACCGGGGAATCCCTCGAGGACGAGAGCTTCGAGGGAGGGCTGCTCGAATACCCGCAGTATACACGGCCCGCGGTTTATGATACACTCCGCGTCCCGGACGTGCTTTCGTCCGGTCATCATGCGAACATCGCCCGCTGGCGCCTCAGGAAGCGCGTCGAAAAGACGCTTGCCTACCGGCCGGAACTCCTTTCCGGCGACGTGCTCACGGACGAGATACGAAGATTGATCAACATGATCATTTCCGAAGGGGGAAGCGATGAACCTGATTAAGAAGATCGAGGCGGCCCAGATTCGCCAGGTTCCCGATTTCAAGGTTGGCGATACGGTCAAGGTCCACTTCAAGATCGTCGAGGGCAAGACCGAACGCATCCAGATCTACGAAGGCCTCGTCATCGCGATGAAGAACGCCGGCATCGGCCGCACCTTCATGGTGCGCAAGCTGTCCTACGGCGTCGGCGTCGAACGCGTGTTCCCGATGAACAGCCCGCGCATCGACCGCATCGAGATCATCCGCCAGGGCCGCGTACGCCGCGCCAAGCTTTATTATATCCGCACCAAGATCGGGAAGAAGTCCAAGATCCGGGAACTCCTCGGCGGCCGCAAGGCCCGCACGACGACCGTCACGCCAGCCGCGGCGGCCGTAACCACCGGAAAGGCCTGACCCCCGGGGGGACACGGCATGGCTCCGGTCGAACGGATACCTGCCGCCGTCCTTGTCGTCCGCGGCGAACCATCGCAGCGGATTCCCGGGAACGCGGACGCACCCGGCGCATGCGCGCCCGGCGCGACGGATGCACGGGAAGGGGACGCGCGGGGTGGGTCTTCCGGTTTGCGCCCGGGGTCCACGGTCATCTTCACCGTAGAACGCAACACGGGCGATGGCGCATGGATCGCGGTCAGCGGCGGCCGCCGTTTTCCGGTCCTTTCATCCGAACCCCTCCTCATCGGCCGGAGCTACCGCGCCGTCGTGGAACGTTCATCCGATTTCTCCCTTCGTTTGAGGATCGGGAATGACCCCCGGCTTCCAGCTCCGGCGGAAGTTGCCCGCTTGCGTGAATTCCTCATGTCGAGCGGCCTCCAGGCCGATGCAGCGGGTTTGGCCGCCCTGCGCGCTTTCATGCGCGAGGGGCTCGTCCTCGACCAGGGCGCCCTCGGCTCCGCTCGGCGCCTCCTGGAACGCCGGGGTCGCGGCGCCCGGCAGTCCGACGACGAGGCCGATGCCGTGGCCAGGGCCGTCGCCCGCGGCTGGGATCCCAACGATGAAACCCTGGACTCCTTACTGTGCGCCATCCGCCCGGGAGACCCCCGTTCGGGCGGACGTCGGGACGAGCAGGGCCGCGAGCCGGATTCCCGCACCGGATGGATGAATTCTCCCGGCGACGGGGAGTCCGAAGGCGGCGGCCTGGATCGGGATGGCATCGAAACCACCGACGCGTCGACGGAACGGAGTTCCTCCGCCATGGGCACGGCCGCGGAGGAGGGAACGAAGGAGCGCGTCCATGCGTTGGCCCGCCTGCTCAAATTCCTCTCCACGCGGGTTTCCGGGGCGGAGGAGGGGCAAGGCGGGCAAACGCCGCTCGGTTTGTTCAATCATGCCGGAAACGGCGACAGGTCCTGGATATATGTCCCCTACCGCTTCCGGCTCGACGAGGTTGCGTTTTCGGGCTGCCTGTATATACTTGTGAATGCGGTCTCCGGGCGCTGCGATTTCATCTCGGGGAACGCCTCCGTCGATCGGTCGGGCGGAACAGCTTCCGAAACCGGGAATAAAGCCGGATCGTGGGCTTTTTCCGTGCGTTCCGCCCCGGGCGGACGGGTTTCGATCGTCTTCGACAACCGCGGTGAAGGATCTCCCGGGGCGGATGTCTCAGGTTCTCCGGCGATCCATGCCGTGCTTGTCCGCGTCCTGCGGATGGCGGGACTGGAGGCGGGGATCGCGGGACTCGAACCCGGCGGGCGCTCGTTCGGCCCTATCGACGACCGGGTGTAGGGACGGGATCGCCATGCCGAAGCGGAAGCCGAGGGTTGGAGCGGGCGTCCGGAAAGCCGTCGCGCTCAAGTATGATCCGGCTTTGCCGGCGCCCTTCCTTGTCGCCAAGGGAGCGGGCGATGCCGCCGAGCGGATCGTCGGCCTCGCGCGGGAGGCGGGAGTGCCCGTCGTAAGGGATGATGACGCAGCCGGGTTCCTGTTCCCCTTCGACATCGGGGACTACGTTCCGGAAACGTTCTGGGAAGCGCTTGCGGCAATCTATATCGCAATACGAGAAGTGGAAGCAGGATGAAAAAGAAATTTCCAATCGAGCAGCTCAGGGTCGGCATGAAATTCACGGCCGACGTCCTGGTCGACGACAAGAACCTCCTCGTACCCGCGGAGATCGCCATCCGCCAGAAGGATATCGAGACCCTGAAGAAATGGGGCATAACGCACATCTTCTCCGAGGGCGAACCCGTGGCCGAAACCCTGCCCGACGCGGGGTTCAGGGATATCGAGGTGAAGAGCGCGATCGCGCCCGCCTTCGGCGGCGACCGCGAACTCTACCGATCCTACATGACCATGTCCGACAGGCTCACGGCCGTATTCGCGAAGATAATCCTGAAGGAACCGGTGGAGCCGCGCAACGTCGACGACATCGCGCAGGATATCCTCAAGATCGTGCGGGAAAAATCCTCCATCGTGACGGCCGCCGTGCTCGGCGACGTGCAGGGCAGCAACGAACGCGCGCGGGGCGGGATCAATTCGGCCATCCTCTCGGTGGTGATGGGGCTTTCGCTCAAGCTTCCGCCGTACAAGCTCTCCCATCTTGCCACGGGCGCCCTGCTCCACGATACGGGAATGCTCCGCCTGCCGGACAGCATCGTGAGGAAGAAGGGCGACCTCACGGGCGAGGAAGTCCAGAAGATCCACGCCCACCCGCTCCTCTCCTACCGCATCATCACGAAGGAACTGTTCTACCCCGAGGACGTCGGGATCATCGGCCTCCAGCACCACGAGCGCTGGGATGGCGAAGGCTACCCCCGCAGGACCGCTGGTCCGGAGATCGACGTGCTGTCGAGGATAGTCTCCACGGCTGACGCCTTCGAGGCCATGGTGAGCGAAAAGCCCTACCGCAACTCCATCATCGGCTACCAGGCCATGAAGAACCTCCTCTCCGACAACGGTCGGCGTTTCGATCCGGAGATCCTCAAGGCTTTCATCCGGAGCATGGGCATCTACCCGATCGGTTCCCTCGTCCTCCTCAACAACGCGGCCATCGCCCGCGTCCTCGAAACCCACGCGGAGTCGCCGCTCAGGCCCAAGCTCCGGATCATCGTCGACGAGTTCGGGAAGAACTACAAGGACGAGGACGGCGACATGGTGGATCTCGCGGCTGAAAAGACCTTGTTCATCGCCCGGGCCATCGACCCCAAGGAGTTCCTCGGATCGTGAGCCCCGACCGGCCTACCAGGCGGGACCGCGGGCTCTCCGGGACGGCCAAGGGCAGGCTCGGGGAGGACGCCGCCTGCGCCTTCCTCGAAGCCCGGGGATGGTCCGTCGTGGCGCGCAACTGGAGGACGAGGACCGGGGAACTGGACGCGGTGGCGGTCCGCGCGGGCGAGCTGGCCTTCGTGGAGGTCAAGTCCGTGGATGCATACGGCCCCGAATCGGCGGAGAGGACCGTGGGGCGGACGAAGCGCGCGAGAATCGTCGAAACGGCTCAATACTTCCTTGCGCGCAATCGACAATATGATGGTATGAGTATGCGTTTCGACGTCGTGCTGGTCCGCGAGGGCAGCGAATGCGTCCACATCGAGCGAGCCTTCATGGAGCGTACATGAGATCCCTGTCCGGTACCCGCGCCGAGCGGAGGCGATATTCCCCCGAGCGCCTTGATGAACTCCGCAGGAAAGTGCATGATGAGTCATACATCTCCGGCGCGATCCAGCGAATCGCACAGGTCCTGAGCGCCGAGATCATGAACGGGTACGGAGTCGACCATGTCGGACGCAAATCGAGATAATAACCGTCGCTTCGGCCACCGGCGCTTCGGGAACCAGGGATCCAGGACCGAGAATCGCGAGGAACGGAAGACCCGGGAACCTCCCGCGCAGTGCACCGCCTGCGGCAAGCCCATCTTCGACCTGTCGTCCGCTCTGGCCGGTTCCGAGAACGGGGCGCCGCTCCACTTCGACTGCGCCCTCCAGAAAGTCGGCGAACGCGAAGCGCTCGGACCCCGCGAGAAGATCGTCTACATCGGCGCCGGCAACTTCGCAGTCGTCGAATTCCGCGACCAGTCGGAGACCACCTTCGACATCAAGCGCAAGATATCCTTCGAACGCAAGGACCTTCCCTGCGAATGGCGACGCGGCATGTCGTCGCGGATCGCCGAGCTCGGGATCATGGGCGTTGCGCCCGCCGCGCCCGAAGCCTGAACGGGCGATCCGGCTGGCGCCTTTCCGGGAAAGCCGCCATAATGCCAGTGGAGTATCTCATTCATGCCGGCATCCCCCTTCCTGACCGCCCTCCTCTACACCGTCCTCGCTGGTCTCGCCACCGGCATCGGCAGCCTGATCGCCCTCGTGTCGAAACGGGCGACGCCGCGCTTCCTGTCGCTCTCCCTCGGTTTCTCCGCGGGGGTGATGGTATTCGTTTCCCTGGTCGAACTCTTCAACGATGCGCGAACCCATCTCGCCATGGTGTGGGGGACACGCGGCGGTTACTGGGGGGCCATCGTCGGATTCTTCGCGGGATTTGCCCTTATCGCCGCGATCGATCGCCTCGTACCGCCGGCCGTGAACCCCCACGAGGCGCGGGCACGTGAAGCGGCCGCCCACGAGGCAGTGGATTCCCGCGCCTGCGACGACGGACCGGATGACCGGCGCGGCGCGAAGCTCCTCCGCACCGGCATGCTCACGGCCTTCGTCATCGCGCTCCACAACCTGCCCGAGGGCGTCGCCACGCTTTTCGCGGCGCTTGAGGATCCCAGGCTCGGCGGGGCCATCGCCATCGCGATCGCCATCCACAATATCCCCGAAGGAATAGCCATCTCGGTACCCGTGTACTACGCGACGGGTTCCCGGCGGCGGGCTTTCTGGTATTCCTTCGCTTCAGGGCTATCCGAACCCCTCGGGGCGGTGATCGGCTACCTCCTCCTCCGGCCCCTCCTCGGGGGACCGACCTTCGGCCTCATTCTCGCTGCCGTCGCCGGAATCATGATCTACATTTCCCTCGACGAACTCCTGCCATCCGCCCGCGAGTACGGTGAGAACCACCTCGAGATGGCGGGACTGGCCGCGGGCATGGCGATCATGGCGGTGAGCCTGGCACTGAGCGGGCGTTGAGCGGGCGAGCGACCTGAACGCGAAGAACGTTTCGATATCCTGCCTGTATTCATGCTCTTTCTTCCCATGGCCCGTCCTGCGGGGAGGCCGAGTCCGGGCCCCATCCAGGTGTAACACTGTTTTACCTATGCTTCATTCGTTTCCAGCCCGCATGCCGGGGGGAAGGGCGGCCTTGCTTCGGCATCCCGCGCGGAGTATCGTTGAAGCATGGAACCACGAACATGTTCATTGCGACCCGCCAGGGCCGCGCTCGTCGGCACGGTCTTCGCGCTCGCCCTGGCGCTGGGCTGCGCGGGGGCGGCTCGGCCAGCCGAACCGCGTACGGAACCGGCCGCCGTGTCGGACGAGCCGATGTCCCTCGAGTACGCCGCGCCCGAGATCCGCATTTTCTGGTCGGGCGGACGCGGGATGGACGTGACGCATATCATCTATTCGTACGATTCGCCCATCGCCGACACGCCGTCGGGACAGCGTAACGAGGACTTCATCGTCGCGCTCGACGGATCGCAGGCAGCTGCGCTCAGGAAGGCGGTCATGGCCGACGCGGATGCGTTTTTCGCCATGAACGACTGGTACGGCGCGCCTGCGGGGCAGCGCTACTATCCCTACTCGCTGACGATCCAGATTGGCGAACGCTCGAAAACCGTGCTCTACCGCAGCAATCCCGGCTACGACGAACCACCCGAACCGTTCGGTCGCCTGGTCGGGGCGGTGACGACGCTCCTGGGAACGTGAGGCTGCGCTTCGTCCGGGATGATTCGTCGCGAGCGGCATCGCCCATTGCCGTCGGGATCCACCGCACTGGCGAACGTCAGCCTGCGGCATTATACTCGTCGGCATGAACGATATCGTCCACGAGGATCACCGCGCCGCCCTTGAGCGTATTGCCCGCCGCGTCATGGTCGAGCGCGGCCTCCTGCCGGATTTTTCGCCGGAAGCTCTCGCCGAACTGGCAGTCCTGGAGCCTGCTCCTTCCCTCACGTCCGCGCGCGACCTGCGCGGCCTGCCCTGGTGCTCCATCGACAACGACGATTCCAGGGACCTGGACCAGCTCACCGTGGCCAGGAAGGGGGATGACGGCGCCGTCGGCATCCTCGTCGCGATCGCCGACGTGGACGCCCTCGTCCATCCCGCCACCGCCATCGACGGCCACGCCCGCCACAACACGAGCTCGGTGTACACCGCCGCCAAGGTCTTCTCCATGCTTCCCGAGCGGCTCTCCACCGACCTGAGCTCGCTCAACTTCGGGGAGGATCGCCCGGCCATCGTGATGGATCTGACCCTCGCGCCCGATGGCACGCTCGCCTCGTCGGAGGTGTACCGCGCACTCGTGCGCAATCATGCCAGGCTCTCGTACGATGCCCTCGCCGCATGGCTCGAGGGAAACGGACCGGAGCCCGACGGCATCGCGACCGTGCCGGGGCTCGCGGACAACCTCCGGCTCCAGGACGGGGCGGCGCTGGCGATGAAGGAAGGCCGCCGCGCGCGCGGCGCCCTGGACTTCGAATCGCGCGAAACCCGGCCGGTCTTTTCGGGGAATTCGATCGCGCGAATGGAAGCGAACCGCAAGAACCGCGCGAAAGAAGCCATCGAGAACTTCATGGTGGCGGCCAACGGCGTCGTGGCGCGCTTCCTCGAGGGACGCGGCCTTCCGACCCTCGCGCGCGTCGTTCGCACCCCGAAACGCTGGGACCGCATCGTCGCCATCGCGGCCGAACGCGGCGTGCCTCTCCCCGCCGAGCCCGACCCGAAAGCCCTGGCCGCTTTCCTCGACGGCGCCAGGCAAGCCGACCCGGAACGCTTCGCCGACCTCTCGCTTTCGGTCATCAAGCTGCTCGGCCCGGGCGAGTATGTCGCGCAGTTCCCCGGGGAGGAATCCGAGGGGCATTTCGGACTCGCGGTAAAGGACTACGCCCATTCGACCGCGCCCAACCGCCGCTATCCCGACCTGGTCGTCCATCGACTGATCAAGGCCGCGCTCGAGGGGCGGCCTTCGCCCTACGGACGCGACGAGTTGGCCGCCATCGGAAGGCAGTGCTCGGAACGCGAGGACGCCGTGAACAAGGTGGAGCGGCAGGTGGGCAAGTCGGCCGTCGCCCTCCTCCTCGAATCCAGGATCGGCGACGCCTTCGACGGCCTCGTCACCGGAGCCGCGGAGAAGGGTACCTGGGTGCGCATCGCCGATCCGCCGGCAGAGGGCCGCATCGTGCGCGGCCACGAGAGGATCGATGTCGGCGACCGCGTGCGCGTACGTCTCCTGGCTGCCGACGTCGAACGCGGCTACCTGGATTTCGAGCGGGTATGATTTTGGCGAAGAGCCTTGCCACGAAGAGCACGAAGGTGATGAAGTGCACGCAGGTTTCTTTTGTTGTCGAACGCGAACACGAGGATGCGGCGGAGCGCATCGGGATCGCGTATGGCGTGCCGGGAGGCGACGTCCCGCATCAGGATGCTGTCCAGCAAGGTCGAAAGGCATGACCGCGCCGATTGGTCGCCGTCCAGAAAGCTGTGGATGGCCGGGAATCCGCCCCACCGAAGGTATTCCGCGAGCGACTCGTCGCGCCCCCGCTTTACCCCCGGTCGGTGAAACGGAGGAATTCTCAGGAAGGAGAGAGTGGACACCGGGATCTCCCGGTACCGGCCAGTCAGCATGGTGCCGAGCTCGGAACGGAGTATCGATACGTTCGATCCGGTCACGACGCACTGGATACCGCCATCCGCCAGGAGCGCTGCCGCGACGCCCTCCCATCCAGTCACTTCCTGCGCTTCGTCGAGGAGCAGCCAACCGCCCGCCGGGAGCCGTTCATTGACGAGCCGGTACATGCTCCGATATTCGCGGTAGGCGTTGTATTCGAGCGATTCCATGTTGAGGAAGAGGATCCGTTCCCCCTGCATGCCCTCCCGGACGAGCCTGTCCCTGAGCATGGCAAGAAGGGTGCTCTTTCCGCAGCGCCAACAATACAACCGTCGGCCATGGTCGACAGTTGTATTGGAAAACTCAATCTCACTAGTTCGCAATGTCTTGATTCCTCCTCTCCGTGTCCTTGCGGCTCTGCGTGAGCCCTTCCTGAAGATTCTCTCGCGCGGAGGATGCCGGTTCGTTGACGGCATCCTGAAATGACCCTATGCTTCCCCATCATCTGCAATAACCGAGGCCTACCATGATCCACCGATCCTGCCTTTGATTCCTAGCCGTCCTGGCCATCCTGTCCCTTGCCGCCGCGTCGGTTTTCGGGCAGCCCGCGGCTCAGACAAAGCGCCGTGTCGCGCTGGTCATCGGGAACGGGGCCTACCAGGCCAACGCCCTGAAGAACCCGCCGAACGACGCGGAGGACGTGGCGGCCGCGCTCGGGAGTCGGGCTTCGATGTGACCCTGGTGAAGGACGCGAGCCTGGAAGCCATGGAAAAGGCCGTGAACGACTTTTTCGCCAGGCTGAAGGGGGCCGACACGGGGCAGTTCTACTACGCCGGCCACGGCGTGGCCATCGACGGGATGAACTACCTGATCCCGGTCAGCCCGCGCATAGACGACGCGGCGTCCGTGCGCTCCAAGGCGGTCAGCGTGGACGCGGTCGTGGGCAGGATGGAAGCCACCGGCGTCCGGACGGCCCTCGTGTTCCTGGATTCCTGCCGCGACAATCCCTTTCCCGGCGCTTCCCGTTCGGGGATGCGTGGCCTGGCGGTCGTGGCGACGCCCAAGACGGTGAACTCGATGATCGCGTACGCGACCAGTCCGGGCGATGTGGCGCAGGACGGCACGGGGCGGAACGGCGTGTTCTCCGGGGCCGTGGTCAGGCAGCTGCGGAACCCGGGGCTGGAACTGGCCCAGATGATGAAGAACGTCAAGGCGGAGGTGTCCGCCGTGACGGGCAACAGGCAGAATCCCCGGGTCGACGACGGCATGAAGGAGAATTTCTTCTTCGTCAGCCCCGAGGACCTGGCCGCCCGCGCCGACGCCGCCCTGGCCACGAGCAAGGCGGAGCTGGCCGAGCTGGAATGCCAGCTCTCCGAGCGGCAGGCGAAGATCCGGTCGACGCAGGACGCGTCCGCCCGGCAGGCCCTGGAAGTGGAGCAGCAGCGCCAGCAAGCCCTGCAGGCCGCCAAGAAGCTGGAAGCCGACAACCTGGCCAGGGAAGCCAGGCGCCAGGCCGAGCTTGTCACATTGCGTTCCAACGCCGAATCCCAGCGTGTCAAGCAGACCGCGAGCATAAGGAAGCAGTACGACGAGACGCTGGTCACCCCGCAGACGAAGGTCTGGACCCTGCGGGGGAGCGCGGCTGCGCTGGCGGGGGAGATCGACTGGGGCATCACGCGGGACGCGGCCAGGAACCGCTACCGCGTCGACGCTCTCGCCGTCCGCGTCCTCGACCTGACGACCGGCGCGATGGTCGTCGAGTCCCGGATGCGGCGGCCGAGGTCTGGATCGACGACCGGAAGGCGGGCAACGCGCCCGTTTCGATGAAGCTGGCCGAAGGCACCTACGGCCTGCGGTTGACCTGGGCCGATCCTTACGCGAAGCCCCTGTCCTGGAAGGTATCGATCGAACCGGGCAGGACGACGACCATCGAGGCGGCCAGGACGGCCTGGAAGATCGGCGACACCGGACTCGCGGGTGGCGTGATCTTCCTAGACAAAGGGAACGCAGGCGGCGGCTGGCGGTTCCTCGAAGCCGCGCGCGGATGATCAACGGCGTGTATCCGGTGGACGTCATCGCCGCGAAGCGATGCCGCGGCTACTCCGCCGGCGGATACGCCGACTGGTTCCTTCCTTCCAAGGACGAGCTTGCGGCCTTGTACCGGAACCTCGCGAAGGCCGGCGTCGGCGGGGGATTCACGGATGGCTGGTACCTGTCGTCGACCGGCGCGTCCAAGCTGAATTTCGGGGACGGGGTCCAGCTCGACGGGATTCCCTACCGAAACGACGACTACAACAACTACTACCTGCGACCGGTCCGATCCTTCTAGCGGGTCGCGGAAAACGTGGCGTTTCCCGACGGCCGACCGGAATCGATCCGGCCGTCGAGGTTTTCCTTCGAAAAACGAGGGAGCGGCGAAACGCGGACACGTCGTCGATTGCCGGGATCCCCGGAAGCTACTTTCGCTTGATCTCGCTGAACCCGCAATACGGCACCAGCGCTTCTGGGATGGCGACGGTTCCGTCCGCCCGCTGGAAGTTCTCCAGGATGGCGATGATGCCGCGCGAGCAGGCGACGGCGGTGCCATTGAGCATGTGGGCGTACTTGTTCCTGCCGTCGTCGTCCTTGAAGCGGACGTTGAGGCGGCGTGACTGGAAATCGGTACAGTTGGACGTGGAGGTTACCTCGCCCCATTCGCCGCCGTTGCGGCCGGGCATCCAGGCTTCCAGGTCCCACTTGCGATACGCCGGGGCGCCCAGGTCGCCCGTGCAGGTGTCCACGACGCGGAAGGGGATGCCCAGGCCCGAGAAGATTTCCTCTTCAATGGCGCGCAACTCTTCGTGGACGGCGTCGGAGGTTTCCGGGGTCGTGTAGGCGAACATCTCCACCTTGGTGAACTGGTGGACGCGGTACAGGCCCTTGGAAAACTGGCCGGCGGCGCCGGCCTCGCGGCGGAAGCAGTGCGACACGCCGGCGAGCCTGAGCGGAAGGCTCGCCTTGTCGAGGACCTGGCCGGAGTAGTAGCCGCCCAGGGTGATCTCGGCCGTCCCGATGAGGCAGGTGCCTTCGCCTTCCACGGTGTAGACGTTGGACTCCGCGCCGCGCGGGTTGAAGCCGATGCCCTCGAGGATCTCGGTCTTGGCGACGTCGGGGGTGATAAAGGGGGTGAATCTCTTCTTCATGAGGATGTCGAGGGCGTAACGGACGAGCGCGAGCTCGAGGATGACGCCTTCGTTCTTGAGGTAGTAGAATTTCGTGCCGGACACTCGGGTGGCGGTGTCGAAGTCGAGTATGTCGAGTTCCTGGCCGAGCTGGACGTGGTCTTTCGGCGGGAAGCCGAATTTCGTCGGCTCGCCGACGCGCTTGACTTCGAGGTTGTCCTTGTCTTCCTTGCCGACGGGGGCGGAGGGATGGGCCATGTTCGGGATGCGCGAGCCTTCGCGGGCCAGGTCGGCTTCCGCGGCTTCGAAATCGCGTTCGAGCGCGGCGATTTCGTCCTTGAGCGCCTTGCCTTCGTCGATGAGCTTCTGGCGCCCTTCGGGGGAGAGCTTCTGCTTCATCGAATCGGCGACTTCGTTGCGGCGCCTGCGCTTGTCCTCGAGCCCGCGCAGGAGCTCGTTGCGTTTGTCGAAGAGATTCACGACGAGGTCGGCGTCGGCCTTCATGTTGCGGTCGGCTATGTTTTTCCTGACCGCGTCCAGGTTTTCCTTGATGAATCGGTAATCCAGCATGATGGCCAATACTAGCCGGTTTTGCCGCTGCCGGCAAGGGGAAAGGGGAGCCTCGGGGAGTCGGCGGACGGGAAACCGCCCGTGAGGATGCCGCTCCTTGCGTTATGGCCCGGTTTTTGATACCGTAGCAGCATGAAGATCGAATTCAACGCCCGCGGCAACGGCGCCTGCCCGCTGTGCGCGCTCGAGCGCGGCGATTGCCGCATCCAGAAACAGCTCCTCAAGAACGCGGATTTCCTTTCCACCGAACGGGACTCGGACATGGAGATCGTCATCTACCTGTGTCCCTTTTTCGTGGAAAAGGCGTAGTATCCCGTGATCGACAGGCTCGACTCCTTCTCCTCCCGGTTCCGGGAACTGGAAACGCTCATCGCCGATCCGTCGTTCGCGAAGGACCAGAACCGGTACCGCGAAACCCGCAAGGAGCAAGCGCGGCTTTCCGTCATCATGGAAGCCCGGGACGAATACCTCTCCGTCATCGCCCAGCTCGAGGACGCCAGGGCCATGTTCCGCGACGAAGCCGACGCCGAATTCCGCGAGATGGCCCGCGGGGAGGCGCACGGCCTCGAGGCGAGGAAGGAAGCGCTCGAAACCAGGATCCGGGAGCTCATCGTCCCGCGTGATCCGCTCGACGACAAGAACATCATCATGGAGATCCGGGCCGGCACGGGCGGCGAGGAAGCCGCGCTCTTCGTCGCGGACCTGTTCCGCATGTACACCCGCTTTTCCGACGCGCGCACGTGGAAGATCGAGGTCATCGACGCCAGCGGGACCGAACTCGGCGGCTACAAGGAAGTGGTGTTCTCGGTCTCGGGCGACGCCGTGTACGAAAACCTGCGCTGGGAATCGGGCGTCCACCGGGTACAGCGCGTTCCGGCGACGGAGGGTTCCGGGCGCATCCACACGAGCGCCGTGACCGTGGCCGTCCTGCCCGAGATGGAAGAGACGGAGATCGAGATACGGGCGGAAGACCTGCGCGTCGACGTGATGCGCGCGGGCGGCCCCGGCGGCCAGTGCGTCAACACCACGGACTCGGCGGTCAGGCTCACCCACCTTCCGACCGGACTCGTCGTCATCCAGCAGGACGAGAAGAGCCAGATCAAGAACAAGGCCAAGGCGATGCGCGTGCTGCGCGCGAGGCTCTTCGAGCTCGAGGAGTCGAAGAAGCAGGCCGAACGGGCCGCCGAGCGGCGCAGCCAGGTGGGTTCAGGCGACCGTTCCGAGCGCATCCGCACCTACAACTTCCCGCAGAACCGCGTGACCGACCACCGCGTCGGTCTCACGCTCTACAAGCTCGATCTCGTGATGCAGGGCGACCTCCATGAGATCGTGGACGCCCTCAAGCTTCAGGCCAGGGAGGCGGCCCTCGGGGCCGGGCGCGGATGACGGTCCGCGAGGCCTTGAGCGAGGGGGTCACCGTCCTGCGACGCGGGATATCGGGGTCGCCCTTCCTCGATGCCTCGCTTCTCCTCGCGGCCGCCGCGGGCGTCGATTCGACTTCCATCCTTTCCGACCATCTGCGCGACCTGGATCCGGCATGGCTTGGAGCGTACCGTGACTCGCTTGCCCGCCGCGCTTCCGGCGAGAGCGTCGCGGTCATCCTCGGGCGGAAGGAATTCTACGGTCGCGATTTTCTCGTCACGCGCGACGTCCTGGTCCCGCGGCCCGATACGGAGACCCTCGTGGCGGAAGGCTTGCGAGAGATCGACCGCATCGGAGCGTCGCGGCCGGGAGCCGTGCGCGTCCACGACGCCTGCACGGGTTCGGGCTGCGTCGGGCTGACCCTGGCCGCCGAGCGCCCGGGCTGCGAGCTCTCGCTCTCCGACCTGTCCCCCGCCGCGATCGGGGTCGCGCGCCGCAACGCCGAACTCATTCTCGGACGATCAGTCCCCGTCTTTCCAGGCGATCTCCTCTCGGACGTCACCGGAACCTTCGATCTCGTGACGGCCAACCCGCCCTACGTCGCGTCCGCCCTCATCCCGTCGCTGGCCGCGTGCGGCGTCCGCGATCCTTATCTGGCCCTGGACGGCGGCGCGGACGGGCTCGGGCTGTTCAGGCGGCTCGTGCCGCAGGCCGCGGGACGCCTGGCACCCGGAGGCGCCCTCGTCGTGGAGATCGGGGAAGAACAGGGCGCCGCGGTTTCCGGCCTGATGAAAGCGTCGGGATTTTCGGAAACATCGATATGGAACGACCTCGCGGGCAGCGAGCGCGTCGTCCTGGGGAGGATGCCGTGACGGAACTCGACGAACTCATGACGGCGCTCGACGGCTGGCCGAAATCCGACATCGCGCGCGTGAAGGACGCGTGCGCGTGGGCCGCGGCTATGCACGAGGGCAAGCTCCGGGCATCCGGGGAACCGGCCGTGACGCATCCCCTGCGGGTGGCGCGCATCCTCGCCGACATGGGGCTGGACGCGGATTCCGTCGCGGCCGGAGCCCTCCACCACGCGTTCGAGGAGGGCGGCTCGGCGCGCGACGCGATGGCTGCCCGTTCCGGCGAAGCGGTGGCGAATCTCGTGGAAGAGACCACGAGGATAGCGGCGCTGAAGGCGAAGAACAAGACGATCCAGGCCGCGGAGACGATCCGCAAGATGCTGTTCGCCATGACCCGCGACATCCGCGTCATCATCGTGAAACTGGCCGACAAGCTCGACAACATGCGCACCCTCAAATGGCTCCCCGACCTCGAGCGGAAGCGGATCGCCACCGAATGCGTGGATATCTTCGCTCCCCTCGCCGACCGGCTCGGCATCAGCTGGATGAAGGACGAACTGGAGGATCTCGCGCTCAAGGAGCTGAACCGCGAAGCCTATGACCAGATCAAGCGCATCGTCGCCGAGAAGAAGGGGGAGCGCGACCTCTTCCTCTCGCGCGTCGAGCGCGACATCGTCGACGCCGCGTCGAAGGACGGCATCGGGGTCGAGCTCTCGTCGCGGGCCAAGCACTTCTACTCGATCTACCTGAAAATGCGCAAGCGGGCGAAGGGCGTCGAGGAACTCTTCGACCTGCTCGGCGTCCGGCTCATCTGCGGGACCGAGAACGACTGCTATGCGCTCCTGGGCATCGTCCACAAGCTCTGGAAGCCCATCGAGGGGCGGTTCAAGGACTACGTCGCCATGCCGAAGGCGAACGGCTACCGCAGCCTCCACACCACCGTCATGTGCTACGACGGCCGGCTTCTCGAGATCCAGATCCGCACGCGCGAAATGCACCGCGTGGCCGAATTCGGCGTCGCGTCGCACTGGCTCTACAAGAAGGGTTCGACCGCCGAACACGTCCGGCCCGAGGACATCGGGATCGTCAACAAGCTCAAGGACTGGAGCGGGATGCTCTCGAACGGCGCGGAGTTCCTCGATGAGATCAAGCGCGAGCTGCTGAAGGATTCCATCTTTGTATTCACGCCCAGGGGCGACGTCCTCGAGCTGCCCGCTGGCGCGACGCCGCTCGATTTCGCCTACCTCGTGCATACCGACATCGGCAACCGCTGCTACGCAGCCAAGGCGGACGGCGTCATCGTGCCGTTGTCCTCCGAGCTCCGGAATACCCAGCTCGTCGAGATCATCACGTCCAACTCGGCACGGCCGAACGTCAACTGGCTGCGCTCGGTGAGGACCTCGGGCGCGCGCGCGAAGATCAGGCAATGGCTCGTCGCGAACGGCCAAGCGCTCGTGATCGAGCGGAACGTCGTGGCCAGGCGGAAACAGGACGAAGCCGGACACCAGGCGGAGCGCCACCACGGAGACAAGAAGAAGGAAATGCCGGAGCGCGCCGAGCCTGCCAAGGCCGCTCCGGGCGAAGTCCACCGTTACGTACCCAAGGGCGAGACCTCCGGCGAACGGGCGGGCATCTTCATCGAGGGCGGGGGCGGGCTTGTCATCCGTTTCGCCGGCTGCTGCAGGCCGGCCACGGGGGACCCCATCGTCGGCTACGTCTCGCGCGGCCGGGGGATCATCGTTCACCGGCGAGACTGCCCGAACCTGCCCGCCATCACAGAGTTCGCCGAGCGCGCCATCGACGTGGCCTGGGAGTCGCGCCGGGGCGATTGCACGCGCAAATTCCGCATCGAGGCCAACCGGACCTTCGACCTCTTTTCCGAGATCGAGGGGGCGGTCAAGAAGATGGGCGGCGTCCTCGCGGAAGGCCGGCTCGACGACTCCGGGGTCCGCGTGATCGGGTACTTCACGCTCGAGATGGAAAAGGCCGAGGATGCCCGGCGCGTGGAACGGAACATCCGCGCAATCCCGAGCATTCTCAGGGTGCAGGCGATAAGGTAAGGCGCCGTTTCGGTTTTGCCACGGAGACACAGAGACACTGAGAATAAAGAGTTACCATGAAGCGAACGAAGCTGAACCCCGAAGGACATGAAGGGATGATATGGAAGGGGAGGGGGTTGAGAAGAAGGAAGAGGAATTGGGAGCTGGACCGCGAAGGGAAGGGAAGGACGGGAGCAAGAATAACGCAGCGAACTTCGGTGAGCGATGAGCGCGTCGATCACGGCGTGGAGAAGAAAAGCAGGAAAATCAACCAAAGCTCCATGAAAATTCTTACTCCGTGCCTCCGTGGCGCTATTTTACGTAGGGCTTACCAGCCGATGATTTTCGTCAGGCTCGGCAGGGGAACGAAATTGCTGACGGCGAAGATGCCGTACATCAGCATGAGGATGACTGCCTCCCGGCGGCTCAAGATCCTTCCCGATGTGATGAATATCTGGATCACGACGGCGGCCAGGATCAGGAAAGGCATGGCGAAGCCGAGTATCCCCGCCGATATCGCGATCGGGCGGATGAGGGCGCAGATGCCCAGCACGACGAGCTGGGTGAAGATGTTGGAAGCGTAGACTTCCGAAATGGTCACGTCCGCTTTCTTCCTGAATGTGGCTGCCAGGCTTATTGCCAGCTCCGGGAGGCTCGTGCCGAAGGCGAAGAGGATGACGCCGAGCGCCACGGCCGGGATTCCCAGCGCCAGTCCCAGCCTTTCGCCGTTGTCCAGCGCCAGTTTGGCGCTGACGATGATGCCCAAGACGGCCAGGACGGCCAAGAGCGCGTGGAGCCAGATTTTCCCTTCCGGCTTTTCCCGGTGTTCATCCTTCTCCAGCATGGCCTTTCGCACCACCGTGACGATGTAGGGGACATACGCGAGGATCAGGATGAGGCCGTCCGAACGGCTCAAGAGGCCGTCCATGGACAGGATCATCACGAGGGAGGCTGAGAGGATCATCCAGCTGGATTCCCGCTCCCGGATCTGCTCGTGGATGTCGATGGGACGGATGAACGCGCAGACCGCCGTGACGAAGGTGAGCGTGACGAAATTGGAGCCTATGACGTTGCCCACCGAAATGTCCGAATGCCCCGCCGCTATCGCGAAGCCCGAGATCGTCAGCTCGGGAAGCGACGAAAGGACGCTGACGCCGAGGACCGTCACGACGAGCTCGTTCACGCCGAAGTATTGCGCGATGGGGGTGATCTTGCGGGTGACCACTTCCGAGGAGAGCCACAGGAGCGCGATACCCACGACGAAAAGCGCAAGGTTGATGAGCATGGCGTCTTCCCCCCTTCCCGAAACTGTAGTACCGTGCCCGCGGAATTCAAGCCAGATGGTCAACAAGAACCACGGTGGCACGGAGCAGATGAAAAAAGGTCAATAGAGAAGGCAAAAAACGGGAGAGGAAGCAGGACCAGATGACGGTCATGACGATACTGAGTATCGGTTACTTGCGTAGCCCGATACTCAGTATCGGTTACTTGCGTAGCCCGATACTTTGGTAGTCGGCTTCGTCGATCTCCGCGAGGCCGGCCTCGTCACTGACGGTCACCCAGGTGAAGTTTCCCCCAAGGATGTACTTCCGGAAGGCGTTCTCGACGTCGGCGGCGGTCACGGCGCGGATCTTGTCCACTATCCTGAGATACTCGCCGTGGTCGCCGAGGTAGACCATGGACCGGACCACGCTGCCGCCCACGTCGGCGTTCGTGCGTTGCTGGGCGTAGACGATGTTGACGTACTTGTTCTTGTACGCCTCGAGCCGCTCCGCGATGGTCGAGTAGACGTAGTCGCCCGTGGCTGGGTCCTTCATCATGATGAGCTTGCCGTCGGCCATGATGGACACCGCTTCGTCGACGTAGCCCTTGACCTCGGCGGGCTTGGAAACCTGGTAGACCCACACTATCCCGTACGAGGCTTTCGCCGGGCGGAAGATCGTCTGGATCGAATAGCAGGCGCCGTACTTTTCGCGCACCACGTTGAAGAAGACGTCATCGAGCATGTCGGCGGCGAGAGCGAAGGGCACGTAGTCGGGATCGGCGCGGCCCGGGATCGTGAAGTAGCCCTGCACGAAGGCGGTGCCCTCGGCGGCTTCGTGGACGTCAGCGACGACATCCTGCTTCGTCGCGAGGGCGGGGACGGCGGGGAGCTTGCCCCCTTTCCTCGCGATCGTGCCGATGGTGGCGTTGAGCTTCCCGTACAATTCCTCCGCGTCGAAGTTGCCGACGGCCACGATCGAAAGCCGGTCGGCGTCGAGGGCCTGGGCGTACCACTCTTTCACGTCATCGAGGGTGATGGACTGCAGGCTTTCAGGCGAACCGTTCGGATCCGATGCGTAGGGGTGCCCCGCGAAGATGGCTTGCGTGCCGAGCCAGCGCGCGTACTCGTCGGGATCGCCGAAACGCTCCTCCGCGCCCTGCATCGCGTCGTTCAGTACGTTTTCGAATTCGCCTTCGTCGAAGAGGGGCGCCATCGCGCCGTCGATGAAGACCTCGAAGAGTTCGGGGAAGTACTTGTCGATGCAGTTGAGGTCGTAGGTCGCGTAATCGTAGCCGCCCGAGCTGCCGATCGCGGCGCTCTTGCGGTAGAGCATCGACTGGATGTCGTCGTAGGAGTACGTGCCGGATCCGTGCGAGAGCATGGCGAGCCCGACGGCCTCGATGCCGGCCCTGGCCGCGGGGATCGCCGCGGAACCGCCGGAGATCACCAGTTTGAGGTTGAGTACCCGGTTGAGCTCGTTCTTCTTGACGACGAGCTTGACGCCGTTATCGAGGGTCTTGACGGTGAATGTTTTCGCGTTGGCGTCGTAGAAGGACGCATTCGGCCCCGACGCCCCGCCCGTCGTCGCGCACGAGGCGGCGAGCGAGGCGGCGAGGGCGATCGGGAGGAACGCTACGGCCAGTGTTCGGTGTTTCATGTCTTCCCCCTTGCCTTATTTCTTCCACCAGAAGGCGGTCTCGGCGTCGATGAGCTCGTAGCCGAGCTTGTCGAAGGAAGCCTTCTGCTGTTCGTACACCTGGGGATTGACCCGAACGACGACGATCGGCGGGTTGCCGACGAGGTAATCCTCCAGGTATTTCGCGATCTCCGCGTGCCCCGCCTTCTTCATGTTGGGAACATAGCCGAAGTAATAGTCCGTCGAAGCCGATGCCCACCAGAACCGGAGGTTCCCGAGGAATCCGTCGACGGTCTCGAGACCGAGGATCTGCTCATCCTCGATGATGGTCTTGACCGTCTCGTAATCCTCGCCCGAGTAGTAGTCGGGCGCCGCGATGATCCGGGCTGGCAGGGTCGAGGTCACGGCCTCCGCGAAGAGGCGGCCGCGCTCGGCGAAGGGGAGAACGGCCTTCGTCATCAAGTAGGCGTAGTTCTGGATCTGGCCGCCGTCGCGCTGGGTCCAGTAGAAGCCGCCCATGTAATTCGGGTTGGGGATGGCGAGATCCTTCATCCCGAAGACCGTAGACTTGTATGCGCCCGACGGATCCTCCATGAGGTAGCCGAACACGTCCGCGGCGTAGGTGGGCGCCGGGCTCCTGCTGACGTCCGGCCCGCGCTGGTAGGTGTAGACGATGCCGTAGTTCGGGCTGACGTTGGGATCCGGGTAGACCAGGAAGAGGCTCTTGTCCGTGGCGGGGAAGCGCTGGGCCTGCTGTCCGCCCTTCCATGGGTCGGGTCCGCGCTTCCACGAGCCGTAGTACTTTTTCACGAGAGCGAGCGCCTGCCCGGGCTTGATGTCGCCGCCTACGAAGAGCGCGGCGTTGTTGGGGATGTAGTAGGCGTCCTTGATGGCCTTGAGCTTCTCGACCGTGCAGGACTGCAGGACGTCGACGGAACCGCCCGGATCGCGGCGCCAGGGGAAATCGGGGAAGAGCCGCCTGTCGACGGAAGAGCTGAGTATCTCCTTCGGGTCGGAGAGGCTGCCCTGGATTTCGCTCGTCACGACGCCCTTTTCGCTCTCGAGTTCCCCGGAATCGAGGAGCGGTTCGCGCACCGCCTGGGACCAGAATTCGAGCCCCTGTCCGGCCTTGTCCGCCGGGACCGTGAAGTAGTAGTTGACGTATTCCGCGGAGGTCGAGCCGTTCCACGACGAGACGCCGAGATCGAGGTAGGCCTTGATGACCTCGGCCTGGGTCCGGAACTTCTTGTTCCCCTTGAACATCATGTGCTCGTAGAAATGGAAAAGACCCGCCGTGTCCGGCGTCTGGGCGTAGGCGCCGCAGCGGAAGGCGATCTCCACGTAGACGAGGGGACTCGAGTGGTTTTCCAGCACGAAGAGCTCGAGCCCGTTGTCCAGCATGAAGCGCTGGAGCCCGGGGATCGGAGTCGTCTCGGCGAAGACGGGCGCCGCGAGTGCAAGCGCGAGCGCCAGCGACGCGGCGAGGGTGACGAAACGTTTCATTGATCGCCTCCGGATGATTGATCGGCCATCCTGATACGGACGCCCGAACGCTGTCAAGCGCGTCCCGGCAAAAAGGTGGACCACGAAGGTCACGAAGGAAGTGAAGGTCACGGAGGAAAAAGAGGGCTACTGACCAGCGCGGAGATGCGGAGACGCAGAGGATGAAGGAAACGGCGCAATGAAACGATATTCGAGTAACGCGGAAAGTAAGGAAGATCGCCGGAATTCGATGCAACGGCATTTCGGAACGAGCGCGGCCAAAACGGAAAAAACCCAGCTGACGCCACCTGCAAGCTCTCGGAGCAATGCGGAAAAAAACCGGCCTGCCGGCCCTGGTTTTCCTCGGCCAGGACCCGTCCGGGCTGGTTCACGTGAGATCGCCGCATGCGTCGACACGGCGTGGGAGTTCCCCGCCTTACGTAACGGTTCCCTATCTAAAGAATGCTTCGACGAGGTAGTTGTAGCGCGCATGCAGGATGCCGCTTCTTTCCACGGTAGCCGGGGTGAAACGTATCGGGGACGAGAGGAGGGCTGCGATGCGGGCCGACTGGTCGAAATCGAGCCGGCTCGCTGGAATACCGTAGTAGCGGCGGGCGGCAGCGTCCGCCCCGAACACGCCCTTGCCCCATTCCGCCCACGAGAGGTAGAGCTCGAGTATGCGGTCTTTCGGAAGGATGAGTTCGAGCTCGAGGGTGACGATGACCTCCAGGTACTTGCGGAGGTAGCTCTTGAAGGGGACGAGGAAAAGGGTGCGCGCGGTCTGCATGGTAAGGGTGGAGCCGCCGTACATGGGCGACCCGATCCGCTTGTTGATCGCGATGGCGCGCTCGAAGGCTTCGAAATCCAGGCCCCAGTGCGAGTAGAATCTACCGTCTTCCACGGCCACGACCATGCGCCTGAGGAGCGGACTCACGCCGGCCAGCCTCACCGGCCGCGGCTTGTCCATCTTCCATCCGTCGACCAGCTTGCGATAGCTGTAAAGTACCGTGACGGGCGGGTCCACGCGGGAGTAGATGACGATGAGGAACGAGGTCGCGAGGATATAGAAGGCATGGGCGAGGGCGATCCATCGGAGCGCCGCGCCGAGGATGCGTCGGGCGACGCGGGGTTTCCCGGCGTGCGGAGCCACGTCCGGGGCGAGGTGGCGAGGAAGCTGTATGCGTCCCGAACGGATTCCCGAGTAGAGCGATCTGGAGAGGGAGCGATCGATCTCGCGGACTGCGATCGGCATGAACGGAAGGTCCTTCATCAGTGGGTGCCGGCAGGCGCCGACGGGGGTAGCCTAGCACGATACCGGCTCCGACGGCAACATGATCGATCCACGGGTGCGAGCCCGATCACAGGCCGTCATTTTTCCTGCATTCGCGCGGGGGAAGGCACCCTTTGACGATCGGCGCGCGGCCTACTATACTCGGCCGCGACCTTGCGGGCATATCCTTCAGTCCCGCTCGGGACTGAAATACCCGTACTTCCAGGATGACCCGTCCGAAGTTTGCATACCCTGCCCCCCGACCGCGGAGGTATCTTGATGATTCGTCGCCTGTCATGGACGATTTCCTTCCTGCTGGCGGCGGCCGCCCTGTCCGCCGAGCCGACCTCCGTTCCCGGCTTGCACCGTTTCGCGCTGGAAAACGGACTCGAGCTCTTCGTCCTGGAACGCCACGAAGCGCCGACCGTCCATGTCAGACTCAGTTTCCGCTGCGGGGCGTACGCGCAGACCGCCGTGACGGCGGGCTCCTTCCATCTTCTCGAGCACATGCTGTTCACGGGGAACGGGCTGACCCCCGGCGAAAGCGCGTTCTCCGCCGGTCTGGCCGCCGTCGGTGCATCGGGGCTCGAAGGCGGCTCGGGCGAGGACGGTGTTTCCATCGCCTTCTCCGTGCCTTCAGGCGAGCTGGATGCTGCACTGAGGCTGTGGGCGGCCGCCGTCGCGGCTCCGGCTTTCGACGATGCCGAACTGGCGGGGGAGAAGAAGGTCATCGCCTCCGAGATCGCCGCGGCGCTCGCGAATCCGGACCTCGTGTACGAAGCAGCGGTAGACAAGCGCCTGCTCAGACTGTACCCGTGGCGGGCGGATGTCTACGGCAATCCGGGCGCCCTTGACCAGCTCGACGCCGCGGGCCTTGGCGCGCTCCACGCGAAATACTTCGTGCCAAACAACGCGATGCTCTTCATAGGCGGGGATATCGATCCGGAAGCCGCGTTCGCCGTCGCCTGGAAGGCATTCGGTTCCTGGAAAGCCGCCGAGGATCCCTGGAAGACGCCCCTGCCGCGGCAAGCCGTTCCCGGGGTCACGCGGCCGCTCTGGATCGTCTATCCCGACCCGGGGATCCCGGCCGGGACCGGGCGCGTGGAACTCAGGTACCGCGGCCCGGACGCCGCGGCCGAACCCGCCGCCGCGAGGGCGGCCGAACTCCTCATGACCCTGCTCTCGTCCCCCGATGGCCGGTTTTCGAAATCCATCATGAAGTCCGTTCCGGGCGCCGTTTCGCCGGACGACCTGCGCTCGTTCTATCGCGCCCGCCGCGACGGCGCCTCGACCTCCTTCATCCTCGATTTCGCCATCCCCAACGGGACGACCGTGTCCGAGATCGCGCAGCGATACTTCAAGGAGCAGGTGAGGGGCGCCGAACTGTTCCAGCTGACGAGGGAAGCCGCGTATTTTTCGAAAGCGGAATACGAAACGGCATGGCGCCGTATCGCCGACGCCCGCGAACTCGCGCTGGAGACGCCGGAGTCGCTCGGAGCCGGACTCTCGTCGTGGTGGGCTGCCGCGTCGGCCGATTTCTGGCTGACCCTGCCCGACGACACGAAGAAACTCGGCGCGGCCGACCTGCAGGCCTTCGTAAGGCGCTTTTTCATGCAGAACCTGGAGATCACGGCGCTGCGCGTCAATCCCGTCGACTATGAACGTGACGCCAAGGTACTCGCCCAGTCAGGTTTCGAGCTCATCACGCCGGAAACCGCATTCTGGTGGAAGAAGAAATGATCGGCCACGGGGGTCGATGAGATGAAGCATGCCGTCCCGGTCCTGTTCCTCGCGATCGCTTCGTCCGTATTCATGGCCTGTCCGTCGATGCCTTCCGCCCGGCGGGTCGGTCAAACCGAAGCCGATTCCGCTCCCGCTGCGGGAACCGCCGGGACTGCCCAGGCGGTCGCGGGCGTTCCTGAAACGGTGTCCGTCCCGAAGCTACTGTCGTCCGTCGCTCCGGGCTCCTACACGTCGGCGCGGCTCGCGAATCTGAGCGAAACCATGTTCCCCAACGGCGTACCCCTCGTCGTCATGAAGATGCCGGGTTCGACGACGGTCTGCGTCCGGGCGACATTCCTCGCGGATCGGGAATCCGACCCGGTTCTCGACGCGCTCGTCCTCTGTTCCGCCTCGATAGCCTCGTCGGCTTTCCCCGACTCCGTCGTCAGGTCCACCCTCCATGGCGCCTCGGCGAGCCTTGGGTGGTCGTTGCAACCTTTCTCTGCCGCCCTCGAGCTCAAGGCGCCTTCGAAGAACCTGCCCGCCCTTCTCGGGATTTTCGGGAATGCGTTGGCTGCTCCCGCTTTTGACGCGGAAACCTTCCGTCGGGCCGGGGCTTCGGTCGCCGCACGCTTCGGCGAAGCAGCGGGGACGCCCCTCGGCCGGGCAAGATCCGCGGCGCTGTCAGCAGCCTTCGGCACCGGAACGACGGGAAGGCGGCATGCCATCCTCGGCGACCCGCGCGCCGTGGCTGCCGTGATTCTGGAAGCCGGCCCCGCCGGAACCAGGGCGTACCATGCCGGGCGCATGACGGCCGACAGGCTCGTGCTGACCGTTGCGGGGGATGTCGATCCCGTGGCCGTGGCCGCGGCGCTTTCGGAAACCGTCGGCAAACTGCCGGCCTCGGGTCGCGCCGCGGTCGACGCATCCCCGGATGCAGTGGCTTTCGCTTCCGCGACCGTCTCCGTGCCCGGCGATTCCTCAGGCCTCTCGTGCCTGTATGCGGCCATCCAGGCTCCGCCGGCCGACACGGTGGATTCGGCGGTGTTCGAACTGGCGCTTTCCGTACTCGACGACCTGCTCTTCGACCTCGTCCGTTCCCGGTCCGGACTCTGCTATTCCATACGGGTCGAGTACGAACCGGGCAGCCACGCGGGCATCGCCGTGACCGGCGCCCCTGATCCCGTGGCCGTCCGGGCGGCCGTCGGGGAAGCCATCGACCTGCTCGCTTCGGGAAAAGCCCTTGGCTCTCCGGGTGCGCCTTCGTCCGATTCACGGTACGGGCCGCTTGCCGGGGTTCTCGAGGCATACCGCTCGCGCCTGTCGACCGGATACTGGGAGGAAGGTCGGAGCCCGGCGTCCATCGCGTTCGCCCTTGCCCTGCGGGAGCCGGAGGACAGGCTCCGCTGGTTCAGGCGGCTCGACGCGATACGGGCCGCCTCGGCCGCGGACGTTTCGAGGGTGGTTTCGGAATTCGTGAAAGGAGCGCCCGTCGTCTGGTGCGTGGCGTCCGATTCCGAGACGGCCGCGGATCCGTGATCGCTTCAGGCGCCGAGGAGACGGGATAAGACCCGGTCGAAGGCGTTGGCGAAGGCGCGTTCTTCCGCCGGGCCGTAGCTCCTGTTGCCGACGGGCGCGGCCGTGCCGAGCGCGCGGGCTTTTTCCATGAAATCCCGGAGCGATCTGCGTTCGCGCACGGTATCCGGGGTCCATGAATCCCCGCGGTCGTTGATGGCGGCGACGCCCCGCGCGATGACCCGCTCCGCGAGCGGGATGTCGCGCGTGACGACGAGGTCGCCGGGAACG
Organism: Spirochaetota bacterium; assembly: GCA_026398615.1. Taxonomy (GTDB): domain Bacteria; phylum Spirochaetota; class Spirochaetia; order Treponematales; family UBA12059; genus JAPLSN01. Next base: position 14,294 of record JAPLSN010000026.1, on the reverse strand, counting down.
GCACGCTCCGCGATAAGGTCGTCCGCGGTCGACGGCGCTTCCACGACGACGCCCGTGGAGCCGTCGAACGCGTCGAAGGGGATCGGACGGTTGGACGCGAACACGGCGTGGATGGAGCCATCCTGCCGCCGTTCCCGTTCGCGAGCCACGCGCCGCGCGATCCTGTCCCTGACGCCCCTCGGCAGCGAATCGGCGTCCGCCCAGACGGTCATGCCGCGCCGTACCCCGGTCCCGCGCGGCAGAGGACCGCGCTCCCTCCGATGGAATATGGTCCGGCGACGGCGACGGCGTCGACGAAGACCGAAACTCCCTTGGGCAGCGCGATTCGGCCGTCCGGGGCGGCGAGTTCAGCCCTGTCCCGCAGGCGTTCGAGGCGCGCGAGATGCGAAAGACATCCCTCGGGGAGGACGGCTTTCATGTTGTCGATGATCCGCTCGATCGGACTGAATCCGCACGGGAGTTCGAGACGGTCCATGGCGACCGCCATTTCGCCGGGGGCAGGTTCCCCAGCACACCCGAAGGATCGGCGGCCGCGTGCTCGTCTAGGCGCATGCGCCCGCCGCAGACCGTCATGAGGCTCGGCGAATTCCGGCGGGCGCCCAGCCACAGTTCGGCGAAGGGCTTTCGCCCGGGATTGGACAAGCCGAGGAGGGAAAGAATCGCTTCCGCACCCCCCCAGGGACAGTGCTTCATGACGTTTCCGAGAGGATATACCCGCATCGGCGCGAGTATACACGGGACGTGAGTCCCTGGGGAAGCCGGATCACGCCCCGCTTCGACCGAGGAAGTTCCCGACCGCTTCCGCGATCTCGGCCGTCCCGCCCTGCATGGTTCCGCACTCGGGCAGGGACGAGATGAATAGCCGGCCATACTGTTTCCTGAGGATCCTGCCGTCCAGCACGACCACGGCGCCCCGGTCCTCGGAGTGCCGGATGAGGCGGCCGAATCCCTGCTTGAACCGGATGACGGCTTCGGGCAGCGAGAGGTCCATGAACGCGTTGCCGCCGCGACGCTCGACGGCCTCGGCCCTGGCTTTCTGGACCGGGTCGGTGGGCACGCGGAAGGGCAGCTTGCAGATGATCACGACCTGGAGGGTGTCGCCGGGGGCGTCGACGCCCTCCCAGAAGGAATCCGTGGCGAAAAGGACGCTCGCGCTGTCCGTCTTGAATGCGTCGAGGAGCTTCGAGCGTTCGTTGTCGCCTTGCCGGAGCGCCGTGATGCCCATCGCGTCGAGGCCGGGTTTGGCGGCGTCGAAGGCCTTCCTGAGCGAGTCGTACGAGGTGAACAGGACGAGGGCGTGGCCCTTCGACGCCCGGAGCGTCGCCTGAACCGAGCCGTTGATGTAATCCTGCCAGTCCGGGGAATCGGGGAAGGGCGCGTCGGATGCCAGGGCGAGGAGCACGTTCCTGTCATAGGGGAAGGGCGAGGGGTAGATGCCCGTTTCCACCCGCAGCCCGTCGCCCGTGCCGTCCGCGAACGCGCCGGGTCCGTCATCGTCCCTTGGCGCGTCGATCCCGGTGAAGCCTAGGCCCACGCGATTTTTCCAGAAACCGAAACCGCCCGCGACGGCGAGGGTGGCGGAAACGCAGACGACGGTCCTGAAACGCCCGAATACCGATTCGTGCATGAGCCCGGAAATGTCGAGGGGCGTGATGACCACGCGGACGAACTGGTCGCCTGACGAAGTCCGACCCCGCTCGATCCAGTAGACGCGGTCGGGGTCGTCGGAAAAGCCGCGGAAGGACGCGCAGACGCCGCCAGAATCGGCGAGCCGCCTGAGGGCGAGCCTGGCTTCGTAGACGGTCGGGTCTTCCTGCGCGCCGTCGGGCATGCCCTCCAGGGCGTCCTTGAGGATCTGGACTAGGGTTACGAGGGCTTTTTCAATGGCCGCGAGCGGTTCGAAGACCCCGGCATCCAGGGCGCCGGTCCGCTCCGTCACCCTGATCCCGCTCTCCCTGCCGAACAGCGGGAGGGCGCGGACGTCCAAGAGCTCGACGGCGTCGCGCGCCGCCGCGATGGCACCGGGGATCTTGCTCCAGAGTTCGCCCGGTATGCCCGAGACGTTCTGCAGCCGCGGCAGGAGGCCGAACGTGCGGTCCCTGCGGGTGCGGTAGAGGCTTGAAAGCTGCTTGAGCACCTGGAAGCGGGTGAGTTCGCGGGAGAAGAAATCGGTGGCGCTCGCCTCGATGGAATGGGCTTCGTCGAAGATGAGGGATGTGAAGGGAGGGAGGACCGCGGTGCCCTCGTAGCCGGCCCCATCCATCCTCGCGGCCAGGTCCGAGAACAGGATGTGGTGGTTGGCGACGATGAGGTCCGCGTCGGAGGCTTCGCGCTTCATCCTGAGGACGAAACATCGTTCGCGGTACGCGCAACGCAGGCCGAGGCAGGCGTCGGCCTCGGAGCAGACCCTTCCCCAGGCTCCGTCCTCCGGCCAGAAGGAGAGGTCGGCGCGGTCCCCGGAGGAACTCTTTTCCGCCCAGGACGCGATGCGCCTGAGCGGGTGGTCCTCCGTGGCGAACAGCCCTTCCTCGTCGAGGGCTTCGGTCATGCGCGTCCAGCACAGGTAGTTGCCGCGACCCTTCACGAGCACGGCCTTCGGCGGATTCCTGAAGAGGGCGGCGACGACCGGGATGTCCTTGTCGACGAGCTGGCGCTGGAGATTGATCGTCGCGGTGGATACGACCACCCGTTCCTTGTTCCTCGCGGCCCAGGCGAAGGCGGGCAGGAGGTAGGCGAAGGATTTGCCGACCCCCGTGCCCGCTTCCGCGGCCAGCACGAAGCCCTCGTTGAACGCCACGGCGATGCGGCGCGTCAGGTCGATCTGGCTGGCCCTGGGTTCGTAATCCGGAAGCCTCGAGGCGAGCTTGCCGCCGGTTTCGAGGACCCCTGCGATCTCGTCCGCGTCCAGTGCCCGCAGCGCCTTCCTGCGTGCCGGCTCCGCGACGACATAGACTTCGCGGACCTCGTTGTCGACGATGTAGCTGCCCGCGCCCTTGTCGCCGGCCAGAGACGCGACCCCTAGGTCGGCGTCGCTCGGTTCGAGGGAACCGGAGGGGTGGTTGTGGATGAGGACGTCACCGCGGTCGACGTACGAGGCCAGGGCGGGCACCGCGGAACGGTGGCCCCGGGCGGCCACGACGATTTCCGAAACGAGGCCTTCTTCGTCGAGCTTGCCCGAGGCGAAGACTTCGTTGCCTCGGGCGTCGGCGATGGCGCGGCGGTACGTTTCCGCCGCTTCGGGCGTAAATCGCGCGGAAGCCCTCATGAGGATGGCTTCCGTTCGGGTCTGCGGGGTTTCATGGAACGATGGGGAATCGCCGGGTTGCGAACGCGGCCGTTCAGGCTCCGCCCTGGATTTCCAGCCGGGAGAGCACGCCGAAAATGAGCTGCTTGAGCTCGGTTTCCACCCTCTTGCCCACGCCCACGACTTCCGCATGGTCGAGCGGGGTTGTGCCGATGCCGGCGGCCATGTTGGTGACGCAGGAAATGCCGAGCACCCGCATCCCGAGGTAGCGGGCCGTGATGGCTTCCGGTACCGTGGACATCCCGACGAGGTCGGCTCCCATCGCCTTGAGCATCCGGACCTCGGCCGGGGTTTCGTAGGAGGGGCCGGTCATGGCCGCGTAAACGCCTTCCTTCGGCGGGACCTTGGCGCAGGACCAGGCTATGGCGCGCAAGTCCCTCGAGTATACGTCGCTCATGTCGAAGAAGCGGTCGCCCAGGGGGAGACCGTCAGCCCCCGCCGGATTGGGCCCGATGAAGGGATTGGTGCCGAGCATGTTGATGTGGTCCACGATGAGGACGAGATCGCCCGGGTTGAAACGGGGATTGATTCCGCCCGCCGCATTGGTGAGGATGAGGTTCTTCACGCCGAGTTCCCTGAGCACGAAGACGGGAAGCACCACGTCGTCCATCGAAAAGCCTTCGTAATAATGGAAACGGCCCGCCATGATGGCATTTTTCCCGGAGAGGCAGAGCACGCCCTTGTGGCCGGCCACGGTGGGTTTGGGGAACTCGGGGATCTGGGCGTAGGAAATTTCATGGTATCCCAAGCCATCGACGATCCCGGACAAGCCCGAACCGAGAATGACGGCCGTTTCCGGCCTGAAACCGGTCGGGATCGCGGCGGCCGCTTTCTTGACTCGATCTGCGAAACCGGTTTTCATGTTCGTATCCCCCTGACAGCCCGTCGTGTCGGATGCGGGCATCGCCTCGGTCGGCCGGTTTTGCCAAGCGGCCGGAATAGAGTATAGTGGCAGACGGAAGGAATAGTAAATCCCGGGAACGGGCGCCAGGAAGCGTATTTCCCGGCTGCCCAGCCTCAATTCGCCCCGGGAGGGCGCCGATAATGCAATAAGGCGTGTTCCGCGCCGCGGACTGGAGAAACATAGAACGATGACGACCGGACAGAAAGCGTCCTTGAGCCTCCTCCTCAGCGTCCTCCTGTTCGCCGGGTTTGCCGCGTTCGCGTATTCGGGCCTGTTCGACGTGATCGAAACCAGGTTTTTCCGTCCGCGGATCGTGTCCAACACCGAAACGTCCCTGTCGGCGATCGGCCAGGAAGTCGATTCCTGGGTTTCCGTACTCGCCTCCCGGTTTTCCGGAATCCTCTCGCGGCCCTATGTCCACGAAGCCCTCAACGCCAACAACAGTTCGCAGACGATCAATGCCCGCGAGGAAGCGTTCGGACTCCTGAAGCAGGCCACGTTCGGGCTGGCCGGCGTCAGGATCGTCGACACGGACGGCAAGCGAATCCATTACAGCACCTTCGATTCCGACATAGCCGTCCGCGAGCCGCTCCGCATCGTCTACCGGAACTACGGCGAACCCGGCGACGAAGCGTACGCGGGTATCGAAGCCCGGGGGAAGGCGGGTACCGCTGCCGTGGACGTTTCCCTGACCCGGGAAGCCCTCCTGGTCCGCCTGCCCTTCGAGGACGACGGCGGGAATACCCGCGGTACCGCGATTTTTTACCTTTCCATCTCCGGTCTCTGGGATCACCTGACCCGCTCCGGCGTCGTCATCGTCGGGGACACCGTCCTGCCGGTGGATCGACGCGGCCTGGTTTTCGGCGTTCCCGTATTCGCGATGAAGGATCCCGCGCTCCTGAAGGCGATCGGCGGGGGGATCGAAGCCGCGTGGGCACAAGGAACGGCATCCGGTCCGACGTCGATCGGGGGAACGGATGCGTCCGGAACCTTCGAACTTTTCTCGGCGAAGGCCGCGATCGGGACGGTCGGTCTCATGAAACCATCGGCCCTGTTCGAATTTCCTCCCGTCATGCGCTACGTGCTCCTCGGCACCTTCTTCATCACGGCCTTCCTGATAACCTTCCTGCTCCTCAACCTCAGGCAGGACGGGATGGCCGTGGTGTCGGAACGGATCAAGCGTTTCCAGATCGCGGTCCTCGAACAGTACCTGGACCGCAAGTCCGATATCGATTTCGTGCGCTGGAAGGCGGAACTCGACGCCAGGAAGGCGGACGTGCGGAAGGAAATCCGCGCGAGCCTCGGTAAAGTCAGGAAGACCCGGGAACGCGATATCGACGAACTCATCGACAGGAGCTGGGACGAGATCATCAGGATCCTCGGCGCCAGGGTCGCTCCGGCGGAGGGCGACCTTTCCCGCATCGAGGACATGCTCAAGCGCGCCCTCGCGAGCGGTCTTGTCATAGCGGCGCCGGACTACCGCCAGCCGGTTCCCGGAACGGCCGCTGCCCTCACGGTGCCAGGAACCGTGGACGAGGCTGAGGAACTGACCGAGGTCGGGGAAGTCGCCGAAGCGGAGGAAGTGGCTGAGGCGGAAGAAGTCGCCGAGGTCGAGGAAATCACCGAAGCGGAGGAAGCTGCCGAAGTCGAGGAAATCACCGAAGCGGAGGAAGTGGCCGAAGTCGTGGCACAAGAACACGTCATGACTACCGTTGAAAGGTCCGAACCGGGGCACGAAGCGCCGGTCGCCGCGGAAGCCCTGGAGGACGCGTCCGGGGATCTCTTCACGGGTTCGCTCGACATCGCTTCGTATCTTTCCGAAGAATCATTCAAATCGACGACCGGAACCCGCGAACCGTCCGGGGACGAGGAGCTCCTTGAGTACAACACCCTCCAGGACCTTCCCTTTACCGAAGTCCTCAACGGACAGGGTCCGGATGGTCCCGACGGGGAGGAAGGCGACGACCTGGATAATGCCGACTTGTACAGATTGTCTTTGGAAGAAGGCATCCTGGACCCGAACCTGGTCGGCCTGGCAGGTATGGACGAAGGCGGAATGGCGATTCCCGATGATGCGGGGATCGAGGATATCCCCGGGGCCATGGAAGCCGGCGATTCCGCGGAGGCTTTCGACGACGCGTCGTCGGAGTTCGGGGATATGGAACCCGCCTTCGACGATGTCGAGGGGATTCCGGAATTGGCCGCGGCTGAAGACGAACCATCCCCAGGCTCGTGCGAGGATTTCGCCCCGCTCGAGGAACTCCCCGAATATGGCGCGCCCGACATGAAGGACGAGCTCCTGGACGGCTCGGATGACCGTTCGAGACGCGAGATTCCCTTTGTGGACGACGAGTTCCGCGGGGTGTTCACCCGCCCGACGGAGCGATACCCTTCGGAGTTCACCGACCTGCTCGACGAAGTGGAATTCGAAATCGTGCTGGGTGCGCTGGACCTGTCGGAACTCGCGGGGTTCGACCAGGACCAGGGCATCGCCGACGCCATGACGGCCGTCGCCGCGTTGGCGCATTCCTTCGCCTCCGAGCCGAGTCCGGCCGAGAGCGCGACGCCCGAGCGCGCCGACGACGACTCGGGCCCAATCGTGCTCCTGTCGCCGAGCATCATCGACTACATCGAGGAACTGCCGTTCGCCCCGGTCGACGAGGGAGGCCTCATCGAGATGGTCGGCCTGGCGGATTCCTCCGAGGTCGTCGGAGCCTACATCCCGTTCGACAGGAGGAGGAGCCCGGCCTGGCTCGCTCCCGTCGAGGACCTGGTGGCCTTCGACGATGACGGAGAGGACTCGATCCAGGACGCGATACCTCTCGGCGATGAACCGGGGCCGGCGGACGACGAGCTCATCGTGTTCCGCGACGGCGTCTACCAGATTGACGGGAGCGCCGGCAACGGAGCGGAAAAATACGACAAGAGCTTCAAGGCGCTCGCGGACAGCGTGCTCGGTGCGGGCGTCGACGGCGGACAGGGGTGAAAAAATGAAGGTGAACGGTCACCGCCTCCCCTTTGGCCGCTCGCGGAGCCTCGGAACGATCGCGAGGGTCCTGGGGCTGGCGACCGGGGCCGTCCTTGTGTCGGTACTCCTCGTGTGGCCGATCTGGTACCTCGCGACACGCCATCGCGGCGTGTATGCCCTCGTCCTCGCTCTTGCCGCGCTCGGCCTCATCGTGCCGCCGATCGTCAGCCGCGCGCTCAGGGACCCGGGTTTTCCCGGACGCCTGCGGGTCGCGGGCCTGCGAGCATTGAAGCTCGCGGGGGCGATCGCCGGGATCATCGGCAGCGTGATCGTGGTACGGCGTTCGCTTTTGCCGGGCATATTGGTCGCGGCGGCGACCGCTATTGGCATCGTCGTCATGATCCGCATGCCGAAGAACCCACGACGGAACGGGCGATGAAAGCGCGCGTCGCCGCGATAGCGGCGATCGCGCTGGCCTTGTCGGGAACCGCCGCCGAACCGGCACACGACGTCTACCCCCCGATAGCCAGGCTCGATTCCTCGGATCTCCTCTACCGCCAGCTTTCCGACCTTGTCGCCCAGAGTCTCGCGGCGCGGCAGACCGGCGGCCAGTACCCGGACCTCGTGATCTTCAGCTACAAGATGCCTGAGGATGCGGAGATCGTGGACATCGCCGCGCGGCTCAACTGCCCGTACGAAACCATCGTCACCCTGAACCGGATCGGTTCCGTCCGTCCCCTCCGCAAGGGGGAAGTCCTTCTCCTCCCTTCCGTGATCGGCGTCTACCTTCCGGACGAACCCTCGGGCGATCTCGAGTACCTCATGGATTCATGGCGGCGGCCGGAAGCAGCGTCCGGCATTCCGCTCACGGCCGTCGTCGGAGGGAAAAGCGTCCGGTTCAGGCTGTTTCCCGGTTCCTACTTCCATCCCGCCGAACGGGCGTTCTTCCTGAGCGCGCTGTTCCGTTTCCCCCTGCCCAAGGGCCGCATGACGAGCGGGTTCGGGGTCAGGCCAAGCCCGGTCGACGGCCAATCCCAGATGCACCAGGGCATCGACCTGGCCGCTCCCGCCGGTACGGAAGTCTGCGCGGCGCGTTCAGGCACGGTTTCCTACGTGGGTTTCAGCGACCTGCTCGGAAACCACGTCGTCATCTCCCACGAGGGAGGGTGGGAAACCGTGTATGGGCACCTTTCTTCGGTGTCCGTACGGTTGAAGGAAAACGTGAAAAGCGGTATGATGATCGGCAAGGTCGGATCGACCGGGGTTTCGACGGGGCCGCATCTTCATTTCGAAGTGCGCCTGAAAGGGGCGCCTCGCGATCCGGCAACCGTCTTACCCCGGATGCGACCATGATGCCACGACTTCCGCGCCCGACCGCGATATCCCTCGTCCTCCTCGCCTGTCTCCTGCCCGGGCATCCCGTCCCCGCGGAACCGTTCCGCACGAACGTGGCCGCCGTGATCACGCTGAGCGCCGCCAAACCCGACGGCGAACAGCTGTCCATCGGCGCCGCCGACGCCATAGCCATACAGTTTTCCGAGGATTCCCTGTTCATACAGGGCATCGAAATAGAAGTCCGCATCCCGCGCATGTCGCCGTCTTCCGTGGTCTGGACCCTGTACAAGGCGGTCAAACCCGCGCCGAAAACCGACCGGGTCGCGTTCGAAGGCGATGCGCTCCTGTCCCAGCCCCTCCCGGACAGAGTATCGATGGTGCTCCAGGTTCCCGTCAGCGAGCGCCACGCCCTCAAGTCGGGGCCCTACGCGACCGTCCTCCCGACCGTCATCAAGGCCCGCGATTTTCCGATCGTCTTCAAGCTCACGCCCGTATCCAAGGGCATTCCCCCCGAGCTCGAGCTCTCCGGTTTCAAGCTGCGCATACGGCCGCTCCTGATCGACGAGGGTATCCTCAGGCTTTCCGTGACCGGGCCCGAACCCGAGCCTGCACCGGACGACATCGAGGTCTTCATCGACGAAAAGCGCTGTGAGCGCTGGTACGAACCCGTTTTCCTCAGGAAGGGCAGCCATTCCGTCCAGGTCAAGGCCCCGGGGTTCAGGGACGAGATGCGGACGGTCGTGACGGAGCCGGCCAGGATACTCGACCTGGCCGTCGTCCTCCAGGACACGAAGCCCACCGCGGTTTTCGAAGCCCCCGCGAACGCGCTCATCCATCTCGACGGCGTCGCGGTGGACCTGGTCCACGAGCCGAAGATCTTCATGGAACCGGGCGAGCACACGGTCGTCTGCAGGATCGGTGACTACACGATCACGCGCAAATTCACCGCGTACCGGGGCAAGACCTACCGGATCGTCCTGTCCGTGGACCTGTCGGTCCAGGAAAGCCAGTGACCCCGCCCGGCGTCCTACGCGGGAACGGGCTGGCCAGGCGAGAAAAGCGAGCATGCGCATAGTATCCTGGAACGTGAACGGGATCAGGTCCGCCGCCTCGAAGGGCCTGTTCGAATGGATGGCCGCCGAGTCTCCCGACGTACTCTGCCTCCAGGAAACGAAAGCCAGTCCCGAGATCCTCGCCAAGGAATTCCTGGCGCCGGTCGACGGAACCGGACGGGAGTACCGCTCCTGGTGGTCGAGCGCGAAGCGCCGCGGTTACTCGGGCGTAGCCCTGTACTCGAAGACGGAGCCTGCCTCGGTGCTCACGCTCGGCGTTCCGGAATTCGACGACGAGGGAAGGGTGATCGCAGCCGATTTCGGCCCCGTCGTCGTGGTGTCCGCGTACTTCCCGAACAGCCAGGACTCGGGCGCGCGCCTCGGGTACAAGCTCGGCTTCTGCGCGGCCATCCTGCGTTTCTGCGACGACGTCGTGCGCTCGGGCGCCCACGTCCTCCTTTCAGGCGACTACAACATCGCGCACAGGCCCATCGACCTGGCCCATCCCAAGGCGAACGAGGGCAATCCCGGCTACCTGCCCGAAGAGCGCGCGTGGATGGACGAGTTCACGGGTGCAGGTTACATCGACAGCTTCCGCCGCTTCTGCCCGGATCCCGGCCATTACAGCTGGTGGTCCTACCGCATGAAGGCGAGAGCGAAGGACGTCGGCTGGCGCATCGATTACCATTGCGTCGACTCGGGCTTGCGGGATTCGCTGGCCTCCGCTTCGATATTGAAGGACGTGACCGGTTCGGATCATTGCCCCGTGGCGGTAGACCTCGAGCTGGAACCCGTCCATGCCCGTAGAGGAGCATGACCATGAAAATCAAGTACAACGCCCCGATGACCCTCACCTTCACCGGGATCTGCGTCATCGTGCTGGCCTTGAATGCCTTCGTCCTGCCGGGGCTCTCGGCGGACTGGTTTTCGGTGCCCGGCCGCGGCGGGTTCCGGGCGGCCGACGCCACCCAGTACATCCGCCTTTTCACCCACGTCATCGGCCATGCCGACCTGAACCACTTCCTCTCGAATTTCGCCTTCATCCTCCTCATCGGACCGATCCTCGAGGCGTCCTACGGCTCCGTCCCCATCCTCCTCATGACCGTCGTGACGGCCTTCGTGACAGGCGTCCTCAATATCCTGCTCTTTCCGAGCGGCCTCCTGGGAGCGAGCGGCATCGTGTTCATGATGATCCTCCTGGCCTCGTTCACCAATTTCGGCAAGGGCGAAATACCCCTGACCTTCATCCTGGTGATGGTCCTCTATCTCGGCAGGGAAGTGCTCTCCTCCTTCCAGAACAACTCCGTCTCCGAATTCGCGCACATCATCGGAGGGCTCTGCGGGAGCCTCTTCGGCTTCCTCAAACCGTCCAGGCGCTGAAACCGCGCCGCCTTTCCGATTCCGTGCCGGCGATTTGATTCCGCGGCCCGGACGGACTATAATTGAACGCGGGCGGACGGGGCAGGCATGAAGCGTGGAGGATCCTCGGCTACCGCGAACCCGCGCGACGACCGGAGGAACCATGAACGAGAGCCAGAAGACCTTCGTCGTGGACACGAACGTGCTCATCCACAGTCCCGATTCCCTCCTGTCGTTCAGGGACGTTGAAATCGTCCTGCCGCTCTGGGTCCTCGAAGAGCTCGACAATCTCAAGACCTATTCCGACCAGCGCGGAAAGAGCGCGCGCGACGCCATCCGATTCCTGGACACCTACGCCAGGAAAGGCAACCTCAACGAAGGCGTGAAGATGGAGAACGGTTCCATGCTTCGCGTGTCGCTCGAACTGCCTTGCGACCTGCCCGAGGGGATCGATCTCGGGAAGACGGACAACCGCATCATCCTCTGTGCCTACGGGATACAGAAGAAGGGCAAGCGGGTGTTCTTCGTGTCGAAGGACATCAACGCGCGCGTGAAGGCCGTGGCGCTCGGCATCAAGGCCGTCGACTACGAAAAGCAGAAAGTCGACATCACGACGCTCTACCAGGGCTGCAGGGAAACCGACGCCTCGGAATCGACGCTGCGCGAGATCGCGGTCCGTGGCGAGATCGAATGGAAGGAAAAGCTCGCGCCGAACGAATTCGTCGTGCTGCGCGACAAGACCCAGGGAAAAGGCATCATCACGCGCTACCACCCCGGCACGGCGACCCTCACCGCCATCGAACCGCAGCTGGGCGCGGTGTCGGGCATCAGTTCGCTCAACGACCGGCAGCGGATCGCCTTCGAGCTTCTGCTCGACGATTCCGTGCCGCTCGTCACGCTGGTCGGGAAAGCCGGCACGGGCAAGACCCTGCTCGCGATAGCTGCCGGGCTGCGCAAGGTCTTCGACGAGAAGAAGTACACACGCATGCTCGTGTCCCGCCCCGTGGTGCCAGTCGGCAAGGACATCGGCTATCTCCCCGGGGAGAAGCAGGCGAAGATGTCCAACTGGATGCAGCCGCTCTTCGACAACCTCGAATATATCCTGTCCGTCCACAAGCGAACCAACATCAAGAGCATGGACCAGCTGCTCAAGGACAAGCTCATCGAGGTGGAGGCGCTCTCCTTCATCCGCGGGCGAAGCCTGCCCAACCTGTACATCATCATCGACGAAGCCCAGAACCTGACGCCGCACGAGATCAAGACCATCGTGTCGCGCGCGGGGGAAGGGACGAAGGTCGTGCTGACCGGCGACCCTTACCAGATCGACAACATGTACCTCGACGCCAATTCCAACGGCCTGTCCTACCTCGTCGAGTCCTTCAAGGGACAGAAGCTCTTCGGCCACGTCACCATGCAGAAGAGCGAGCGGAGCGAACTCGCGGAACTCGCCGCGAGCCTGCTCTGACGGGAGGCCGGACGCCATGAAGATACGGTTCTGTCCTTCGTGCGGGCGGATGATCCTGGCGACGTTCTCGTTCTGCCCCTACTGCGGGTCGGATGCCCTCGACGGCACGGCATTCGGCGACATCGTGTCCCGTGGGATGGACCGGCTCGAAGCGCCGACGGAGAAGAACGACGATGAATTCAAGGTGCCGAAAGTCGACCGGCTCCTCGCCGATCTCGACACCCTGGACCGCGACCTGGGCGCCATCATGAATGCCAACGCCACCGGGGCGTCTAAGCGCTGACGCCCTCCGGCGCCGAGCTCCTGACCGATCCGCCTGCACGCTTTTCGCTACCCAAAAACGGGGAATCAATATAAAATTATCAGGATTCTTGCACAAGGAGATACCCGTGTACGGAAAGATGAAGAACCACCTGCGCGCCCAGATCGACGCGATCAAGGCCGACGGTCTCTACAAGAACGAGCGCGTCATCGCGACACCCCAGGGAGCGGTCATCCGGGTCGCGCCTGCGGGCGCGAAGGACGGCAGGGAAGTCGTCAACTTCTGCGCCAACAACTACCTCGGCCTCGGGAACCATCCCGCCATCCGCGAGGCGGCCGGGAAGGGCCTCGAGGAATGGGGCTACGGATTGTCCAGCGTCCGCTTCATCTGCGGCACGCAGGAACCGCACAAGCTCCTGGAGCGCAAGATGAGCGAGTTCCTGGGCATGGACGACACGATACTCTTCTCCTCGTGCTTCGACGCCAACGGCGGCGTCTTCGAACCCCTGCTCGGGGAGGACTCCGCCGTCATCACCGACAGCCTCAACCACGCGTCCATCATCGACGGGATCCGTCTCTGCAAGGCCCAGCGCTGGATCTACAAGCACGGCGACATGCGCGACGTGGAGGAAACCGATCCCGATACCGGAAAGGCGGCCAAGGGCCTGGAACGCTGCCTCAGGGAAGCCGAGGCCTGCACGTTCCGCATGATCGCCACGGACGGAGTCTTCAGCATGGACGGCGACATCGTCAAGCTCGCCGGAATCTGCGACCTGGCCGAAAAATACGACGCGCTCGTGCTCGTGGACGACAGCCACGCGACCGGCTTCATGGGCAGGACCGGCCGCGGCACCTGGGAGCACTGCGGCGTCGCCGGCCGCGTGGACATCATCACCACCACCTTCGGCAAGGCCCTGGGCGGAGCGTCGGGCGGCTGCGTCTCCGGCCGAAAGGAGATCGTGGAGTACCTGCGCCAGAAAGCCCGCCCCTACCTCTTTTCCAACACCGTCCCGCCGGCCATCGTCGCCGGCACGCTCAAGGCCATCGAGATGCTGAGCGCGAGCACCGAGCTCCGCGACCGGCTCGAAGCCAGCACGAAGCGCTTCCGCGAGGGCATGGCCAAGGCAGGTTTCGACATCAGGCCGGGCGTCCACCCGATCTGCCCCGTCATGCTCTACGACGAAAAGCTGGCCCACGCCTTCGCCGAGAGGCTCCTCGACGAGGGCATCTACGTGATAGGGTTCAGTTTCCCGGTGGTGCCCAAGGGCAAGGCCCGGATCCGCGTGCAGATTTCCGCCGCCCATACGCCGGAGCAGGTGGACAAGGCGGTCGCGGCGTTCGCGAAGGTGGGGAAGGACCTCGGCGTGATCCGCTGAACCCGGGCGGCCGTTCGCGGGGGAGGGGGATAAGCAGGGCTTACGATGTTCCGACATACGCTACCTGAGAGCGCCTTTGCAGCGCGAGTCGGGTTCAAGCGCTTGTCATGCCTCGATTGGTTCTGAGTGTCGTAAACGTCAATACAACCACATCTCGCTCGCGGGCCCCGGCATGGCGATGGTAGATACCCGGAGGTATCACCATGCGGAGAACACAGGGAGAATGGGTACGGATCGTGGCGCGGTATCGCGCAAGCGGGAAGACGGCAC
>JAPLSN010000012.1 GCA_026398615.1 Spirochaetota bacterium | reverse complement strand
TCTTTTCCGTGATGTTGGCCGGCACCGCGCGCGTGACGTTGAAGATGGAACCCGAAAAGCAGGAGTCGAAGAGAAAGAGGGCGTGGCGGCTTTCGATCTGCTTGGCCCACGTGTCGAACTGCTGCATCGGCAGGGCTTTTTCTTGAAACCCAGTTCGTCGGTGTTGGGGTTCGGCGCGTCCACCGGCACGATGTAGCCCATGTCCCGCGCAGAGGAAGAAATCCGGGATGATGGCCGCGGCGCACGCGAGAGTCGACAGCCTGCGACCCCGGAAACGTCGCGGCGTGTCAGAGTAGGAACCCGGCCACCGCTCGATCACGAACCGTCGTCACGACGGGTGGCAAAGAAAAAACAGGGGTCGCCCCGCCGACCCCTGTTTTTTTTCGCCAGGACCCGTCCGGCCCGTCCCGTGAGCCCGCCCCTTCGCCGCATGCTCGCGTTCGTCGCTCCGGCTACCGACCCGTCCTGCACGGTCCATGGGAATGCCCTTCGCCGCACTCACGCTCGTTTCCCCCTCAGGGATACCCGAGCCTCGGCCCACCCTCTCTCCCCGGCACCTTCTCTGGCCACTCATCCGCGAGCCGCAGCACTTCGGCGACCGCGCAATCGAGCTGGGGATCGAGGCCCGCCGCGTAGTCCCCGGGGGAGATGTCGACGTCGATATCCGGATCGGTGCCGTGGTTCTCGAGACCCCATTTCACATCCTTGAACCAGAAACAGTTTTCCGGCTGGGTGGTCAGGCTTCCGTCGCTCAGGGTGCCATGAAGCAGGAATCCGACGACCCCTCCCCAGGTGCGTTTCCCGACGAGCGGCCCGAGTCCCATGAGCTTGAACGAGTGGCAGAAGATGTCGCCGTCGGACCCAGCGTTTTCGTTCGCCAGGGCCACCATGGGTCCCCGGGGCGCGTCGCCCGGGTAGGATTCAGGCGGCGAGCGACGTGGAAAGCGGTAACCGACGCGCTTCCGCGCGAGTTTTTCGAGGAGCAGGCCCGACACCATGCCTCCGGCGTTCCAGCGCAGGTCTACGACGAGCCCTTCGCGATCGGACTCCAGGGGGTAGTATCGGTGGAACTCCGCGAAACCTTCGGCGGTCATGTCGGGGACGTGGAGGTAGCCGATGCGGCCGTTCGTCGCCTCATGAACCTTTCGCCGGTTGGCTTCGACCCAGTCGCGGTACCGCGCCTTGTATTCGCCGGTCAGCGCCCGCACGGTGACCGTGCGCGCCTCGCCTCCCCCGGCCGGCTTCACGAGCACTTCGACTTCCCGGCCGCCCTGGTCGGCGAGGAGTTCCTGGGGCCCCCGTTCGGACGACAGTTGCTGGCCGTTGATGGCGAGGACCCAGTCGCCGGCGCGGATTCCTGCCCCCGGCACCAGGAAGGGCGAGCTTGCATCCGGATCCCAGGGATCGCCACGGATGACGCGCGCGACCAGATACGGACCCTGGGGCAATCCCAGAGCCCAGTCGACGCCGAGGAAGCCCTGCCTGCAGTCCGGTGTCGCCCGGTAGTCGCCGCCGAGCTCGTAGGCATGGGAGGTTCCGAGTTCGCCCTGGAGTTCCCAGATCAGGTCGGAGAGCTCGGCGCGTGACGCCAACCGATCCACGAGCGGGACATAGCGCTCGTACATTGCCTTCCAGTTCACGCCCGACATGTCCTCGACCCAGAACTGCTCGCGCTGGAGTCGCCACGCCTCGGCGAACATCTGCCGCCATTCGAGTTCCGGCTTGACCGACACCTTCACGCGCCCGAGGTCGATCCACCCGGATTCCCGCCCGGGCTCGTCGCCTGCAGCCGCCTTGCCGCCTTCCGGCGCGGGCGCGCCCGACTTCATGACTCGCAGTCGTTCGCCGGCCCGATAAAGGATGTGCCTTCCCCCGGGATCAAGACCGAAGTCGCCGATTCCCTCTGCGAGAGTCTCGCGCTTGCGGAGCCTGAAATCCCAGCGCTCGAGGACGGCCTTGGCCTGCGGTGCCGTTTCGAAGATGTCGAGATCGCGGCTGCCTTCGACCGGGCACGAGGCGAAAACGGCCCCCCCGGGAAGTCCCCCGACGCGGAAGTAGCGCCCCTCGGGCACGGGGAAGGGGACGATCCTGTCCGCGATGCCCTCGAAATCGATTCCGACGTCTTTCGATTCCTTGTCCTTCCCCTCATCCTTCCCTTCCGCCGCGTCGTCCTTGTCCGCTTCGGGTCCGGAAGCGAAGGGCGAAACGATGTCGGCGCGCAACGCGACGAGATAAGGCTTCGTCCCCTTGGGAAAGCCGAAATCGAAAGCCTGGGCGTCGAAGACGGGGTCGAAGCAGCGCGCTCCGATGAAATAGAGGTAGCGTCCCCCGGGGTCGAAGGCGGGCGCGGTATCGCGCATGACGGCGTCCGTCACCTGCCATTTCCCGCCGCTTTCGGCGTCGGCGACCTTGATGACCGACTGCCAGGGGCTGATCGCGAAGGAATACGCGGCCCATCGGCCATCCGGGGACCACGCGATACCCCTCGCCGTGATTTCGTCGTCGATCGAACCGTATTCGCTCCGGTCGACGACGCGCGAAGAGCCGGAAGGGAGTTCCACGATGATGATCTCGGAACGATGGTTCGCGACGAGGAGCCTGTCGTCTTTCGGAGAGGCGGCCATCCCGACGACGTGGCCGATGTCGGGGCCGTCGATCCGGCGTTCCGACCCGTCCTGCGGGTCGAAGACCACGAGCCCCGGCTCGCCGCCGTCATCGCGGACGGCCGCGAGGCGCCGTCCGTCCGGAAGCCAGCAGAGCTGACGGTAGCGGACGCCGTCGGCTTCCCCATGCTGGACGACCGCGCCCTCCCAGTTCCCCATCGTGAAGGCCTTGCCGCGGTCCGTGACCGCGACCATATGCCCCGCCGGATGGAGGCGCCAGGAATCGAGAAAGCGGCCCGCGGCGGCGAAACGGCGCGCTCGCTGTCCCCGCACGCCGGGAAGTTCCGCGTCGACGCGCCGGGGTCCGTCCGAGTCGGGATCGAGGAGGAACAGGTCGCCGCCCGCGTGCCACACGAGGCGGCGGCCGTCGCACTTCAGGTTCCGGGCGTAGTACGTCCCGAGCGGGCAATGGCGCCGGAGGCCTGCGCCGGAAATGTCGCAGGAGTAGACGGCCCCGACGCCCTCGTGGTCGGAGATGAAGAATAGCCGCCCGCCGATCCAGCAGGGCGAATCGAGGCTGCCGCCGAAATCGGGAAAGCGCTCGAACCCGCCGCTGCCGTTCCGGTCGATCCAGAAGGATCCCGCCGTGCCGCCCCGGTAGCGTTTCCACCACACCGGATCGCGCTGATTCCTGGCGACCACGAGAGCACCGTCCGGCCCGTACGCGATGCCGTTGGCTGCGCCCCAGGGTAAAAGCTGGGGTTCGCCACCTTCCGCCGCCACGGCGTGGAGCGCCCGCATCCAGGATAGGGACTGTCCCCGTGAGCTCGAGTAGACGATGTCGGAACCGTCAGGGGTCCACCCCGCGACCTGGGCCCTCGCGGCGTCCCAGGTGAGGCGTTTTGCCGCGCCGCCGTCGGGGTCCATGACGTAGACTTCGGCATGGCCCTCGTCCTGGTCCACGTACGCGATCCGTTCGCCGCCGGGTGAAAAAGCCGCCCGGGTGGCGATGCCCGCGGTGGCCGTGAGCCGCTCGGCGCGGCCGCCGCATGAGGGCACACGCCAGAGATCGTCCTCGGCGGTGAACACGATGTCGTCGCCGTGGATGCAGGGATACCGGACATACGCCTTGAAACCCATGCTGCGCCCCTTCCCGGAAATTCTTCCCGGCCGGACAGGAGAAGCATAGGGCATTCGGGATGATATTGCCGGGTTTTATTGGCGGAATATGCGGCTCGAGCCGGCAGGGACGCACGAAGCGGCCCGCCGAGCCCGCCCGCTTCGCTCAGAAACTGCCGGACAGTTCCCCGGCCCAGGCGCGTATGGCATCCCAGTCCCGACCGTCCTTGGGAGTTCCCTTCTTGATGCCGAACACCAGGCGCAGGATGAGGGGAGGTTCGCTCGCCATCCTGCCCGCGAAAAACCCGGTCTTCACGGGATGGATCCCGGCGCTCGCGGCGTCCAGGCTGGAAAGGACTTTCTTGCGCCAGAACGGTCTGCCGCCGGTCAGGGCCGCCGACAGCAGGAAAAAGGCCGTAGGGACGCGGCTCAAGGCGTCGCGGTGCTTCCCGACGAAGGCTTCCGCTTCCGTCTTCCAGCGCATGCCCTGGACCGGCGCCCCGACGACGACGCCCGAGTATCCATCGAGGCTTTTGACCTCGGCGATCGGCAGGACCTCCGTATCCCGTCCCTTTCCCTCCAGGATCCTGGCTATCTCGCGGGCCACCTCCGCGGTGGACCCGGTCTGTGTCGCGTAGGCGACGAGTATCTTTCCCATTCCATGCTCCTTCGCGCCGCCCGTCCGGCCGCGCGCCCGTATCCGCGAAGTATACCCCCATTCCGGAAGCTTGTCTCGGATCGCGCAACGTCATGGAACGGCCGACATCCGCCCCGCGGCGATCGGGGCGTACTGGTGGACTGACAGGCCTTTTTCATCCTACTGTTCCCGCATGACAGGCACCACCATATACGGGCGGGGAATGGCGGGGACGGCCCCGTGACGCCCGGTCGCAGCGCGCGCGGGGACGCACAGGCCATCTTCCGGGCGGGGCTTTCGCGGGTCGACCCCGTCCCCATGATTCTGGAGGCAATCACCGCCGACGGTGACATCCTGCGCGTCCGCACCGAGCTCGAATCGCTTGACATCGATCTCGGGATCTTCGACCGGATCGTGGCGTTCGGCGCCGGCAAGGCGAGCGCGCGCATGGCCCTGGGCCTGGAAGCCGCGCTTGGGGACAGACTCTCGGGCGGGCTCGTCGTCGTGAAGGCCGGGCATGCCGAATCGCTGTCGCGGATACGCCTCGCGGAAGCCTCGCACCCGGTCCCCGACGGATCGAGTGTCGACGCGGCCCGCGCGCTGCTCGCCCTGGGAAAGGACGCGGACGAAAGGACGCTGGCGATCGGCCTCACGTCGGGCGGGGGATCCGCCCTGCTCTGCGCTCCCGCGATATCGCCCGAACCGGGCCGCTCCCCGAACCTCGTGGACAAGCGCGAGACGACCCGCCTCCTCCTGGCCTGCGGCGCGGGCATCCGCGAGGTCAACTGCGTCCGGAAGCACCTCTCGGCCATAAAAGGCGGCAGGCTCGCGGCTGCCTTCTTCCCCGCGACGGTCCTCAACCTCATCCTCTCGGACGTCATCGGCGACGATCCCGGTTCCATCGCCTCTGGGATCACCGCCCCGGACCCGACGACGTATGCCGACGCCCTCCATGTCCTCGCGCGTCATGCGATCCTGGACCTTGTCCCCGATCGCGTCCGGACCCTCCTCGAGGCGGGAGCGGCGGGCGACGTCCCTGACAGCCCGAAGCCGGGCGACCCGGTCTTTTCGCGGACACGCAACGTCATCATCGGAAGCAACCACCAGGCGGTGCTGGCGGCGCGTTCATGCGCGGAAAGCCTGGGGTATGCCTGCCTCGCCCTCACCTCGGGGCTCGAAGGCGAAGCGAGGGAAGCCGCCGGTTTCCTCGCGGCCATCGGGGAAGACATACGGGAGCGGGAGATGCCGCTGCGCGCGCCGGCTTGCGTCATCTGCGGCGGGGAGACGACCGTCAAGCTCAGGGGTTCGGGAAAGGGTGGGAGAAACCAGGAACTGGCCCTGGCCTTCCTCGCGCGCTTCGAGGACGAACCGGAGCGCATCGACGGGCTCTGCCTCCTGTCGGCCGGCACCGACGGCAACGACGGACCGACCGACGCGGCCGGCGCCTTTGCGTGCCGCGAAGCGCTCGACAAGGCCGCGGAAGCGGGCATGAGCGCGCGCGCATACCTGGACCGGAACGATTCATACGATTACTTCGACCGGATCGGCTTCCATCTGAAAACCGGCCCGACCAACACGAACGTCTGCGACCTCCAGATCCTCGTCGTGCGCGAATCGCCACGCTGAGGGCGGGGACGGTCCGCGCCCGTCATGCCGTCCCCGCGCGCCGTTCGAGCAGCGCCGCCCGGACGAAAGCTTCGCCCAGATCCTTCACCGTGAAGGGCTTCGCCAGGAAAACGAACCCGTTCTCGGCTCCGAGCGAAGGTCCACGAAATCGCCGTGCTGCCGCGCGATGGGCTGGACCATGGCCAGGCCCAGCCCGCTCGCGTTTTCGGTGTGCTTGGTGGTGTAGAAGGGTTCCAGGGTGAGGGTGATGGATCCGCCGCGCTTTTCGCCGCGGGAACGCTCAAGGAAACCGAAGGATCGAGGGACCGCGCCGCGAAATCGGCCACCCGCCCGAGGGCGTCGTCCAGCTGCCGTTAGCGATCCCGAGGCGGATGAACGAAAGCGACCCGACCATCCCGGCGAGGGAAAGACCGTCCAGCACCATGAGAAGGCCTTGTACCTGCGCTGGACCGAGGCGGCGTCGGGAGCCAAGTGCCAGAAGGCGGCGCGGGACAGCCAGAAGCCGGCGAAGGTATTCCTGATCTCGTTCCCCCGTTCCTGTCTTCCCATGAAAACGAAACGCCGCCCTGCCCGCGGAAAGGCGGCCGTCACGTCGGTTTCAGGAGTCCGCCCTTGTGCATCTTTTCGAAGAATTCCGTGCGCTCGATGGCTTGGGCGATATGGGGACAGAGGCTGTTGAGGATGTTCTCGTCTTCCCTGGTGATCGGTTCCGACGGATCGTAGGTCTGTATGACGACGACGCCGATGATTTCCCCGCCTCCGCGCAAGGGCGCCCCGAGCCAGTAGGTCGGCGGGGCGCCGATGGGGATGATCCCCGGGGGGATGGATTTCATCCCGTTCTCGTAGATGAACGACATCCCGGTCACCCCGCAGATGTAGCCGCTGAATCCCTCGTTCAAAGGCCAATGCATCGCTTCGTAGTCGTCTTTCTCGTCCCGCCAGTACACGGGTCGGAACACGCCGGCATTCCTGTCGATGCGGGCGATGATGAAGTTCCTTTCGGCGACGGGAATGAGGTCCATCGCGATTTCATGGATGCGGGGATAGAGATCCTGTATGTCCGTCGATTCGTCGACGAGCGCAATTATCTTCGTGATCGCGCGGTCGCGGTCATAAAAGTGGAGCTGGACCGCCAGCGAGATCTGCAGCGCCGTGAATTCGATGAATTCGACGTCGTCCGCGGAGTACGAGGATCCGGGATCGTAGGTTTGCACCGCGAGGATGCCGAACACGCCGCCTCTCCGGTCCTTGAGCGGAATGCCGACCCAATCCACGGGCCGGGGGCCGACGAACTTGATCCGGTCCAGGATCCCGGGATCCTTCCCGGTCCACACGAGACGGCCCGCATCGATGACGTAAGCGGTCAAACCTTCCTTCACGAAGAGTTGCAGCGGGTTTTCCGGCTCAAGGACATCGAAGTAGTAGGGAAAACGGAGACCTTCCGGACCTTCAACCAGCGCGATGAACATGTTTTCGGCCGGCATGCGCTTCCGCAGTACGCGGTGGCATCCCGCGTAAAGGCCCAGGAGGGGTATCTTTTCACAGACAAGCCTTGCGACGGCAAGGCAATCGGGATCACACATCGCCCTGGAAACTCCATCATCGTCACGATTTCAGCCAGTTCGGATCCAAGTATAGCCCATGTCCGCGCAGATTGGAACCCTGGCGAACGTGGAGCCCGGGTGTCGGGATTCCGTCGGAAAATCGTGAAAATCGCCCTTTTCATGGTGTCCGAGACAGCATCTTTTTACTAGAATACGGCCATCCGAAGGACGAGGAGGGAAACGCATGGTGCTGCACATCGTCTTCATCTGCTTCAAACTCGCGGGCGCCCTCGCGATGTTCATGTACGGCATGGACATCGCGAGCGAGGGCATCCAGCGCGCCGCCGGCGCCAGGCTGCAGAAAACCGTCAATTTCATGACCAGGAACAGCGTGTTCGCCATCCTTACCGGCATCATCGTCACGATCCTGCTGCAGTCTTCCTCCGCGGCCACCGTCATGGTCGTATCCTTCGTCAACGCGGGGCTCCTGACCCTCGTGCAGGCGATCGGCGTCATCATGGGCTCCAACATCGGAACCACGCTGACCGGCTGGATCATCGCCGCCGCCGGCATCGGGAAATACAGCATCATCCTGCTCGCCGTCCCGTTCTTCGGCGTCGGATTCTTCATGACCCTCATGAAAAAGCGCTCGGTCGCCTTCCGGAGCTACGGACAGATGCTCATGGGCTTCGCGTTCATCTTCCTCGGACTCGATTTCCTCTCTACCACGATTCCCGACCCCAACGCCGGAACCCTCATGTTCCTCAAGGATTTCGCCGGGATGGGGTGGATCACCGTCGTGCTCTGCGTCCTCGTCGGATCGGTCTTCACGATGCTCATCCACGCTTCCAGCGCCACGATGGCCATCGTCATCGGCCTCGCGGCGAAGGACTTCATCGACTTCCGCATGGCGGCCGCCCTCGTCGTCGGCGCGAACATCGGCACCACCATAGATTCCTTCCTCGTTTCGGTCGGCGGCAACACCGCAGCCAAGCGGGCGGCCTGGTCGCACATCCTGTTCAACGTGCTCGGGTCCATCTGGGTCGTGCTCCTCTTCGAACCCTTCCTGCTGTTCGTCGACTGGATCGTGCCCGGCGCCGTCACGCCGGCGACGGTCGGCGTGCACATCGCGATGACGCACACGGTCTTCAACGCCGCGAACACGTCGCTGCTGTTCCCGTTCATCAAGCCCTACGCGAAGCTCGTCTCGTGGATCATCCGCGGCAAGCCCGAAAAGGAAAAACCCTTCAGCCTAGCGTATGCCGTGCGGACGCTCAGCGCCAACCCGGACATCAACCTCGTGTACGCGCGGAAGGAAATGTCCGCCATGGCGAACCTCTCCTCCACGATGTTCGGCCGCTTCGTCGGCCTGCTGTCGGCGCCGCCGAAGGACTGGACTGCCGAGCTCGAGGAATTCAAGGCCATGGAAGGCTACGCGGACCAGATGCGCGACGAACTTTCAAGCTTCCTGTTCGAATGCCAGCGCCAGAACCCGAGCGCCGGGGGCCAGGAGCAGATCGGCGCCATGATGCGCATGACGGTCGAACTCGAAAGCGTCACCGACGACTGCTTCCGGCTCGCCATCCTGCTCGAACGCGGCAAGACGAGGGTCCAGAAGCTCGACAGGAAATCCATCGACGAACTGGCTTCATACACCGCGCTCGTCACCGAAGCGCTCGCGTTCGCCAGGGACCATGTCAACGAACCCATCACCGCCGACGGGCTCGCGCTCGCCTCCGGCTTCGAAGACAGGATCGACGAGTTCAAGAGCCAGCTGAAAAAAGCGGCGCGAAAACGCCTGCAGGCCGGGGCCGAAGTGAAGACGGAGCTCCTGTTCCTGGACATCATCCGCCACATCGAAAAGATAGGCGACCACGCCTACGCGGTTTCGAACGCCCTGCGCGACATGGCGGCCTGAGCGGACCGGGGGTCGCCGGGCGCAGGCCGTCGCCAGCCGGTTTGCATCCGCTTGCCGCGGGAACCGGAATTCACCCGGACCCGTCATCAGACTGCAGGAACCTCCGACGGCGACCTCGACCTCGTCCTCGCGGGCAACTCGGGCAACCGCTCCCTGTTCGTGTACCGCAACGACTCGGGCAAGCTGGTCCTCGTCGACCTGTCGAAGGCGAAGAACGGGATCGGCACCAACGACGCGAAGATGATGGCCGAATCCGACGCGTCCGCCGAATGCGACGTCCTCTTGACGGACATCGACGGGAACGGCAAGATCGACATCGTCGTGAACGGCCGCGGAGGCTCCAACCAGCTGCTCGTGTTTCTGAACGCCCTCAAGTAGCCGGCGGCCCCGGGAGGCCGCGTCGTGGGCGGGAATGAGTTCGCCCGCCGTCAACAGATGCAGCCCGCGCCGCAAGTACGGGTTGCATGAATTTTCCGGCAGCCATCCCCGACAGGAGGCGACGATCATGGATACAAGGATGAAAAATGCAGAAGACCTGAAAGCGACAGTCATCCGGAGCGAGAAAGACGCTGATCGGATCATCCTGGACCATATCGGCTTCGGCATGGTCGCGGGTGCAATTCCCGTCCCGGTCCTCGACATAGTGGCTGTCTCTGCCATCCAGCTGGACATGTTGCGCCAACTCGCAAAAAAATACATGCTGGACTTCGACGATGATCTGGGAAAGTCCATCGTATCGACGCTCCTCGGCAGCACGATCGGGACCACGATAGGACGCACGGGCGCAAGCGCAGTCAAGGCGATACCCGGGATCGGGACGGTGCTCGGAATCGGTTCCCAGGTCGCGCTCTCCGGCATCACGACCTTCGCGATCGGGCATCTCTTCGATGAGCACTTCCGCAACCACAACCCGCTCGAAGCGTTCAACTTGGACAGCGTCAGGGATTTCTTCGAGGAACTGCTCCGGAAAGGCAAGGAATTCGTCGACGGTTTCCAGAAGAAGGCGGAGAAGGATACCGAGACCGCCAAGGAGCAGACCGCGATCATCCTGCGGAACATGGCCGACAAGGGCGTCGTCAAGAGAGACGACTGCGAACGGATCATCCAGGCGATGAAAGGACGATCTTGCTGATCCTCACTAAAGTAAGGAAACATGAATCATCCATTTTTCGCTTCCGCGAGGGGCAATTATTGACGATTCATGTTCCCTTTCCTTTGAAATGATTAGCAAGACCGCATTCGACCGAGTTGCATCGAAGTACAACCTCGGGTTCACCTCGATCATGAGCGCTCCGACGCGGCGGTCGCGACCATACCAGCGCAGCGGCATGAGCGCATCGGCGAACGTCCGGTCCAGCGTGACGGTCCGGCCGAATGACCGGCATTGCGCAACGACGGGTTCGATGAGTCCCGGTGGGGTATGTAACCGATCGATCCCGAAGCAGATGTCCGGGCGCGACAGGCCTTACGGAATCCCTGTGCATCGGGCTGATGATCTTCCCCATGCCTGCAGGTCCCGCCTTCATGAGTGCGGTGATGTCGATCCACACTGGATCCTGAGCCATCTTTATCGACGCAAGGAATTCGAATTCCTACGTTTCAAGATTGAAGCGAAGCCCCGTGAAGGTTCTTGCATCGCCTTCGAAAAACCCGGGAGCTTCTCCCTTGATCACGCCGTAAGGGCTGGTTATTCGCTGTTGCCCGTCAAGGCCGATGATACAGGTGGCTGCTTGAACTGGCGAACACCCGGTCTGGAAACAGCTCACGCAAGCGGTCTTGTGCTATCCGTTGAACAAGCTCGTCCGGATCTGCAAGCGCCCCGTAATACTCTGCAACGGACTTGTCGCGGTCATTCCGCAACACGGCTTCATTTCCAGGGCGGATATCCTCGTTCACGGCTTCCTCCTTTTTTTATTTTCGAAACTGAATCCAAGTCATGGCAGCAGAACGGAGAACCACAGTCGCTGAATCAACTCTTCTGCCCCGTATCCTGATCTCTCAAATACGTCACCTCGAACGCCTTGCAGTACCGCGCCCGCTGGTCGATGCCCGCCAGCGCCAGCAGCCCCGACTCGAAGCGCTGGAAGATGTCGAGTCCGCGGTCTAGGGAAATCTTCCATCCGGTGTCGGTGCTGATGCTCCGGGCATGGAGGGTCCTCGAGGTGTCGAACTCATAGGTGAAGACTATGTCCACCTTCATGAGGTCGTCCTGGATCTTCCGGAGATTGTCTTCGATCTCGAAACGGTTGTAATCGCCAAAGTCGGTCGTGAGGTGGACGTTGATTTCCTCAGCTTGGGTTTTGACATCTAGGACTACCTGCATGAGCTCAACGAGATTCCTGATCTGGTAGGCCTTCCTGATATAGGGATCGATGATGTTGATGCTCTTTGCACCACGGAGATAGTCGGCGAAGAGGGAGCGGTAGGAGATACCGGTCTGGTTTTCGGCGATCGTGAAATGCACTGGGCCGGTTGGTTGTACCGGCTTCCCTTGAGTTCCTTCATTCCCTCCGGAGGGGGTGAGCGCAGAGCCCAGAGAAACGACATTCGCGTCTGAGCTTCCAGGGGCGTCAAGGTGCCGGTCGGACGCGTTGGGATCGGGAACGGTGGTGTTGCCGCGAAGCATCGGGTAGCGGAGCTCCTCTGCGGTCATCACCTCTTTCCGTTCGCCGGTCTCTAGATCGGAGTAGACGAATCGCACGGGGTCGAAGGTGGGGTCGATTTTCAGGATCTCGCTCTTGATCCTCTTCCTGCCTTCCATGGCGAAGACAAGGACGTGCTCGATCTCTTCTTTCGTCGCCTCCCGGTGCGGGTATACGATCTTCATGAGGCCGGAGAAGGTCTTGCTGATGGCGAGCTTGTCCCGAGTGGAGAGGGTATTGTCGAGATCGAAGAGCTTTCGGTAAGCGTCGGAATGATCCATCGAACGCTGGAGTTTGAGGACCTGGGCGAGGTAGTCGACGATGAAGCCGAAGGCGGCAGTGAACATCTCATTCCGGATGATGGCCACTTCCCAACCGGGAATGTAGAAGTGCAGGCGGTCGATGAAGGCGGAATCCTGGTACTTGCCCGGAAGGTCCATGAAGAGGTTTTCATGCTTGAGCATGTAGGAGACGCTCTTCGAAGTGTTCCCGACGAAGACGATTGAAGCGTCGGCGGTGAGTTGCTCGGTGCCGCGCGAGAAGGACCTGTTAGCCAGGTAGTTCTTCATCACGTCGATGAGGGTCTTGTCGACCTGTTTGTCCCTGCCGGCGAATTCGTCGAAAGCGACTGCATCCCAGTAGCCCACGAGACCGATCTTGTTGGTCGAGTTGTTGACGAAGAGCTTGGCGAGGGTGACTTCTCCGCCAGAGATGAGGATTCCGTGAGGTGAGAACTCCGAGTAGATATGGGATTTCCCCGTTCCCTTGGGTCCAAGCTCGATGAGGTCGTAGTTGTTCTCGCAGAATGGGATCAGACGGACAAGTTGGTACCATTTATTGCGTTCCGAAAGGGCATCGGGATTGAAGCCGAGTCCCCTGATGAGGAAGTCCACCCATTCCTCGGTGGCGAACTGGGCTCGAGCAGCGATAAAGTCCTCGAGGCTCGCGTTGGCTATCTGGATGGGCTTGAGGTGCTCGATCACCCAGGGAACGTGGTCGCGATCCTCTTCGTAGCGGTACTCGATATCGACGATGGACCAGACACCGCCTACGAGAAGCTTGGGATAGTTCTTGACATAGTCAGCTTCGACGATGACTTTCTTGATGCCCAGATTCGAGAAGGAGGCTTCGTAGGTGCCCTTCTGGTCATTGAGCGTCACGGTGACGCGGTCTATCACCTTGTAGCGTCCCCGTTCCTTGATCCATGAGAGCACGAGCTGGCTTTCACTCCTGTTGACATAGTGCTTGGCGAGGATCTCCTTCACCGTCTCGATGCCGGTCGCGATCGTCGTCTCATCGCTCGTCGCGCAGTACTGGCCGAGGAGATACTCAAGCACGTAGGTAGGAACGAGGGCGTTGCCTTTCACGAGCTTGGAAAGGTCCTTCCGGACGATATAGCCGGAAAAGAGTTCCTGGATCTTGTTTTCGTCGATCATCGGCTTGTCCCCACTTCAGAAGAAATCGATATCGAGCGCGAGCTGCTTGAGCCGGAACGAAATCGGCCTGGGATCTATCATGGTCCCGCCATCGGCGACGGTGAATAACCGGAGGAATATCTCCTTGCCTACCTGCTTCTTGGCAGCTGGTGCAAAGGCGAAGGAAATGGCGAAACTCCTGTTCATGTCGGAAGCGTCGTCCGAATCGAAGACCCGGTCCATCTTGTTCGAGAGAACCTCGCCCTCGGTGGACTCGAACCAGGCGGCGATCCGGTGCGGCAGTATTTTGCCCCCGACTGGCTCATCCTGATAGAACTTGAGCGTTATGGAGGGAGAGGTGATATCGGTCGATCCGAGGACCGATACTTCGACGCGTCTGGCGTCGTCTTGCCTCGTCTTGTTGATCCGCAGGACCGGAATGGCGAGCTCCTGCAGGCTTGCCCCGCCGTGGACATAGCGTCCGAGGCTCCCCTTCTTCCTGATCTTGGACAGGCCCTTCGCGACCAGCGCGACAGTGCCTTCGCCAAAAGCGGGTTCGGGCGCAGAGTAGCGTCCCAGCCCCGGCCGTTCGGCCAGTTCAAGGCCGAGGATAAAGCGGCGATCCCGGTAGCTTTCACCCTTCACGGCATCGACCGAGAGCATGTGGGTCTCATCCGATGCATCCCCGGAGAAGAGGAAGCCATGGTCCGCCGTCACGAGGATATTGGAACGGTTGAGGTTGGTGATGCGGCGAATGAGATCAATGATCCGCTCGATCTCACGGTCGACAGCCATGGGAACCCCGGAATCCGAAGCATGACTAGCCGTGTCGATGTGGTCTGAATAGACATAGACAAGATCGTAGTCCCTGAGCTCGCGATCCGCGTCCACGGACGAGAGGGAGAGAAGCATGTCAGCCGCGATGGCCCGAGCCTTCTTCCCCGGATACCGCGATGCGATGGCAGCGCTCAGGTGGGCGCTGCGGCCATCGAGGCCATTGACCGCGGCTCCGTCGATGAGGACGGCTCCGTTTTCCGGGTCGAGGCTGAGACTGGAATGCGGCAGGAGAGCGGCCATGCCATGAGGGGTATAGGTCGGGACCAGGGCAACAAGGCTCTCGATCTCCACCTTGAAGCGGTTCCTTTCGATGAGGCGTTCGGCGAGTTCAGCTCCGGCTTCCCAGCGAAGTCCGTCGGAGACGATCACGAAAAGGATCTTGTTATCCTTGAGGTAGGCGTCAACCCAGGACGGGAAGAATGCGTCCTGACGCTTCGCGACGGCGAGCGATGGATCGACGTCGAGAAAGGACTGCCAGCGCAATGCCAGTGGATCGAGGAAGCCGTTGAGGTAGAGGTCGTCGATCTTGCCGAGGAGGGCTGCAAGCTCTGGCCCTGAACCTGCTGATTGGTAGGCGAAAACGAAGCTTCGATAGAGACGGTCGATCTTGTGAAGCTCGGTCGTATACAGGTCCCAAAGCGCCTGCTTGGTGGGAGCCCCAAAGCCCTCGGGCTTCTTGAATGCGCGTATGGAACGCTCGAGGAGACAGGCAGCTTCGAGAGCGTCATACCAGGCCTTGAGGCTCCCCTCGCGGTCATTGCGGTACCAATAGGCACTCTTTCGCTCCCTGATGCGCTCGAGGGTCTTGGAAAGATCGGCCCTGCCCGATACGAGGGCAGCGACGAGGCGCGCGATGAGGGTATGATCCGCTGCACGGAATATGTCCACCCGCAGGAGCCGATCGTCAGGCAGGGCACCTAGGGCATCCTTGGCCTTCGTCTCGACTTCGATGGCCCGAGACGTGGCTTCGAAGCGCTCAGTCTCGGACTTGGCGTCCCTCCATCCATCGATGAAGACGAAGGCCCGTTGCGAGTCGGCCGTCGGGCGCTCGCCTGTCTGGAACGCGAGGGCGTTCTGGAAGAGCCTCAAGAGGAGGCCTCGCGGTTCCGGGGATTCCAGCGAGATCCCGAACTCGCGACGGACGCGCTCGAAGAAGACTACGTCGAGTTTCCATTCCACGACGCGAGCCCATCGAGACGCGGCTTCGTCATCGGCGCACAGGGATATAAGGATGTCGTCGAGGGAACGGAGTGCCTGCCGCTCAGATTTATTGCGGGAAGAGGCGATGGAGAGCATCGCGTTGAGGAGTTCCTCGGCTTCCCACTCGGGTTTTACTAAAGCAGAGAGGGGTTCCAGGCGGTCCTTGCTGTCCCTGAAAAAACCGATGCGCTCGGCGACAAGCTTGCGCAGGGAATCTGAAAGCCCCAGGTCCTGGAGATACATGGCCGCCTCATCGGTGGAGAAGACAAAGTGCCCGAGGGCAAGATCAAGGAGCCAGTCCTCAGCCTCAGGCGGGCGATCCTTGGGCGAATAGACGAGGAATTTGCCGGAGGGGTCATTCCTGATGAGACAGTGCTTGACCTGAAACTCGTTGTTCGCGAGCTCGACCTTCCCAATACCATCGCGGGAATAGCCTTCATACACGTCGCGCATCCTGGCGAGGGGGTCGTACCAGAAAACGATACGGTGCTTCGCGAAATGGCGGTCCAATGCTTCATAAATGCGTTCTGACATCAGGCTAATCCCTTGCTGTCGATCCAGGGGCCAGGAGCGATCCACTTCAAGTCGACAGGATTGACACCACGATCGAGCAGGACACATGGGCCGAGGAAAACGGCGAGATGATCCAGGACAGCGGAAAATAGTTCAGGTGCATGGTCGAGCTTCAGGCGAGAGCGGAAGGCCTTCCATTGCAGCTGTTTGGCTTCTGCGAAATCCTTGGGAAACACTGACAATCCTGCGAGGCCCGTTCCCCGCTTTTCGAAGGTAAGGCGGAGTGACTCCCGAAGGGTCACGGCCTCGAAGTCGAATTGGCGGGAAAGCAGCCAGATGTCGAAGAAGTCCTTCATCCTGCTATTCAGGCTGCCCAGCTTCACCATCGCCTGGCATTTCTCTGCGATGGCACTTTCTCGACTGTAGCAGAGCAGCTCTGGCCCAGGCAGGGCAAGCATCGTCGGGAAAGCAAGCCGTTCGGGCTGGGGAAAGACCACATCACCAAATCCTATATCCAGCTTCATGTTGATTCGCGCGGTATCGAGCTGGGCACGGAACGTGACGCGAATACCTTGGTAGTCGGCGTCTTCGGTGATTCTGGAAGTGGCTATGGTTGCGGCATCAAAAAGGATTCCATCTTCTGGGGCTGGGATGGCGAGAATGCCAATAATTGCTTCCTTGATCGACTCTTCGGCATTGTCGACCTTCCCAAGGAAATCGATGCCCTTGGTCGAACGAGCCTCGACTGCCTTCCAAACGCTGAGCATCATGGCGCCTTTCAGGACAAAGCGATTCGCATAGGTCGACTGAGAGAGCCGGAAGAGGAAACGTTCCATCGCGAAGTACTGGAGGATTTCATTGAAGGGGCGTCCGTCGCTCCTTGACTTATCCAGGAGGCGCTGGCGAATCGAGGCGGGGATGTTCCGCGTCGCTTCCCTGCTCATAGCCCCGCCTCGAGGTAAGGGCTCATGGCTTTCTCGACATCGCAGATGCGAGCATAGTCCATAATCCTGCCTGGTTTAGTTTTTCCCACATCTTTGTAGAGCTTGAGGGCTTCCAGGAAGACATCCATGCCCACCTTGTTGCGGAAACGAAAGCAATCGGCAAGGGTCTTTTCCCGGTCGTATACATGAATGCGAACCCCGTCCAGCTCATGGTCTTCGATGCCAGCCTCATAGGCCTGGCCTGAGAAAAAGAAGTGGCGAACCGGGGGTGAGGTAAGGGTCGGCGCCCGGCTGCCACGGGGAAGGGCTATGTAGATCTCATGGGGTATCTGGGTTGTCAGGTCATGAAAGGAGAGGGCTGAAATCAGGCAGATGACAGCCTTGGGATAGCGCAGGCTCACGATGCAGAGGTCTGGCTCCTGGTGCTCTGGCAGCTCCGCCAGACGATAGACCCCACGTGAAACTTGAACGATTATTCCCTTATCCCGCATGGAATAAAGCACGGAACGAGAGGTTCCGCCTTCAAGAGCCTGGCTCATCCTGAGCTGTCCGCCGTTCTGGCGAAACAGTTCTTCAGCCTTCTTGTTGGCCATCAGGACATAATGCTAACACTTGCGGGTGGGTGTATGCAATATGTCTTGCCGTGCTTTCCATTCCTCCACCCCAATCGACAATGATACCCAATTAAATACCTAATTGGAATACCAGTACCTACTTCCCAACCTTGCGCCACAGCGCATCCCGACCGGCCTTCAGCACCGTGATCTTCCCCTCACCCTTCAAGTCCTTCACTGCCTTCCGGACGGTCTCCAGACTGATGCCGGGACATTTCGCGGCGAGATCGGCCATGGAGAAGGTTTCGGGTAGGGACTCGAAGCCTTCAAGGATGCGCTCGTGCTTTTCACCTCGCGGAGGCTGGATCCCTGAGGCTCGTGACTCGAATTCCTTGTAGGCGGACTTGAGAATGAACAGGAGATGGTTGATCAGGGGCCAGGGATCATGCGTGCCCTCATGCCAGCCCGTCGAAGAGAGCTCGAGCGTCTCGTAGTAGCGTTCCTTGTTTTCCTCGATGAGGCGCTCCAGGCTGATGTAGCGTCCAACCTCGTAGCCGGCTGAAAGAAGCATGAGGACAAGGAGAAGCCGGGAGACTCGACCGTTGCCATCCCTGAAGGGATGGATGCACAGGAAATCCAGGTTGAAAGCGGCAATTGCGATGAGCGGATGGACAGTCCTCTCTTTAAGGCATTGATCGAAATCCGCCACGAAACGTCCCATGGCCTGTGGTGTTTGGGCTGCAGAAACCGTGTGGAACCGTATTCGCTCCCGCCCATCGGGATACTTTTCGACGATATCGCTGTCGCGGTCTTTGTACTGTCCGGCATCCCAGATCTCTCCGCGTACCAGAGCATGGAGAGCCTTGAAGGTTGTCTCCGCTACAGGGAGCGATGCCGGAGCGCCGAAGATGAGGTCGAGGGCCTTCTTGTAGCCCTGGATTTCCTCTTCGTTCCGGTCCCTCACCTGCGAGCCACCGACAAGGAGCGGCATGATCCGCTCCCGGTCCATTTCAACACCTTCGATACGATTGGAGGATACCGCGCTTTCTATGATCGCGAACTGCTTGAGGCTTTTCAGTATCTGAGGGTTCTGCCGAGTATTGAGTTCCTGGAGGCCGCGAGCCTCTCCTATGTCGGCAAGGTACCAGGCACTTTCGGCAGGTACCTGATCGAAGCGCTGGAGGAACCTGTGCAAGGTACCCGGGATTCCGGGTCGCTCTTTACCTGCTGGTTTCATTCCTCCTCCTTCGCCTTGAGTTGTTCGAGCATCCCATTCACAGATCTTCAGATCGGTCTTTGATATCGAGCTTGAACTGGAAGCCCTCGAAGGACGAAAGCATCCTGCCGAACTGCTCCCACTTGTAGGGCTTGCCGTCGATGATGAGGAGGGGCATTCGTCCGGCCTCGCCTTCCTCGGGGTCCCAGTCGATCCAACCTCGGACCTTGGTGCCTTTGATCGACTCGCCATAGGAGCCGACTTCAATGTGCTTCCGCTTGAGTGCCTTCCTCATCCGTTTGACGAGCTCCTTGTAGAGTCCTGCGCAATCCTCAGGATCACCAAGGACCTGGAAGCGATAACCGGGATCCGATTCGGGCTCCCACGACTCGATGGAGATGCCGTCGGGGTAAACCCTGACAGCGAATTCAAAGCGATGAGCCTTCCCCTCGGCATCGGCAAGCTCAAGGGGAGGGTACTGCGAGGGAAGGATGTCGACGCCGACGGAAGGCCCCATCTCACGGTTGAAGCAGTCGAGGCAGAGGAGTTCGCCTAGTTCGCCTTCGTGCCGGGCCAAGAAGACGGACCTTTCCGGAGAGTCGATGGCTTTGCCGCAGCGTTCGCAGCGGTCAAGAGCAGGTGCCTTCAATCCCAAAACTCCCGGTTGCCATCAGGTTCCTTCGCCATGATGCCTGCGATTTTCTGGGAACTTCTTGGGGAACCTGTTGGGGAACTTCTTGGGGAACTTGCTGGGGAACCTGGACGACCAGCACGATCAATGCAAATCGTTCTGCTCAAACTTAAGTTCAAGGCGTTATCCTCTTCGATTTCGATTTGAGAACGCGTCGATCATTGCGCATTCAGTTTCCCCAATTCATTTTCCATGTGCCATTTCGGTTATGGAAGCAGGGATCAAGCGCCTATTCGGTCAATGGCCGAATCGACGAAAGAATACGTTTTGCCGCTGCAAAGGCCACTTCCGCATCAGTAATGCTCAGTTCAGGTCTCCCGGGGTATCGTGTCGTGACGCCATAGGCGGATAGCAAGGCGCAGCATCTGTCCAGTTCGACATCATCGGAAAGATCGGTTCCCAGCAACCTGCGCAGTTCGACGAGGTCGTGTGTTCGCGGAACATCTCGCCCAAGATGCTGAAGCAGGGCTTTCAGGGCTTTTTCTCCGGCCTGCTGGCAGTGGAAACAGATTATTTCGAGCGGTACCCGGGTCATGCCGGAGAAAAGATGTTCCGCCGCATCGAGATCATCGGTTGCCACAAGAAGCCATTCGTTGACCAGGTCTTTTCGCGTCATACGGCTATTCCTTCGGCGGCTATGGTCTTCTCGAAGGAGGCGCCGGCCTCCCTGCGCTCGTCGAAAACCTTCTTGTCATAGACGACCACATCGATGGACCTTTCCAGGATCGCTGACAAGCCAGCGTGAAGATCGACCATGATGTCCAATATCCTTTTTTCTGCGCGCAGGAGGGTCACGCAGATATCGATATCGCTGTCTACCCTGGCCTCGCCTCGGGCAAATGATCCGAAGATGTAAATCGAATCCACCAAATAGCGGCTTCTGATGAAGGCCGCAGCCTCCGCCATACCAGGGATATCGACAAGAATCGATGGAGTACTGCCGCTCATCACTCCTCCTCCTTCGCCTCAAGTTGCTTCACCGGCTCCAGTATCCCCTCCAGCTTCCGATAATTCACCTTGACCCCATCATCCAGATCCAACTCGACCCGCTTCAGCGCCTGCGGGTACAGGCTCTCCTTCTCCCAAGCCTCAATCTCAATCCTATACTTCTCAAGCTGAGCAAGCCTTTTCTTGGCCTTGGTCTTCTCCCCAGCACTCGAACCCGAGGAATCAATAATGGATTCAAGCCCACGTATCTTCTGATCAATCTTTGTTCGGTACGGCCGGACATAGTCATTGAGAATCTTGCCAACCGTATCCTTGGTATAGCGATGCAGGTAGAGGAGAGCCCGGAAAGCACCCGAGGGTGAGGAAACCATCCAGTAGATGGGCCGTGACTTGTAGCGCCTTATATGATCCTTGTAGAAATCCCGATCGAAAAAGCTCCGGAGGTCTTTGCCGAGACGATCCTCCATCCAGCGGAGATTATCATCATAGTGAGAACCCGAGATGAATCGAAGCCACGACTTGAAAGCAGTTGGGAGGTCGTCGGAAAAGTCATCCTCATCGGTGAGAGGGAGTATGCCATCTGCGTCCGGTAGGAAGCGGGCGTTCGGGATCTTCGACTTGAAATCCTCGATCGTAGCGCCAGCATCAGCGAGGATGAGTCCATCCTGCTCTACGGAATAGCGCCCCATGAGGCAGCCGACACCGTAGGAGAGAAACTGTTGGGCGAGAACGACTTCATCGAACTCTACTCTGCCTTCGTTGAGATCTGATGCAATTAGCTGATCTTGAAGAATAGTGATTTCATTATAGGAAACACTATTATTTAGTTCGGCACCAAGTTTGTATAAATGAATGAAGACCTGATTTGAAGACTCTTCGATTTCATGTAGCTCTAAAAAGAGCCTTCTCCAATTTGCCTTATACGAATTAACCTGGATGGTCAAATCTATCGTTCTCCTCATATCGTAAACTGATGGCCAATTCAAAACTGATAGATTACAATCCATAGTTATTTCGTTTTGCGAATCAGAATATTCTGTAAGAAGAGGAGAACGCAAGAAATCATGAGAAGTCTCAATCATGTCCCAGTCAGCTCTCTCAATACTTATGGCCCTCTTTGCACATGTATTTATTCTAGCTGGTATACCAGCCATCAAGGGCAGTGATTGTATTTCGCCAACATTCATATTTATTGTTGGATTAAGTACTGTTACCATATGATCAGCAACTTTTGAATTCAGAAATGCAATAATGCCAGGAGCATCTGTATCATTTCGAAAAAAAAGTGTCGGCGCTGCTAAATTAAAAATCTCATCTGATTTTACATACCTAAAGCTCTTCTTACCCATTGTTATCATGGTCCAACACACGCCTATTTTCCACCAGAGGTACTCTGGTAATATTCGAGCAACATGATCTGAACGGTAGTGGTTTCTTGCGCCTAATGACCAATCAATAAGAGCGTCTACATTCCCATACCATTTTCTGTATGTCCCTCCCTTCGGGTGAAGCACCCATTTTTTTGATGGGCCAATCTTGCTTCTATCAACCTCCCAAATTAAACGAAGATAGAGAGCGTTATCACCTGTTTTGGTCTGTCCATCAGAGATTGTAAGGTCACCAACCTTTTCTTTCGAATCAAAGGCGCGATAAAAAGACTCTGTAACCCAATATGCTATAGGGCTTCCTGGCACTTTCATAAAATTGGACTGATTAATTCGATATGCATTATTGATAACGTTGAACTCACTAATCTTCCTTTCGGCATTATCATAATCAACAAGGCGAATGAATGCACCCATGTCTTATGCCCCTCCGGCGATACTGATTATTGATTTGTGCATAACAAAAGCGAATAGCTCATTAATTCCTTTGCTGATGGCTATTAGGGTATCAATTGCAAAGCAAGCACCGGAGGCAGGAACATTGTGTGTATCATCGAAAACAAGAATTAGGGCAGGATTCCGGCCATTTCCATTAGTAGAAATTCCAATCCAAGGAGCCCTCTCATGAATTCCAATATCCCTTATAGCTTTCAAGAGTGCGATCCACTCTACGGATCTGCCTGACTCAGCTAGAAGTTGTGCAATATTGGCCTTGGTAATCGAAGTTGAAAAAACCGCGTATGTGGAATGCAACAAATCGGCGAGTTTGACAAGCATGTCAAAGCTGGAGCGGGCCTCAAAGATAAAAGTTTCAGCATCCAAAACTAATAGGTATGGAAGCATCCTATCTTGAGAGGAAAATGCATACCCGTTGCTAGCACATTCAAATAAATACTCGGATCTATTTCCTAGTTCAAGATTCATCAGTCGCAGAGATTCATTCAGCCTTTGGATAACTAATCCAATAATTGTGATTTTTGTGGCTAGCGATATTAGATGATCTCCAATTTTTGCAGATCTATATTTCTCCAACAAAGCATACGAATTAGGATGCTTTTGTATCTCATTTAGCAGCGGATAAGGCCATCCGGTTTGACTTTCACAGTTGAGTTGAATGACTTTTGCTTGATTAGTCATTTTGAATGCTTATCCCTTGGGCGGATACGGATCGCTCCCATACGTATGCTCGTCCCGGATCTTCCCATCCCTTCCATGGATAAGTACCTGAGCCTGCCCATTCTTCTTGGCGAGGTCGGTCGATCCTTGAACCGCTTCCCTCTGTGTCGAACTGACGACGGAGGCCCGCTCGGCCCCCTCTTTCTTTCCCTGCCACTGCCCATCGGGCCTTTGGGTGACATGAATGCGTTCTTTCCTAGGCATGCTCTTCCTCCTCTTCTCCACGCCTCCGCGTCTCCGCGTGAGCCATTCCTAAGATTATCTCACGCAGAGCCGCAGAGAACGCAGAGAGGAATAGGAGAATAGGAAAGCGTAATCATAATTTTCCATTATCTTTTTCCCTCTTCTCCGCGTCTCTGCGTCTCCGCGTGAGCCTTTTCTATGATGTATCTCCTGTGGAGATACTGAGCTATGAGAAAACAAAAAGCCCCCGAGTCGTCCATACCATGATGAATCGGTATGGGTATCGTCAGGGGCGCTATGCACAAAAATAGAATACCCTGAAAATCTAGGGTCAATATGCCTCTTTGTCAAGCACTTTTGCCCAATGAGACTAATGGAATCAGATAAAGGACTGAATGTACTCATTGCCCTTCTCATCTCATCTCCTTGTATTCTCTGCGTCTCTGCGCCTCTGCGTGAGCCATTTTTTAGCTTGCTTCATTATCCTTCACCACTAACCACTTCCTCACCTCTCCCCGTCCAAGCAACTTAGCGAAGGTACGAAATTCCTTCCTTGCATGCTGAATACGCCCGGCAACGATGGCGGGATGCACGCCATGATCGCTGGCATAGGAAATGACATCCTTCGACGAAAGCCGCACATGCGAACCGAGATCGAACTCCTGCGGCAAGAGGACTCGTGAAGCGAAGTCGTCGGCTTCCCTCTCCTGAATGGAATCGGCATTAGGTAGGTCGAGATCGTCGGCGATCCAGGTCCTTCCCCCGGAAAGATGGCCGAGCTTGAGATGCCCGAGCTCATGGAGGAGCACGAACCAGAAATTGTCGACCCGGTCGTAGCGGAGGGTGAGCACGATGAGAGGACCTTCCCTCTCCCTCAGGAACACCGCCCCGTCCAGATAGGTATGCGTAAGGTGAGGCAGGGCGAGCAGCGTAATACCAGCCTTGGCCAGGTATTCCTTGGCATGCCTGGGACCGTCGTCAAGAACACTCAAGCCCACAAGGGTTTCAATGAACTTGTCAGTAAGGGCCTCGCTCTTGAACCTTCCGGACGACGGGTGATCGGCCGCCTCCTTCAAGGCTTGAAGGCTCCAGCCAAGAAGGGCATAAGTGTCCAGCTTGGAGTTAAGGCGCATCCCATCGGTCTTGCGCAGCGCCACCTGAGGCACCGCCTGGAATCCACCGATCTGGCCCACGAGCCATCGGATGGCCTCCTCGGCTTTCTCGCCTATCTTCGACATGCCCAGGTCGAAGCCGGAGAAGGCGCCATTCTTCTCCATCTCCTTGATGGGGAACTGGGCGAAGTCAAGGTCGGCAAGAGCTTTCGGCAGCGCCGCTGGCGCCTCGCGGATCAGGACCTCGGCAGGGATCCCAAGATGCTTGTTGAGGGATCGTATCATGGCAAGGGTCAGCTCGCGTTTGCCGGAGAGCACCTCGGACACCTTGGACCGCGAACCGATATACGGGATCAAATCCTTTTGGCTCAGCCCGGCCTGCTCCATGCGGAACCTGATGGCTTCTCGTGGTTCCGGCACATCGATCGGGTAATGCTCATTCTCGTAACTCTTGATGAGGAGCACGAGGACGTCGAGTTGATCGGCTTCAGGGCTACCCGCGGGAGCGTCAAAGACACGCTCGAGGTCAGCCAGGGCGCGGTCGTAGTCGGCTTCGGTCTTGAGCACCTTAAACTGGATTTCCATCATATGTCTCCGCATCGATCCTGTCATACTCAGCGTGGGTCCCGATGAATTTGACCCACATGTGGCCCTTGTCATAGCGTATGGCGCAGACAAGCCTGAACTCATTGCCCCGAATATCGAACTGAACCCGATTGTTCCGGAGGATGCTTGCGCCGGGGTAGTGTCGCTTGACATCCTCGGGAGTGACCCATCGAGCATGAAGCGCCTCGTGGTACCAGTCCTCCAGCGCCTGTTTTGCCCTGGGGTGCTTCCCCCAGAACCGGACGAGAGTCCTGAGCGCAACAACGTTCATCGGATCTTCCTTATATATACTGTGTTCCCACTAATTTGTCAATATAATTGTTCCCATTTTGGGAACATTCATTCGATTGGCGGCCTTGCCTTCTTCAGTACAAAGCTCGTGGTCTGGACAACTTCGCCGCCAATCGTCTCAAAAGCATGAGCTCCCAGATGGGCCATAACCACGATGGTGTCCTCCTCGAGGAGCTTCTTGCGTAGATCCTCGAAGCTCGAGAGGAACATCCAGCTTTGCTGGTTGATCATGCCCATGTATCCGCGCTTCACGAGACCTTCGAGACATCGCTCCATGAAGACCGCGAAGAGATCTGACTTGGAATCGGGGTAGCGCTTGCCCACATAGGCCTTGAGACCCTCGTTCATGCCCTTCCCGCCCATGTATGGCGGATTCGTCACCACCACTTGATAGCGCGGCTCGAGGTACTCGAGGATGCGGAAGGCCACCTTCAGCTCCTCGAGCTCCGCCGCCCCGAAAAGGTCATCGAAGCGGTGGGCATCAATCCCCGCCTCGACCTCGTGGATCTCCCCAGCCGCCCCTGCCGGTACGGGAATGAGCGAACCATAGTTCCGCCCCTCCTTGAGGAGCTCCAAGCTTTCCTGGAGGTCCGGCGATAGGCGCACGCCCAGCTTCTTGAGGTTCACGCTCGCATCGCGCATGGCGATCACATTGGGCTGGATGTCTCGCTCGAAGAAGCGCTTGTCCTTCTCCCTCGCCACCATGGCCAGCGTGAAGGCCGCGAGCTCGGCCGCCCGTTCGTCGATGTC
This sequence comes from Spirochaetota bacterium, assembly GCA_026398615.1. Taxonomy (GTDB): domain Bacteria; phylum Spirochaetota; class Spirochaetia; order Treponematales; family UBA12059; genus JAPLSN01. The sequence continues at coordinate 117,211 of JAPLSN010000012.1, read as the reverse complement.
GATGCCGTAGATGTTCTTCTCGATGATGAGGGAGGGGATCTCCACAGGCGCATAGCCCTCCTCCTCGTAGATCGCGTAGAGCAGCTCGAAGAAGTAGGCCAGGATATGCCCCGAACCGCAGCAGGGATCGAGGCACTTGAGCTCGGTCGGATCCTTCACCTTGAGGTAGTCGGGCTCGGGGTCGGACTCCACGAAGTACTTCATCCGCTCCTTTAGACGGGACTCCGGGCGGTTGAGGAGCCAGAGTCGCCCGAGGGAGTTCTCCACCATAAAGCGTACGATCCAGTGAGGCGTGAAGAGCTGTGTCGCGGCGGGAATGTTCTCTTTTGATATCTTCACGTTCTTCTTGAGGAGGGCGAAGACCTCGTCCTTTTTCTCGGAGATGTAGAACTGGTAGAGCCAGCCGATGATCTCAACGCCCTCCGCGCAGTCCGCGTCGGAAAGACCTGAGACCATGCGGGCGATGAGCGAATCCTCCGATAGAAGATCCTGGGGAAGGAGGAGACTTGCCCAGTCGTCTACCTTTGCAAAGAGCCAGGGCATGCGCGTAGCCCAAGCATTGCAAGTGCCCAGGAGGGCTTCCTTGTAGACCTCGCGGTCAGGTTGGGCGGCCTTGATCCGGCCCGAGAGGATCGCGTCGAACTGCGGCGCTCGGGAAAAAAGCTCAGCGGGAGTCCTCCCATGCTTGATTTCCGCGAGAAGCTCGGGCTGGGACTCACCGCTTCGAGGGGAAACTAGCCTGGGACTTGTATATCCGCGGGAGTCCATGTAGCGGAAAGCGGCAAGCCGATTGAACCAGAGGTAGGCAGCTTCCTCGGCCAGTTCCGACCGCCCCTTCGTCTTCTCGAGCTCGACGATCCTCTTTTTCTCGGATTGGCGGGCGCGGAGGTACTCGTCGTCCGACTTGAGGACATACTCGATCCGAGCATCCATCTGTGAGACGAGGTCCCGGCGCATCCCCTGGGCGAATTTCTTTAAACTATTCAGGTCCATTCAATTCTCCCAATCCCAAGAATTTTCTCACGCAGAGCCGCAGAGAACGCAGAGAGGAAAAATAAAAAGCAAAGACAATTCCCTAGTCCTCATCCTCATCCTCATCATCTTCACTCTCTCCCTCTTCTCCGCGCCTCTGCACCTCTGCGTGAGCAATTCCTACATTCCCTCTTCCAGCCCATTGACGATCCGTGAAATCCCATCCTTGAAATATGCCGACCCAAAATTGATGAGCAGCCCAACCTTCAAGCCCGAAATCCGGAGATAGGTAAGCACCTGCTTCTTATGAAGCGCCGCGATTCGTTCCACTGACTTCAGCTCGACGATCACCCTCTTTTCAACTATGAGGTCTGCTCGAAATCCTTCATCGATGAGCATGCCCTTCCACAGAACCGGAATAGGAACCTGCCGCTCGACGCCAAGACCTCGCTGAGCCAGTTCAAAGGCAAAAATCGACTCGTAGGCACTTTCGAGGAGCCCTGGCCCAAGCGTCGAATGGATCGAGAATCCTGTATCAACGATGATCTCGGTAATCTTGTTCAGCTCCATGTATTCTCCGCGCCTCCGCGTGAACGACTCATAAGATTATCACACGCAGAGGCGCAGAGAACGCAGAGAGGAAAGTAGAAGAGCAAAGATCATTCCCAAGTACCATCTCCTTTCTCCTCCTCCATCTTCTCCGCGCCTCTGCGCCTCTGCGTGAGATATTTCATCACACTTACTCCCGGTATATTTCCTTCCTGTGGGCGATCCGGAGCACCAGGATCGCCTCCCCGATGAGGGAGTAGATCACCCGCCAATCACCCACCCGGTACGAATACAGGCCTTCGAACTGTCCCTTGAGCGCCTTGTTCTTGCCGGGATTCGCCGCAAGGTCGGATTCGATCGCGTCGAGGATGCGCAGCACCACCGATCGATCCAGCTGCTTGAGATCCTTCCGCACTGAAGCCTTGTAGCTGACGCTAGCCGCCATAGCCCGCCCGGAACTCCGCCGCGCTCATGATCGGGTCGTCCTTGTCGTGGAGCCGGTCCAGCGCGACCTGGTAATCCGCGAACTCGGCGAAGTACTGTTCCAGCGCGGACTTGATGATAAAGCTCTTGGGCCGATGGAGCCGCTTGCTCGTCTCCTCCAGCTCCAGCTCCAGAGCCTCGGTCAGGCGAATCGAAATAGGAGATGGCATGCCAACCCTCCTTGAATACATTGTATTACATAAACTACATCAGCCTACGCAGGTCGTCAATACCTGCCTGTCCTCTTCATTCCCCTTCTCCGCGTCTCTGCGCCTCCGCGTGAGCCATATCCTAAATTCCTATTCTCTTCCCCTCTCGTATCACCTTCTTCCACTGCTCCGCGAGAGCCCTCGCGTACGAGTCCACATCGCCCTCGGTGCGGAGTTCCTGCTTGGGGAATGGCACGCGCTTTTCCTCGGTTCCGGCATAGACGATCTTCTCCGTAGGGTGAAGTATCTCATGGACTCGCTTGCGCCCAGACTCGAAGAGCTTGGGTGCCAGGGTCGTACCCGCATCGCGAAGCGCCGCCAGGCCCTTCGTTGAAGCGAGCTTGGCTTTCAGCTCTGAGAAACCTTTTTCAAGCTCGGTGCGATTAGGCTCGGGCAGGTTGCCCCAACCTTCGACTTGCCTGAGTTTCGCGCGCTCTATCTCGACCTTTTCTTCCGCCTTGGCTCGTTCCTCCGCGATGAGGCTCTTCTCCTTCTCGAGAAGGGACTGCCAGAGATCCTTCGCGCGCTTCGTTTCGCTCGTCTTATAGAGATCGAGGCTCGCCCGGCAGGTCTCGATGCCCTGGACGGCATCGGGCATGGCGATCTCTGCGAGGTTTTCGCGGTTGAAGCGGAGCCAGTCGTCTATCCGGCGCCAGGTCTCCGCGTTGGGACCCTTGAGGAAGGTCTGGATTGGCTGGACGAGGTCTTCGACCAGGAGGGCAAGGTCCTTCTCATAGTTCTTGCGCTCCTCGAGGAACCAGGGCCATTCGTTCTTCAGGATGGATTCAAGGCTTTTGATCGTCTCTTCGGCCTTGGACAGGAAGGGGAAGTCCGATGCGCCTTGGAGGCTTTCCCTGAAGCCGTTCTTGAACTCAACGAGGGCCTTTTTGAACTCGATGGCCGCTTCCTTGCCAGTCGCGCCCGGATTGTCCACGTGGAAGAGGGAGCTGTGGAATTCCTTGAGCTTTCGTATGTCGTCCTGAGTGACGATAGGCGCGGGACGAATGGTCACCGCGTCATGGCCGCGATTCTGGTTGAGCAGGGCGAAAACCTCGTCCTTCCCGAGAACTTCAGAGCTGCGGATAAGCTCGATCTCCTGCCTCATGAAGAGATATGCGACGATGGCAAGGACAGCCCATTCGTACCAACCGAACTGGCCTTTCCCGAACTCTTCCTTGATCCCGGCCAAGGTGATCGATTCCGAGTCGCGGTGCTTCCGTGCGATCCACGATGCCATCTCGGATTCGGGCTCGGTCTTGGCCGCGCCCCCTGAAGCGAAGAGGTCATCGCTTGGGTAGAGGATGTTCTTGAGGGATTCTTGAGTGTAGTGAACCTTGAGCATCCGGAGGCTTGGGTAGGAACGGCTTACGAGGTCCCGGAAGGCACGTTCCATGCGCTCGAGGGGCGATCCCCCTGAAACGCCGATCTCCTGATCCATGACAGCGAAGTCGGCGCGCTTCACGAGATCCTTGACCTGGTCGCCCAGGCGTCGTTTGCGATCGTTGTTCTGGGCCTGCTTGTCGGCGTAGATGCGGGCATACTTCGTTTCTTTCGCATCGGTTCGCCTGAGCCAGGCATCGGTCTTGAGGTGGAGCTCAAGGTCATCCATGAAGCGGGGATCGGTCGGGAAGAGGACGATAAGTTCCTTGCGCGCCATGGACCTGGCCAGGAGGGCATTCCGGTTTTCCGCGTCAGGGTGCCACGGGGTGGCGATTCGGATGACGAGGTCACCTTGCCCCTTGGGCGTCTCGTCATCCATCACCTTCTGGAAGCTGTAATCCTCGTCATTGGCGCCGTAACGGATTCGGTTGCCCTTGAGTATCTCGCCGAAGACAATGCCTTCGACAAATTTGCGACAATCCTGGGCCTCCGCGCTCACGTGGCGGATTTCCTCTTCCACGTCCTTTTCGTCGTCGGTGAGATACTCGTAGAGCTCGCCGTTGCGCCGCACATAGGTCTCGCGCTCGAGCCGGGCGAATGCTTCCTGGATCTTCGTGCCGAGGGCGGCGAGATCGGTGTCGATGGAATCGGCGAGGAGGACCTTGAGGTTCTCCACCGTAGCCTTGAACTCCCTGACGTACTTCACGAGAAGGAGGGCCTTGAGTACGCGGATAGAAAGCTCATCGGGAATATTATGTTCAGCCTGGTTGATTGCCGCAACAAGACCTGTATACATCGTCTGTCTGATACCCTCATACATTGCATCGAATGGAGCAAAACCAAAAAGCTCCTTCTTCATATGAGCCTTGCCGACGTCCTGGAAGATCTCGAGCATGGAGCGCTCACCGCGCGATACGTGCGCTCCAATGAAAGCATTGTGTTCAGCTAGTCCTCGAAGAGCATCCTGAAGCAGATCATATTGATATGCGGGGAAGGGATACGAATAGACGAAGGCTTCCTCGTCCTTGAAGTGCGCGGCCTTGGCGCCCTCTCCGAAGGCGAATACCGTGCGAAGCGAATCTTTCTCGCGGTGGTAGTAATCCCGCAGGATTTCGGTACCCGACTCGTTCTTTTCGAGGAGCCTCTTCTGGATGACCTCGCGGACATCGGCCGAGCTCAGCGATACGCGGAACTTGAAACGACCCATGATCTTCGAAAAGTCCATGCTCTGCCGCTTCGATACCTCGCCGACAAGCTTGTCTATGGCTTCCTGGCTCGTCACGAAGACCCATGCCCGGCCACCCGTGACTACACCGATTGTCTCCACGATGGTCTGGAGGGAGAGCATGAGCTTCGTGTCGTCGGCGATGAATTGGCCCACCTCGTCCACGAAGAAATTGATGCGATGCCGCTTGTCTTCCTGGCGATTCAGCCATTTCGCGACTTCCTGACAGAACCCGTCCACGGTGATGGAGTAGCTCTTCTCGTACTGCTCGATGATCTTGACTGCTTCATCTGTCCCGGTACCGCGAAAAGTTGCGAGTGAATCTGTGAAGGTTTTCCTTCCAAGAAGCAAGGCTTTCGGGCGCTGATCGTCCCATTCCCTGCCGGTCTTGCCTGAGTATGCGCGTTTCCAGGCTTCCAGCTGCCCTTCCTCATCGAGATCCCGCTCGAAAGCGGCAATGGACCCGGAGTCGGCATAGTAACCGCGCATCCTGTTGAACATGCGCTCGAAGGCATAGAGGACGGCGTTCTCGCTCTTGGCCTTGGCGGCTTCGGCATATTGCTCGATATTGAAAAGAATACTCGTCGTCGGCTGTGCGAGGATCTTTTCGAAGTCCGCCCGGAATAGGGCATCGTCGATCTTCTTGAGGAATACGTCCCGCAGCTTGACCCCGTCGACGGTTCTTCCCGACATGACCAGGGAAAGGATTTTGAGAAGGTGTGACTTACCCGAACCGAAGTAGCCGGAGATCCAGACACCGTTGTAGGGATAGGCGGAGCGCGACGAGATCGCTTCCTTGTAGCCTTCGACGAGGCGCTTGAGCTCCCGCTCGATCTCGCGGGTGATGACGTACTCTTCGACTTCCTGGAAAAGGTGGCGCTCGTCGTTGGCCTTGATGACTCCGTCGATGTCCCGCGCGATGTCCTTCGCGAGTATGTCCTTAAGCGCCGGCATGGAGGTTCCCCCTGATTATGTACTCTTCGAGCTTGAACGCGCGGTAATAGCGTGCCTCGAGCTTCCCGAAAAGCTTGAGCTTGAAGCCCTCCTGCCAGGAGGTGATGAACTCACCGGGAAAGAAGACGATGACCGGACGGTCCGACAGCCGCGACTGAAGGTTGGTGAGGATCTCATGCGCCCGGATATAGGGATAGACTTCGCCGACCTGCCAGATGATCGCCACCTTGGCGCTCGTGTCTTCGATGCGTCTGACGATCTCCGGAACGACTATCTCTTCCGGCGAGAGCATCTTCATCATCTCGTCGAGCAGGGTCGCCTTGCTCACCGTGGGCTCGAGTTCGAACAGGTCATCGAGGTCACCCGACTTCTTGAAATGCTCGATGACAAAGTCGTAGAGCCCAAGGGGGGCGACGGGTATGCCCTCAAGTTGGAGCCGCTTTATCAAGTCTTCAATCTTCCTGAAAACGATCGCCTGGTCCTCTATGTCGTAGGCATGGATGAAGTATGGAACTTCCTTGCCGAGGCCTTCCATCGAGAGGAACTTGGGACTCGAGACGATCTGGAAGAGTGTCTCGAAGGTCTCTTCGTAATGTTTCATGCTTCGCTTCCTGATATCCGATCGTGATCAGCCGAGCTGCCGATAGAGCAGATGTTCCAGGGCCATGGTATCGCCCTGCTCTCGGTATTTGCGGACGAGGGACTCTGGGACGGATGGATTCTTGATGCGGTGTTCCCTGCCATTTTCCAGCAGCATGCCTTCCGTGAGCATCCTGAAAGTCACTTGTCTGAGCTTGGTCAGGGTTATCTCGGAGAGCGTCGACAATTCTGGATGAAACGGCGCCTTCTCTTCGAGGAAGTGATAGTAGTCACTCAGCCCAAGGTGGTCCTCACGCATGGCGAGCTTGTCGCGAACCACCTCATGGACGAAATCTCCTAGCAATAGGTAATAACGACAGCAGATGGCAAAGGCGGCATGGCGGGCACCATTTCCTTCCGCCGCGATGAGCTCGAGCTCGAAGGGCCACGCCTGGCTGAATCGATCGCGTATCTCGCGGAAGTACCGGTAGCGGCTTGAAGAGCGGGTCTTCCTGAGAAGCTCCCCGTGCTTGGCCTCGGCCTTCAATGCGTCCCAATCGGGAAGCGCCTGGTAGCGTTGGGCGATAATCACCGACTCGGGGAAGAGGAGTCCACCGAAGGTGAAGGAAAGCCGGTATGGTTCATTCATGGTGCGTCGCAGAATGGTAATGGGGAAGCACGCACGTGTCAAACATACGAATGGCTCCCTGTGTGGAATCAACCTTTGTAGTGCTATCATTTGTTTTACATTCCATCTTCCCAGCCTTCATCGGCGAAAGCCGCGAGGCGCTCGCGGAGTGCTTTCCGGAAAGCATGTCCCGTCATGCCGAGGAGTTGGGCTGCCGACTCGCGATTGCCCTCTGACTTGCGGAGAGCCTTGGCCACGTACTCCCACTCCATCTGGAGTAGGCGTGCTTTGAGGTTGAGGCCTTCATCAGGGATATCGACATTCCTGACGGTATCCGTTGCCAATGACGTTCCCCTTCCTTCTCGGGATGACAAGCGGATTTCCTCGGGAAGAGATTCAGGTCCGAGAGCCTCGCTCGTAGCCGAACAGGCGGCGCTCCTCAGGGCATTCTGGAGTTCTCTTACATTGCCTGGCCAAGAGTAGGCCTGGAGAAGGGTGATGGCGTCCTCGGTCAGGAAGCGCCGTTCTCCATACTGGTTGTTCCAGGCTGCGAGGAAATGATCCAGAAGAGGACGGATGTCCTCCCGACGCTGCCTGAGCGGGGGCAAACCGATGACAACAACCTTGAGGCGCTCATAGAGGTCGCGGCGGAAACAGCCCGCCTTCATGAGGACAGGAAGATCACGATTCGTTGCTGCGATGAGACGGGCATCAGCGCTCAGCGGCTCATCCGATCCGACTGGCGTGACGGTCTTGTCTTCGAGAGCCTTGAGCAGCTTGGCTTGGACGTCGAGGGAGAGATCGCCGATCTCATCGAGGAAGAGGGTTCCCCCCTGGGCTGCCCTGAGCTTTCCGGATCGGGCTTTGTCCGCCCCCGAGAATGCACCACGGACATGTCCGAACAGTTCGCTTTCCGCAAGGCTCCCGGATATCGCGGAGCAGTTCACTTCGACAAAGGGACCGCCTTTCCGGGCACTCTCGCCATGGATACGGCGCGCGATCATGGTCTTGCCAGTCCCGGTCTCTCCGAGAATAAGGACAGGATCGTCGTAACGGGAAGCCGAGAGGGCTTTCCTGAGGGCTTCGGAAAATGCCGGCGACGCGGCCACCGGTTCGTCGGGGATGGATGCCGCACCTGCCGGGCGCGAACCCGGTTTCCGCGAGGCCGCCTCCGTTGTCGGTTTCCCTTCTGTTTGGGCGTCCGCGCACGGCAGCCGTATCTCCGGCAGACCTTCGAGGTGGACGTCGCGGGCCTTGTACGTCCCGCCCGCGAAACGTGGCGGTATTCCCTGGACGAGCGCGGCGGGAAAAAGCCCCGAGCGGGCGGCCAGGAAGAGGGAAGTCTTCATCTGGGGTGTCCCCGAATCGAGGAGGAAGGCCCAATCCCGCGGCAGCGATCCGGCGCGATCCTTGATGCTCGCAAGCGAGCGTTCGAGGATGCTCCAGATTTCCGCATAGTCGATGACATCGCGCACGGGGAAGTCGATGGGAAGGAAGCGGGCCCGGACGCCTTCGTCACGGGCTTCGCGTTCGAGGTCGCGGGCGCGTTCGAGAAAAGTCCCGCCCGTGCAGAGGAGCCAGGCTTCGTCGAAAGGCCGGGCGATGAGCAGGGACAGGAGGGGCCCCGGTTCCTCGTCGTTCTCCGGGTAGGGATCGCGCATGCCGACGAAGGAAATCAATGATCGTATCGCATTCATGTCGGGCATCGTACCCCTCCCGATTGCCGCTGGCAAGTCAAGGATATGGATGCAGGAACCATGCCGGGTGTTGAAATAGGCAATTGTTCCTATTTCAACACTTCCTTGATTTCCGCAATTGCGAAAAACCCGCCAGGGTTCCGAGTAATTGCCTAACCGGTGGTTGAAAAGCGTCATGTTTTTCCACTACCAGTTAGGCACGGTTCCTGCATTATGAAAGTGGGGAGGAAACGGCGATGCTATGGGAAACCGGCAGGCAATACTGGATCCGCTACGCGTCCGAATCCGGCAGGACGACCGAGCGCACCATCGACGTGCTCCGACTGGGCAGTTCCGGGGACGGCGTGACCTACGTGCGCGCGCACTGCCACCTCAGGGGCGAAGACCGGACCTTCCGCGCCGACCGCGTTCTCGCCGCGGAACTCGTCGCGGCTTCCGCAGGGCAGGCTCCATTTCCGGCCGGTTCCCTATCCAATGTCCGCTTCGTGGAACGGGCTCTCGCAGTCGCTGCAGTGAAGGCTTCGCCCCCGGCGCTGCGTCCCGTCGCCGCTTCCCCTGCCTGGGCTTCGCCGCCGTCGCCGCTTCCTAAGCCACCTGCCGTGGTGCGGAGGACCTTCGGCGACATCGTCGGTTCGATCATTGGCTACGCGGTCCTGCTGTCCATGCTCTTCGCCTTTCTCGGCAACACGGGGCTCCCGGAATTCTTCCTGACGCACGATACGTCCCGGTCGACCGCGAGCCGGGCCGCGCCCGCGCCACAGCCGATCCAGCCCCCGAAGCCGCTGTTCGAGGAAACCACGATCGGCGGCTACCTGCTGCGGACGTCGCGCCTGTTCAACGTCAAGATGTACGAAGTGCCCGCCCTCGGGTTCAGGAGCCCGATCAAGGCCGAGGCCGTTTCGGCCATCCGCACTCCGCGCTTCGCCGCCGCTACGGGGCTTGACGACCCGGGCCTGGTCCGGCGCTACCTGGCCGCCGACCTGAACGGCTCCGGCAAGCTGTCGTACGACGAGCTCGCGGTCTTCCAGGACCGGACGTTCCGCAATTTCACGTACGAGTCGAACGATCTGGCGCTCAGCCCCGACGAGTTCCTGGCCGCCGCCGGCGGCGACTGCGAGGATTTCGCCCTGTACACCGCGGGACTCCTGCGCTACTGGGGCTGGAACCCGTACATCGGCTGCTTCGCCCCGTCGGCTACCGGCACCGGCCACGCGGTCTGCCTGGTCCGCGAGCCGGGCGCCGTTCCCGCCGGTTTCGCGTTCTGGACGATCGAGGCATGGACTTCCGAGGACGGGACGGAATTGTCGCCGGGAACGTACATCCCGGTGGACTACGACCACGTCGGCTCGCTGTCGGAAGCCGTCGAGAAGGGCTGGAAACTGCAGGAGATCTATCTCCCCGAAAAAGCCTGGCACCTGGAGATGTGACGATCGTTCCGTAACCGCGGAACGGACGTTACGCGGTCGGGCGGGGGCTACCAGGCGATCGGGGCGAAAGCCGGCAAGGGCGTGGCGGGATTCATCACGGAGGAGCGCGAGCATGGAGCGAGAGGAAACGTGGGTGGTCAGGACGTACGCGGTGGCCAGGCCGGATGACCGATCGCACCACCTGGGCATGGCCGTCCGCGACGACGAACCGCGCGCGGCGTCGGACGTCAGGGCGCGATGGCAGGCCAGGCGGCGTTTCGGGCCGGACGCGGTGGTGACCTTCGCGGGCCAGGACCCGGTCCACTGCCTCTGGTGCAAGGAGCTTTCCCTGGGGTGATCGGATGAACGACGATCCCCGTCATTGCGCGACGCCGGGCCGTCCGGGCTGCTGTCGCGTGAAGTCGATTTCATGGAGGTCGTCATGGCGAATCGAGACGACGGGAATCCCCCGGACGTCGACGGGTTCCGCGGCTGCCTGCTCGGGGGGGGGGCTCCATCGCGGGCAACCTGCTGGGCGCCCTCCGCGGCGAGCGGGCCGTCCCGGAGCGCCGGTCGCACGACAAGGAGCAGCGAGACGTCATCACCGCGGTGGCCAACGGCCTGGCTTCGTGCGGCGGCTTTCCGGCGGCGGCGGAGACTGACGGGACGCGGAATGCCGGGACGTAACGCCTGCCGGAAGCGCTATCCCTCCCGGCAGGCGTTATCCGGGCAGCCCCCGGACCACCTCAGTCCGGCCCGGCCACCAGGCCGAGCCCCTGCCGGATGGCACCCAGGTGCCAGGCACCGTGCGCCAGCTGCCCGAGAACGCCTGTCAGGTTCATCTCGTCGGACCAGGGCAGGTCGGCGCGGATCGCCTCCAGAAAGAGGTCGTACTCGTTGCGAAGGCCCGCCAGCAGTTCGCGCCACGCGGCCTCGTCCACGGTCGTCACCTTCCAGCTGGCTTTCCAGTCGGCGCTGGCATGGACGTCCGCGCCGCGCAGGGCGCGGTTGGCCAGGTTGAGCGAAAAGCGCAGGTGCCAGGCGTGCCGAGCGACGCTCATGTCCGGCGACCCGGCCAGCGGCGCGCTCGCCCCGGCGGCGTCCAGGGCGGACAACGTGCCGAGGATGCCGCAGTCGGCCTCGTTGTCGACGAACCAGGTCGTGCGGGGATCGGGCGGGCCGACATAGGCTTCCGTCACGAGGCTCCCGAGTATACGCGCGAAGTCGGCGGTTCGAAGTTCCATGATCGCTCCTTTCCCTCAGTCCGGGTCTCCCCGGCGCAAGCCCGACCGCTGCGTTTGCCACCCGTCGCCGTAGCGGTCAGCGAACAGGGCCGGCTGTCCGCCGGCGTGCCAGAACAGGACGGTCTGGTCCTTGGCGAAGAACCCTTTCCGCACGCGATCGACGAGGCCGGCCGCCGTCGCGCGAGCCGTCGATGGAATCCACGCTGCCGGGGTTGCCGACCTGCACAGAGACATGGGGCCGTTCCCCTCATGCTGTTGACAGTATGGACCACGTAGTCGGCGATTTCACCCTCTGAACCATGTCGTCCTGCGCGCTCACCCTCGCTGGCGATCGCCCGGGTTCGAGTCCTACCCCTGCTTCCTTTAAAATAGGACACCGACTACCTTTCGGTAGCCGGTGTCCTATTCTAGCAGGGGTAGGACTCGAACCTACGACCTCCGGGTTATGAGCCCGACGAGCTGCCAACTGCTCTACCCTGCGCCGTCTCGAGGAGAATTTACGTCAAACGAGGGAAAATGTCAATACTTGCGAATACCGGGACGGGGGAACGACGGTTGGCGTCCGGCACTATGCAATTGACCTCGCGCGGCTTTCCGCATACGATAGGTACGATCATGAAGCGTAGCTCCTTCCTCCTGGCAGCCCTCATCGCATGCGCCGCCCGCAGCTTCGCGGATCAGATCGATCTGACGATGAGCAATATCTGGGCGTACGAAGGTTTTGCAGAGGGCCATCTCGACCATCTGCCCGAGGCCGGGGAACCCGGCTGGACCACCCTGAACCCGACGATGGGAAAGCGCACCCTGCTCGTGAGGGAAATGGGCCTGCCCGGATTGCCGCCGTGGAGCCCGGCCGACCCGTTCAGGAAAAAACCGTTGCAGGTGACCCTGCTCATCCCCTTCGAGGCCGATCTCATACTCCTGAACGCCTCCGATCCGGCGGTGTACTTCGCGCACGTCGGGAACAACTGGGAAGTCTACCTCAACGGCCGCCTGATCCGCTCCGAACTGTTCCTCGACAGCAAGGGCAACATCACGCGCGAACGGTCCATCCGCGGCGAGCTCGTGGCGATCGACAAGCGCTATCTCAAGGCCGGCCGCAACATTCTCGGCATACGCATCGTCGGCGATCCCACCGACGACCGCACGGGGCTAGGCCTCAACGGACCCTACCTCATCGGCCGCTACGAACTGCTGTCGACGCGCAATTCGGAATACGTCGACCTCATGCTCATCGGCATCTACTTCTTCTTCGCCCTTTACCACGGGATACTCTGGTTCCTCAGGCCCCGCGTCAAATCGTACCTTTACTACGGCGAGGGCACGTTGATGCTCTCGCTGTACCTGCTCTCCCGCACCCACACGATCGTCTCCCTCGTCCAGCACACGGGATTCGTCATGATCGTCGAGTACGCGTCGCTCTTCCTCGTCGTCCCGATCATCACCTGGTTCTTCGAGTTTACCATCAGCGGGAGAGTTTCCCGCTTTGCCCGGGGCTACCTCGTCGCCGCGGCGATCCTGACATTGCCCGCGCTCTTCCTCAGGCAGGAAATCCTCCTGTACGCGTTCCTGGCGGTGTCGGTGCCGGCTGCCTTCCACCTGGTGTTTTCCGTGTTCCTCGCACCGATGTCCAGGACCTTCACGTCGCGGCTGAACGAGGCGAAAGGTTTCTTCCCGTTCCGGGTCGCCGGATCCTTCTGGCAGGCGACGGTCCAGAATCCCGCCGGCCAGCTGCTGTTTGCGGTCGCCGTACTCGCCGCCACCCTCGTCACGGACTCCCTCATCGTGAACGGCGGCGGGATTCCCACGTATGCCAAGTATGCCTATCTCGTGCTCGTCATCGGCACGGCCGGCATCCTGGCCTTCGACTTCATGGGAATGTGGGGCGAAGCCGAGAACCTCAACGCGTCCCTCGGGAGGAAGGTCGATGAGCGTACGCACGAGCTCACCCAGGCCACGGAGAACCAGAAACGCCTCAACAACGATTTCTCCGCGGGCAACCGCAGGCTGATCGACGCCATGGCCGCCGCGGAGCGGGACATGAACATGGCCGTATCGGTGCAGCGCGGCTTCTTCCCGCAGAAGCCGCCCGCCGTGAAGGGCTGGGATATCGCCTTCGAATTCCGCCCCGCGTCGGGAGTATCGGGCGATCTCTACGATTTCTACGTCTCGGGGGACAGGCTGGACGGTCTCCTGGTCGGCGACGTTTCCGGTCACGGCATCGCTTCCGGACTCATCACCGTCCTGACGCGTTCGATTTTTTACCGCAGCTTCGCCGCAGGATCGAAGGGCAGTCTCGGCGACATCCTCACCGCCGTCAATTCCGAACTCGTGAAGGAACTCACCTCGGTGGACAACTACCTGACCGCCGCCCTGATCCGGCTCCGGAACGCCGACATCGAATACCTGAACGCGGCCCATACGGACATCATCCTCAGGAAACGGGGCTCGAACGCGCCGGCCATCGTGACGCCGGCGGACATCGGGGATTTCAAGGGTCCGCCCTTGGGCCGCGAGGGGCTTGAAACGAGATTGAAGGCCATGCGCTTCGCCATGGAGCCGGGCGACGCGCTGCTCGTCTATACCGACTGCATCATCGAAACCCACGGCCGCGGCGGACGCTACGGCATGGAGCGCCTGCTGGCCTCGTTCGGGTCGTCAACCGGAACTGCCGCGCGCGAAACACTCGACGACATCTACAGCGATTTCAAGACCTTCGTGGCAGGAAACCCCATCACCGACGACCTCACCCTCGTCCTTCTCGTCCGAAAGTAAACCGATCCCCCGGGACTCAACGCTCCTTGCCGGTGGCCAGGCCGACCACGCGGTACGCACCGTCGTAGACGCCGATGGACGACTGCCTGGCGATCGCGTCGCACATCATGGGAATGAGTTCGTCCTCGCGGAAGAGCAGTTCGAGAGCCTGGGAAACGAGGGGTTCCGTGCCGCACTCGATGCTGCCGTCGCCGAGTTCGGCGCTCCTGATGGCGCCCCAGGCCTCGTACCCCCCGATGCGCCGGATGAAGAGCTTGGGTATCGGGTAGAAGGACAGCTCGCCCGGCTTGGTGACCAGTACATCCGAACAGCGCATGAGCAGGTTGGTCGTGTAGACGGCGGCGAACACGTCGGCGTCGTAGAATGCGTGGACGCCGGAAACGTCGCCCGACAGGCCTTTTTCGCAGAACTCCGACGTGGTGTTCCAGTCGCCGAAATGCTTCACCGCCCATTCGAGGGCGGGGACGTCGCGCACCAGCTTTTCCCATGCCTTCAGGTGGTCGCCGACGTTGATGAAGAGGACGATCTTCCCGGATTCGATCTCCTGCAGGAGCCCCTTGATGATCCCGGCGAGGATTTCGCCCTGGGCACCCGCTCCGCCGACGGAGAGGAGGAGCCTGCGCGCCTTCCCGCCGTTCACCCGGGCTACGCGGCGCTCGCAATCCGGCGTGATGTTGGCGACGAGCTCGTGGTCCACGATATGACCCGTGAGCTTGAGGCTGCCCGGGGGCATCATGCGCAAGGCGGTCTTCGCGCCCGCGAATTCCCGCAGCATGCGGTATCCCATCCAGCTCGCCGGTCCCTGGACCGTGTGGATGGACCCTTCGGCCAGGTGCAGGGCCATGGGCCAGTTGTCGACGATCATGTTGACGACGCTCTTCATCCCGGCGTGGACGGCCGCCTGCGAATTCCACGGATGGGTGCCGACGAAAGGCATGGACTTGTCCAGGTTGCGGAAGATGGGCGTCATGAGTTCGGAAACCTTCTGGTCGCCGGAGTTGAACGAGAGCTTCTTGAACCCTTGCGAATTGAGCGGTTCCCAGTAGAGCTTGTCGAAGAGCGGGAATTTCCGCGACAGGCGGCTCCCGAGCGAATGGAGCTCACCCAGCGAGCGTATGACCTTGGCCCCGGTCGTCTCGCCGAAGGAGAGAAAGTCGAACCAGTAGGGGATGAGGCCGCGCGCCTTGGCCGCGCTCGCGATCGCGAGGGCGGGGCGATAGTGGCCGTAGCCCATCCGGATGCACCCGATGACGAGCCCTCGTTCCGCGTTGATCGGCTCGTGGCCTTCCACGGAGGGATCGCCGGAAATGACATTCCGCAGCCCGAAGCGCTTCCCGAGCACGGGGTTGAGCGTCGCGGCGAGCGGGTAATCGGCATTGGCGTCGTCGCCGAAACGCTTCAGCCATGCGCGCTTCTTCCGCTCGGCGGTTCGAACGACCGGTTTCGCGATCTCGTTCCCGAATATGACCCTGGACCTGTCCACCGATCTCGCCATCATGTACTCCTCGCCGCGGCCATACGGCGTTCTGGATTTTCGCGGGTTTTCGCGGGTTCCCGCGCGGGGTCGACGAAGGCCTCCGAAATCCCCTTCAGTGAGGATCGGCCCGCACCTTTTCTATGGCCGCCCCGAACCGGGGCAGGTCTTCGAGGGATTTCACGGGAGTGAGCTCTTCGGGCAGGGCGATCGGGAGTATCCGCGCCAGGCCCGACGCGGCCAGCTCGGCGTCCACGTTGTCGAGCGCGAACTCGCGCCCGGCGGGATCGTTTTCCGGGATCGAGTAGCCGACGCCGGGTTCGTACCAGGCCGAGGCGATGCGTTCGACGACCGCAAGCAGGGCGGCGGCCCGGTACATCCGCACGCCCACGTTCGCGTAGCCCGGGCCGGAGGCGGCACCGCCCCCGTGGAGCTTGGCGTGCCCGAAAGCGGTCGGCCGGCCGCGGGTGTCCAGCTCGATCGGGTAAGCTGGCGCGTCGAAGAGGGCGGCGGGCATCATCATGGCTACCGGCTCGCCCGAGGACACGAGGGCGTCGAAGACCGCCAGGGTGTCGAACATGGTCCGCGGGTTCGACGCGTCGCCGCCGAAATTCACCACGACGTACTCGTACGCCGACCAACGGTTTTCCGTCTGGCGGGCGGCGTCTCCGTGGCCGAGCGGTTTCCCGTTCACGACTTCCTGGGTGGCGAAACGGACGCTCCCCGGGTCGTACCCGAGCGGGTCGAGCACGGAAGAGCGGATTTCTTCCTCATATCCCCGCACGATCACGAGCCGGTCGCCGAGTTCCATCCCCGCGTCCAGCGAGTACGCCGCGATCGGGATCCGGTTCGGCCCCCGCCCGAGCAGGTTCCTGACGGGAAAGAGGCCGCGCGGTTTCCGGGGATCGAAGCCGGTATCCTCCCCGCGTGCGACCGCTTCCTTGAGAGAGCGCACCCAGCGGGTTCCCGCGCCTGCCAGCATCGTCACGATCACGGTCCGTTCGCGCAGCCAAGCTCGATATTCCTCCCGGGTCCGGATGCCCCGGCTGTTTTCCGTGCATGCGGCCGCCAGAACCGCATCCCGACCTGCGAAAGCTTTCGCGTGGTTCGCGCCCGTCAAACGGGCCAACATGGATTCCATGAGAGCAGTATAGACGGTCAGTGGAAGAATTTGCCACAGAGAAGAGGAGGCACGGAGGTGGAACCACGAAGATCACTAAGGGAGCGAAGGACACGAAGGAACAGGAGAAGAAGGAAGGAAGGTAAGGAAGGAATGGAAAGGGCAAGGATGGCTGAAGCAAACGATCTTCGAGTGACGAGGGAAAAGGGAGAAACGCCGGGCCCAGCCTGGAAACTGCGGCGACTGCCGACGGGTCTCGACCGGAACGGCGCGGCGTATCGGAGAAAGAACCCGGCCCCGTCCGTCCCGTCCCGTGGACCCGCCCCGTCGCCGCACATCATCCCGGTCGCGCCGATCCCATTCCACCGATGCCAGCCGGTACTCCCGCGGGAAATCAAGCCTGGTCAGCCAGGTGCTCCAGGGCTTTCCGTTCAGAATAGCAGGAGGTCATGAAATCATTGAGGTTGACGAGATCGAACGCTTCCTTGATCTTGGGCGGGACGTTGAGAAGCACGATGTCGCCCGATAGGGAAGCGAGGTTCTTCTTCGCCCTGATGATGGACCCGATGCCGGTGGAATCGATGTAGGAAAGGTGCTCGAGGTTGAGGATGAATTTGCGGACCCTTCCGTCGCACAGGGTCTTGATGAGCATGTCGATCTCCGGGGAATTCTCCATGCTGATGGAGCCGCGCACCGACAGCTTGACCGCGTAGCTGGAAACATCGCTTTCGTCGAAGGCGTTTTCGCGGAGGGGAAGGAACTCGACGTTGAAGAGCACGCCCATGATCCAACGTATTCTAATCGCTGACGGGCGCACGGGCAAATGAAAACGCCGTCAACCGCCCAGTTTCGCCTTGGCGCGCTGCTGGCCGGAGAGCGCGTCCACGGACGAGGGCGCGAGCTTGAGGGCGCGGCCGTAGTAGTCGTTTGCGCGCTGCCATTGCCCGAGCGATTCCATCGCGACGCCGTACCTGATCCACCACAGCGCGATGGTGGGCTCCCGGTTCACCGCCAAGCTGTACGAAATGTCGGCGTGCTCGTATCGCTTGTGGACTTGGTAGATCTCGCCCATGAAAAAATAGGCTGTGGACACCCGGTCGGCAAACTCGCCGGAGTTTTCGATGTACTTCTGGAGGGATTTCAGCGCCGCGTCGTACTTCCCGAGGTAGAACCAGGCTTCGCCCATGGTTTCGACGACGCGCGCGTCGAACCTGACGGCGGTGGCCCTGGTGCCGACGTCGATCACATCCTGGTAACGCCGAAGGCGGAAGAGGCACCAGGATTTCACGACGAAGGATTCCATGCCTGCCGGGTCCTGCGCCAGTTCCTGGTCGCAGACCGCGATGGCGTTCCGGTAGGCGGTTTCGGCTTCCTGGTTCCTTCCGGCCAGCTGGAGCTCGCGGCCGCTGCGGTAGAGCTCGAGGGCGTCCGCGTGGCCCGCCTGCCCTAAGACGGCGGCGGCTGTAAACAAGAGGAACGACAGGATCAAGACGGTTCGCGGGAGCATGGGGCCTCCGAATGCACAGTAGGGGTCGCGGCGCCGGACCGCGGAGAATGATACTACAACAGGGAGGGCGGAACAGCAAGCCGGGCGGCACGGAACGACGAAAGCCGCCCTCCGTCGACGGACGGGAGCGGCTTTCCGGCAAGGTCCTGGTCGTGCTTACTTGACGGGATCGATCGGAACGCGGCAGAAGTCCACGGTGAAGAAGTCGCCGTTGGCTTCTACGAGGCCCTTGAAGAGGTTGTCGGCGCTGGTCACGGTGCGGAGCCACCAGCTGCCCTTCCGGTAGGTGTCGGCATCGCTCTTGGTGCTCTCCCCGATATAGGTATTCACGAAGACTGGTGCACCGACAACCATGTCGGCCTTGGTGGCCTTGCGGCTCGTGATGACGTAGTTGACCCATTCCTTGGCGCCATTGTTGACCCAGAGCACCTCGGCCTGGTTTTTGCTGGCCGTCGACGCGGGAGTCAGGACGCGGGCGACGCCCCAGGGGGAATCGAACATGGATCCGACGCCGTCGCCGCACAGGATGTCGGCGGACTGGAAGTCCACGGCCGCCACTGACGAGCTGGCCGCCGCGGCCGAACCGGCCGCGGGAACGCCGCCGGCAGCCGCCCCTACCGCGCCTTCGAGGGCGCCCCGGGCGAGGGATTCGCAGGAAACGAAGAGCGTCGCGGCAAGCGCGACGGCGATGAGAACGATCAGGAACTTTTTCATCAAAATCCTCCAATGGCTATGTTTACCCTGGCGCGCTCAAGCGCGCTGAACGGTGACATTGCTATTGTATCGCAGTGCCATGGATATGCAAGAGGCAATACGGAGGGCATCGGCGCCCGCCCGTGGTTTCAGCCTGATGCGGCGAGGATTCTCCCTCGCTACATAAGGCCCAGCCTTACGTAGCGAGGATTCTCCCTCGCTACATAAGGCTCACGGGATCGGGATCGATCTCGACATGGACGTTCGCTGGAACGAGGAAGCGAGCGATGGCGTCCCTGACGGCGGTCCTGGCGCCGTTGGGGTCGACGGACCTGAGCACTACCTGCATTCGGGTGTTGCCCGCCACCATCCCGATCGGGCATTCCGCCGGCCCGAGGACCTCGGTTCCCGCGGGCGCGAACGCGGCGGCCGCCTCTGCGAAGGCTTTCGACGCTTCCACCGCCCTGGCGCCGTCCTTGGAACGGAACACGATCCGGACCAGTCGGGCGAAGGGCGGAAAGCCGAGTTCCTCCCTCGCTGCCAGCTCGGAGGCGTAAAAGCCCTCGATATCGTGGGCGGCGGCGAAGCGGACCACCGGGCTGCGGGGCCTGAAGGTCTGCACGATCACCCGTCCGTCGGGCGTAAAGCGTCCGGCCCGGCCCGCCACCTGGGTCACGAGGGAAAAAGTCCGTTCCGCCGCCCGGAAATCCGGCAGGTTGAGGCTCGTATCGGCGAGCACCACGCCGACGAGCTTGACTCCCGGAAAGTTGAGCCCCTTGGCGACCATCTGCGTTCCGAGCAGCACATCGACGCGCCCGGCCCGGAAATCGTCCAGGATCGTCTCGAGGGCGCCCCTTTTCGCCGCCGAATCGGCGTCCAGCCTGGCCACCGTCATGTCGGGGAAAAGCCTCGCGACGTCCTCCTCCACCCGCTCGGTGCCGAAGCCGGCCCATCCGACATCGAGCGATCCGCATTCCGGGCAGGCCGAGGGGGGCGGCGCGGAATAGCCGCAATAATGGCAGACGACCCGTCCCCGCTCCTTGTGGAAGGTCAGGGGAACGGAGCAGTGCCGGCACGTGAGCTCGGCCCCGCAGCTTCCGCAGCGGAAAAAGAAGGAAAAACCCCGGCGGTTCAGGAAAAGGACGGTCTGCCCCCCGGCGTCCTTAGCCGCACGCATGGCTTCGGCCAGCCTTCGGGAGATGGCGCCGCCTTCCTGCTTCATGTCGACGACCTCGATCTCCGGGAGCTTGCCGCCGGCAAGGCGCTTCGTCAGGTCGAGGCGTTCGATGCGGCCATCGCGCATGAGCAGGAAGGACTCCGCCGAGGGCGTCGCCGATCCCATGAGAAGCCGAGCCTTCGCTTCCGTGCAACGGCGCATGGCCACCTGCCTCGCATGGTAGCGCGGGGACGAACCGGCCTTGTAGGTTCCCTCGTGCTCCTCGTCGAGAACGACGAGGCCCAGGTTCCGCACGGGGGCGAAGATCGCGCTGCGCGCGCCGACCACGACGTCGGCCTCTCCGCGGAGGATGCGCCGCCATTCCGAAAGCTTCTGTGACGGGGTGAGGCGCGAATGGATGATGGCGCACCTGCTCCCGAAGCGCCGTGTCACGGCCTCCGTGACCTGGCGGGTCAGGGCTATCTCGGGCACCAGGTAGATGACGCCGCGCCCCTCGGCCAGAGTGGCTTCGGCCACCTGGAGAAAGACTTCGGTCTTGCCGGATCCAGTCATGCCGAACAGGTATCGCGTGCCGTCCGGCGCCGACAGGACGCGCTCCATGGCCTTCCGCTGTTCGTCCGACAGCTCGAGGGGAGTGCTGCCCGGGGGTTCGTCGTCCAGCGGCAGTGCAGGCGCCTCGATCTCGCGGCGGCCGGTGGGCAGCATGGCCGAGAGCGCTTCCCCGAAAGCGCAGAAATACATCCCGGCGACCCACCTGGCCAAGGATATCGTACCCTCGTCGAAGAGCGGCTCTGCGTCCACGACGCGACGGATGGTCTTGACGCCCGCTTCCGGCACGTCGGTCGAATCGGCCAGGCCCGTCACGAAGCCGGTCAGCTCGCGTCGGCCGAAGGGGGCTTCCACGCGCACCCCGACGCGAACCTCCGTCCCCGGGTCGACGCGGTAGGTGAAGACGCGGTCGACGGGAATGTCGAACGCCACCTGGGCATAGGCGCTCATGCGGGTTCGTTCCGTTCCCGGCTCAGGCGCCGGACTTGTCCGGCACGTCGGACTTGTCCGACACGTCGGACTTGTCCGACGAGGGAAGCCTGAGACCGTCACGGAGCATGCGTTCGCGCAGGAGCTTGAGATCCTCCCAGGCGGGACGCTTCAGCGCTTCGTCGCGGAGCAAGGCGCTCGGATGGTAGGTGGGCAGGAGCGGGACGCCTTCGAACTCGAAGAAACGGCCCCGGAGTCTCGTGATTCCTTCCTTCGCGGCAAGCAGGGCCTGGGTCGGCACGCGGCCGATCGAGAGAATGTAGCGCGGACGGAGCACGGCGATCTGCCTTCGCAGGAAGGGCATGCAGGCCGCCTGTTCGTCGGGAGCCGGGTCGCGGTTCATGGGCGGGCGGCATTTTACGACGTTGCAGATGAACGCGTTCCCGGCCCGGGACAGGCCGACCGCCCCGAGCATCCGGTCGAGGAGCTTGCCTGCCGTGCCGACGAAGGGCAGGCCGCGCTCGTCCTCCTCGGCGCCCGGGCCTTCCCCGATCACCATGACGAAGGGATTCGCGGAACCTTCGCCGGGGACCGTCCTTTTCCGCGTGGCCGCGAGCCTGCATTTCGCGCAACGCCCGACTTCGAAGGCCACGGCTTCGAGACTGTCCGCCGGCGAAGGTCCGGCAGCCGGGATTTCCGCGGCCGGCGGCTCGCTTTCAGGCATTGCGGCCGGCGTTTCGGGCGCGCGGAGCCTGGCCGGACGCTTCCTGCCGCATTCGATCCAGTCCAGGACGAGGCTCAGGTCGTCGAACATCCGCTTTCCGTCGGCGTCAGGCATCGTGATCCTCCTCATGCTTCGTCCGGGCCAGGCCAGCCAACAGGGCGGTATACGGCCGGGTCGACAGGAAAGCGGAGACCAGGGCCGGATCGCCCAACTTCTCTATTTCCTCGTCGAGGAGCCTCGACGCGATTTCCGAGTTGGCGCCCGCATCCTTTTCGTCGAAGAGCAGGGATGCGTAATGGTAGTACGGGATCACGGCCTTGGCGGGCAGGAGCAGGCCGGTGGAGAAGAAACAGGATGCTTCCCGGAGGAAGAACCGGGCTTCGTCGAACTCGCCGCGGCCGTATCGGATCACCGCGAGGATCATGACGATCGTGAAGGCCGGGTAGTAGCAGGAATGCCTGAGCCCGAGGACGAGCCCTTCCGACGCCGACGATTCGGCCTTGCGCTCCTCGCCCGCGTAGAGCCTGCAGAGCGCCAGGGTGCGCAAGGCGTCGACGCGGTCGAAGTCGTTCCGGACCTGTTCCAGGAAGAATTCGGCCTTGGAGAAGGATTCCGCCGATGCGACACGATCACCCCTGATCATCAGCGCCGCGCCCAGCATGGCGTATGCCTGGACCCGCAAGCCTTCGCTCAGCGATCCAAGGGCCGTCATCGAGGACGCGACGGCGACCACACCGCCGAAATCGCACAATTGCCAGAGCGCCTTCAGTTTCACGTCGAGCGCGAAGAACTTCGCCGGGTGCGCTTCCCTTTCGATCTCCCCGAGTATGCCGTCCACGGTCTCCACGGCGCCATGATAGTCGCCCGAGAGGAGCCGGTACTCGCCGCGGCTGAAGGCGTACTCGAAGGGATCGCGGTCGGGGATGGATTCCATGCGGTCCACGATCCTGCGCGCCTCGTCGAAGCGGTTCCGCTGCAGCTCGGTGATGGCCAGTATCCTGAGGACGTTCTGGATCGAGCTCGGGTGGATGTGCGCACGAGCGTAGTAGTAGAGGGCTTTTTCGCCGGTGAACTGCGCCTTCTGGAAGGCGTACGACATGGCGTTGTGCGCGCAGATCTGGTGGTAGGCGAACCCCATGCAGTTGTCGTTCTTGCGGGCGACCGCGAATCGCATGATGCGCTTGAGTTCCTCATCGGCGTCGTCGATCTTGCCCGAGTTGAACAGGAGCGCGCTCTTCGTGATGAGGATCCTCACCGCCGCGTCGGGGTCGGTCTTCGAGAGTTTCCTGTAGATTGGGTCGAGGTGCCGCAGCAGTTCGTAGTTGTAGTTCCTGTACGGATCGGCGATGACCACGGCGAAGGCCTCCTCCCAGCGCTCGGCGCGCGTGAGGTGGTACACCAGCCTCGTCACGTTCGGCTTTTCCTTGGCTGAGTTGAGGTCTGCCGCGATGCTGTGCAGGATCCGCTTGTTGTGGTTGAGGAGCGACGAGTAGAGCGCCTTCTTGAAGACGTCGAGCGAAAAGCGGAAGCGCTCCCCCTGTTTCGCGAGGACTCCCTCGGCCAGAAGCGCGGCGAGGGCGCCGTCCACCAGGGTCGTGTCGGAATCGGTCCCGATCTGGATCGCGCGGGCGTCGTCCGCGGTGAAGCTGTGGGCGAACACGGAGAGCTTGCGCATGAAGTCGCGCACCGGCGGCGCGTAACGCTCGATGCGGGTCATAAAGATGTTCTGCACGGTGGGCGGCAGGCTCGATGCGTCGCGGTGCTTGCGCGCGTACTCGGCGTACTCGCGGATGAAGAGCGGGTTCCCCATGCCCGAGGCGAGGATGAGTTCCATCGCGCGTTCCGGAGCGTCGGGCCAGACCGCTGACGCGAGCTCGCGGGAATCTGCGGCGCCGAGCGGGCCGAGGCGGAGCGGCTTGCACTGCGGGAAGGCTTCCCGGAGCGACGGCGCATGCTCCCGGGACGCGAGCAGGAAGAATGGCCTGGCCTCGGCGCTGCGCTGGAAATAGAGGAAAAAGTCCCTCGAGGTCCGGTCGATGGCGTGCGCGTTGTCGATGACGATGACCGAGGGAAAGACGGAGCCGCCGCATTGTTCGATGACGGAGGTGAAGACGGCGTAGAGCATGAACACCGCGTCCTCGTCGGGTGCGTCCGCCTCGCGCGAACGGAGTAGGCGTTCGAACTTCCCGCCCGAGTCGGCCGGCAGCCCGGGAACCGCCGCGAAGGCCCGCTCGACCTCGGCGATGCCCGACTCCGGGACGAGGCCGAAGCGGTCGAGCAGCAGGTCGACGATGACCGCGTAGCCGCCGGCCCTGTATTCCTGGGCCCTCGCGACGAGGATCGGCGACGTGAAGTCGGGGAAGCGTTTCACCTTCTCCACGAAGGCGCGGGCGAGGGCCGTCTTGCCGATCCCGGCCTCTCCGACGATGCATGCCCCTGTGCCGCCGGATGGCTCGCAGCGGAGGTAGGCCCGCAGGAGTTCGTCGAGCTGTTCGCGCCTGCCGATGAACGGGCCCGCGTCCGAGAGTTCGCCGATGGCCATTCCATTGACGCGGTACGCCGTGACGGTCTCGAGCTTGCCCTTGAGGCTGAGCTCGACAGGTTCCGAGAAGACGAAGTAGGACGCGCACTCGTCCCTGACGGCTTCGGAGACGAGGATCGAGTCCGGGTCCGCGGCCGCCTCGAGGCGCTGGGCGACGTTCATGGCGTAGCCGGTGACGACGTCGTACTCGCCGCGCCGTCCCGTGGCGATCAGCCCCACGTGGATGCCGGTCCTGAAGGAAAGCCCCCGCCCCGGGGCCACGGATTCGGTCAGCTCGCGGGCGCGCTTGAGGAACTCGAGCGCGGAGTGCACCGCCCGCGAGGAATCGTCCTCGTGTATCTCGGGAACGCCGAACACGGCCACGAGCGCGTCGCCGATGTACTTTTCGACGTTGCCGCCGTGGGCGCGTATGATTTCCTCGAAAGCGCCGAAGACCTTCGACATGAGGACGTCGATCTCCTCGGGATCCATGCGCTCCGAGAGGGAGGTGAAGCCCTTCATGTCCGAGAAGAGTATGGCGGCTGTCCGGCGTTCGCCGGATTTCATGTTATCCCGATCCGTCATGGTCGCGCTGAGTGTAGCAGAATCCTCGTAACCCCGCAAACGGGGTTACGTCGACCCCGCAAACGGGGTTACGAGGTGTCAGAGACGGGATTCGAGTTCGCGGTAGAACGCGGCGCAGCGCCTGACGTTTTCCATCGAGATCCGCTCGTCCGTCCCGTGTACGCGCGAGATGTCGTCGGAAGTCTGCACGATCGGCGAGATGCGGTACATGGCGTCCGCGATCCCGCGGTAGTGCTTCGTGTCGGTGCCGGCGCTGAACAGGAAGGGGATGATCGCGGCTTCAGGGTGGGTGACGGCCAGGGCGGAGGCGATCGCGTCCCAGCCTTCGCCCATCACAGGCGATTCCGGCAGGGGATCGTTGGCATGCCCGTCCCGCGTGAGCTTCACCCTGGCGCCGAAAGGAGCCGCAATCCGGGCGAGCCGCGTCATGACCAGGCTGACCGTGTCGCCGGGGAGGACCCTTACGTTCACGTTGGCCCTGACCCTGTCCGGGAGCACGTTTTCCTTGTCGGACGCGGAGAGCATGGTCACGGCGGCCGTCGTGCGGATGAGCGCGTTGGTCAGGCCCGAGGCCCCGAAGACCGCCTTGACGAGCGGGGCGCTCAGCCAGAGGTTCCGCAAGGCGAGGCGGAGGGGAAAGGGCGCGTAGGGCGCGAGGGCGGCCAGCATCGAGCGGACCGTATAGGTCAGCCGAGCCCGCGGGCGCTTGCGCTCCACGGCGATCATCGCGCGCGCGAGGTCGCCGGCGGCGGTCCGTTTCGGCGGCATGGACGCGTAACCTCCGGAACCGGGGACTTCGATAGTGAAATCGACATAACCTTTTTCGGAAATGCCGACGAGGGCAAGCGGCCGGTCCGCGAAAGAAAGGATGCCGTCGGCGATCACGCCCCCCTCGTCGAGGAGGAAGGCCAGGCGGACGTTCCGCTTCTCCAGGTATTCCGCGATCGAGGCCGCGCCGCGGACGCCCCCGACTTCCTCGTCCCCTCCGAAACCGAAGAATACCGTGCGGCCGGGCGCGAAGCCCCCGGCGAGGAGGGATTCGGCCGCCGCGAGCGCGCCGACGAGGGTGACCTTGGTGTCCTGGCTTCCACGCCCCCAGACGTACTCCCCGGCCAGGTCGCCGGAGAAGGGCTCGTGCGTCCATGGCGCCTCGCCCGTGGGCACGACGTCGTAGTGCGACATGAGGAGCACCGGATCGGCGCTCGTGGAACCGGGCCACTCGAAGAGCATCGCGCGCTCACCGACGTCCCGCCTGAGGAGCCGCTCGTGGACCAGGGGAAAGCGGCGGGCCAGTTCCTCGCGGAAAGAATCGGACGCGGCCGCGTCGTACCCGTCGTCCCCGAAACGCGACACTGTCGGGCAGCGGACGAGGGCGGCAAGAGCCTCCTCGGTCCCGGAAAACCGCCGGGCGAGCGCGGGATCGGGCTTCCCGGGCGGATGCGCGCGGGGAACGGCGAGGGTGCGCATGACCGCGACGGAGAAGACAAGGAACAGCGCGACGGCGAAGGACGCGAGAATTTCCGGGATTATGCTCATGAGGCCGATTATTGTGTCCGTGCGTCCATCCGTCAACCTCGCAGGAGCGCGAACCTGCCGTCCGGAAGGGACATACCCTGCCATCAAGACAGATCGCGGGGCCGACCCACGGGGAGGCTCGGCGACGGGAGGTACAACGCGGGTACATCGGGTATCGGTGAACCCCCACGACAGCGTCACCCCGGGCTGCCCGGGTTTGGCCGATTTTTCATGGTCGGCGCCCGCGGAAGATCTTATACTGGTGATCATGAAACAGTCATTCGCCGTACGGATGACGCGTCGCGCGGCCGTCGTCGCCCCCGCCTCGTTCCTCATCGCGGTCCTGTCGGCCTGCGCCACCGGATCCGCCGCGCGGGCCGACAAACCGGCCGTGCCTGTCGAAGCGCCGGGTTCCATGGCGGTTCCGTCCGCCGGCGCGGACACCGGGGCGGTCAAGCTCTCGCAGGATGCGGGAACCGCCGATGCCAAAGCCCTCGCCCGGTTCAGGGAACGGCTCCTTGCGACGGCGACCGGGGTGATCGGCGTCAAGTACGGCCAGAAAGGCGTCCTCGTGGCCGGGAAGAGCTTCGACATGGACTGCATCGGCACGGTGTCGGCCCTCTTCTGGGGCGCCGGCGTCGACATCACCGTGGACTTCGGCAAGTACGACGGGAACGGCGTCGCCAGGCTCTACGCAAGCCTCGAGGACAGGGGCGCGCTCCGGGATGCCAGGACCCCCGAGGCGGGGGACGTCGTATTCTGGGACGACACCTGGGACCGGAACGGGGACGGCACATTCGGCAACGATCCGCTCACGCACGCGGGCGTCATCCTCAAGATCGACGGGGACGGCACCGCGCACTACATCCACGCCAACATCTTCAAGGGCGTGACGATCGAGTTCATGAACCTGGGCAACCCGGGTGTCTCCAGGGACGCCAATGGCAAGATCATCAACTCGCCCCTTTACATGGCGTCCTGGCAGGGAAACCCGAAAAACCCGCCTCGCTGGACTTCAGGCGACCTCTTCAAGATCTACGGCGACGGTGGGAAGGCCGCCGCGTCCTTCGGCATCGCCGAATAGCGGGAGCGGCGCTACCGCCGCCGCCCGTCGGATCAGGGCGTGTAGACCTCGTCGGTGTTGGTCGCCCCGATCGTGGCGCCGCGGGACGGCGCGATATGCCAGTCCTCCGCCTGATCGCCGTCATCGGACCCGGAAGAACGGCAGATCGTCCTCGTGCTCGTCGTGCTCCCGCTCGGGACGCAGTCCTCCGGCCGCGCGTTCGATTCCCGTTTCAACCACGCCCCGACTTCGACGACCGTTTCCACCGCGGTCCTGAATGCTTGCGTGCCAAACCCCCCGTACTTGGAGTCCGACTGGCTCGTCCGCTCGGAATATGCGACCGCGTCGATGATCCTGCCGGGCATGGCGGCGTGGAGGACGAGGACCCCGTTCGCGTTCGGCAAGCCGCCGCCCGCTTCCCTGAACCAGAAATCCCTGCCGCCCGGAGTGGCGTCCGCACCGCCCGAGACGGCGGTGCCGCCCGTTTCGTCGACTTCGTCTGCCGTTCCCGACGGCTTCAGGTGCAGCACGATGAAATCGCCCGGGGCCACTTCAGCGGCGGGAAAATCGTAGCGCAGGGTCTCGGCTCCCGCCGCCCCAACAATAAACACGACGCCCGCGATGTTGCCCGCGCTCTTCGCCCGCAATTCGAGGACATCCGGATGGGTGGACGAACCTTCGCAGAGTATCTCGTTGATGACGAGGACGGGAACGCGGGAATTGTAGCCTGAAAACGGCACGACAAAGCGGCTGGTGTTCCCCGCGGCATCGGCGACCAGGCCTGCTGCCGCGTAATGTGTTCCGAGTTGCTGGTCGCCATCCAGCCCCACGGTGACGATGCGGCCGGCGGCCGTCACCAGGTCCGGCGCGAGGCCCCCGTCCACGTTGAAGTCATCCGCATCGGCGGAAACATCCTCGTCGAACACGAAGGACAGGGATCGGGATGAATCGACCGACCACGAAACGAGCGTCGGGGGCGTCAGGTCGCCGGGGGTAAAGGCATTTTCGACGATCTCGGGCGCACACGCGCACGCCGAAGCCCACAGGAAGGCCGCCATGCCGGCGAATCCCGCCGCACGCCGCGCCGCCAGGGAAACAGTCTTGAAGCAGTGGATCATGTCGGGGTACCTCCACCGTCTGTAACGGCGGAGCTGCCCCTTCCCGCCCGGCTGGACGGCCCGGTATCCGCAGGAAAGGACCTTCACGCCCCGCAGCTGCGGCCTGACCGGGCGAGCGCCGATTTCAGTCGATTTCGTAGGCTCCGATCGAGTATGGGGCGCTGCGCTTCTTTCCGTCCCGGTCGAGGTCGAAGCCCGCGGGACTCGCGACGCCGCCTTGCGTGACCGACGCGGGCAGACCGCCCGAAGGCCGAAAATCGGGCGCCGCCTGGAGGGCCGGGCGTTCGACGATGTTGCGCAGGCCGCGCGGCGTCGTCATGAGCGTCCCTTCCGCGGCGACCAATTGCCCGTTCGCGTCCACGCCGGCGAAAGTCTTCTTCGTATCCTCGTCGAAGTAGATCCCGGTCGCCGAGTCGAAGAAACAGTTGGCTTCGAGCGCCTTCGGGTCGGAATCCCCGTAGTTCTCGTAGACGCCGTAGGACTTCGCCGACCCGCGGGCGAAGATGATGCAGTTCCTGATCTCGGGATCCGACGATGCGATGAACACGGCGTACGCGGTCTTCCCGGCGCCTCCCGATAGCGTGCAGCCATTGAGCGCGACCCCGGCGGCAGAATACAACGCCACGCCGTATGAAGCGTTGGCTTTCCCGCCGTCCACCGCGCAGCCCGAAACCTGTGCCCGGGAGCCCGTCAGGGAAAAGCCATAGGAAACGACGGTGCCCGTGCCCGCCGCGATGGTCGAGGAAATGCAGATGACCACGGAGGAATCCGCGGAGACGCCGAAGCTCGATCCCCCCTCGCCGCCGTCGATTCGGCAGCGCTCCAGCCGCGGCGAGGACTTGGAAAGGGCGCGAAGGCCGTAGGAATAACTGCCGAAGCCGCCTGCAAGCATGCAATCGCGGATCAGCGGGGCAGCCTGTTCCGCCGTCAGCACGGCGGTCGCGAAGGCCGCGTCGCCGCCTCGGATCGTCATGCCTTCCAGCAGGGTCTTCTGGCCGACGAGGGCGCCCGAAAACCGGATCGCGTAGCCCGGCGCTATCTGCGTGGCCCCGGCAGTTTCCGGAGCGGCCAGGATCGAAACGTTCGCGGCGGGATTCCGCTCGGAAAAATCGGACGAATAACCGCCGCGGATGGTCACGTTGCCCGTGATGTCGATCTTTTCGGTATAAGTTCCCGCCGCCACCTTCACCGTGTCCGCGCCCTTGGCCAAGGCTTCGGACAGGCCCCGGGATACGGCGCCGAAGGGTGCGGCCCTGGTTCCGTTTTCCGCGCCCGCGCCGGAGGTCCTGCCCCCGACGTGGACTTCGCCGACGGAGAATTCGGCCGAGACGATGGCCGACGACTTGCCTCCGGGAATGTAGGCGACGGTGCGGAACGCTGCGGTCGCATCGAGTTTGACGGGTCCCGAGTACGCGAAACCGACGCCTGGCCCGGGACTGGAACCATCGAGCGTATACCGGATGAGCGCTTCCTTGAGGTCGCAGCCCAGCTGGACGGTCTGCCCTTTCAGGTATACGCCCGAAGGCAGCAGTATCTTCGGATCCGGCACCGTGACGTTTTTCATCACGGCGTAATCGACGGTGGGCGCCGTCGCGGACGGAGCCGCCGGTCCGGTTTGCGGATTGACGGGAGCGGCGGGCGGCGGCGATGCCGCGGGCGTCGGAGAGGCCGGTCCGGAGGATCCGGTTTGCGGCAGGGCGGGAGATCCGGGGGCGGCCGTGGCGCCGCCGGAGGAAGAATCGCCCGGCGTGGTGCCTGGATCCGCCGATGACCGGGAAGCCGCCGGTTGGCCGGTACCCGGAGCCTGGACGCCCGGGCCGGGAGCCTGTCCCGACGGTTTCTGCCCGCAGGACGCGAACGCCAGGACGACCGCCGCCACAGCGACGGCGCGCAGGATCGTCGATACGGTGCCGGACTTCCGCCTCATGTTTCGTCCCTCCATCGTGGAACGCGCCCGCGGCATGCCGGAACGCGACAGTGAGATGATGTTCGAAAACAAGGCGCGTTTCAATCCCCCGCCTCGATCCGCATCGCCTGAAAACCGCGCTACATGATATGCTCCACGCACCGGAGGTCCGACATGGTCCATTCGATAGGAAACAGGAAACCCGAGCTGGCCGACGGCGTCTTCGTGGCGTGGAACGCTGAGGTGGCCGGCGACGTGACGCTGGCGGAAGGCTCGAGCGTCTGGTTCGGCGCGGTGCTGCGCGCCGACGTCGACCAGGTGCGCATCGGCAGGCGGAGCAACGTCCAGGACGGCGCCGTCATCCACGAGGACCCGGGCTTCCCCTGCCTGGTGGGCGACGATGTCACGATCGGCCACCGCGCCGTCCTCCACGGCTGCGTCATCGGCAACGGCTGCATGATCGGCATGGGCGCCATCGTGCTGGACGGGGCGAAGATCGGCGACGGGTGCGTCGTCGGCGCGGGAGCACTCGTCACGCAGGGGAAGGAATTCCCTCCGCGATCGCTCATCGTCGGAATCCCCGCCAGGGCGATACGGTCGCTTTCCGACGGGGACCTCGAACGCGTGCGTTCCAGCGCGTCCACCTACGAACGGCTCGCGCGCGAAGCGGTTTCGGACTACAACGAACCGTCCTGAGGTTTCCCCCATGATTGAACCCCGGTGGGAACGGCGCTTCATGGCGCTTCGCGGGATCCGGGGTCAACCCGGAAGGCGCTCCCGCCGGTTCGTCCGCGCTGTTTTTCTCATTCCGCGCTAAAATGCCCCCGGTTTGCTTCCGAAAATAGGAACAGGCGGGAAACGCGTCCCGATGGATCGTATCCCGCGAGGAGGAAGCGATGAAACATTTCACGATCAGGAGCGGCGTCGAAACTCCGTCGACGCTCGAACTCATGGACGAGATCGAGGATGGTTTTTACGTCCGAATCGTGCATCGCCACGAAGACTGGGAAGATGTCCAGGAGGAGTTCATGAGCCGCGAACTCTTCGACACCTGCATCCGCACCGGTTACATCATGCCCCTGAGCGCCTGAGCGCCTGAGCGCGACCCGACAGGCAAAAAACCCTTCTTACCTAATCATTTTAATGGAAAGGAAACATGAATCGTCAATAATTACCCCTCGCGGGAACGAAAAATGGATGATTCATGTTTCCTTACTTTAGTAAGGATCAGTAAATCAATTGGACGAGGCCGCGAAGGCCGCACGCGGACGCCCTCGAAAGGGCGTCCGCTGGTTTTTCCAAGCCTCGGTTCGCGCCTTGCTTCCCCGCTCCGCGCGCGGTACAATCGAACGAGCAGCCGAATCACGGCGCGGCCGTAGCGGAGGGAACGATCATGTCGGACCAGCTCGATCCCGAGATTGCGGGTCTCCTCGAAGGGCTCGAGGAATACACGCCCAAGGAAACGTCAAGGCCTTCGGACGGTCGGCCCGATTTCTCGTCGCTTTTCAGGGACGAAGCCAGCGCTGCGGCGGACGAAACCGGCCCCGGAGCGGTCACGGACCTCACGAAAAAGAATATCGAGGTCCCCGCCCGGATGGAGGAGGAAAAGCCGGCGTCCTGGTTCGCCGATCCCGAATTCTACAAGAAGACTCTCGCGGGAGAGGGCGACGAAGCCCAGCGCGTTCACACTGTCCTCACGAAATTCATCCAGGCTACCGACCCCCAGGACCGGACGATGTACCGCCAGAACCTGACGGCTGCGTACTGGAACCTCGCGTCGAAGGTCGCCCAGAAGCTCATCTCCCCCCAGATGTCCCAGGCCAAGCAGCTCATGCTCCGCTTCGGCGTCCTCCATCCCAACCTCTTCACGTCCGAGATCAGGGACATCCTCCACCGCGTCGTCTTCAAAAAGACCACCGACGAACCCTTCTTCTATCTCGACGAGTGGCTCCGCGAAGTCGCCCTCGGCCGTATCGGGCCGAGCACTTCGGACGACGTGAAATACGAAAAGCGCGACGACCGCTCCCGTTTCTCCGCCATCCTCGCCAAGTCCCAGGGCAAGCGGGAGAACGCGGAAGGCGTCATGCGCGCCAAGGCCGGGGAAAGGAGGAGCCTCGAAACCCTCCTCAGGGAACGGGTCGAAGCCATCTGCTCGCATTCGCCCATACCGGAGTTCCAGGGCGTGGACACGCTCTACGCGGACGGGCAGAAGAAATTCATGAGCGAGCTCTCCGACATCCTCAAGCGCATGCTGGCGGCGGACAAGGAACTCCAGCAGACCCTGCGGGACTGCCAGAATGCTTCGGACGAACTCGTGTCGATGAAGGAAAAGCTGGACGCCATGGGCGCGGACACCCGCGTGGACCTGGCCGCCTTCCAGCAGGAGTTCGGGACGGTCAAGAACATGGCCAAGATCTGCGTCGGCCGGCAGGGGAACCACTTCCCCATCCTGGCCAAGGAATACTTCCACGGCGGGCTCCAGGACGTCGCGACGAGGGAAAACCTTGCCAAGTGGATGGCCTGGCTGGAAACCGTCGACATCGAAGCCTACTACCGGCCCTACAAGACGACGATGAACCGCATCGTGCCCTACGTCATCATCGTGCCCTGCTACGGCGACGCCGGTTTCTGCTGGGAACCCTTCGACATCCACAACCGGGCCACGAGCCGCGGGCGCATCGCCGTGCCGCTTTACCCGAAAAACCTGCAGATGGCCATCGTGTACGCCATCGCGGACCTCAGGTGGACCACCGCCAAGGAAAAGTCTTCCTACCTCTGGATGGAAGAAGGCTTGACCGGGAACTACTACCAGAACTGCCTGTCCAAGAAATTCAAGGGCGATGTCAAGGAAGCCTTCGTGTCCGACTACGTCGCCTGGATCTTCAAGGAAAGCCAGGGCATCCAGAAGCTCGACCGGGACATCCGGAGCATCTTCTGGCGCTACATCCCCTTCTCCCAGGAGACCAAGGACAGGCTCAAGCTCCGCAGCCCCGTCTACAACGAACTCTGCCAGAAGGACTCCAACCGGGCCGTGTCGCAGGGATATTGAGTCGTTCGCGCGTCATGCCGCCGGCGGCGATGCTCCGCTTTCCGGCGGCGCTATGCCCGAGGGTCCTCGATGACGGGTCGCTTTCCGCCCGTCGTGGCCAGCCAGACCCCAGCGATGACGACGACGGCTCCCGCGACCTGGAATCCCGACATCCGCTCCCCCAGGATGAAGAACGATGACACGACCGAAACGACCGGAATGAGGTTGATGAACACGCTCGCCACGCCCGCGCCGAGAATTTTCAGGTTGTGGACGTACAGGAGGTAGCCGAGCGCGGAACAGACGATGCCCAGGAACAGGACGTTGAGGACTATTACACCGTCGACGCGCGACCAGTCCGTGCGCTCGAAAATCACGAAGGGCAGGAATCCCGCCGCTCCGAATACGCTCTGCCAGAAGGTCGTCTCGATGCGGCCGTACCTGGCGAGTGCCGGGCGGGTGATGAAGGAATAACCGACCCAGGACAGGGCCGCGCCGAGCATGAAAAGGTAGCCGATCGGCGCGGCGCTCAGGTGGAGGGATTCCGCGACGATGAGGATGACGCCGCCGGCCGACAGCGCCGATCCGAAGTACTGGAGCTTCGCCAGGCGGGTCCCGAGGAAGAGCCGCTCGGAGAGCATGGTGATGACCGGGATCGTCCCGATGATGATGCTCGATTCGGACGCCGAGAGCAGGAGCACGCCGTTGTTCTCGCACAGGAAGTAGATCGTCACCCCGACGAGGCCCGCCCCCGCGAGCGAGGGGAAATCCCGCGCCTCGAAGCGCAGGCGGGAGAGCCCCCTGCGCCCTGCGGCATCGGACCCCATCACGGCTACGATCGCCAGCAGGAGCGCCGATGCGATGACGAAACGGGCCAGGCCGAGGGTCATGGGCGGAAGGACCGCCACCGATACCTTGATGCTGAGGAAGGAAAGCCCCCATGCGAGGGCGGTAACCACTCCCGCCGTGTAGGCGGACGCCCTGGATTCCGACATGCCGTGACTCTACCCTCGGCAGGCTGCCGCGGTAAAGCGCTTCCGGTCCAAATAAACCGTATCCGCCCCGTGCCTGCGGAAAAATCCCGGGGTTTCCGGGCAGCCGGTCAGATTTCGTTGCGCCCGATCACCTGCGCCAGCCAGCGATACGAGTCCTTCGGCGTACGCGCAAGGGTGCCTCCCTCGTAATCGACGTGGACGAGCCCGAAGGTCCTGGCATAGCCTTCCGCCCACTCGAAGTTGTCGAGAAGGCTCCAGACGAAATAGCCGCGCAAGGAGCAGCCCTCGGCCGCGGCGCGGGCCGCCTGCGAGAGGTATGCGCGGAGGTAGTCGATGCGATTCCCGTCGCGCACGACGCCTCCGTCGGGCCGTTCTTCGAAAGCCGCGCCGTTCTCGGTGATATAGACCGGCGGGTTGCCGTAGTCCCGGGCTATCCCCATGAGCAGGCGGTACAGGCCTTCGGGGCAGATTTCCCAATCCATGGACGTGAAGGCCGCATGACCGTACGCGGGGCGGACGGGCAGAAAGGAATAGAGCGGCAACGGGGAAGCTTTCACGATCGTGCGGCTGTAGTTGTTGACGCCGAGGAAATCGATCGGAACGCCGATCAGCTCGAGGTCGCCCGGGCGGAGGTTCCGCCCGGCCTGCCGATCGACGGCGCCGGCTATCTCCGTCGGCCACCTGCGATTGAACACGGGGTCCATGAACATGCGGTTGGCGATCGCGTCGAAGCGGCGGGCAGCCTTCGATGGCGGGCGGTCGATCCTGACGCCGTCCACGACGGACAGGTTGTTCGTGAGCCCCACGAGTGCGCCTGGCGATGCCGCCCTGATTCTCGGAACGGCCAACCCGTGCGCCAGGAGGAGGCAATGCGCGACGCGGAGCGCCGAGTACGGCCGGCGGAACCCGGGCGCGTGGATGCCGAGGGCATGGCCGCAGGCGGTGACGACCCAAGGCTCGTTGAGGGTGATCCAGCGTTTCACGCGATCGCCCAGGGCGTGCGCGACCACGTCCGCGTAGTCCGCGAAGGCTTCGGCGGTGGATCGTTCGTACCAGCCCCCGGATTCCTGGAGCGAGGAGGGCAGATCCCAGTGGTAGAGGGTGATCCATGGCTCTATCCCGGCTTCGAGAAGCCCGTCCACGAGGCGGCTGTACCAGTCGAGTCCCGCCTGGTTCGCCCGCCCGCGTCCGCCGGGCTGCACCCGGGGCCACGACACGGAAAAACGGTACGCGCCGAAGCCCCCTTCCTGGAGCAGCTTCACGTCCTCCGGCCAGCGGTGGTAGCTGTCGCAGGCGAGGTCCCCGGTATCGCCGTTCCGCACTTTTCCCGGTTTCCGGCAGAAGTCGTCCCAGATGGATCGGCCCTTGCCGTCCTCGTTCCACGCGCCTTCGACCTGGTAGGCGGCGGTGGCCGCGCCCCAGGTGAACCCGTCCGGGAATTTCATGTCAGCCCTCCAGCCTCTTGGATTCGTTCCAGAATTCGTCCATTTGAGCCATGGTGTCCGCCGACATGGGAAGGCCGAGTCCGGCCATCCGCTTTTCCACGTGGCGGAACCGGGCGCCGAACTTTTCGACGGTGCGGTGGAGCGCGACGGCGGGATCCACGTCGAGGAAGCGCGCGACGTTGACCATGGAGTAGATGAGGTCGCCGAGCTCCGCTTCCAGGTCGTCGCGGTTCCCGGAGGCATGGGCTTCCCTGGCTTCCTGCAGCTCCTCGAGGGCCTTGTCCCAGACATCCCCGGCCTTCGTCCAGTCGAAGCCGGCCTTGGCGACTTTCTTCTGGATGCGATAAGCCCGCTCGAGCGGCGGCAGCGCCCTGGAGACTTCATCGAGGATCGAGTCCCTGGGCCGCCGGCCTTCGACCTTTTCCTTGATCTGGTTCCACTGGTCGATGACCTTGTCCGGGGTATCCACCTTCACGGGTTTTCCGTCGCCTTCGCCGAAGACGTGGGGATGCCGCCGGATGAGCTTTTCCGATATCGTCTCGAGCGAATCCGACACGCTGAACGCCCCGGTCTCCTCGTACATGTACGCGATCATCGCCCCGAGAAGGAAGAGGTCCCCGGCTTCTTCCCGGATGTGATCGGGATCCTTTTCGTTGACCGCCTCGACGAGCTCGTATGCCTCCTCGATGACGTTCCCGCGTATGGTCAGGGGCGTCTGAGCCCGGTCCCAGGGACAGCCGTCGGGAGCCCGGAGCCGCCTGACGATCGAATAGAGCCGTTCGAAGGATTCGCCTGCCGTTTTCATGCCTGGCATAGTGCCCGCAAGAGCCTCGTCCAGGCAAGGGGGCATTGAACGCCATCAACCCGCATTTCCGACAAGAATCGCGGGAGGGTTCACCGCGAAGACACGGAGGGGAGGAAAGAGGGGAGACTTGAATCATTCTCCCCGTGGTTTCTTGACTGCCCCTTCGGGATGATCCGCAAGAGCGCGTCGCGGGAGTACCGCGATAAAAGCCTTACTTCCCCCCGCCGATGAGGGTCATGACGAGTCCCGATGCCGTGCCGATGTCGGACGCGGAGAGCCACATGCCGGCCGAGAACGCGTCGCGGGAAACGCCGCCGAAGAAATAGGCATCCCCGAGGGCGTTCACGTCGATGCCCGACACGAACTGCGGCGCGACGGCCGTCATGATGGAGGCGATCCGCCCGAAGGAGATCGATGCCAGCAGGCGTGCGTCAGAGGGCAAGGTCTTCGCGAAGGCAACATAGCTCCTGGCCGAATCCATGCGCTTGACCGCGACGTCCTTGCCGGCATAGGCGGCGGCTTCCTTGGCGGTCATGAAACCGCCGTATGCGCGACCGTCCCGGTACGCGTAGCGGATGCCCAGCTTTTCATTGAAGAAGTCGAGGATCATGACGACCGTGTCGCGGCCGTCCTTGTCCATCGATTCCAGGCGGCTTGGGTCCATGCCCAGGTTGAGCCGGATGGAATCCACCGGGTAGCCGTCCACGGTGGAAACTTCGAGTGCGGGCTTGAAGGTCATGCCGACCTGGGCCATGAGCCCCGTCATGAGCTCGCCGGAGAGGAGCTCTTTCATCCAGGGAGCCAGCTGTTTCCGGTACCCCTGGGTATCCTTGAGCTCGAAGACGGAGGCGAGGTTGATCCTGAGGTACTTGTCGAGCAGGGCGCGCTGCGCCGGGGCCGTCTGGGCGTTGCCGGCTTCGGCCATGAATTTGGGATCGATGGAGAAATCGAAGGACATGGCCGCGTTGGAGCCGATGAAGGCGTTCATCTCGCCGACCTTGTTGAAGTAGGCGATGAAACTTTCACCGAGGGAAGCGAACGCCTGGGCGTACAGTTTCTGGACGATCTTGGCCACTTCGGGCGGATAGTTCCACACGACGGAGACGAGCTTGCCTCCTTCGGCGTACTTCGAAAAGGGAATGCCGGGCTTGAGGGTCGAGAAGGCGGACGTCACGTCGTGAAGGGTTCCCTTCTGGGTGGTCGCGCAGGCGAACTGCCAGGAGACGCCATCGGCGTCCGCGCGGGCCATGCCGCCGAAGGAGCGGATTTCCGCTGCGAGGGCTTTGAGCGCCGAGAGGGCTTCGTCCTCCGCTTTTTCGTCGGAACCGGTGGCGGGGAACCAGCCTTTCTCGTCGTACCAGCGTTTTTCCTCGGAGTACGAAGAGCCGATGCTGCCGAGCTTCAGGAAGAAGCCGTCGCCGAAATCGGCACGTCCCTTTTCCCAGTTGACCCAGAAGGCCAGGGCGTCGTCAGGCTGGAGAGCCAGCCAGGGAGCGTCGGCCCTTTTGGCGGGAAGGGCCTTGGGCGCGTCGACGCCCTTCACGAGAACGGCATAGGTCCCGACGATGGCGTATTTGACGTCGTCGGAGGAATCGGGGAGCATGGCGTCGACGGAAGCCTTGCCGCGCAGGACCGGGATCCATGCCTGCAAGCCCATGGTCTTGTCCGGGCCGGGCACGATCGCGACGACGAGGGGCTTGGTCAGATCGATTTCCTTGAGAACGGCGGAGTACTCTTCGTTATCCGCCTTGAGGAGGGATTCGGCGAGCGAGGTCGTGCCCTCGGGGAAGTAGGAATCGAGCTTGGCCGCCTTCAGGAAAGCGTCGACGGACGAGAGCATCTTCTTGGGCGACTTCACGACGACGGCGACGTAGGAATCGGCCGGGATCATGGCGCCCGCGTCGTCCGCGGCCCAGGCACCGGTCGCCAGGATCGATGCGATCGTGAGGACGATAAGGCCCCGCTTCAGTATGTTCCGCATAAACACCTCTTTAAAGAGCTGGAATTCCGTGACTGCACGGAAAACGGAAAACATCATTCAACTGTATCGAAAAATGTCCGGGTTTTCAACGACGCGCGCATGAATACGGGCCAAGGCCCCGAAAATGGCAACGCGGTTCCCCCTGAAGCGATGGAACCGCGTGCAGCGCCGGGCCAGTCGGCGGGTTTCAAGCCGCCGCAGGCCCGTCAAGCCTCGGCGATGAGCAGGGTCTTGGCGTCGAGCTTGATATGGAGCTCTGCGGGATTCATGCGTTCATGATCCTTGACGACGGTGAAATGGATATATTCGGTCTTCGGCTCCAGG
This sequence comes from Spirochaetota bacterium, assembly GCA_026398615.1. GTDB lineage: Bacteria > Spirochaetota > Spirochaetia > Treponematales > UBA12059 > JAPLSN01. The sequence goes on along the minus strand of JAPLSN010000012.1, from coordinate 78,151 downwards.
ACGATAAGCACGCCGATATCCGCGAGGTACTCCCGCAGGATGACTGGGACGTTGTTCCTGTCGAACAGGGGCTCTTCGCCGATCAGGGTGCAGGAATACCAGACTTCCAGGTCCATTTCCTTCGCGAACGCGTGGATCCTGGAGATATGGTCGGGAGTGGCGCGGGTGAAATCGAAGCCGTCGACGATCACGCTGTCGGCCCGGAAGCCGCCGTCGACGATCATGGCGCGCAGGGACCGGAGGATCTGCTCGGTATTGACGCCTTCCTGGTTGAAATTCATGATGACGCGGTTCTTGACGAGCTCGTCGTGGACGTCGCCGTATTGCTCGAGGCCTTTCCGTTTGGCCACTTCGGCGAAGATGTTCTCATACCATGATATCACGTAGCTGGTGTGGGTCGTAAAGGATACGTGGATCACCTTCCTGCCCTGCAGGAGCTTGTCCAGCGCGATCTGGACAAGGACGCTGGTCTTGCCGATGCCCTTGCGGCTCGCGATGACGCCGATATTGCCGGCTTTAAGTCCGCCTTCGATCCCGTTTTCCAGGATTCGAACCGGACTCTTCTTTATTAGTTCCTCTTTCAACATTGGAACTCCTTCGTAGGTATGATCAGGGAAAACGCGGTGCCCATTTCAAGTATAATGCATTCGCGGTGCCGGGCAACCGCAAAATGCCCGACCGCCGGAACCGTGCCCGGCGGTCGCGAAAAGGCGACCGCCTACCTGGCTTGCTGTTCCTTCCTGCGCTTTTCCTCGAAATCCTTGCGGAGCTGTTCGGAAATCTGCGTCGGAACGCGGACATACTTGAGGAATTCCATGGAAAATTCGGCCTTGCCCTGCGTCAGCGACCGGAGTACGGTCGAATAGCCGAACATCTCGGCCAAGGGGACTTCCGCCTCGACGCGGCAGAAGAAGCCTTCGTCGTTGCTGGCCGTGATCACGCCGCGGCGCTGGTTGACGCTCGCGAAGATGTTGCCCTGGAATTCGGTCGGTCCCTCGACTTCGACCTTCATGATCGGCTCCAGGATGGCCGGCCTGGCTTTTTCGTAGGCTTCGCGGAAGGCGCCGATGGCCGCCAGATGGAACGCGATGTCCGAGGAATCTACCGCATGGCTCTGGCCGTCGTTGATGGTGACCTTCGTGTTGACGATGGGAAAGCCGATGAGGGAGCCCTTCCTGATCGATTCCCTGAAACCCTTGTCGCACGAGGAGATGAACTCGGTGGGGATGGCCCCGCCCTTGATGGAATTGACGAACTCGTAGTTCATCCCCGTCGTGGGCTCGATGAAGCCCGCGACGCGGCCGTACTGGCCGGAACCGCCGGTCTGCTTCTTGTGCGTGTAGTTGAAATCGGCCCGCTGGGTGATGGCTTCGCGGTAGGCCACCTGCGGCATGCCGGTCGCCACCTCGCACCTGTACTCCCGCCGCATCCGCTCGATGTAGACCTCCAGGTGGAGTTCGCCCATGCCCTGGATGATGGTCTGGTTCGATTCGGGATCGATGTAGGTGCGGAAGGTCGGGTCTTCCTTGGTGAAGCGGTTGAGGGCCTTCCCCATCTGGTCGGAGGCCTTGTTGTCCTTGGGCTCGATGGCCAGCGAGATGACCGGCTCGGGGACGAACATGGACGTCATCGCGTAGTTGAGATCAGGGTGGCAGAAGGTGTCGCCCGACGCGCACTCAACGCCGAACAGCGCCACGATGTCGCCGTTGGTTCCCTCGATGATGTCTTCCATGGCGTTCGCGTGCATGCGGACCAGGCGCCCGACCTTGAAACGGCGGTGCGAGCGCGTGTTGTACAGCTCGTCTCCCTTCTTGAGGGCGCCCTGGTAGATCCGGACGTAGGTGAGCTGGCCGTACGGAACCCACGAAGATCGGCACGACCTGCTCGGCGATGCAGCCTCTCCGTATCGCCGCGATGAGGAGCTCGTTGCTGACCTTGCCGTCGAGGTAGGCTTCGGCCAGCTCGTCGGAGAACATCGACGCGGTGTCGAGCAGCTCCTCGCGGTACTTGTCGGCTTCCTCGCGCAGGTGGGCGGGAATGTCGGCGATCCGCAGGTCGGTGCCGCTCGGGCCGTCGAAGTAAACTGCGTTCATGTCGATGAGGTCGATGATGCCTTCCAGCTTGTCTTCGAGGCCGATCGGCAGGGTCAGGAACACGGGGTTCAGGCCGAGCTTGTCGATGAGCTGGGCGCGGACGCGGAAGGGATTGGCGCCCGTGCGGTCGCACTTGTTGATGAACGCCAGGCGGGGCACGTGGTAGCGCTTGAGCTGCCGGTCCACCGTGATGGACTGCGACTGGACGCCGCCCACCGCGCAGAGGACCAGGATGGCTCCGTCGAGCACGCGCAAGCTACGCTCGACTTCGATGGTGAAGTCGACGTGCCCCGGCGTGTCGATGAGGTTGATCGTCGTGTCCATCCACTGGACGCTGGTGGCCGCGGACTGGATGGTGATGCCGCGCTCGCGCTCGAGATCCATCGAGTCCATCGTCGCGCCGGCGCCGTCCTTGCCCTTGACTTCGTGGATGGCGTGGATCTTGTTGCAATAGAACAGGATCCGTTCCGACAAGGTTGTCTTGCCGGAGTCGATATGCGCGCTGATGCCGATGTTGCGCATCTTCGTGATGTCGAAAGCCATGCTGTTCCTCATGTGTTCCCCCCTGTCGAGGGGATATTCGACGGTAGCCGCGTCGCCGCGCCCCGCCGTCCCGTTTGCCGCCCCGGAACCAGCACGTTTCCGAAAGCCTTCCAGGCTCCCGGCTTCATGCCTGACCCGGCCAGACCCGGAATTCATGCCGCTTCCGGCGTCCTCACGTACGATGATGAACGCGCGGCGAAAGATGCGGATGCGTAGATTCGGGGTTTTTCATCGATCCAACCGCGCTTGAAAGTCGTACGTTTTTTAACGGTTTAGTGAAAAACCCCGTCGCTTTCCGGAGTATAAAGAAAATGCCGCCCCAGTGTAAAGGGGTGAAACGGGCTATCGTCGCCGCGTCGAATCCGTCTATACTCCGGCCATGGAATCAGCCACAGCCTCCACGGGCAGGTCCGCGGCGACGAACCGGGATTATCGCCTTTTCCTCGCCGCCTGCGCCCTCGTGGGCGTGGGGATGTGCGTGAACTCATCGGTCTTCAACAATTACCTGCGCGAGGTTTTTTCGCTCGACGCCGCGAAACGGACCTTCCTGGAACTGCCCCGCGAACTGCCGGGACTTCTCGTCACCTTCTTCATCGGTTTCCTGGCCGTCCTCGGGGACGCCCGGATCGCCGCCATCGGCAACCTGGCGGCGGCCGCCGGCATGTTCGCGCTCGGCGTTATCCCCGCCAGGTTCGGCGTGCTCATGCTGTGGACCTTCACCCTGTCCACCGGCCAGCACGTCTGGATGCCGCTGATCAACTCCATCGGCATGGGCTTTTCCCGCGACGGGAAAGTCGGATCGATCCTGGGGCGAATCCAGTCGGTTAATACCGCGGCCATCCTCGCGGGCTCGTCCGGCCTGCTCGTCCTCCTGCGCGTCGCGAAACCGTCGTACGCCGTGCTCTTTTCGATCGGCGCGGCCGCCTACCTCCTCGCGGCGGCGGTTCTTTTCTCGATGGCCCCGGCGCCCCGGGCGAAAGGCGCGGTCCGCTTCGTCGTGCGAAGGGCTTACGCGCGGTTTTACGTCCTGTCCCTCCTGGTCGGGGCGCGTAAGCAGCTTTTCGTCACCTTCGGACCGTGGATGCTCGTCGATCTCTTCCGCGCGCCCGTCGCCGCGATGACCGCCATCTTCCTTGTCATCTCGGGCATCGGGGTCGCCTTGCGGCCGATCGCCGGAAGGCTGACGGACCGTTTCGGCGAGCGCGCGGTCCTCTCGGCGGAATCGCTCGTGACCGCCGTCGTCTGCGTGGTCTACGCCTTCGCGCCCGGACTCCTGCCGGCGGGAACGGCTTTCGTCGTGGTGGCCGCGTGCTACGTGATCGACCAGTCGGCCGGGGACTCGGTGGGCCTGGCCCGTGCGGTCTACGTCCGCCGCATCGTCACGGAGCCGGAAGACCTCTCCCCGACCCTTTCCCTCGGAGTTTCCATCGACCACATAATGTCGATGCTGCTTCCCGCGCTCGGCGGAGCGGCCTGGCTCGTCCGCGGGGCCGAAGGGTATCGGTGGATCTTCCTGACCGGGGCCGCCGTCGCCGTCGCCAACTGGTTCGTCACCCTGGGAATTTCCGCCGCTCCGGGTACCCCCAGCCTGCAGGGCGTGGCAAACCCCGCGCCAGCCGAAAACGAGGGGAGTCAGGGGGAATGAGCGAGATCCGTCCGGAACCGGGGAATCCCGCGCGCACGCTCCTGTCGCTGGCCGGGAAAATGCCCTCGCTCTATTTCGGGTCCTGCTCTACGCGGTCGGCATCTCTTCACCATCCACGCCGGCCTGGGCGTCAGCCCCTGGGACGTGTTCCACATCGGCCTCACGCGCCATGCGCCCCTCACGCTCGGGCAGGCGTCGCAGCACGCCGGTTTCGCCGTCCTGTCCATAATTGGTGTATTGATACCAGATAGAAAGCCGGTATTGACCTGATTCCCGTATTTCGCGCGCTTCGCCCGGGGCAAAAAACAAGCACTTTCTTCCCCTCGCCTTCATGAATAGTGAGGAACATTGGAAAGATCATCTGAATCGCGGCGATCACGGTCGTAGCAGGAATTTTGGCCATGCATCTGGGCAGTACGATGCTCAGGACAATCGGCAAGCACCTGGCTAGCAGCAGCGGGCGGCGATAGCCCGGACCCCCGCGAACGATCCCGACCTCCTCGTCGCCGACGAACCCACGGAGAACCTCTATTCGACGACGTCGGAAGCCGAGTGATAGGAAAAATTATGGCCGCCCGACCGCGCTAACGCGGCTTCCGACGGCAGGGAGACGGGATTTTCAATTCGCCTATTGAGGCGGTCCCCGGCCCTTTGGGGCAAGGCAGCTCATGAAGAACCGGACGGCAGGCGAAGCGCTCCTTCATGTCCGTCTCCTTGGTCGGGCTTTCCAGGTCGCCGTCACCCTCCGTTGTCGAGCTGCGTGTCCTCCTCAAGGGACGGCAGGAATGACCTCGACCTGGTACCAGACCGTCCGCCACGTTGCATCAATGACGAAGGCCGCGCCACCGCGGTCGGCGGTGACGGGGACCGCCGCCGACGGCGCTCCCGTGGCATCAAGCGCATGGACCCGGACCCGCGACGCCGCGTATGGCAGGCGAATATCGGCGCCGATCCCCTCCGTCACCGTCGGAGCAGCCCCCGGCGAGATATAGTTGATATCGACGCCCGCTGCAGGCGGAAAGCCAGCGGACTCCCCGGACGGATAGAGCCGGTAGGCAATCCCGGTGTTCGACGAGAACCCGCACGCGGTCAGAAGGATTTTCGCGGCGCCCCGCGCCAGCGTGTCGCCCTCGAGGAGGCTCATGGAGATCACGGCCCATCCCTGAAGTGCGGCCCGGGGTCGGATCGTGATCCCGCCCAGCTCGTATGTCTGTCCGATGCAGCGGCCGGCGACGACCTTGGTCCTTTCCGCGTTCACGGTCATGACGCGCGCGCTCGTGCTCCAGAGCAGCTCGCCGGTGTCCGATCTCATCTCGCGGGGATCGGTGCCCCGGGCACTTGCGGCATCGAGCGCATCCGGAGGCAGCCTGTCTCCATCGACGACGATGGCGATCCGGTGCACCAGAGCTGCTCTTCCCGGGACGCCGGCCGCGGAGGCATCGATGAGCTTGAACACCGCTGCGCCGGGGAGGCCAGCCGTTTCGTCCGACTCCCTCACGGGCACCGACACAAAGCGGCGCGCAGCGCTGACGTCGCCCCTGCGGAAGATCAGGGCGGCATGCGGCATGCTTGCCCACTTTCCGACATCGTTTGCCATCTCGAAGAACTCGTCGATCATCCCGTCCCGCGGATTGCCCTTTCCGTCGCCGTACTGATAGGCGATGATGGCATCCCAGTCCTGGAGCGCCGCGTAGGTCGAGAGAACCAGGTAGGCTTCGGCCCCGAAAGAGCCCGGAAAGGGGTGATTGTATTCCGAGACCATGAAGGGTTTCCCAGCCACCCTCTTGGCTGAAAGCTCGCCGATCGTGCCTCCGTTCGCCTCGCCCATCATGGTTTCGTTGCGGACCCACCATGGTGAGTCCCACCAGTTTCTCTCCGCCTGGGCGTAATGCCAGTAGGCGTGCGAGTCGACGATGTCGAACTCGCTCATGAGGCTCGGGACGGAAAAACCGACCTGCGTGCCGAGGATGAGCGCCTGGCAGTGCAGCTCCTCCTTCAGGAAGCCGTTCATCGCTGTCCAGTACTCGCGCTCCTTCTTGAGCAGGAATGAAACCCAGTCACGTCTTGCCGCCTCCGTCCTGAGCCATGAGTCCGCGCTGAGGAGAATGCCGATATCCGAAAAGCCGCCCTCGCCCGGCAGAAGGCCCGGCCTTGTTCCTCCCTGCCGGAACGAGACCCTGGCGATTCCGTAGTCCCCACGGCGCGCCGCGAAACCCGCGAACGAAAAGACCGCCTCGGAGTGTGACGCCGGCGAAACGAAGGTGAGCTCGAAATCCTGCCAGGCTTCGGTGAGAGCGACATCCTCCTGGTAGAGGACCTGCCAGGAGCCGCCCTTCTCGGTGACATGGACCGACACCCTCGCGCCTGGGAAGGCTTTCGCGCTGAAGCGGATCGTGTACGGATGCCCGGCAATGACGCTCGTTGAACATCCCAGCTGCACGCGCCAATCGACGTCACTGGTGTCCGTGACACGGACATTCACGGCATTCACATTGGACCCGTATCCGCCCCACACGACGCTGCTCGTCGCCGCTGCCGGAGCTTGCACGGAGAGCCACCACGGAGCCAGGGATCCCGACGCGAAATCCCCGTTGGTGATGTCCCTTGCCGAAAGGGGCTCCGAGATGTCATTCCATGCGTCCTTCAGCGCGGCGAAACGTGTGTACCTCTCTTCGAGGAAATCGTCCCACATGACGCCGAGCGCAGACCTGAACCCGGCGGGCAGAGCGTCCATCCTCCCGTTGCGCCAGGAGTGGATGAGCCCCTGCTCGTTGAGCACTTCGATGAACGCCACGGCTGGGTCGTCGAGAAAGCTGCCCCCGGACGAGGACCTGTGCCGCCCGAGGAAATCCCTCGCGAACTCCTTCTGCAGCTCCAGCATCCGGGAATCGAACATGCCGGGGATCTGCTGGTCCTTCGGGTCCATCTTGTCGATGGAAGCAGGCAGTCCATCTCCGGAGGAAAACCGGCGCATGTCGAGCAGCGAAAGCAGGACGTAGATGCCCTTCCTCTTGAGGGCGGACACAAAGTATTCGAGCCTGTCGAAATTGCCCGCGTCCAGGTGCCTGCTGTCACGCCGGGTGTAGTCGATGACCGAGGGCGCTCCGTGAGGGTAATCCACGAGATGCATGCGCACGAGGTTGATCCCGAATTTGGCCAGCCTCCCGGCAATCGCCTCCGCCTCGGACCTTTCGGGATAACAGTCGCCGATCGTGATGTTGACGCCCAGGAACCGTATGCGTTCGTCACCCAAGAAGAGATGACCGTCGGCTCCGGCGCGGACACGTCCGTACCGCCCTGCCGGTGCGTGATTCAACGCGCTCACGTCGATGATCGTGCGGGAAGCGTCATCCCAGGGGAAGGCGAAATCGAACAGGCCTGTCTCGGGGCCGGGACTCAGTGTGACACAGGAGGACAGGAGATAAAAAGCGAACAGTAACCATGCTTTTTTCATCACACCTCTCCTCAATGCACTTATTCAAATGCTTGTCCGCCGATCCGTCAAGGCCGGCCGGCGTCATCCCTGCTCGCGTGAACGGCGACGTCCTTCACCCTGCCGTGCACGGTCTCGGTGATCAGGGTCCTTGTTACGTGGATCCTGTTCGCCCCCTCCAGCCGCGCGGCGAGGTTCACCGTGTCGCTGATGCTCGTGAAGTCCATCCTGTCCCTGGACATGCGCGCCTGCCCAGTGAGCTGCAGATGCCCCATGACCGCTGCATGGAGCCCTTGGATCGGGGTCATTCCCCCAAAGCGTCATGGCGTTCCCTTTCGTTCTTCGACTTGTGGATTCGATTGCCACGACACCCGTCGTCCCGAACGCCTGGCCGGACTACCGTCCACGGCAGCCAGACTATCTCCGGAGGCTGTTTCGGCGACGCTTCCCGGCTCTCAAAGCACTCTACGAGGAGCGCTACGCCTCTTTCTGCGGCCAGTTCCGCCTCCCGCCCATCGCGCGCACGCAGCCTCCGCGTTCCGCCCCTGTGGTGACTGGAGCCGGGGCATCGCCCGCATCCGCTGTCCTGACTGCGGCTACGACTACTTCCGCCCTTTCTCATGTAAAAGGTTCTTCCCTTGACCCTCCTGCACCCAGAATCGGACCCTCCTTCCAGGCGAGTACCTCAGCGGGGACATCCTTCTCAACCTGCCCCACCGTCAGTTCGTCTGGACCATACCCAAGGTCCTACGCCCCTTTCCCCGACACGACCGTACCCTATTCGCCGACATGGGCAGGTTCATCTTCGACATCCTGTCCTCCTGTTTCAGCCGGGCTGCGGGCAGGTCGATCAAGGCAGATTGAATGGAAGCAGCCCGCTGCTATCGCTGGCGTGAACTGGTACAACATCTATTTCAAACTCTGTGCCGGGACTATCAAGCAGGAACAGGCCGTTGACTTCCCAAGGCATCTCCTTCGGCTGCTGCATGGGAATGTCCCGATCATCCGGGATGGATTGAGATTTCTTTTCTCCCGGCATACGCACCAGAACTGAATCCTGTTGAGTACCTTTGGGGTTACTGGAAGATGCGGGAGCTGCCCAATTTCCGTGCCGCCAACTATCAGCAGCTTTCAGATCCCGCAATCAATTCTCTGCAAGCGCATTCGAAGAAGGAGGTCTACCTTGGGGACCGCTTTCTGGAAACAGGCCGAGCTTGCCTTATGAACACATCATTATGCAGGGATCAGTAGCTGCCTGCCGCGCAGATGCGGTTCTTGCCAAGCCTTTTGGCAGTCAATTCGGCGTTGTCGGCGGCAAACAGAAGCCCTGCTGGAGTCATGCTGTCTTCGGGGAAGGAGGCTACGCCGAGACTGAGGGTATACCCCGCAATGGGTGCGTTGGAGGTTGATTTTACTGGCGATAGCGCCTCTGCGGATTCGCGCAGTCTTTCCGCCAGTATCATGGCGCCTGCCTTGGCCGTGTGGGGCAGGATAATGACGAATTCCTCGCCCCCATATCGGGCAGCAATATCGGGGTCTCGCACATTTGCGAGCAGGATTCGGGCAATTGCCTTGATGCGTTCATCCCCGGCCGGGTGTCCGTATGTATCGTTGTAGACTTTGAAGGAATCAATATCGATCATGATCAGCGCGAGCTGATGGGGGTAGCGCACAGCACGGGCAATCTCGAGATCGAAGATCTGATCGAAGGCTCGGCGGTTAACGAGTCCGGTCATGCCATCGGTAAGCGCGAGCGATGTGATTTCAGCGTGAAGGCGGGCATTGTCAATTGCCAGGGCAACAGGGTTGGCGAAGGCCGTGAGTAAATCTATGTCTTTTTCCGTGAGGGGGCGGCTGGAATTCGATTCGATGTTGAGAACTCCCAGAACATTATCATTTTTTAGCAACGGTATGCAGATCTCGCTTTCCACTTTGCTGGATGCGGTCAAGAAACTCGGATCGTTTCTTACATTGCGGACAAATTGGGTTTGGCGGGTGCGAACGGTGCGCCCCCCAATTCCGGCCGAGATCGGGATTTCATGAATGACGAGTTCTTCCGGGTAGCCTGCCTGCGCTCCGAGCCGCAATATTGAATCCTCCAACAGGTAGATACTGACATAGCTATATCCATAGGATTCCTTCAAGAGCTGAACCACCGTTTTGAATATATTATCGAGCTCCAGCGAGGAGTTCACGGTTTGTGTAACGGATTGCAGTGCGGTCATACTCATCAGATGCTCGTTTATATCCGCATGGAAACGGGCTTTTTGAATGGCTGTGACGAGGTGACTGGCGATTGTCTGCAAGATTTGCATGTCATCCGGGGTTATGGTATGCGGCGGCGCGCTTTGGATGTAGAGCACGCCCATCAATACTTCCTCGTGCAGCATCGGGACTGCCATGACAGCGCCGATGCCCTGATTGCGTGGATGATAGTAATAAGGATCCTGGGTAATGTCCTTGGTGAAATACTGTTCGCGTGTTTCGGCCACATGCCCCATGATGCCATGTCCCACATTCTGTTGGAAGCCCGGGCTGAACCCCATGTCCTTTGTGCCGCCGATGGCGACCAATTCCAGTTTGTTCCCTTCCACGAGCAGGGAGATTGCCGTTTCGTCATAGCCGAAGTTATCCACCATGGCATCAACGGTTTTCTGGCATATCTCGGTTTCATCCAGGCTTTCAGCCATTTGCTTGCTCACTTCCTGGATCAATCCCATCTGCACCACCCGGCGGGAAACATTGTCAAGCAATTGGGCCTTATTCAAAGCCAGTGCTATCTGGGCCGCGGCCTGTTCGCCAATGGCGATTTCCTGTTCAGTGAAGTGATGCGGCTGGTCGAAGGAGATCAATGCGGCTCCCAGTTTCTGTCCATGTGCGATCAGCGGCAGGGCAAGGAATGACCGGCCGGGAAATCGGGCTGCGATGTTGGCGCTCATGTAGGGCGTATTGAACACATCATCCACAGCCAGGGAATGCCCGGCTTGCAGGACGGACTCTGTCAAGGCGGCTTCCCTTGAATCGAATTTCATTGTCGGGTATATTTCCCGCAATTCACCATAAGCCGCACCAGGGATCGTTTCTTGCTCTGATTCATCCCACAATGTGATGAAGATTCCATCCGAATCAAGGAATTCGCCCATCCGGTTTGCCAGCGTTTGCAGCATTTCGCGGAAGGTGGTCACTTCAAGGGATGCGCGTGTGATGGAATTGAGCAGCTCCATCTGGCGGAAGCGGATTTTTTCCGAAATCAACAGGGTCTGCTCGCGGGTATTGTCTCGGGCTACAATGACACGTCCCAGTATTTTCCCGTGCGAGTCGCGCAAGGGGGAAATCATTGTGTAAAGCCAGCGGCGTTGTTCGCCTTCGCCGATTTCCAATTGGACTTGCGCTTCCATGGCATCCCAATACTGACGTACGATGTCGTAGGTCCTTAGCACATTGAGTGCGCTTTGTCCAATGGCTTCATTCCCCACCCCCAGCCATCGACGTGCCGTCGGATTCATATTCACTACCCGTTTGGAATTGTCGATCACAATCACGGCATCATGCAGGTTTTCCATTACCAGCGGCGCGGCGATGGGGGTCAGATCGATCAGGCTGAATCGAAAGAGGCCGATCGACAACAAAACCCCTGAAAAGGCAAAAGTGAAAGGCGTCAGGTCAAAGCCATGCAGGGGGATGGGAGTGAAAAGCCTGATTGCGTTTACGGCCAACGGCACGATGGAACCAAGTACCATGACGGTCATCTGTTGCCGGAAGGGGCGTTGTGCTTGAAAATAGGCAAAAAGATATAGCGTTACCCCGGCAAGTACGAGACAGTAGGCAAATGTGACATTTATCCAGAACCACATGCCGTGGCCAAGGACAACCAAAGCCGGGTAACCCTGTGGGTCGAGCCCTGTTCCCGTGTAGATCAAATGATGGAATTCGTTGGTCAGGGTCAAGCCAAAAGTCAACACGGGAAGCGCAAACAGCGCAATGCGTTTGCTTGGAGTCAACCAGTCCTTGTGACCGGTATATTCCAATGCAAACAGGAGCCAGAGAACGGGCGTCGATGCGATGCCGATGTATTCCAGTTTTCCTGCAAAAACCTTACCGGCCAGGGTGGGAGCAAGGAGTTCGAGAGCGTAACATGCGCTCCAGGCTGCCATCGCGGTCACCAACCATCCAAAAGTGATCGCCCCCGCTTGTCTTGAGCGGCGGAAGGCGTATACGGCGATCCCGCCGGTGAGACAGGCAATGGCGAAAAGAGGCAGCGCGTATGGAAACGAGCCGGGAAATATGCTCAAGGCCTTGGATCCTTCCCCTTTCTCAGGCAACCGAAGAATGTTGCCGATTCCCTGAAACGGGATCATCGCCGCTTTCTGGCCACGAGTATTCGGCTTTATCCCTTTCCCGGTAGAAAATCATCCTTATCGACTGTGTTCCCCTGGGGGTGCAGTAACTAGAAGCATAGCGGAAACATGGGAGTAATATCAGGAAATTCGTTCCCCGTCTTCCGTTGCCCGAAAAGCGGGCAGCAAGAAGATCCAAAACCTGACAAGATATATCACGGCATATATTGCCGGGAAGAGATAGCGCCATGAAGACTGCAAGGCTTTTCCGGAATGGTCGATCTCAAGCCGTTCGCCTCCCAAAAGAGTTTCAATTCATTGGAAAGGAAGTATTTATTCAAAAACCCGGTGCCGCAGTTTTGCTGATTCCGCATGAAAAAACCTGGGAAGTCTTCATGGAGGGTCTTGCAGGCTTTTCAGCGGATTGCATGTCATCATTCAGCGTCCTGCAATATGATGATTCCGATGCGATTCAATACGGTTAATCAAAGGCCAGGTTCAAGAAAACAGGAAAAATAATCGCGCCAATTGGTATGCTGCGTGCATCCAAGGCATTGAGCACGTATTTGATATTTGTGACAAATTCCGCCCCATTCTCCATCCCTCTGCGCCGCTGCGGCAATTTTATTGGCTTCGTTCCCCGGTTGACCACGGTCGGGATCGCCGCGCGGGCAGGGCCACCCGCGGCGGCTACTCGTAGACGATCTTCGGCGCTTTCCTGATGGCGAGCTTCCAGGACAGACCTGTTCCGATATTGTAGGCGCGCGCGAACGAACCCTGGTTGATGGCGACCGCCACGTTCAGCACCGAGTTGATGTACACGAGAGGCTCGCCGGCGTGTACGTCCGCGAAGGACTTCGCGTAGACCATGGTGTTGCGGTAGACCTCGCGCGTATCGTTGCGGATCGAGACCTCGACGCGGCGGCCGTACTCAACGCCGAGCCCCGCGAAGAGCGGGAACGGCACGTTCGACCACAGGCTGCCGAAGCGCACGTCGAGGACGTCGATGGTGCCCTCGATGGCGTCGCCTTCGCGCACGGCCTCGACCAGGGGCAGCTCCACGATCGAAGCCGGATCGATTTCTTCGCCCACGTCGGCCAGCGCAATCTGGCCCGCGGCGAGCCGGGCGCCCGTGTACGCGTACACGTCGCGGCCGTGGAATGTGTAGGAGAGCTCCGAGCCCTCGAGTCGGTTGCCGCTTTCGCGGAGTTCACGCGCCTCGGCCACGCCGAGCATGCGCTTGACGTGCGTCAGGGTGCCGTTGTCGGGGGTGACGACGATCTGGCCGGTCCGGGCGCGGACGGCCACGCTCCGCCGGGAGGAGCCGACGCCGGGATCGACCACCGACACGAAGACCGTGTCCGCGGGCCAGTACTGGATTGTCTGGATGAGCCGGTACGAGGCTTCCCACAGGTTGTACTGGGGTATGTCGTGCGTCAGGTCGAAAATCCTCACGGACGGGCTGACCTTGAGGGCGACGCCGTACATCGCCGACACAGCACCATCCGACGTTCCGAAATCGGTCTGGAGGACAAGGGCTCCGGTCATTGCTGTCTCCTTGCGTCGTCGAACGCAGTTGAAAGGCCTTGCGTGTTCAACAGCCTGCCGGGCTACAGGATGTGCCTGAGGAAGTCGCGCGTCCGTTCCTCGACCGGCTCGCCGAAGACCCGGGCGGGACTGCCCTGCTCGACGATGCGACCCTGGTCCATGAACACGACGTGGTCCGCCGCGGCCCGGGCAAACCCCATCTCATGCGATACGACGAGCATCGTCATGCCCTCTTCGGCCAGGGCGGTCATGACGTCGAGCACTTCCTTGATCATCTCGGGATCGAGCGCAGAGGTGGGCTCGTCGAAGAGCATGACCTTGGGATCCATCGCCAGGGCGCGGGCTATGGCCGCCCGCTGCTGCTGGCCGCCGGAAAGCTGGCGCGGCCTGCGGTCCAGCTTGTCCGCCAGTCCCACGCGCTCGAGCAGTGAGGCGGCGCGTTGCCGTGCTTCCGCCTTCGGCACGTGCCTCACCAGGTGGGGCGCGAGCGCGACGTTCTCGAGCACGGTGAGATGGGCGAAGAGATTGAAGGCCTGGAACACCATGCCTGCGTCCTCGCGGATCCTGCGCAGGTCGGCGCCGCGCGCGGTCACCAGGTCGTCCCCGATGCGGATGCTCCCGGAGTCGAGGCGCTCGAGCAAATTGACCGATCGCAGCAGGGTGCTCTTGCCGGACCCCGAGGGACCGATGATCACGACCACGTCGCCGCGGCCCACGTCGAGCGACACGCCGTCGAGGGCCAGGACGCCGCCGCGGGCCGGATCGCCGAAGGTCTTCACCGCGTCGCGTATCTCCACGAAGGCGCTCATCGGGCAACCTCCCCCTTGAGGCGGCGTTCGAGCACCCGCACGAGGAGCGAAAGGCTCACGGTCATGCAGAGGTACAGGAAGGCGACGACGTTGTACGTCTCGAAGAACTTGAAGGTGGAGGCGGCGTACACCTTGCCCAGCTGGGTGATGTCCTGGACGCCGAGGACGGAGACGAGCGCGGAGTCCTTGATGATCGCGACGAACTCGTTGGCCAGGGCCGGCAGCACGTTGCGCACCGCCTGGGGCAGCACCACGCGGACCATGGTCTGGGCGCCCGAGAACCCGAGGGCATGCGCCGCCTCGATCTGCCCCTTGTCGACGCTCTCGATGCCGGCGCGGAAGATCTCCGAGATGAAGGCCGCGTAGCCCAGGGTCAGTGCCAGGACCGCGCGCGTCGCGAAGTCGAAGCTCCGCCCCTGGAAGGGTTCGATGACGCCCCGGGCGATGAACGGCGCCAGGAGGCTGTTGAGGATGCCCGCGAGCGCGGGCGCCCCCACGAAGGCGACGTAGTAGAGAATGACGAGCATCGGCAGGCCGCGCACGAGCTCCACGTAGAAGGTGGCGGCTTCCATGGCCGGGCGGAAGGTCGAGACCCGCAGCATGCCCAAGAGAAGTCCGAGGGCGAGCGAAAAAGCGTAGGAGACGAGCGCCACCGTCAGGGTGACGCCGAAACCCGAGGCCACCGCCCCGAAGATGACGCGGTAGCCGTCGTCCGCCAGCGCCCCCGCGACCGCGAGGACACCGAACCCGACGAGGGCGGCGAGCCACCAGGGGATTCTTGATGCGAGCGTGGACGCCCCGGAGGGCGGTCGGGCACTGGCGTTCATGGGTGGCACGGGATTACTGCTTGTACTCGAAGAACCACTTCGTGGTGAGGCGCTCCAGTGTGCCGTCGGCCTTCATGGTTGCGATCGCGGCGTTGAAGGGCACGACGAGGTCCGAGCCCGTCTTGAAGATGAAGCCGAACTCCTCGGTTCCAAGGGGGCCACCGACGGATTTCAGCTTGCCGGGGTTGGCGCCGATGTAGCCCTTGCTCGACGCGGCGTCCATGAGGACCATGTCGACGTCTCCGGCGAGCAACGCCTGGACGGTCGCCCCGAAGGTCTCGAAGATCTTGATGCGCTTGTTCTTCTCGTCCCCGTCGAGCACGCTGTAGACCGCGACGTAGAAATTGGTGGTGCCTGCTTGCGCCCCGACGAGCAGCTTCGGGTCCGCGGCGAAAGCCTTCTCGTCGCCGAACCGTTTCTCGTCGGCGCGGACGAGCATGAACTGCTGGCTGACCATGTAGGGATCGGAGAAGGCGATCTGGGCCTTGCGCTCGTCGTTGATGGTGATGCCATCCATCCCGACGTCGAATTGTCCGTCGCGCACGGCCTGGATCATCGCGTCCCAGCTCGTGACCTTCCACTCGACCTTCGCGTTGAGGCGCTTGCCGATCTCGTTGACTGCGTCGTACTCCCAGCCCATCGCGGTCCCGGTCTTGGGATCGACGAAGTTGAGGGGAGTATAGGCGTTCTCGGTGACCGCGACGACGGTACGGCCCTTGAGGTCGGGCAAGCCGGCCATGGCCTTGCCGGACGCGACCGCGCCGGCGGGCTTGGTGCAGGCGGCCGCGAGCGTCAGGACGGCGATGGCTACGATGGCAACAAGGGTTTTCTTCATGTTTGGTTCCTCCGTATATACGTCAAATCTACGCTTTCAGCGGGTATTTCGCAAGCCCGGGTCTGGTAAAAATCGCCATAAAGGATCAACAGGGAATTTTGCCACGGAGTTACGGAGGCACATGAGGAAAATGGGAACACGAAGGACGCGAAAGAATCGAACAGGGAGAGGTGATCGGGATCAGGAAAGAAATGAGTCATTGGCCCATTTCATCCTTCCTGTTCCCTTTCCGCTTCCCCTTCGTATCCTTCGCGTCCCTTCAAGCCCTTCGTGGTTTCCCGTGCCGAGGAGTCTATCCTTCGTCCTTGGCCGTCAGTCGATGATTATGGAAATCGTGGCGACCGGCAGGACGACGGGCGGCGCGATGCCTCCGCCGGAGTCGCCGGAACCGAAATCGAAATCGCTCACGCCGCCGGCAGTAGCGGCGAGCTCCTGGACCTGGGAAGGCACTTCGACCTCGCCGTCGGAACCGAGGGAGGTGGATTCGTCCTGGCTGACGGTGCGGGACTGACCGGTAGAGTTCGTATAAACGACGATCCCATCAATAACAGAAAGGTTGACGCAGTCGAATTCGATGGTGCAGCCCCGGACGGAAGCCGTGGCGGTCGGACTCTGGACGGTGAAATCGACCTTCTGGCCGCTGGCCGTGTTGACCTCGGCGCGGATACGGCCCGCCGTCAGGTAGAGCTTGGAGGATTCGGACCCTTCGCGCTGGACGATTTCCTTGAACGTGAGCCGTGTGAGCGGCTTGATGGTCACGAGCGACGACCCGAGGGTCACGGTCGCGAAGCTCTTGAAGCCCGTGGAAACGACCGCGTCGACGGGCAGGGACAGGCCGGCCTTGGCCGGACGCCACTCCTTTCCGGGCAGCTGGTACTCGACCTTGCCGCTGACTTCCTTAAAAACCGCCCCCTGGGCGAAGACGGACGCGGCGAAGACGGCCGCGACCAACAGCGACAATATGACTTTCTTCATTACAGTGTTCCTCCCACGTCGACAGCCGTCAGAACGAAAGGGTCGCGGTACCAGATGCAATATATCGCACCGGGGAGCCGGAAACATAGGTTCCGCCCGCGTTCGGCACGAAAGCGCCGCCGGACAGGGACAGGGAAACGTCCGAGGCGATATCCAGGTAGGCATACGCGTCGGCTTCAACGCCCAGGTAGAGTTCCTTCGAACCGTCCGAGAAATCCGGATCCTCGAGTTTCTGCGTCGACGCCCGCAGGAAGGCATTGCCCTTGAGCCCGAAGGTGAGCACCGAAACGGGTTTCATCGAGGCGTCGAGCCCGAAAATGAGGTTGTTCCCGAGGGGTGCGTTGAAGGCGAACCCGACCTGGCGCTGGCTGATGGGGACGAAGGGGGCGAAAACCCCCGAGGAGCCGGTAGCGTAGTCCGCGGAGAATGCGAGCTTGAGCTGGGCGACTTCGGGCATGAAGAACTTGAGCGCATACCCGGCGGCTCCCATGAGGGCGAAGCCGCTCGTCCGTTCCCCGGTGCCGAGGTCGGCGTAGGCTTCGTGGTACAGAAGCCTGGCGATCGGACCCTTGAGGGACAGCGCCAGGTACTGGCTGTGGACGATTTCGTCCGGATCCGCCTCGGCGAGGCTCCGGAGATCGAACTGGCCGACAAGTGTCACCGACAGATCGTGCCGCGCGAAGAGCTCCGTGAACCGGACCCGGGCCGTCGCGACGACACGGGGGGCGGCGAAGTACAGATCGGCGTCCTCGTAGTCGGCGATATCGTCGACCGACACGAGCACCTTGGCGTCTTCCTTGGGAAGGAGGCCCATGTAGCCCACCATGCCGTCGATCGACATCCCGGGCAGGAAGTACGACAGCGTGGCGCCGTCCATGCGGCCGGACAGCAGCCTGGTGCCGTCGTCGGCCAGCAGGAAGCGTCCCGCGGTGAGCGCCAAGGGAGATCCCGAGCCCATCGGCAGGGAACCCTTGAACTCGAGTCTGCCCACGTCGACGGAAAAAGCGGACTGCCCGAAGGGCGAGGAAGCGTCCGGATACCGGTAATCCGTGCGCAGGGAGCCGTAGAAGTCGAAGGCCGCAGATACCGGCATGGACAGCCAGAGCGTGGCGCGATCCTTCTGGAAGAAGGTACCTTCCCCGGAATACGCGTAGGAACTGACGTTGTCGAAGACAAGGCCGAAATCGGCGGCGAACGCCGCGGCCGCGAAGCCGGCGCACAGGAGGGTCAATGCGATCCGTTTCATGTCAGTCCCCCACCAGGTCGAGGATGCGCCCGAGCACGCGGATGGCGCGGTCCCCCGTGACCCGGTCCGCCGGATCGGCCCTTCCCTGGATCACTTTCCTGGAGACGAGTTCCCGGTAGGCGTAGCGCTTGCCCGGGACCAGCGAATACATGAGCCCGCCGCGCAATCCGAACGCCTTCATGAGGAAATACGCGTATTCGGACAGGGAAACCGGGTCGGTTTCGGCGACCCCGGGATCTACCCACTTGAGTTCCTTGAGCATCTCGAAGGAACGGGACTCGCCGGCGTCTTCCGCGATATTGTCGGAAGCGACGAGCACCAGGTAGGCGACCTTGCCGTAATCCACGGCATCGGCCGCCAGGATGCGGTCGATGGCTTCGTTGGATTGGGCATACATGGCGGCCGCCGCCCAAAGGATCACGACAAGCATGATCACGACGTTTTTAGACATATACCGTCCTTGTGCGTGCAATTGCATACAATTATACTCATACACGCGCCGGGTTTCAATCCACCGGCCGCGGAGACGGTGAAATCCGCCGGATTCTTGTCGTCCCGAACAGGAGCATCACATGGCCACGAAACGAGGAAATCCCAGATTGCTGCTGGTGCCGCTCGGCATCGGCCTGTTCCTGGCCCTCCTCTATGCCTTGCCCTTCTACGCGAACCTGGAAAACGGCGTCTACGACATCTTCCTCCGCCTCAAGCCCGCCGTCAGTAACAACGATTTCATCGTGCTCCTCAACATCGACGACCAGTCGATCGACAACGTCGGACAATGGCCCTGGCCCCGCAGCCTCATCGGCGACGGCCTCGTGCTCCTGCGGGAGTTCGACGCGCGCTACGCCGTCTTCGATATCGAGTACCTGAACAGGAGCCCGGCGGGCGTGGACACCTGGTACCTGGAAAACGGGTTGAAAAACGATTTCGCCACCGGCTTCGCGGACATCTCCTCCAGCGCATCGGAGCTCATCGAGGCCGTCGCCAACGGCCAGCTCAAGCCCCGCGACGCGCTCGCCTACATGGGCGATCTCAACGCCTTCATCGACGAAACCGGGAAAACCCTTCTCGAGCGAGCCCGTTCCGTGGCGGTCGACAACGACATCTTCCTCGGCCAGGCCATGAAGCTCTTCGGTGCCAGCTTCCCGACCCTCAACGTCCAGCAGTCCCTGGTCGCGCTGAACAGCCCCGAGCTCCGCTCGAGGGTGGCCGATCGCTACTCGTACGCGGGTGCGACCGAAAAGGGCGTCCTGCCCGAGGAAGGCAAGGACTTCTTCATTCCCATCGAGCCGGTCCTGGCCGGCGGCCGGAAGCTCGGGTACACGAACGTGCTCATCGACGGGGACGGCACCCGCCGCCGGATCGACCTCTTCAAGAAGATCGGCGGCAGGTGGTACCCCCAGCTCGTGCTCGCGCCGCTGCTCGACCTGTTCGGCATGCCCGTCGTCGAGATCGGCCGGTCCGCGATCACGCTCAAGGACGCGAGATTCCCCGACGGCACGGTCCGCACCGTCGCCATCCCCCTCGACGAGGGCGGGAACATGCTCCTCAACTGGCCGAAATCCAAATTCGTGGACAGCTATTCACACGTGAGTTTCTACCATCTCGTCGACCTTGGCCGCCGCGAATCCGACCTTTCGGTGGTCATGTCCAACATCGCCCAGGGTGAAGCGTGGAAGATCCCCGACGGCTCCGGCAGCCTAGATGCCTTCCTCATGCAGGCCACGGCGCTCAAGGACGAAGCCCTGGAGGTCGACGGTCTCCGGCGGGCGGCCATCGCCTCGGGTTCCGACGGTGACTTCGGTCTCTACCTCGCGGCCAAGAAGGCCTGCCAGGCGGACATCTCGGACTTCCTCAGGGCCGACATCGCTGGAGCGATGGACAAGGCGGTGGCCGGCCTCGATGCCAACGCCCTCGGTCCGGAACTGCTCGCCAAGGCCAAGGCCGACGCCGCGTCCTTCATCGCGCTCGTGGCCGGCGCCCGCGAGCGCAAGGACGCGGTGGCGGAACTCCGGGACAGACTCGGCACGACCCTGTCCGGCAGGATGTGCGTCATCGGCTACACGGGCACGGGCTCCACGGATATCGGGGTCAATCCCTTCCAGAGCGAATACCCGAACGTGGGCACGCATGCCACGGTCGCCAACACCATCCTCGAGCGCGCCTTCCTCGACGCGACGCCCGTGTGGTTCTCGGGCATCCTGTCCGTCATCCTGGCCATCGGCCTCGTGGCCGTCATCCGCCGCATGAAGCCGGCGCTTCAGAACGTGATCGGCATCGGTGCGACCCTGGGCATCCTCGTCGCGGCCTTCGCGGTCTTCCTGGCCACCGGAGTGTACGTCGCCGTGCTGTCCCCCGCCATCGCCGTGTTCCTCTCCTTCCTGGTCCACTCGATCATGGCCTTCCTCTCGAACGAACGCGAGAAGAGCTTCCTGAGGAAAGCCTTCTCCACCTACCTCTCCGGCGACGTCATCGAGGAGCTCATCGCCGACCCCGACAGGCTCAAGCTCGGCGGCGACCGGCGCGAACTGACGGCGGTCTTCACGGACATCCGCGGTTTCTCCACGATCTCCGAGCAGCTCGACCCGAGCCAGCTCGTGGACCTGCTCAACGCCTACCTCTCGACGATGAGCGACACGATCCTCGACGAGCGGGGCACCATCGACAAGTACGAGGGCGACGCCATCATCAGCTTCTTCGGGGCCCCGCTCCCGCTGCCGACCCACGCCCGGGCGGCCTGTCGCGCGGCCGTGCTCATGAAGCGCAAGGAAGCGGTGCTCAACACCCAGTTCATGGAAAGCAAGCTTTCGCCCCTGCCCTTGTTCACCCGCATCGGCGTCAACACCGGCGACATGGTCGTCGGAAACATGGGCACCCAGAAGAAGATGGACTACACGATCATGGGAAACGCGGTGAACCTGGCCGCGCGGCTGGAAGGCGTCAACAAGCGCTACGGCAGCTGGATCCTCGCCAGCGAAACCACGGTCACGCAGGCCGGCGACGACTTCCTCGCCCGTCGCATGGACCGGGTCCGCGTGGTCGGCATCAATACGCCGGTCCAGCTCTACGAGATCGTGGACCTCAAGGCCGACGCCGACCCCGCCAGGGTCGACTACCTCTCCGGCTTCCATGACGCCCTGGACCTCTTCGAGGCCAAGGATTGGCAGAAGGCGAGATCCGCCTTCGACGATCTCGTGAAGCGGGACCCGGTCGACGGACCGTCGCAATACTACCAGCACCGCTGCGAGGATTTCCTCAAGAAAGCCCCGTCCGACACCTGGGACGGCGTGTTCAACCTCACCGAAAAATGAACCACGCGGCGGGACGCCTCCCCGGCGGCCGCCGGACCGCGCGACAAGGAGTTTCCATGGACGAACGTGAACGAAAGGCTCTCGAGGAGACGGCGAAGGACATCCGCGCGCTGACCATCAGGGAGATCGGGACCCTGGGCGTCGGCCACATCGGCGGGGCCATGTCCATCGTCGACCTGCTGACCCTGCTCTATTACCGGCACATGAAGGTGGACCCGGAAAACCCGAAGATGGCCGAGCGCGACCGCCTGGTGCTCTCGAAGGGGCACGCCGGACCGGCGCTCTACGCCACACTCGCCAGGAAAGGCTTCTTCCCCCTCGAATGGCTCGACACCCTCAACAAGGGCGGCACAAACCTGCCCTCCCACTGCGACCGCAACCGGACCCCGGGCATCGACATGACCACCGGCTCGCTCGGGCAGGGGCTCTCGGCGGCCTGCGGCCTCGCGCTGGGGCTGAAGCTCGACGGCTCGAAGGCCACGGTCTTCTGCATCATCGGCGACGGCGAGAGCGACGAAGGCCAGAACTGGGAAGCCGCCATGTTCGCCGCCCACCGGAAGATCGACAACCTCGTCGCGTTCACCGACTACAACAAGATGCAGATCGACGGCACGACGACCGACATCCTGGACCTGGAGCGCCTGCGCGAAAAGTGGGAAAGCTTCGGCTGGGCGGTCGACGAGGTGGACGGCCACGACCTGGACCAGCTCGACGGAGCCATCTCGCTCGCGAAGGCCAGGACCGACGGACCGTCGATGATCGTCATGCACACCATCAAGGGCAAAGGCTGCTCCTTCTGCGAAGGCCAGGTCGGCAGCCACAACATGAACATCACGCCGGAACAGGTGAAAGAAGCCTGCGCCGCGCTCGGCCGTTAGGGAAGGAGAACAGACATGGCAGAAGCTCCCAAGGAAATGCGCGCCGTCTACGCGGAAACGCTCGTGGCCCTCGGCGCGGGAAACAGGAACATCGTCGTGCTCGAAGCCGACCTCATGAAAGCCACCGGCACCGGACCCTTCCAGAAAGCCTACCCGGACCGCACCTTCAACGTCGGTGTGGCCGAGGCCAACATGGTCGGCGTCGCGGCCGGGCTCTCCGCCTCGGGCAAGATACCCTTCGCGGCCACGTTCGCCTGCTTCGCGAGCCGCCGCGCCTTCGACCAGTTCTTCATCTCGGGCAACTACGCCCGCCTCAACGTGAAGCTCGTGGGCACGGACCCCGGCGTCTGCGCGGCCTTCAACGGCGGCACGCACATGCCCTTCGAAGACCTCGTCCTCATGCGGGCCATCCCGAAGCTCGTCATCGTCGAGCCGAGCGATCCCGTTTCCCTCAAGGCCATGGTGACCCGGGCGGCGGCGTACCCAGGCTGCGTCTACCTGCGCCTCCAGCGCAAGTCCTCCCCGGTACTCTACCCCGAGACGGAACAATTCGAGTTCGGCAGGGGCAAGGTCCTGCGCGACGGCACGGACGCGGCCGTCGTGTCGCTGGGCGCGCTCATGGCCGGCGAAGCCCTCAAGGCCGCCGACCTGCTCAAAGCCGAGGGCATCGACCTCGCCGTCGTGGACGCCCTGTCGCTCAAACCCTTCGATGCGGAGCTCGTGCTTTCGTACGCGAAAAAGTGCGGACGCTTCGTCAGCCTGGAAAACGGCCAGCGTGCGGGCGCCCTCGGCTCCGCCTGCGCCGAAACGATCGCGGAAGCCGGCATCGCCGTCAGGTTCGCCCGCATGGGCATCGACGACGAGTTCGGCGAAGTGGGAACCCAGGACTGGCTTCTTTCGCGCTACAAGCTCACGGCCGCCGACATCGCCGCGACGGTGAAAAAGCTCTTCTAGAAAACGGGGGGAAAAGCCTTCCCCCCCGCCCGAGCCAGGGTCTCGGGCTTCCCCCATCTTCGGGGCTTTGCCCCGATTCCCGCGCGGTGCCAACCGCGGCCCGGCGGAGTTCCCGTCATGCGAGGTACATCGGTGAAAATTCTCATGGCCAATGACCACGGCGCCGTGGAACTCAAACTGCTCCTCATGCGTCACCTTGAATCGAAAGGCCACGACGTGCGCAATCTCGGCGTCGATTCATCCGATTCCGTGGACTACCCCGACATGGCGGCGCTGGCCGCGGGGGAATTCGGGAAGGGCGGCTGGGACTTCGGCATCCTCCTGTGCGGCACCGGCATCGGCATCTCCATCGCCGCGAACAAGCTGCCCGGCATCCGCTGCGCCCTCGTCCACGACGCGTTCACCGCGGAGATGGCGAAGCGCCACAACGACGCCAACTTCATGGCCCTCGGCGGCCGGGTCGACTACGCCATCCCGCCCGAGGCGATCGTCGACGCCTTCATGGCAGCAAGATTCGAAGGGGGCAGGCACCAGGCCCGCGTGGACAAGATCACCGCGCTGGAGCGCCGGGAGACCTGAAGCGGCCTTCCACCTGGAAGCCGATGCGGGGAGAAAGCGGCGCCACCCGTCGCGCCACCAGGGCGGGGGGATTCGGCGGCCGGGTTCCTTCACCGACACGCCGCGCCCTTCCGGTGGTCGACGGCTGCCGCTTCTCCGCGAGCGACGAGTTGGATTTCGCCCGATCCTTCCCGGGCATGGATCTTCCCGACGGCACCGAGCGCCATTGAGCCGCACGCGCTTCCCGTGGTACAAGACATGATGCTCACATCCAGACAGCGGGCCAGGCTCGCGGCCCTCGCCGGCACCCTCGACCCGATCGTCCATCTCGGCAAGGGCGGCCTCACCGACGCGGTGAAGGCCAGGCTCGCGACGGCCCTCGACGATCATGAACTCGTCAAGCTGCGCTTCGTCGACTTCCAGGGCGCAAAACGGGCCCTGGCCCTGGACCTGGCGGGATCGATCGGGGCGGAACTCGTCCGGATCATCGGCAACGTCGCGGTCTTCTGGCGGGAAAGCACGGTCCCCGAACGGCGGAAGGGACTCCTCGACGAGGAGCTTCCCCCGGAAAAGCCGCGGTCGATCCGCAAGAAACCCGAAGCGGGCTCGAAGGACGACAGGAAATCCGGCGCGGGAAAGGGAAAACCCGCTGTACGGAAACCCGGCGCCAAGTACAAGAAGAAAAAAGCCCCCAGGCGCATGATGGGACCGGGACGGTGACAACCGGGGAATCCGGTCACGGGAACTCCGGGGGACAGAGAAGAAGGATGAGAGCGGTAAAGCAATGAATCGGGAGCGGGCAGGGCTAATCGTTTAAATACCTGATTCAGGCGGACGCTCTCGCTACTGGGGTTTCTTGGCACTCAGTCCGCAGCCGCCTCGGACGGCGGCGCCTTCCGCGCGATCATCTTCGTCTTCCACCTTCCCCCGAGATAGTACCAGGTCGAGAAGACGGCCCCCACCACCCAGCCGGCGGGCACGCTCAGCCAGATGCCGTCGGAGCCCATGAACCCTGACAGCCAGAACGCCAGCGGAAGACGGACGACCCAGAGCGCCAGCAGCGTATTGATCATGGGGATCATCACGTCGCCCGCGCCGCGCACGACGCCGTTGTTGATGAACATGAGCGCGAACAGCCAGTACCCCAGGCCCACGATGAACAGGTAGCGCGCCCCGATCGCGATGACGGATGCGTCGGATGAAAAGATCGCCATCATGGGTTTGCCAAAGAACACGACGGCCAGCCCGATGACGATGGAGATGCCGACTCCCACGATGACCGCGGACAGGTGGCCGCGCTTCACCCGCTCCGTCTTCCCGGCGCCCATGTTCTGCCCGACGAAGGTGGAAAGAGCCTGGCTCAGGTTCATCGCCGGGAGGGAGGCGAGGTTGTCCAGCCGTGCGGCTGCGGCAAAGGCGGCGATGGTGTCGGTGCCGAATGCGTTGACCACGCGCGACAGGACCGTCATGCCCAGGCCCACGAGGGTCTGCTGGATGCCCGACGGCAGTCCCAGTTTCAGGCTCAGGGCGAACATGTCGCGGTCGAATTTCAGCTCCCGTACGCGCAGGCGCACGAGCTCGTTCCGCCGGTCGATGAGGATGATGCCGCCCGCGAAGGACATGCCCTGCGCGATCACGGTCGCCCAGGCGACGCCGGCCACGCCCCAGCCGAAGGCCACGACGAACAGCAGGTCCAGGACGATGTTGAGCAGCGTGGCGGCCATTAGGATGTACAGCGGGGTTTTCGAATCGCCCAGGCCCCGCAGGATCGCCGAAACAGTGTTGTAGCCGAACATCGGCAGGAACCCGGCGAACAGGATGCGCAGGTAGACGGCCGCCGCCGCGTGTATCCCGGGCGGGACGTCGAGCGCGTCCAGGATGGCGTCGGCGGCGAGAAGCCCGATGACCGTGAGCGCGAGGGCCGCGAAAAACAGGGAGACGTAGGCCGTGTCGACGACCGCGCGGACCTTCTTCAGGTCCCCGGCGCCGAAGAACTGGGCGATCAGGATGGTCGATCCCATGGTCACGCCCATGACGAGGGCGATCATCATGAAGAGGATCGGGAAGCTCACGCCGACCGCGGCCAGCGCGTCCTTGCCCACGAACTGCCCCACCACGATGCTGTCGACCATGTTGTAGAACTGCTGGAACAGGTTGCCGAGGAGCATGGGCAGGGCAAAGGCGATGATCGTCGCCGTCTCCTTCCCCTTCGTGAGATCCCTCATCGTTTTCCCGCCTTTTCCCCGTAGATTTTCGCGGCGCGACCATGGCGTCCCGACGCCCCGGGGTACAGGGCCCGGAGGCGGGGTTCCCCGCGTGCCGTCGCGCTAGGCCAGGTATTCGTCCCTGATATCCGACATGGAAGCGAAGAGCTTGCGCTTGAGCGCCGACGACCCGCCCGTGAGTTCTTCCACCTTCCGCCGGACTTCCTTCCTCCGCGACGCACCGTCGAAGCCGCAGGTGCACGAAACCGACGCGAAGCCCTTCTCGCGCGCGAATGCGATGATCTGCCGTTCCTCGCAGAGTGCGAGCGGGCGGATGACCGAGAGTGGATACTTCGCGTAGCGGACGACCGGCGGCATCGTCGATATCTGCCCCTTGTGGAGCATGTTCATGAGGAGGGTTTCGACGATGTCGTCGAGGTGGTGCCCCAGGCAGATCTTGTTGAAGCCCTTGGCCAGGGCGTAGCGGATGAGCTCGGTGCGGCGCTGGGTGGAGCACCACCAGCAGTTCATGGATTCGCCGGGCTTGAGGCGGCCGATGACGGGCACTTCGATCGAACGGTATTCCGCCCCCCATGACCCGAACAGCCCGCGCAGCGGCGCCATGTCGTGCCGCTCGCCGGAGTCGGTTTCCACGTGGAGGGCGAGCAGCCCGTATTTCGCCGGCCACCAGCGCCGCTTGAGGGCCAGATCGTAGACGAGGGCTGTGGAATCCTTGCCGCCCGACGCCCCGATCAGGATCCGGTCCCCGTCCTCGATCATGCCGTAGTGCCTGATCGCGATTTCAACGAGCTTGGCTATCGTGGTTTCCGCGTTCTTCATGACGGTCGGCATGGTATCCGCAATCACCCGACTTCCTCAAGGCGTCAGGCGGGCGAGGCACACGCCCGGCGCACGCCGGGGATCCTTCCCCCTCCTCCTGCGGATGGGGATACCCTGCATGATAGTATCAGGTGGATATGGACACCTTGAACGACGACCGGACCGGCCGCGACCTCGACGGCCTCGACAAGGAAGCGTCCGTGTCCATGGAGCGGCATCTCCCGGACGCCCTCGATGAGGAGGACAGTCGTTCCGGGGAAGATTCCCCCTTCTGAACGCACGGCACGGCCCGGTGAACGGTCGGGATCCATGCCCTCCGACACGCCGATGCCGTCGTCGTTCGCCGTGAGGACGTACTCGCCGCGCCCGGCGCGGAAGGACATGCGGATGGATCCGCTCCTCCCGTCGAGCTTCGGATTCATGGTGGAATGCTCCTTCGCGAAGAATCTCTCCCGGTGGACTGGGTTTCAGCTCCCGCCCGGTTCCCACGCCTTCCCGGCCGCCTCGGGCGCGTAATTCCTGCCCGAGAAGAGCACGAGGGTGACGAGGGTGATGACGTAGGGCATCGCGCTGAAGAACTCTGACGGCAGGCCCCGGAGCGCTTCCACGTTGACCATGTAGATGGCCAGGGCGACGGCCGCCCCGAAGAGCGCGGAGGCTCCCGCGACGCCCTCAGGCAGCCAACGCCCGAAAGACACGGCCGCGAGGGCGATGAATCCCGCGCCGTTGATCGTGTTCTGCGTGTACTGGATCGTCTGCGTGAGGACGAGGCAGCCTCCTGCGAGACCGGCCAAGCCTCCCGAAGCCAGCACCGCGCCGAACCTCACGCGCTTCACGTCGACGCCGGCGCTCGCCGCCGCGTGCGGATGCTCCCCGCAGGCGCGCAGCCTGAGCCCGATGGGACGGCGATAGATGACGTACCAGGCGCCGACGATGACGGCAGCGGCGACAATGGCGGTCGGGTAGATCCCGAAAACCCCGGGCATGATGCCGAGCCTGAAGGGTTCGGTCCGTTCGCGGCCGAAGAGGATCTGCGCGAGGAAGACCGTGAGCCCCGTCGAGAGCAGGTTCACGCCCGTCCCCGAGACCACCTGGTCGGCGCCCAGGATGACCGACGAGTACGCGTGGATCGCCGAAAATGCGAGCCCCGCCGCACAGGCCAGCACGAGCGACAGCCAGACGGATCCCGGGACCGAGGGTTCCAGGAAATAATGGGCGGTAGCCGCCGTGAAGGCGCCGATGGCCATGAGCCCCTCGAGCGCGATGTTGACGACGCCCGAGCGTTCGCTGATCATGCCGCCGGTCGCGGCGATGAGGATGGGGGACGCCATCATGAGAACGGCTGCCAGAAATCCGGCAAAAGCATTCATGCCGCGCCTCCTTCGATTTCCGGGTTTTCTGAGCCGGTGCTCGCCGCCGCCGCGGCCGTCCTGGCTGCCATGAGGTCCCCGGCGGCCTTGAACGCCGCGCGGAGCGACACGAATACGACAACGAGTCCGGAGATGATGAGGGCGATCTCCTTGGGTATGCCCCTCGACTGCATGAGGGGCCTCGCGGAACTGAGCATGCCGAAGAGGAGCCCCGCCGCGGCGGTCCCGAAGGCGGTGCTCCCGCCGACGAGCGCCACGGCGATCCCGTCGAAACCGTAGTTGTCCAGGCCGCCGAGCACGCGTCCGTAGGAAAACGATCCGAGCGCGACCACGGCGCCCGCGAGTCCCGCGAAGGCCCCGGACACTGCCATGGACGCCGCCGTCGCCGAACGCACCGATATCCCGGCGGCCCTCGCGGCTTCGCGGTTGAACCCTGTGGCGCGCAACGCGAACCCGGCGCGCGTGCGTTCCATGAGCAGCCAGAATACGAGAACGGATCCGATCGTGAACCAGAGGCCGATGTTGAGCCTCGATCCGTTGGTGATCGAGCGCAGGAAGGCGTCGTCGAGCCGCGCCGTGAGCGGGAAGTCCGGCGTGCGGTAGGTGTTCGCGCCGGGGATGAGCCCCGTCATCCACCGCGAGAGGAAAAACGCGACGTAGTTGAGCATGATGGTCGCCACGACCTCGGACACTTCGAAGCGCGCCTTCAGGGCGCCGGCTATCGCGCCCCAGGCGGCGCCAGCGGCGACGGCTGCCGCGAGCGCGAGGGCCCAGTGGAGGCCGGGTATCCCCGGCCCCAGGAGGGCGACGAACTGCGCGGCGGTCAGCCCGGCTATGTACTGCCCCTCGGCCCCGATGTTGAAGAGCCCCGTCCTGGCGGCGAAGGCCATGGACAGGCCGCAGAGGACGAGGGGCATGGACGTGGCTATCCATTCGCCGATGTAGCGGGCGTTCCACGTGCCGCGCGTCAGGTCCCAGCCCGACAGGGTCTGGAGGATGCCCGCGTACATGCCGGCGGGATTCCTCCCGACCGCGAGGACGAGGACGGTGCCGCACGCGAACCCGAGGGCCACGACGAGCACGGATACGGCAGCCCTGGATTCCACGAAGGCGTCGAGGACCTTGTCGCCGAGCGGCAGTTTCCGGTTCATCGTTCTTCTCCCGCGTTGCCGGCATTTTTCCGGCGCTTGCCGCCCGAGGGGTTTTTGGTGAAGTTCGCCTTCCGTGTGGCCTTCGCCGACTGCGACCCGCCGGAGGATTTTTCGGTCGCGGGCGCCTTTTTCGAGCCGGCGCTCCGCCCGGCAGCGGCGGGCTTCGCGGCAGCGGCGGGCTTCGCGGCAGCGGCGGTCGGAGCGCCGGGATCAGCCGCTCCGGCCATCATCGCGCCGATGCGGCGTTCGTCCGCGTCCGCGGCATCCACGATGCCCGCGATGGCTCCCCGAGAGATGGCGGCGATGCGGTCGCAGAGCGCCAGGATCTCGTCGAGCTCGAAGCTCACGAGGAGCACGGCGCGGCCTGCGTCCCGCTCCGCGACGATGCGCTCGTGGACGTACTCGATGGCGCCGACGTCGAGTCCCCGCGTCGGCTGCGACACGACGAGAAGGGCGGGCGCTCCGTCGATCTCGCGCGCCAGGATGGCCTTCTGCTGGTTGCCGCCGGACATCGAACCGGCCAGGGTGGCCGGTCCCTCGCCCGCCCTGACGTCGAAGCGTTCGATGAGGACGGACGCCCTGGCGGCGGTGGCCTTGCGGTCGATGAAGCCGAACCGGTTCGAGTACGGCTCCTCCCGGAAACTCTTGAGCGCGAGATTCTCGTCCAGGCGGAATTCGGCGATGAGCCCGTGCTTGCGACGGTCCTCGGGAACGTGGCCGACCCCGAGGAGTATGCGCTCGCGCACGGTGGCCTTCGTGGCGTCCGTTCCGCCGATGAGGATCCTGCCGGACGCCGCGGGTCTCAAGCCCACGATGGCCTCCACGAGTTCGCCCTGGCCGTTCCCGTCCACGCCCGCGATCCCGAGGATTTCCCCCGCACGGACGTCCAGGGACAGGTCGCGGACGCGCTCGACGCCCTTGTCGTCGCGCACCGAGAGGTTTTCCACGCTGAGCACGACCTTTCCCGGATTGGCCGGTCCCTTCCTGACGGAGAAGTCGACGTTCCTGCCGACCATGAGGGCGGCCAGGTCGGATTCCGTGACCGCTGCCACGTCCACGTCGCCGGCCACGCGGCCGCGGCGCAGGATCGTGCAACGCTCGGCGGTCTCGCTGATCTCCCGGAGCTTGTGCGTGATGAGGATGATGGTCTTGCCTTCGGCCTTGAGCCGCCGCATGATCCCGAGGAGGTCGTCCACTTCCTGCGGGCGCAGCACGGCGGTGGGCTCGTCGAGGATGAGCGTGTCCGCGTCGCGGTACAGCAGCTTGAGGATCTCGAGCCGTTGCTGGGCGCCGACGGACATCGATTCAACGCGCCCGCGCGGGTCCACGTCCAGGCCGTAGCGCTCCGACAGCGCCGCGACGCGCTCCTCGGCCGTCGCGAGGTCGAGGGATCCGTCTTTCGTCCTGGGCTCGGCGCCAAGCACGACGTTCTCCGCCGCGGTGAATGCGCGCACGAGCTTGAAGTGCTGGTGCACCATCCCGATGCCGAGCGCCGTCGCGTCGTTCGGGTCCCGTATCGTGACGTCGCGCCCCCCGACGCGGACGATTCCGGCGTCCGGTCGGTACATCCCGAATAGGATGGACATGAGCGTCGACTTCCCCGCCCCGTTCTCGCCGAGGAGGGCGTGGATGGAATTCGGGCGAACGCGCAAGCTGACGCGGTCGTTCGCGAGGACGCCGGGAAATGCCTTCGTGATGCCGATCATCTCGATCGCGTAATCGTCATTCATGCCCACCGCCTCCCGACACCCGGAAAAAGATCGAAAGAATTCACCACGGAGGCACGGAGGCACGGAAAGAACAGGGGAAAGAAACAAGCGGGATTGGATGAGCCAATTCCAAAGCAACGGTCTTTTGAAATCGGCTCGGATTACTCATGAAATTGACTCTGCGATTGTCGCCGGAATGCCGGCGCTCGCGGTTCGTGACATCTGGATGGACCGCCGTGCACATCGCACATCAGGAAGGCAGCTCTTTCAAAATACATCTGCATCCTGAAAGAGCCCCCGATTCCATTCGATTCTCCCCCTTCCCTGCTTCTCCATCCTGCTCCGTGTCTCGGTGACTCCGTGTCTCGGTGACTCCGTGGTTCGATTCCCGCGGGGTCGCCTCCGTACGGAGGTTTCCTTACTTGTCGCTGGCCTGGAGTCCCGCGGGAACGAGGCCGGCGGCCTTGGCTTCCGCGTAGGTGGGGAGCACCTTCACGCCGCCTGCGAGTATCGCGTTTTTCGCCTCGTTCACCTTGGCCACGATATCGGCGCCCAGTTCGGGGTTCGCGCTCGAGAAGTCCACGCCGCCGGACTTGGTGCCGAAGGTGATGGTCTCGGCCTTGAAGGTCCCGTCCTTGACGGCCTGGAGCGCGTACTTGGTGGAAGCCTCGACCCGCTTGATCATGCTCGTGAGCACGGCGGACTTGCCCGTGGCGTATTCGCCGTCGGCATACTGGTCGGAGTCCACGCCGATGGCCCAGACGTTCTTGCCCTGCGAGCGGTATTCCTTGGCCTGGGCGATGGTGCCGGAGCCGGTTCCGCCCGCGGCCGAGAAGATCACGTAGACGCCTGAGTCGAACCAGTTCTTGGCCTGGGTCTTGGCGAGTTCGGGCTTGCCCCAGTCGTTGGCGTAATAGTCCACGACCTTGGCGTCGGGCAGCACGGAGCGGATGCCCTGGATGTAGCCCATCTCGAACTTGGTGATGACCGGGCTGGGAATGCCGCCGATGAAGCCGAACTTCGGGTTCTTGATGCCGTCGGCCTTGGCCTTGAGCGCGGCCGCGACGCCGACGAGGTAGGAACCCTCGTGCTCGGCGAAGACGGCTTGCATGACGTTGGGCTTGGCGACCCAGTCGACGTCGACGATCAGGTACTTCTGGTTGGGGTAGATCGGCGCGACTTCGGCCAGGGCGTCGGCCCAGGTAAAGCCGGTCACGATGATGAGGCCGTACTTTTCGTCGGAAGCCTGCTTGAGGTTCGGGACGTAGAAGTCCATGGTCTGGGCGGTCACGAAATCGTAGGACTTGCCCTTGCCCTTGGGATCGGCCCAGGTATCGCCGTAGAAGTCCAGGATGCCGCGCCAGCCGGCGGCGTTGAAGGACTTGTCGTCGACGCCGGTGGCGTCGGTGAGCAGCCGCGACGTGACGACGGGCGCTTCGGTTTTGGGCGCTTCCGGCTTCTTGGCCGCGCCGCAGGAGAACAGGAGTGTCACCGCGACGGTAATCGCGGCAGCGAGCGTTACTTTCTTCATTTAGGAACCCCCTAGGATAGATGATGCGGGGACGCGTGTCTCGCGTCCGACGGGATACAATAGCCGTCGGGGAGCGAAGGCGTCAAGCGAGGGGGATACGGCGGGGAGCGCCGTCGGGTAGACTTCGGGCGGATCGGGAAGCTATACTGGGCCGCATGGACTTGCAGGAATTCGACGCATGGTGCCGTTCCTTCCTCGAGATCGACGGATTGGCGGGCATCGACGACTCCCTCAACGGCATCCAGGCGGGGCGATCGGACGGACCCGTCACGAAAGTCGCTTTCGCCGTGGATGCCTGCCTCGAAGCCATGCGGCGCTCCCGCGACGCGGGAGCCCAGGTCCTCTTCGTCCACCACGGGATGTTCTGGGGCAAACCCGGGCGGCTGGTCGGCTCGACCCTCGAACGTATCCGTTTCCTGCTCGAAAACGACATCGCGCTCTACGCGTGCCACCTGCCGCTCGACCGGCATCCCGTGGTCGGGAACAACGCCGTGCTCTGCCGCGCGCTGGGACTGGAACGACTCGAACCCTTCGGCACCTTCCACGGCATCCCGCTCGGCTTCAAGGGAAGCTTCCCCGAACCGGTTCCGCTCGACGAAGCCGTCCGCCGCGTCCTGCCGGACGGTT
Organism: Spirochaetota bacterium; assembly: GCA_026398615.1. Lineage (GTDB taxonomy): Bacteria > Spirochaetota > Spirochaetia > Treponematales > UBA12059 > JAPLSN01. The sequence continues at coordinate 44,727 of JAPLSN010000012.1, read as the reverse complement.
CCCCGCCGTTGAGCCTCCTGGCCTTCGGCCCAGGGGTCGTCAGGACCGCCGGCGTCATCTCCGGCGGCGCCGCGTTCGAATCCCTCCAGGCCATCGAACAGGGCCTCGAACTGTACGTGACGGGGGAAACCACGCACTCGATCTACCGGCTGGTCGAGGAAGCCGGCATCAACGTACTCTGTGCGGGGCACTATGCCACCGAAGTCCACGGCGTCAGGGCCGTGGCCGAAAAACTGGCCTCGGAAACGGGGCTCTCCACCATCTTCATCGACCTGCCCACCGGGCTGTAAGCGGAGCATCCATGGAACCGTCGCTCGCCAAGAGACTCCTGCCATTCACCCTGACCGCCTCGGTCATCGTCGCCGACCAGGCCGTCAAGGCCGCGATCATCACCCTCATCCGGCCGAATACCCTGGGAGCGCGCCTGTTCGGCGATTTCCTGTGGATCGTCCACCAGCGCAACACGGGCGTCGCCTTCAGCCTCGGCGCCGGGTTTCCAGACTGGCTCCGGGCCGTCCTGTTCATCGCGATCCCTTCCGCCATCCTCGTGGCCATCGTCGCCTGGTGCATCCGCGCCGCGGACATGGGCGCCATCCAGCGCTGGGCCGCCGCCGGCATCGTGGGGGGCGGCTTCGGCAACATCATCGACCGGGTGATCAGACCCCAGGGCGTGGTGGATTTCGTCAGCGTGAAGTTCTACGGCCTCTTCGGGCTGGACCGCTGGCCGACCTTCAACGTCGCCGATTCCTCGGTCGTTGTCTGCGGCATCCTGCTGGTCATCGCGGCCATTGCCTCTGATTTCCCCGTCGCCCGGCCCGCCAGACGCGAATGAAAACCCGCCTCGCCTTCGCGCTGTTCATGGTCGGCGCCACGGCCTTCAACTTCGTCCTGACCGCGTGCGCGTTCTTCGGCCTGCTGGCGCTGTACGGGCTCGCGATCGCGCCCCTGCTCAGGCTCCGGTCATCCGGTTTCGTGATCCTGGCCGCGTTCGCGCTCGCCGTCGGCATCGCCGCGCTCGCGTACCGTTTCCTGTTCAAGGCGCTGGACCGCCGCTTCGGCCTGGTCGACAGGCTCGGGCTCGGCAAGGGTCCGTCCGCTCCCCGCCCCTGACCGGGTTTCCGTCAGCGTCCCCATGCCGGCAGCGCCGTGCCGCGTCACGCCCGATTGCCGCGGTCCCCGAACGTCCGCCGCTGGTCGAACCACAGGAGAACGAAGATGGCCGCCGCGGTCAGCGCGGCGATGCCGCCGACGGGCAGCCATACCGCGCGCGGCCCGGCCAGCCTGACGAGAAAACCCGCGGCCAGGGGCGAAAGCGCGTTGCCCGCCACATAGCAGAACGAGATGATCGAGTTGATCCGGCTCCGGTGGCTCGGCGGCGCCCGCTCGGCGATGAAGGCGTTGGAGTTCGTCGCGCCGAGTATCTCGCCGAGGGTCCAGATGAACGTGAAGACGAGCACCGAGGGCAATCCCGTGGCGAAGGCGTAGGCCCCGAATCCCACCGCGTAGAAAACCGAACCGAGCCCGCAACTGGCGAGCGAAGGCAACTTCCGCGAGACCAGCGTGACCGCCGCCGTGAAAGCCACGACGGTGAGGCCGTTGGTCATCATGAGGAACCCGTAGTTGCGGGGTCCCTCGTCGTCGCCGAAGAGCTTCCCGAGCAGCACGGGCAGGGCGAAATTCTGCTGGTTGTACACGAAGGCCGTGAGGACGGCGGTGACCGCGAACCAGATGAGCGCCGGCGTGCGGAGGAGGACGCGCAGGGTTCCCTCGAGCACGTCATCATCGGCGGCAAGGTCCTTCCCCCCGCAGCCCGGTTCCGTGGCGGGCCTGCTCTCCGGGACGAAGGCTAAGACCGTGGCGGCAGCCATCGCGACCGCGAGGGCGTTCCCGGCGAACATGAGGAGGGGCGCTCTCTTGAAGAGGAACCCGGCGGTCACCGACCCGACGGAGAATCCGACGTTGTTGCCCCAGTAGATGAGCGAAAAGGCCTCCTTCCGGCGTTCGGGCGGCGCCATGTCCGCGACGGCAGCGTTGAGGACGGGCCACACGCCGTTCATGCATCCGAGCGCGAAGGCGATGATGAAGGGGACGAAGGGCCTGAAACCGGCACCCGCGCAGACGGCGTACGCGGCCGCGGTCAGGGCGAGAAGCCGTGTCATCGTGACCCTGCGCCCGAGAAGGTCTCCGAGCCGCCCGCCGACGACGAGCCCCAGCGCCGAGACGATCGCCACGACCGACATGAAACCGCCGGCCCTGGCTTCGTCCCAGCCGAGCTTGATGGTGAGCATCATGGCGAGGAAGGGATTGACGAAGCTGCCCGCCGAGATGATGAACCTGACGAAGAAGAGCGCGTAGATGGTACGGGGCAGGCCGCGGGCGACTGGTTGTGTCGTCATGGCGGAGATACTACACGGAAGCCGGTCCCGACTCAAGTTCGGCGCACGGGCAAAAAAATGGGCCGTCCTTGGGGGGTACCAGGACGGCCAACGGCATTTTTCATATGGTATTCATAAATTATTGAACGAATGTCCGTTGCCATGTCGGGCAACCCTGATGTCCGCAGTTATGCGGATATACCACGGGGTTCGGGTAATTGCCCGACGGACAGGTAAAAAGCCCAGGGGGTTTTGCCTGCTTTCCGGCAATCATATCGTTCGCGGTCGTTTCGAAAAGCCCCAATAAGTGTCCGGTCAGTTTTGTCGAACCCGTACGCTGGAGCTTTTGGCGATGATGGAGATTTTCGAGTCCGCAAGGCGGAAGCTCAGCGTCCAAAACGGTCGTCGACAACGCGAACGTCGTCGAAAAGCCGCAGCTTCCATCCCCGTTCCACGATCTTCATCTTGTTGTCCGGGTTCAGGACAGTGCCGATCTCGAGGGCTTCGAAGAGTTTCCGTATGTCGTTGACCCGCTTGTAGACCTTGCGATAGGTCCTGCACCCGGTGGCTTTCAGCGGCTCGACGAGACAGCCCGCGCAGGCCGCGTCGGGAAGCGTTGCGGAATCATTCGGATCATCGCCCGGATTGCCGGTTTCCTGGAGATCGCGGAGATCGTCGGTCGCTGCATCGAGCCGATCGGGCCTCGAATCCCCGTTGTCCCGGATTCCCCGGTTTACGGACGACACGAGGGCGGCGCAGTTGAGTTCCGCCCCGGCGTTCCCGAGGAATTCCCGCGCGAGCCCCGCGTTGACCGCTCCAAGGTACCCGGAAAAATCATGGCCATCGACCGAAAATCCCGTCACCCCGAGCCTGACCGTACGGTATCCTTCGGTCCTGAGCCGCAGTATGGCGACAGCCTGGACCGGGATGAAGATCGCGTTGTAGCTGTTGTACCAGATGCTTTCGTTGAGCCTCGGTTCGATGCGGCTCACGATGGAAAACCCGGCGATCATGATCCACACGCACATGGCGAGGAAGAGGAGGAGGCTCGCCGAGAACAGGGTTCGCGCCGCGCCCCGGTATGACCGCTCCGGAACGATCAGGTCGAGGCGGGTGTTCAGGATGTACATGAAGGCGCACACCAGCTGGAACCAGTGTACCGAGTAGTCCTGGTGGACGAGACCGAGACCTGTCGTGAGAACGATTTCGAGCGCGGCGACGGAAAACGCCGCAGGCATGAAACTCCGTTTTCCCTTCGCGGACAGGAGGGCAAGGTACGCGGCCAGCATGGCGAGCCCCAAGGCGGCCGCCGTCGCCGTGGCGGCTGCGTTGGAGGAGAACGGGGATGGCGGAGGAGCGCCCGAAGCGTTCCGGTGGACGGCTATCGTCACGACCGGGAGCGCGGAAGCGAAAAAAAATGCGATGAGCAGCCGCCCCCGGGTTCCAGCGGCAAGATGGAATCGCCCCGGGACGGCCTTTTGGGCGAACATGGCGATCCTCCCCTTCGGAGAAACCCAGTTCACAACCATTTCCGGATCCTGTCAAGGGAAGTTTCCGGCCGCTTCCTCACTCGGCCGGGACGCCGATCGCGGCGGCGATTACGGAGGCTGTCTTCCTGAATGCTTCCAGCTTCGAAGCCGGGGCCAGGTCGACAAGATATTCGCCGCCGTCCGCGGTTTCCAGGAGCAGCTTGAGGATGACCTTCCGGCGCTTGCGCCCGGATTCCGGGGGAAAGCGGCCGGGAGCCGGATTCAGGGCTTCGGCCATGGCGGCCCGCTCGGATTCCGTGCCGGGCGCGGTTCCCGAAGCCACCGCGTCCACCTTCAGGCGCTTCACCTCGTCGAAGCCGATATCCATCCGTCTCGGAAAGGGCATGAATCCGGCGGCGTGCCGGACCTTCCGGGCCGCGGGATCGACGATCCAGCATTCTTCGTACGCGATGCCGGCGGCCAACGCGGCAATCACGATCACGCCGACCGGCCCGTACGACCCGTTGACCACGAAGGTGCCCGCCACGACGAGCATGATGGCCAGCGACGAGATCCTGAACCACAAGGGCATGCCGTAGCTGACCGTTCCGTCCTTCCGTATCGCCAGCGACAGGGATACCTGCATCATGACCTGCCTTTCCCGGAGGCGCCCGCTGGACCGCGCTCCGTCCGCCCGCGCCGCGCCAGCTCCAGGTTGCGCGCGATGCGCGCTTCGCCGGGATCGAGTTCCGCCGCCCTCGCGAAAGCCGAGCGGGCTTCGGCAAATCGACCGAGGCGGTATTCGGCTATGCCGAGATCGTTGAGGATCCCGGGATCGGCCGGGCGGCGTTCGAGCATCCCGAGGAGCATCGTCCTGGCCTCGTCGAAACGCCCGCGGGTCAACAACTCGGTGGGACGGGAAGGCGGCTCAGCGGACGGTCCGGGCGGGGGAAAGTCGCCGGGTTCGCCCGCCGGAGGCAGGAGTTCCAGTTCCTGCGCTTCCGCCCGGACATCGCACAGCCCTTTCAGCTCCATGAGCATGACCGCCTGGTCGTCGTGCCGCGGCGCGCCCCCCGTGAAATTTTCCACATCCTTCATGAGCGCATCGATGAAATCCCTCGGGCATGCGTCCGCTTCGCGGGAGAAGAAAGCTTCGAGGCGCCTTATCGAGTAGTCTTCGTTCGCGCGGTTCCTGGCTTCGATGATGCCGTCGGTATAGATGAGGATCCTCGATCCCGATCCGACGCGTATCGTCCGCGATTCGAAGGATGCGTCCTCGAACACGCCGAGGAAGCTGCCGGGACAGTCGAGGCGCGCTATCTCCCCCGACGGCGTGCGGAGCAGGGCGGGATGATGGCCCGCGCAGGAATATTCGAAGGAACCGTCTTCCAGGTTGATGATCCCGAAATACGCGGTGACGTAGTGGTTCGTCTCGCTGATGACCTTCACCAGCTCGTCGTTCACGTCCTTGAGGACGACGGCGGCGGGAACGCCCCATCGCGCGCGGTTCCGGAACGCCGACTTGACCATCGCCGTGATGAGGGCCGAAGGTACGCCGTGTCCCGAGACGTCGGCCACGAGGAGGCCGTACGCGTTCCGTCCGATCCGCAGGACATCGTAGAGATCGCCGCCGACATTTTCCTTGGTGCCGTACCAGGCGGCCATGGACAGTTCCGGCCGCTCGGGCAGGTCCTCGAGCCTCGGGATCATCTTGAGCTGGACGCGGTGGGCCATGCGGAGTTCGCGCTGGATGGTCTCGTTCCGCTTGCGGAGCTCGCTGTAGGCGCTCGAGAGTTCCTCGGTACGGTCGCTGACGAGTTCGTCGAGCCGCGCCATGTTTTCCTTGAGGTCGGCGGCGAGCTTGTCCACGCCGCCCGCTATGTCGCCGAACTCGTCGCCCCGGCTGGCTCCCGCCGTGCTGGAACCGTTTTCGAGACCCGAAAGGGACCTGGACGCGGCGGCGAGCCCGAGCACGGGTTCGGCGAGGGAAGACCCGACCAGCGCGGCGACGAGGGCGGACCCGCCGACCATCGCCGAGACAAGGGTGGCGAGGAAGGGAATCGATCCGGAGCCGAAGCTGCCCGACACGACGTCCCTGGCGATCAGGACGGCGATGGAAAGGAGACAGGCGGCGGATGACGGGACGAAGACCGAGAGGAAGTATGAGACCCTGACGGATTTTCGCTTCACCGGATCGCCTCGTTCCCGGCTTGAAAACCGGAACGTCCCTGACTTTCGATCATTTTCAGGCGGTTCACCGCCTGTCCCCAATGATAGGCCGATTCGGCCCTGCGGTCAACTCGGAGGCATCGCCGCCGTGCCTGCGGCGGTTACCGGTTCCCGTGTGCATCCGCGGGACGCCCCTTGAGTTCAAGATGCTGGTCCCCGAGCAGGGAACGGAGTTCCAGCTGGAAACTTTCCTCGTTTCTCGCCGACGCGAGGCGCGGGATGGCGCCGGGACGGTGCAGCGGCACCGCGATGCCGCGGAGTATCCGCAGCTGGAGATCCTGGTCGTCTTCCGGCGTGAGGATGAGGAACACAAGGCGGACATCCCGCCCATCCGGGCTGTTCCATCCCCTGATCCCGGAGATCGAGTATCCCGGGACGATGACCGGTTTCCGAAGGCCGGGAATCCGCGCGTGCGGAAAGGCCACGCGGTCGCCGAACGCCGTCCCCATGCTGGCCTCCCGTTCGAGCACGGCGGCGCGGATGGTTCCCCCGTCGATCCCGGCAAGGGCGGCCGCCCGGTCTGACAGCTCGCGGATCGCGTCGTCGCGATCGGACGCGGACACGGCCGCGTCCGTGCCGATGGGCGGCAGCAGGTCGATGATGGAACGTTCCCCGCGGCGGTCGAGGAGAAAGCGGACCCAGGGGCCAAGTATCGTCGTGTTCACGAGGACGCTGACGAGGACCGCGGCCAGGAAGGGCTCGCCCAGGGCGCCCGCCTCGCAGGCGACCGCCGCGATGATCACGTGCAGTTCCCCCGAGGGCGTGTTGCATGCAGCGAAGAGCGCGCGGTTGGAGCGCGGGACGCCGGAGACGGCGGCGGCGATCCACGCGCCCAGGAAACGGAGCGCGGGGCCGACAAGGGTCACGAGGACGACGATGCGCCAGTCGAACGAGCCGAACACGTCCACCTTGATGCCGATGGTCACGAAGAAGACGGGCACGAACACGGCGTCCATGGTCCTGCCGATCGTGGAGCGCACCGACGCGCTCGCCGTTCCGCTCATGTCGACGACGAGACCCGCCAGGAAAAAGCCGAAGAAGGCGTGTACGCCGATGAGCGTCGTCAGCACGCCGCAGAGTATGCCGGTCAGCACGACGATGGACACGGCCGCACCGGTCTCCTCGTCGTTGCCGCCCCGGAGCCTCAGCGCGAGGGGGCGCAAGCCCTTCCTCCCGAGGAGCATCCCCGCCGCGATGAGCGTCGGCACGAGGATGGCTTCCCGCGCCAGGAGGATCGAATCGATGCGTCCCCTGACCACCGAGGAGATGGCCGTCGTGAAGAAGACCCATCCTGCGAGCTCATTGATTGAAAGGGCGGTGCCCGTCATCGCGCCCAGGTCCGAGGCAAGGATGCCCGATTCGGAGAGCGCGCGCATGGCCGCGGGCATGGCCGCCACCGCGAGGAAGCCGGCGGCGATCATGGTGGTGAGGACGCCGTCGTGGGCGGGTCCGAAGGCTTCGGGAGGGATGAACAACGCCAGCGCCGCCCCTCCCGCGAGGGGAATGGCAAGGCTGACGGCGGAGAGGCGCGCCACCTGGCGGCGCATGCGCCACGCGGACAGCGCGTTGATTTCGAGGCCCACGGTCAGCAGGAAGAGAAGTATCCCGATCCAGCCGGTGATCTCGAGGGGCAGCCTTCGTTCGATATCGCGGGGAAAAAGCGCTTCGAAGGCCGCGGGCCAGAAACGGCCGAGCAAGGTCGGGCCGAGGGCGATGCCGACGAGTATCTCGGCCGGCAGCCGGGACCCGGAGACGCGCTTGAAAAACGAACCGACTATCCTCGTCGTCCCGAGTATGACAAGGAGCTGGACGAGGAACGAGAGGATCGAGCGGTCGCTCAATATACCGAAACTACCCATCCGTCCAGACTACGATACGATCGCGGGTGGCACAAGCGTTATTTCAAGCGTCATGCCCTCGACGAGGCGATCGCGTCCAGTCCGGCCTTCAATTCGGGAGCCATGGCCAGGAATTCCCGGATGGTGGCGTTCCCCCGCCGCCGGATCGCGGAAGGCCCGTCAGTCCGCGCCGCTCTCCGCTTTCAGGACGGCAAGCCGTTCGAACAGAGGCTTGAGGACAAGGTCCGCCTGCGCCAGCAGCCTGCGGCATGCCGGATCGTCGCCTGCCGCCACGGCCGACCCCAGCTTCGACGCGAGACCGTAGACGGATTGGGCGCACAGGTTGCCCGCAACGCCCTTAAGGTTGTGGACCAATTTGACCGCAGTGGCGCGTTGGCCCCGGTCCAGCGCCGTGCGGACCCGGTCTGTCACGCCGGCGTAATCCTCGAGGAAGAGGACGAGCAGTTCCCGGTAGAGCTCCATGTCGTCGTCGTGGCGCTCTGCCGCGAGTTCCGGATCGATGCCGGGGAGGCCGGCAAGGAAGGCGCGGTGGTCGTCCACGACGCTCAGGCGGTGCGCACGGCGTTGCGGCCGGCGTTCTTCGCGTCGTAGAGCGCTTCGTCCGCCCTTCCGATCATGTCGGCCACCTCGTCATCCGCGCCCGGGACATACGCCACCACTCCGAAGCTGCCCGTGACGGAAACCGACCCGCCGCCCGGAAGGCCGACGGCCTTGGTCGGGAGGACGGCCCTGAGACGCTCCGCGGTCCTGGCGGTGTTGGTGAGGTCGCAGCCCGGCGTGAGGATGAGGAATTCCTCCCCTCCCCATCGGCAGATGATGTCGTACGGCCTGCAAGTGCAGCGCAAGGTGTCGGCGACGAGCTTGAGCGTCTCGTCGCCGGCCAGGTGCCCGTGGCGGTCGTTGACCAGCTTGAAGTGGTCGAGATCCATCATGATCAGCCCGAAGCGGGAATTTTCGCGCCTGGCTCGATCGAATTCGATCTCCGCCTGCTTGATGAAAGCGTAGCGGTTGAGGAGCTCGGTGAGATAATCCTTCTTCGCCAGGTCGGTGAGTCTGGTTTCGAGCCTGAGGATGCGTTCGCCGATCTTGAGCCGCGCGACGAGCTCGCTCTTGTCGAAGGGCTTGGCGATGTAGTCATCGGCCCCCGCGTCGAGGCTTTCGAGCAGGGAATCCCGGCCTTCCACCGAGGTGATGACGATGGCGTAGACATAGCCGGGCAGCGGGACGGAGCGGATGCGCCTCAGCAGGGACAGCCCGTCGATGTCGGGAAGGAGCCGGTCGACGATGAGAACGCGTATTCCGCCCGAGGCGATCACGTCCCAGGCCTCGGCGCCGGTGGCGGCTTCGATCACTTCGTGCCCGTTGTGCAGGAGCAACCCCGAAAGGAGCATCCTTTGCGACTGATCGTCTTCGATCACGAGGATTCTCATGCGCCGATTCCCCTCCCGCATCAGGCGATGCGGATCCCAATATAGGCTTTTTTTACCGCGCCACGGCGGAATTCGCCGCTGCCTCGGCCGCTTGCCGGCAGGCATCCCGCCTGTCGGCAGACTGTCATGGTCAGCATCCAAGAAGATAACCCGAAAAATCCCCCACGGTTTCGAACCAGCGGAAACACCGTTCGCGGAACGCCGCCCTGATCTCCGGGATCGCGTGGCCCCAACCCGCCGCCGCAAAGTCGACGCCTGCCGCGTACGCCATGTCCGCCCCCGGTTTAAGGTCGTCCAGCACGAGCAGCTCTCCGGGCTTGAAGCCGAATCGCGACATGGTTTCCAGGACGGGCCAGGGATGGGGTTTCCGCCGTTCCGGATCCTCGTCCCAGCCGAACACGAGATCGGGAACGACGGCCCCGAGCCCGGACGCCGCCGCCGCGCGGTAGTCCCGTTCGATCGTTCCGACATCCGAGTGGGAAACGACGACGAGGACGCCGCCGCGCCGCTTGAATTCGCAAAGCGCCGTGAGCATGCCGGGGAAGAACTCCGCCGCGCGGGAGGCCGTGAACTCCCGCCATATCCGCTGGCTTTCGGCCAGCTCGGCGTCCGACATGCCCAGCTCGTCACACAGGAATTCATTGAGGCCCGGGTGGAAATTCTTCCGGAACCACCCGTCCAGGCTGATGGCCGCCACGCCCGGCCTGAGGCGGCGCATGGCTTCGACGTGGGCCGGATAGTGGATCAGGGGGGTGCTCATCACCGCGGTATCGTCGTGGTCGATGACGAGGCAGCTGCGGGCTAGTTCCATGCATCATCAAGTAGCATGAAACCGCCCGGGGACTCAAGCGCCGCTTCCGCCGGGTCGAGAGTCCGCACTCCATGGGGGACAGTGCTCGGCAAGCCGCCGCGGATGCGGCCACCGCCGGCGTGAGCCCGCCATACGCCAGGAAGCGCAGCGCCAGCTTCCGTCGGGTCATGCCCGCTTCGAGGTTCGCGATCGTGCGAACGCCGTGAGACACGCCGCTCACCATGGCGAACAGCCCGGCGAACATGAGGAGGAGGCCGATGACGGTCACCACGACGGGCGGGTCGGACAGATCCAGGTCGTAGAGGCCCCGAAACGGTAGAACACCGAGTGCAGGGCGATGACGACGAACACGCCAAGGCCCCGGAGCAGATCGAGACCGAAGTAACGCGAACGCATGAGGCGGCTTCCTTCATGGACGGCATCCACGTCCAGCTCGTCAGGGGCACCGATGTCGCATTCCAGGCCAGGGAATCCGCGAGTCCCGGCAGCACGATCACCCTGTCCCTGGATGTCCCGTCGGGAACCTTCTCGGTCCTGGTGTTCGCCGTCGAGGGGGACGTGATAACCGGGATAGCCGTGAAGAACGATGTCGTCCTGGCCGCGGCGCAGACGACCACCCTGTCCCTGACGATGAGCCCGATCTCGTTCTACGAACCCAGCAACCAATACTTTCTCGGTCCCGGCGATCCATCGGCACAACCCGTGAGCCGGTCCGTGAGCGGCATACCCCCCGATTTTTGGCCCTACCTCCTGTCCGGCACACCCCGGCTCCGCGCAAAGCTGAATTCCCTGCCGAATTTCTGGGACGACGCGCCGGTCGACCGTTCGGCGAGTTCGGAAATCGTCGAAAGCACCCTTGACATTTCCGGCAGCGTGCCCGCTGGTACGGCGCTCGGGAATGAACAACTGTACTACTGGTTCGTCGTATCCTGGCCCGGCTCTTCCGCCGTGCTGTCGGACGCGCTGCCCGCCGATGCGAGCTGCCTCGTGTACGACGGCGCGACGCTGTCGGGGAATGTCACCGGTGACTCGATGAATGACGAGTTTGGCATGTTGGCAGTTGAGGACGTAGACCTTGAATTGAATCAGGGAGGTCCTGCGATCTACACTGCTATAACGGATCCGTTGGGAAACTTTGTTTTCGGGAGCGCAAACGCCGGGACATATAATGCTGAACTTACATTGCCTGTAAATCCTCGTTGGGGGGACATGATTTCTTCGGCGGATTTCCGATTGGATTCCGGTACATGGTCATCGCTCGAGATTTACTCCTACCCTACAATGACATATGAAGCTTTGATTCTTTCCCCAGGCGTAATTTCCGTTTTGGATTTCAGATTTGATGGCTACTAGACCATGAAACCGGTAATGGGCCGATTTCCGAAAATTGGCCTTATTTTGAGCGGGGCGGCAGTCATAATAGCCTCTCTGTTCTTCCTCTGGTGGTTCGACGATTTCGAATTCCAGCGCGCTCTCGGGTTCCAGGTCCTTCCGGATGGCAGGATTCTCGTCACGGACGGTGGCGGAGCCGATTTCAGCGACACTGGCAGCAAGGTTTTCATCATCGACCGCTCCGGCAGGGTGACATGGAAGGCAAAGACGCGCCTTCGGTTCGCCCATTCTGCGGTCATGCTCTCCAACGGCCACGTCCTCGTTCCGGATACCAACGCCGACCGCCTCGTAGAGCTGGACGGCGCGGGGAAGGTGGCCTGGACAAGCCAATCATGGGGAGGCGGAACCGGCCTCCTCTCCGACGGGACGAAGCTCGACTATCCCAACCACGCTACGGAACTGCCGAACGGGCACTTCCTCGTGAGCGGCAGGTACAACGACCTCGTGTTCGAGACCGACCGGGAAGGAACCGTGTTCTGGGCTTTCCGCGGAGCAAAAAGACAGCATGCGCCGAGGCGCTTGCCTGACGGGAATACCCTCATCGCCGATTCCGACGGAAACCGGATCATCGAAATCGATAATTCTGGAGCCATCGTCTGGAGTTACTCGGAAGGATTGAACTGGCCCAGGTTCGCCCAGCGCCTTCCTGACGGGAACACGCTCATCGCCGATTCCGACAATGACCGCATCCTCGAAGTGACTCCCACGGGCGACGTGGTTTTCGAGTACGGACGCGGCGTGCTCTCGAAACCCTACCAGGTCGAGGAACTGCCCGGAGGAACCATACTCATCGCGGATGCCCAGCACGGAAGGCTCGTTGAAATCGATCGCACGAAAAAGGTTGTCTGGACCTACCGGCGCCGGAATCTCCTGAAGCGTTGGCTTTCCATGCCGGGCATACTGGTAAATGGCGGCGCTGAAGCCGTGAATGGAACAGGCGTACCATCCGATTGGGTCGCGTGCGACCTGCTCGCACCCGACGCCGGCGTATGGACCGGGGATACCGTGATAAAACGCAGTGGTCATTCGAGTTTTTCGATCCGGGGAAACGAAGGAGAGGGGCTCAACAGGTTTTGGGGGCAATATATCAAGGCAAATGCCGGCGAAACCATTGTCCTGCGCGCATATATTAAAACGGAATCCGTCGCACAAGGTGCCGGGCTCTCGGTCAATTTCGTGGACAGGACCGGCGGCATCCAGGGAGGCGTCAATTCCGTCGCCGTCTCCGGCGATTCCGACTGGAAGGAAACCGTGATCATCGCACCGGTTCCCGAAGGCGCCGCCGTCATCGGCGTAACCCTTTCGCTCATCGGCCCGGGATCGGCGTGGTGGGACGACGTCACGTTCGAATCGAGGCCGGTTCGCAGGTCGAAACCCGCACCATAAGGCTTGGCGAACTTCACGCGTACTCCACGAGGGACAGTGCTCGACGAAGGACAGTGCTCGCGATTCAATCCTCCCACGGGGGACAGTGCTCGCGATTCAATCAGGAATGGCCGTCGTGTGCGTAATAGTGGTATGCGAAAGCCACGAGAGCTAAAGGACGACGCCCGGTATCACGTCACGGCGCGGGCGAACCCCAAGGAGATGATCCTCGACAAGGGGCAGATGAAGGAACTTTTCCTGTCGGTGGTGAGGCGGGCGAAGACGAAGTACTATTTCCGGATCGAGAACTTCTGCATCATGGGCAACCATTTCCACTTCATCATACAGCCCATCCACGGCGAGAGCCTTTCAGCGATCATGCGATGGATCTTGAGCGTCTTCGCGATGGCCTACAACAGGATCTCAGGCTTCACCGGGCACGTGTGGGGATGCCGGTTCTTTTCGCGGATCATCGCCAGCCTTCGGGAATTCATGCAGGTATTCGAGTACATCGACGACAATCCGGTGGAGGCCAGCCAGGTGGCGGATCGCCGGCAGTGGCGGTACGGAGGCCTTGCCCATGATCGGGCGGGATGCCGCGAGCTGCTCGATGAAATGCCGGAATGGGCCAGGCTCCTGTTCCCGGAACACACTATGCTGGTACTCTGCCGAGGCACTGTCCGATAACGTATGGTTCCGTAAACCTCGGGCAAAGACGTGCGGAGCGCCTGTCGCTCCAGCCTCGGCGGTTGAGCATCAAGGAACTGAATATGACCGCCGGGCGCCGATTTGCCTTCCTTTCGCTTTACCGTGTTCCCGGTCTTTCGCTATCTTCATCCTCGATGAACCACCGCATTGGCGTCCTCACGGCTGCCTTGGTCGTTTCAGCATGCTTCCTCCCCGCCCAAACCCGGTCCGATCCGGTCCAGGCCGATGCGGCTTCTCCCGTGCGCTGGCTGGCGCCGAAATCGGCGCGCCAGGGCGATCCCGTCTTCGTGTGGGCCATACCGCCCGCCGGATCCCGGCTCGAGGGCTGGTTTTCCCTCATCACCCCCGGCGGGACGACGGCGGCGAGGGTCTCCCCCTTTCCCTGCCCCGTTCCTGAAGCGTCGAACCTGCAGGGTTTCGCCCTGGGCGTCTCGACCGACGGTGCGGAGGGAGAATGGATCCTGGTCTTCGAAGGCGGGCTTGACGGCGTGCCCTTGCGCCACGAAAGCCAGCTCAAGGTGCAAAGCCGCGAATTCCCCCTGGAAACGATCAAGCTCTCCCCAACCCTCACGAAACTGCGCACGGCTCCCGACCCGAAGCAGGCGGAAGAGTCCAAGGCTTACATCGCCATCCTCGAATCCTTCGATCCCGCGGCCGTCTTCCTCCGCGATTCCTTCATCCTTCCCACGGTCGACACGAGGCGGACTTCCACATTCGGCGACGCGCGGAAGTACATCTACTCGAACGGAAAGACCTCGATCGGCAGGCACCTCGGCCTCGACCTGTCCGCGCCCCGGGGCACGCCCGTCTTCGCCTGCGGCACCGGGCGGGTGGCCTTCGCGGGCTTGCGCATCCTGACCGGCAACACGGTGATCCTCGAACACCTGCCCGGCGTCTATTCGATCTGCATGCACATGGACACGATCGAAGTCGCCCCGGGAGACGTGGTCCGGCGCGGGGCGCGGATCGGGACGGTAGGAAGCACGGGGTTTTCGACGGGGCCACACCTCCACTGGGAGCTCCGCGTCGCCATGACGCCCTGCGATCCCGAAGCCCTCGCCGGGGAGGGCCCGCTTGACAAAGCCCGACGTTTGGTTAATATGAACGCCTCGTCCGAAGGGAGGTGATCAACCTGAACCAGATCATCGTCGACGACAACGAGCCGCTCGAAAAAGCCATCAAGCGCTTCAAGCGCCTGGTGGAGAAAGAGGGCATCATCCGGGAATGGAAGAAACGCGAATTCTTCGAAAAACCTTCCGCCGTCAAGAACCGGAAACAGAAAGCCCTCGTCCGCAAGCTTCTCAAGAAAACCCGCGGAAAGGGCGGCAAGGACGGAAAGTACTGATCCAATCGGCATAGCGCCCAATAGAGTGCCGGAAAAGGCCATGGAGCCTTTTTCAACACTGTCTTTGAGAATGCAGTTGAGCGGAAAACCGCGAGGAATTGCAGAGGAATTCTCGGCCTTGAGGGACGTTCGTCCTTTAAGGCTTTTTTCATGCCCGACCGGGCTGAAGCCAAACCGGAGGAGGCACCACGTGTACCCGAGTCATGGCATTCCCGCCGCCGCGGCGGCCTTTTTTCGCCGACTGCCCGCCGGGCATCGCTTGATTTTGGCGACGATCGTCGCGGCCGCCCTGGCCGTTTCCTGCGCGCGCGGATCCCAGAGCGCGGGAAACCGGCCTGAAACGGCGCAGCCGCGGCTGAAGGAAGCCGTGCTGAGGATCGGCGAGGTCGAAATCGCAGCCGAGTTGGCCATCGCCCCCGACCAGCAGTCCCGCGGACTCATGTTCCGCGAAAAGCTCGATGACGGCCACGGCATGCTCTTCGTGAACGACCGCGACCGTCGGCTCGGTTTCTGGATGAAAGACACGAAATTGCCGCTTTCGATCGCCTACATCGATTCTTCGGGCGTCATCCGCGAGATCCATGACATGGAACCCTATTCCCTTGCCTCGATCGATTCCGAAACGAGCCTGCGGTACGCCCTCGAAGTTCCCCGCGGCTGGTTCGGCAGGGTCGGCATCCAGGTCGGCGACCGGGTTGACCTGCCCCCGGAAGCCCGCTCGCCCTGAGCCGCCGGCCTTGACCTTCGCGGGTTCCCGTCCGTAGTTTAACAAGGATGTTTCCCCGCCGGGGGTCCCCGGGCGGGGGTTCGCCATGAGCGGAGGAATGGAGATGCTCGAGATCGCCACCATGGGAAACGGGATACTGACCCAAAAAGCCTTACGCGTCGAAAAGATCGACGCATCCGTCGCGTCCTTCATCGCTGACATGTTCGAGTCCATGCGCGCCCACCGAGGCCTCGGCCTGGCCGCGCCGCAGGTGGGCAGGAGCGAACGGATGTTCATAGCCTCGATCGACGGGGACGGCCCGCGCGCCTTCATCAATCCTGAGATCGTCTTCACGTCGCCCGAGGAGGTCGTGCTCGAGGAGGGCTGCCTCTCCATCCCGGGCCTGTACAAGAAGGTGAGACGGCCCGAGTTCGTGAAGGTCCAGGCCTGGAACGAGCGCGGCCGGCGTTTCAACCTCGAAGCCGAAGGGCTCCTCGCGCGCGTGATCCTCCACGAGTTCGACCACCTCAACGGGATACTCTTCGTCGACCGCCTCCTCCCGGCAGCGAAACGCCGGGCCCTCGAGGAGTACGAGAAGAAGCTCAGGATCTGACGCGGTGCGCATCCTCTTCGCCGGCAGTCCGGGGATAGCCGTACCCGGCCTCCTCGCCCTCGCCCGGGTCCATGAAATCGTCGCGGTCCTCACGAACCCCGATTCGCATAAAGGCCGCGGCATGGGCGGCTCGCGCACGCCCGTGGCCGAAGCCGCCTGCGCCCTCGGCATACCTGTGCTGGCGCCCGAACGGCTCGACCCGGATGCCAGGGAGACCGTGGCCGGCTTTCGTCCTGAACTCATGGCCGTCTACGCCTACGGCAAGATCTTCGGACCGAAATTCCTCTCCCTCTTCCCCTCGGGATCGGTCAACGTACATCCCTCGCTCCTCCCGCGCTGGCGGGGCTGCGCCCCCATCCCGGCCGCCATCCTGGCCCGCGACCGCGAGACCGGCGTCGTGGTCCAGCGCGTCTCCCTGGGCATGGACGAGGGGGAGCTGCTGGCCCGCGAAGTCCTGCCGCTGGGCGGCCGCGAAACCGCCGAAAGCCTCTCCGCGATCGCCGCGGAAACCGGCGCGCGCCTCCTCCTTTCGACGGTCGACCGCCTCGCGCTCGGCCCCGTCCCAGGAGAACCGCAGGACGGTTCCGGGGCGAGCTACTGCTCCAAGCTGCGGAAGGAGGACGGCATCCTGGATTTCGCCTCGTCCGCCCTGGACCTGGACGCGCGCGTACGGGCTTTCCATCCCTGGCCGGGCGCGTGCACGGCATTCGGCGGGGTGAGGCTCGCCGTCATCGAGTCCTTCCCGTATCCCGACGAGGATGCCCGGGCGCTTCCCGGCACCGTCGTCGCCCTAGACAAGTCCCGGGGAATAATGGTACAAACCGGAAAGGGACTTCTCGCATTGCTTCGCCTTCAACTTCAGTCCAAAAAGGCCCTGCCGCACCGGGATTTCGCGAACGGTACGCGGGGCCTGCCCGGCGCGGTCCTCGGGATCGCCGCCTGCGCGAACGGAAAAAAAGATGAAACTGTCATTTGACTTCAGGAATATTGCCTCGGGATTCAGGAAACTGGGCGAACTCGACCGCGATTCCTACAAGTTCGCGGCCATCGGTTTCTTCGGCATCGTCGTGCTCATGACCCTCTCGGGGCTCATCGCCTTCTTCATGTCCCTGCGCGGGGAGGAGCAGACGCTCGTCCCGAACGTGAGCGGCATGGAGCTCACCACCGCGCTGATCAAGCTCCAGGAAAAGGAACTCTACCCGCGCATAGCCTTGCGCGTCACGAACAGGTCCGAGGACAAGGGACGCATCCTCGAGCAGCGGCCGCCCGCCGGCAGCATCGTCAAGGCGGGACGGCGAATCTCCCTCACCGTCGGGAAGGGCGTCGCGGTGGACAAGATCGAGAATTTCATCGGGATGAACATCGACGAGGTCAAGCTGCACCTGCAGACCGTCTTCAGCTCCGCCCGTCCCCTGGTGACCGTCAGGGAGCCTCCCATCTACGTCTACAACGCGAAAGCCCGGGCCGGCATGGTGCTCGAACAGAAACCCCCGGCCGGAACCGACCTCGCAGGGCCGGTCGCACTGGAGCTCATCGTGAGCCGCGGCCCCGAGGAAGCGAAGATGAAAGTCCCGGCCATGCTCGGGCTCCAGCTCGCCGACGCCATCGTCCAGATCGGGAATTCCGGCGTGCCCTTCTCGTTCCAGGCGCGCGAGGCGACGGGGAAGGAAAAGCCAGGAACGGTCGTCTCCCAGCTGCCGGCCGCCGGCGTCCTCGTCAGCCGGGCGCAGCCCGTGGCCATCGTGTGGGCATTTCCCCTTCCCGCGGAGGGCATGGCGTCCGGCTTGATCCGCCAGACCCTGCCGGAGTACCCCTACCCGCTCAAGGTGGCGGTGACGGCGAAGTATCCCACGGGAGAGTCGGTCAAGCTGGCCGAACTCCTCCACTCCGGCGGCGAATTCACGATCCCGTACCTCGTACCTGACGGATCCGTCATCTCGCTCGCGGTGCTCGGACGCGACATCCTCAGGTTCGAAGCCAAGTCCGCTCCGTAAGGGGGAGGGGAATCGCCATGCCGGACAGGAAACCAGGGTTCACCCCGCTTTCGGCGAGGTCGGAAAAGCCTCTACGGCCGAAAGAGGTCGTGAAGGTCAGCTCGCAGCCCGAATCCGGGGATTTGCCCGTCGAGCTGCCTGAGTCCGCGGAGAAGATCTATGACGTCGAGATCGTCTACATGGCCCTCTACGACGTCGGCGTGGACATCGATCTCGAGATGGCGGCCGAGATCCTCCCCTGCCGCACCGAGACGGCGACCCTGAAAAAGCGCGACGCCCCGGACTCCTTCACGCTCCCCAAGCCCCTCATCGTCGAGATCGGCTCCACGCCCGGGCCGATCGACACCGCTTCCTGCGCCGACCCTGTTCCCCGTGCCGGCCTTTCCGCGATCGCCAAGCTCTTCGACGAGGGCGTCATCTGCGTCGAACTCAGGCGGCGCGTCTCGACGACCTTGCGCGGCCTCCACGGCATGGAAAGGTCCTCCTTCGAAACCTGCGGCGTCCGCACCACGGTCACCCGCTTCGTCGAAACCAAGGCCCGCTCCATCGCGGAGCACATCGTGGAGGCCATCGGGCGCGAGGGCTACGAGTCGGACATACTCCACGAGAGCGAACATTACGTCGCGTACCGCTTCTTCGGGATCGAGTCCGATCCCGAAACCTTCTTCGAGCTGAACCGCTCCATGATAGCGACCCTGCTCACCGGCGAGCCGCCCGGAGCCCCGCTCCACGTCCGCCAGCTCTGGCGGACGCTCAACAACCCCTTCTCCTACCTCACGAACGACTTCGCCCTGTTCGACATGGACCGCTGCCTCATCATCGACCCGTCCAACGACTACGAGGACCTCCTCCTCATCATCGAGCACGCGAACTACCAGCTCCTCGAGCTCCGAGCGCTGGACAGGCTCCTCGACCGCTGGCTGGAGGAATCCGAGCGCGACCTGCGCATGCTCTACATCGGCTCGCATCGCCGCAAGCGGACGAACGCCCTCCAGAGGAAGTTCGCGGACATGCAGGCACTCCGCATCGAGGCGCTCTTCATCCTCGAGAACCTCGAAAACAGCTCGAAGATCATCGGCGATTATTTTTTCGGCCAGATCTACGAGCACCTGTGCAGCATCTTCAACACGGCCGGGTGGAAGTGGAGCATCGAGCGCCGCCTCGACGTCCTCCAGGACATCTTCGAGATCGTGCGCGGAGACATCAGCGAACAGCGGACCATGGTCCTCGAGATCATCTTCATCATCGTGTGCATCGTCTTCCCCATCATCCAGATCGTGCAGGTGATGCTGACGACCCGCTGACGCTCAGCTGTTTCGTTTGACGATTCCCGGAAATCCGGGCATACTCGGACGACCGAATCAACGTTCATGAATGTGCAAGGAGACAACGATGGCGAACTGCGCCGACACGCTCGCCCGGCTCGGAGTCCGCGTGCCCGAAACCTACCTGCCGGCCGCCGGCACGGATTACCAGGACTGGGCCGTGGTCGCCTGCGACCAGTACTCGAGCGAACGGGAATACTGGGAAGGCGTCAAGCGGCGCGTCGGTTCCCGCCCGAGCACCTTCAACCTCATCTTCCCGGAATGTTACCTGGAAGACGCCGACAAGGCCGAGCGCGTGCAGCGCATCCAGGCCGCCATGCGCGACTATCTCGCGAAAGGCGTCGTCGAAAACAGGGGGGAAGGCTTCATCGTCGTCGAGCGGACCACGCCCTTCGAAAAGGAGCCCCGCAAGGGCCTCGTGATGGCCGTGGACCTTGAAAAATACGAGTATGGCACGGGCTCCGCCTCCCTCATCCGCCCCACCGAGGGCACGATCGTCGAGCGACTCCCGCCCCGGATGCAGATCCGCCGCGGCGCACCCCTCGAACTGCCCCACATCATGCTCCTCATCGACGACCCGCACCGCACCGTCATCGAACCGCTCTACGCCGGGCGCGACAGGCTCCCGAAGCTCTACGACTTCGGGCTCATGTCGGATTCCGGGCGCTTGCGCGGCTGGCACGTGAAGGAGCCTGCCCTCCTCGACGGCTTCGCCAACGCGCTTCAGAAGCTCGCCGACCCGGCCGCCTTCAAGTCGAAATACGGCAGGGACGAGGTCCTCCTCTTCGCGGTGGGCGACGGCAACCACTCCCTGGCCACGGCCAAGGCCATCTGGGAAGAGATCAAGAAGGACAGGGCCGGGGAAGCCGGGCTCATGGATCATCCAGCCCGGTATGCGCTCGTCGAACTCGTCAACATCTACGACGAGGGCCTGCCCTTCCACCCCATCCACCGCGTGCTCTTCGGCGTCGATGAAAAAGGGTTCTTCGGGAATCTCAAGGGCTACCGGGAATGCTCGGTCGAGTCCTTCCCGAGCTCGGAAAAAGCCTTCTCCTTCGCCGGCGAGCCGACAAAGGAGCACCGTATGGCCTTTGCCAGCGCAAAGGGCTCGGGCGTGATCCGCTTTGCGAAGCCTGAGGCCAACCTGGCGGCGGGAACCATCCAGGCATTCATCGACCCCTTCCTCCAGTCCAACCCGGGAGTCGGCATCGACTACATCCACGGCACGGAGAGCCTCCTCTCCCTGGCGACCAAGCCGGGGAACCTCGGCCTCTACCTGCCGCCGATCGACAAGGGCGGGTTCTTCGGCACGGTCATCAGGGACGGCGTGATGCCGAGGAAAACCTTTTCCATGGGCGAGGCGCCGGAAAAGCGCTTCTACGTGGAAGCCCGCAAGATCGTCAGGTAGGCATTGACAGGATATTTTGCCACTGAGCGAATCTTGGCGGACGGGGCCTGTCGCTCGCGAACAAAGGAGCGGCAAGCGCCCCTTTGTTCGCGACGCCACCCGCCATGTCCACGTATCCGCGTGGAACCGCGGCCGGGTTTCTTCTCCGACACGCCGCGCCGTTCCGGTCGAACCCCGTGAGCCCCGCGCGCATCCTTTTTCCTCGTACCCCGAAGATCGCCCTCTTCCCCTCTTGCCCGCCCGACGCCGGTTTCGTGCACACGATGCCGGGATAGCGGCATTGCGGATATTCCCGGGCGGGGGGAGCATGGGGGATCATCCACGAGGAGGTTTCAATGAAACGAATGGCAGCTCTCGCCGCGTTCGCGATCTTCGCAGCGTCGGCCTTCGCCCAGGCGCCGGTAATCCCGGAACTCAAGGGAAAGGCAATGGAGATCACGATCTGGACCCACGAGGACCCCAACCGGGTCCCCATCGAACAGCGTTACATCGCCGAGTTCATGGCCGCCAACCCGAGCGTCAAGGTCACCTACGTCACCTACCCGTCGGCGAAGATCCGCGAGATCATCACCACGGGCTTCGCCGCCAACCAGGGCCCGGACATCTTCAACCTCGAGCTCTTCGACGAGTATCCCTTCATCACGAACGGGCGCGTCGCGCCGGTCGACTTCAAGATGGCCGGATCGAAGGACCTGAAGGATCTCGAATCGAAATACCTGCCGGGCATGCTGACCTCGGTCATCGATGGCGGCAAGGCCTACGGGCTCCCGGTCGAGCTCACCAACTGGTGCGTGTACCTCAACAAAAAGATCTTCCGGGACGCCGGACTCGACCCCGACAAGGACTGGCCCAAGACCTGGGAAGACGTCATGGCGGTCTCCGAGAAGCTCGTGAAGCGCGACGGGCAGATCATCACGCGCCGCGGCTTCGATTTCCGCTATCCCTACTACCTCACCTCGATCGTCCCGATGGTGGAGCAGCTCGGCGGCGAACTCGTCTCCAGGGACGGGAAGGCGATCCTGAACGACGCGGCCTGGCTCAAGGTCCTCCAGTATTTCAAGGACTTCGGGCCGAACGGCAAGAACCTCGGATCCCCCACGTACACCGACGCGCGCAAGCTCTTCGACAACGACAAGAACGAGATAGCCATGTCCCTCTCCGGGCTCTACCAGGAAGCGCGGATGAAGAATGCGAACCCGGCGTTCTACAATTCGAAGGACTGGATGGTCATCCCCTTCCCGCAGTGGAAGGACGCCAAGAAGAAGGTGCCGAACAACTACTACGGCCACTACTACATGGTGAACGCGCAGTCGCCGAAAATCGAGCAGCAGGCCTCGTGGGCCCTCCTTTCGTACATGCTTTCGCACGGCCAGGAATACCTGGAGAAGGTCGCGATCGTCCAGCCCATGAAGGCCCTCATGGAATCTGCCACCTTGAAGGCAATGCCCTATTCGGACGTGTTCGTCAAGGACATGAACGCCGCCCACATGGTGTACTACGGCGCGTCCAGCTCGAAGATCGATGCCATGCTCAAGGAAGCCTTCGAATCGGTGATGCTCGCGGGCGTCGAACCGCAGAAAGCCCTCGACAAGCTCCGCAAGGACGTCACCGCGGCCCTCGCCGAGCAATAACCGACAGCTCACCGACAGGGAATTTGCCACGGAGGCACGGAGGAAGACGGATGAAGCGATGGAGATGGATGATGCGGGAATTTATCCTTCCCCGTCCTCCCGATTCCTTCCCGCCATCTTCCTTCGTGCGCTTTCTCCCCTCCCCTTCGTGACCTTCGTGGTTGTCCCTTCCCAGCCAGGCGGTTCCGTGGCATGATTCCCGTTCCGATCCGTACCAACGAGGAAGATTCATGAACAAGGGACGATCCGGCGAGTCGCTCGAGCGGAAGACGGCGAGATGGGGGTGGTTTTTCGTCGCCCCCGGCGTGCTGTTCTTCTCGGCCTTTTCGCTCTACCCGATCCTCAACGCCTTCTGGACGAGCTTTTTCAACAAGAAGCTGCTCTCGCTGAAGCCGCCGAAATTCATCGGCCTGGACAACTACGGGAAGGTCCTCTCGTCCCCCGATTTCTGGAACTCCGTGGGGGCTACCGCGATTTTCGCGGCGGGCGCTTTCGTGCCCATGTTCCTGCTGTCGCTCCTGTTCGCCGTCCTCGTCACGTCCAGGACGCGATGGCGGCGCGGCATCCAGATGGCGCTGTACTCGCCGGCGGTGCTGTCCTCGGTGGTGGCGGCCCTCATCTGGCTGCTCATGTTCGACCCGAGGGGGCTGGCGAACCAGATGGCCAACGCCCTCATGAGGACTCCCGGCATCGACCACAAGTGGTTGGCTGACGCGACGATGGTCCGCATCTCCACGATCGTCGTCTACGTCTGGAAGTACGTCGGCTACTTCACCATCCTCTTCGTCACGGGCATCGGCAAGATACCGCAGAGCGTCAACGAGGCCGCGGTGATCGACGGGGCCAACGCGTTCCAGCGTTTCTTCCGCATCACGCTCCCGCTCCTCAAGCCCACCACGGTGCTCGTCTCGGTCATGATCCTCATCCAGTGCCTCAAGACCTTCAGCACCCAGTACCTCTTCACCCAGCGCGGCGCTCCGCTCGGGCCCATCAACGTGCTGACCCTCAACATCTACAACACCGCCCTGCGCGACCAGAACCTCGGCCGCGCGAGCGTGATGGCGGTGCTCCTCTTCGCCTTCATGCTGCTCCTGTCCTGGACCCAGATCCGTTTTTCCCGGAGCGGGGAGCTCGAGTCGTGAGGCGCTCCCGCGCGTTCTCGTTTCCCGCCGTGGCGTTTTCGTCCCTGACGTGGGTCATCCTCCTCTCTGCGGCGGCCGTCATCTTCGTGCCCATCGCCTTCATGGCCGGTGCATCGCTCATGAATTCCGCCGACATCATGCAGATGCCCTACGGCTGGCTCCCGCGCTCGCCGAAGTGGGCCAACTTCCTCCAGGCTCTCGCCGGCAACGACGGGCAATGGATTTTCCCGCGCAACATCCTGAACTCCCTCGTCGTGTCGCTGTCCATCGCCGCGAGCACGGTGTTCCTGTCGGCGCTCACCGGCTATGGACTCGCCAAGTTCCGTTTCCGCGGCAGGAATACCGTCTTCATGGGGATCATGGCGACGATGATGATTCCCTTCGAGACCGTGATGATTCCGCTCTACATCATCATCGTGCGCCTCGGGCTGCAGAACAGCTACGGCGGCCTCATCCTCCCCTTCCTCATGAACGCCTTCGGCGTCTTCCTGATGCGGCAATACCTCCTGTCGTTCCCCTCCGAGATGCTCGACGCCGCGCGCATCGACGGCTGTTCCGAACCCCGGATCTTCTTTTCCATCGTGTTCAAGAATGCAGGTCCCGCCGCCGCCACCCTCGCGATACTCGCCTTCCGCCAGCAATGGGACAACCTCCTCTGGCCGCTCCTCGTGGCGCAGAGCGAGGAGATGAAGACCATCCCGGCGTACATCGTGAAATTCGCCGCGGAGAAGAGCTCGGACGAAGGCGCTATGATGGCCGTGGCCGCCATAGCCTCGCTTCCCGTCTTCGCGCTATTCTTGACCCTGTCCAAGTACTTCCTGGGAGGGGCCTCCGTCTACTCGGCCGGCAAGGAATGATCGAACTCTACATCTTCGACTGGGGCGGCGTGGTGGTGCGCGACTTCGACGTCTGCCCCGAAGCCGCCCGGCTTCTCGGGATATCCGAGGACGAATTCCGCCTGGCGACGCGCGGCGCGTTCCGGGACTACATGCGCGGTTCGATCGGCGCCCCCGAGTTCTGGGACCGGTTCGAACGGGAACAGGGCATCAGGGCGGGCCAAGATTATATCGACACCCTCTTCAGGCCGAGCCTCCACGCACCGACCCTGGCGCTCGTCGACGGCATCCGCCGGGCCGGTGCGCGCGCCGTCGCCGGCACGAACACCATCGACACGCATTTCGCACGCATGGGCGAGCTGGGACTCCCGAAGCGCTTCGACGGAGTCTATGCGTCCCACCTCATGGGCGTGGCCAAACCCGATCCGGATTTCTGGCTCCGCATCCTCGATGCCGAGGGCGTGAGGCCTGAACGCGCCTTTTTCGTGGACGACTACCCGGAGAACGTCGAGGCGGCGAAATCCATCGGCATCGACGCGCGGCTCTACGTCGACGAGTCGGTCCTCGGACGGGACCTGGCGGAATGCCTGAGGCAGTGAGAGCCCGCATCGGCGGCGCTGCGCGGCCGGGGAAAACCCTGCTGACAAGTCTTTCGATCTTCCTTGCCCTCGCGTGCACCGCCTCGTGCTCGCAGGTAAAAAAACCGGTACTTCCCGCCGACACCCTGGTCGTGTACTCGCCGCACGAGCTCGACATTGTCCGCTTCGTAACCGCGGAGTTCCGAAGCCGCTCGAAAAGGGATATCCGCGTCGTGCAGGGCGGCACGGGCGGACTCCTCGCCAGGCTGAAGGAAGAATCCGCGGCCCCGCAAGCGAGCGTCTTCTGGGGCGGAGGGGCGGAGAGCCTTCAGGCCAACACGGACCTTTTCGAGCCCATTCCGGCTCAAGCCGATTCCGGACGGTCGTGGTCGCCCTTCACGGTGCTTCCCATGGTCATCGTCTGGAACGCGAGGCTCGTACCCGCCGAACGCGCTCCGCGATCCTGGAAGGACGCGATGGATCCCTGGTTCGCCGGGCTCGTCGCCTTCGCCGACCCGACGGTATCCGGCAGCGCCTATACCATCCTGCGGACCGTCGAGGAGGCGCTCGTGCGCGACGGCCTGGCACCCGACCGTGCCGGCGCCGACGCGGCCTTCGCGCGCGCGTTGAAGGGACGGAGCATGCGGGAATCGGCCCTCGTGGCGCGGGCCGTCGCGTCCGGGGAAAGCCTCGTCGGGTTCACCTACGAATCCTCGGCCGCGGAGATCA
The DNA here is from genome assembly GCA_026398615.1 of Spirochaetota bacterium. GTDB lineage: Bacteria > Spirochaetota > Spirochaetia > Treponematales > UBA12059 > JAPLSN01. The sequence continues at coordinate 18,782 of JAPLSN010000012.1, read as the reverse complement.
TGGCCGCGGGTTCTGACCTTCGCGTTGTCTATCCGTCGGACGGCACAAGCGCGGTTCCCGACGGCGTGGCCCTCGTGCGCGGGGCGCCGACCCGTGACGAAGCGCTGGAGTTCATCGATTTCGTCCTGGGAGCGGATGTCGCGAAGGTCATGGCCGGCAGGTTCGGACGGCGGCCGGCGCTCGGGCTTTCGCCGACGCCCCAGGGACTGCCCGAGCTCTCTTCGATCGCGATCGCGCCCTACGACATCGACGAAGCGTCGCGGGACAAGGCGGCTACGCTCGCCCGTTTCGCGGCGGCCATGAAAGCCGCCGCGGGGGAATGAAATCCTCCCGCCAGGTCATGGGTCCCCGCCCCGTCGCCCCGCGGCGAAACGTCCTTCCCTGAACCCCGTCGGCGTCGTCCCGACGTACTTGCGGAACACGTGGGCGAAGTGACGCTGGTCGAGGTAGCCCACGAGGTCGGCGACTTCGCCGACGCGGATCGTGGGGTCGCGCAGGAGTTCACATGCCCGCTTCATGCGGTAGCTGGCGAGGTACTCCGCGAAGGTCAGCCCGGTCTTCGTCCTGAAGATCCGGGCGAGGTGGCCGCCCGATATCCCCAGCGGCGCCGCCACGTCCCCGGCGGAAAGGTCGACGAGGTAGCGTTCCCGAATTTCGGCGACAGCCCGTTCGACGTACGAGTCGGCGGCGTCACGGGGACCCGAAGGCGCGTATTCGGCAAAGAAGGCGATGGCCGGATCGGCTGCGGCGACTTCGTCGAGCGCCCGTTTCCTCGACCGTTCCGCGAGGGCGTCCGCGAGCCGGGTCATCGTGCCCTCGAGCTCGGCGTCGTCGAGTGGCTTCATGAGGTAGTCGAAGGCGCCGAGCCGCATCGCCTTGCGCGCGTACTCGAATTCCGAATGCCCGGAAAGCATGACGACGAGGGGCCGCTGTTCCTCCGGAAGCTCCTGGATGGCCGCGAGCAGGCCGAGGCCGTCCAGGACGGGCATGCGCACGTCGGTGACGACGGCATCGGGCCGGACCGACCGGACGAGATCCATGGCTTCCTCGCCGTCCTTCGCGGCGCCCACGAGCAGGAATCCGGATTTTTCCCAGTCGGTGGCCGTGGACAGTTCCTTCCTGAACAGTTCCTCGTCCTCGGCGACGATCAAACCGAACATGTTTCTCCCCCGCCTGCGGCCGGCCTGATGGGATTCCGCCCCGCCGAGCCGGGGATACGGACGATGACGGAAAATCCCCGGCGACCTTCCCCGTCCATTCCCGCACCCGCCCCGGAACACACGGAGAGCCCGTAATGGGGTCCGAAGCTCAGCTTGAGCCGGCGGTTCGTGGCGGCGAGTCCGAGGTGCGCGCCCCCTTCGGGCGGTTCACCCGAGTCGAGGACACGCATGATGGCGGCGAGCGCTTCCGGATCGGCCCCGGGGCCGTCATCCTCCACGACGAGGACGAGATCGCTGTCCCCGCCCGCCCCGTTTTCCCGGCGGGCTTCGACGCGGCCGGAGACGCGGAGCGTCCATGGTCCCGTGCTGCGCTCCAGCCCGTGGATGAGGGCGTTTTCCACGAGCGGCTCCAGGACGAGGCCGGGAATGAGGCAGGGGGAAAGGGAAGGATCGACATCGATCTCGAAGCGCAGCCGCCCGCCGAAACGCACGCGTTCCAGCGCCACGTACTGCCGCGCGAAGTCCAGCGCCGCGCCCACGGTGGTGCGGTCGCCCCTCGTTTCGGCCGCGGACCTGAGGAGCTTGCCGAGCAGAGTGACGGTCTCCACGATCTCTGAACTCCGGCCGAGCTTGGCCAGGGAGCGCAGCGAATTGAGGGAATTGTAGAGAAAGTGGGGATTCATCTGCGCGGCCAGTGCCTTGAGTTCGGCGGCGCGGAGCAATTCCTGCCGCTCCACGGACGAACGCATTAGGGCATGGATTTCAGAGGCCATGGCGTTGAAGGAATGGGCGAGGTCCCCGAGCTCGTCGTCGGACGCCGGCCTGACCCGAGCGCTCAGGTCGCCCGACCGGACGAGAAGCATGGACGACGAGAGCGCCTCCACGGGCCGCGTCACGAGCCGGGACGCGAACAGCGCAAGTCCCGCGGCGAGGAACGTGAATACCGCCAGGGCGACCCAGGACGCGTCCCGCATGGCTGCGACGAGCCCGGCCACGAGCGCCACGGAAATTTCCACGCGCACGGAAAATCCGTCCACCTCGCGGTCATAGGCCAAGGTGGCGCGCCCCTCCCCGGTCCGGTCGGCCACGGCGGGTTCCCAGATGAAACCGCCTTCCCCGGCCGGGTCCGCGAGGCTGAACACGATGATGCCGTCGCGGTCGGCGATGAGCGCCTCGGAGACCAGGTAATCCCTCGCTGATGCCGCCGCATGGGCCACGGCGTCCCGACGCAGTTCGCAGGCGACCACTGCCGCCCTCCCGCCCGCCGCCGACGGCAAGGCCCGCCCGGCCAGCACGGAGAGCACGGTGCCGTCGCCCGCGACGCGGCGGCGTCCCGTGATCGCGACGCGGGCCGGATTCTCGCCGATCATGCGCAGGAGCCCCCAGCTGCCGTAGAGCCCGGGGTCCAGGTCCGGCGGCGCATCCTTTGACGAGAACACCCGTCCGTCTTCCCCGACGGCGGACAGGACGAAGGCGCCTGATTTCGCGGCCTCCCGTGCCAGGAGGCGTGCGAGATCGTTGCCTGCGCCCTCATCCGCCGGGCGGTCGAACGCAGCCTTCGTTTCCGGAGCATTCGCGACGGACCCGATCGCGCCCCGGGCATCGTCGAGGAGCGCCGCGAAACCGTTCGCGAACGCGTCGCGCGCCGCCCTTCCGCGTTCGTCGGCCGCCCGCTCGAGGGTGCTCGTGACGATGCCGGTCAGGGCCACGGAAAGTGCGAACACGGGAACGAGGGCGGCGGCCAGGAAGAGGCCCACGACCCGGTGGTAGTAGCGGCGTTTCAGGCGAGGTGCGCGGGGAGCGGGAGCCATGGGGACAGTATACGCGCGAACGGCCGGCTCGGGAATTACGACGATTCATGTGTCCCGTACGCCGGGTCTGGCGATACTGCGTTCCGAAGATACCAGTGGTACGCCTTCGCCCCCTTCTCGCTCTTCACCTTCTCCCCGCCCTTCTCCGTGACTCCGTGACTTCGTGGCAAATCTTCCACGGTGATTCTCTAGAACGGCAGTTTGACCAGCAGGTTCGAGAGGAGGTTCACGCCGAAGCCGAGGATGACGCGGAACGCGACGATGACGGCCAGGGCGGTAATGAGCCCCGCCTGGTACTTCACGATGCGGTCGCGGTAGACCGTGCGCTTGATCCTGAATACGATCGGGTTGATCGTCGCGTCGATGGCTTGCCACGCGGGATGCAGGCTGTTCCATCGGGCGAAATAGGCCACGACCCGGAGCAGGATGAGCATCGCGAACATGTCGAGGAGAAAGGCGAAAACCGACCAGGTGCCCGAGAGCGCTATCGCCAGAACCGCCGAGAGGGAAACCTTCCCGCTCACGCCGATCGAATAGAAGATCTGCGATACGAACCACAGCGCGGTTATCGCGACGATGGGCGAAAAATCGATGCGCTCGCCCCGGAGCCGCTTGATGCGCGAAAAAAAGGCCAGGTAGGGGTCGACGATTGCCACGAGCGGTCTGGCTGCCGCTCCGTTCGCCGCGGCGGGCCCGAACCAGGCCAGCGCTATCCTGAGCATGCAGAGTATCATGTAGACTGTCACGAGGGACCCGAGGAACCCGAAGACCTGTACTACGCTCATCATGAAACCTTTCCGAAAGCGGCGCCGCTCCCCGAGGAAAACGGAATTCGCCGGCTCTCGACAGGCAGGGTGCCGTAACATGCCGGATTTTTCAACAGCCTGACTGGGGAACGTAGTAGCACGGGAGCGGGGTCTTGGGGAACGGCCGGGGGGATTCCCCCCTCAGGGCTTGATGGTCTGGATGTCCTTCATGCGATCCTGGAGCTCGAGCACGCCGCGCGCGGCTTCCATGTTCTCGCGGGCCGGATCGAAGCTCGGGTCCAGATTGAGCGCCTCTTCCCAGAACCCTATGGCCGTTTCCAGTTCGCCCGCGGCATAGGCTTCCAGCCCCGCCAGGTACATGGCGTCCACTTGCGACCGTACCGCGCCGCGGCCCAGGTCTCCCATGTCGAAGCGCACCTGCACGCTGAGCCGGTTGAGCGGCGCCAGCTGGGTGGTGAGGTCGACGGTCCAGTTGACGACAAGGGTCATCGGCGCGAAGCCCAGGGACGATCCGAGCGAGATGCGCGGATTCCCCCCCTTGACGAGGATCCCGCCGTGCATGGCGATGCTTTCGGTGACTTGGACGAGGCCGCCGATGCCGGCATACGGCCGTTCGCTCGACGCCGGATCGACGAGGTTGACCGGCAGGGAGACATCAAGGGACACCAGGATGGGCCTGAACGGGGAGTACGCGATGCCGGCGCTGCCGACCGTGGGCAGGGGTTCGCCCATGACCGGGGCGCCGACGTTCTTGAAGGCGAGGCCGATGGACAGGTTTTTTTCGCGCGAAGAATAGAATTTCAGCAGGTTGAACTTCGTGAGGAGCCCGAAATCGGCCATCACGCCGAAGGCCGACTGGGACGCTCCCGATCCCGGGATGAGGACACCGTTCTCGTCCCCGTAGTCGGGAACCGAGCGGAATGCGGCCTTGATGTTGCCGCCGAGGGCCATACCGAAAAAATAGTAGCCGGGGAAAAGCCGTATGGAGCCGTTCGCGATCCCGATGGCCTCGGAATAGTAACCCGAGTTGACCCGGTCCCCGAAATCGTCGCGCTCCGTGAACTGCGTATAGAGCCATTTGCCGCCGAAGGAAACCCCGAACTGCCCGAAACGCACCGAGTATACCGCGCCTTCGATGCGGGTATCCTGGATCCAGTTGTTGTGGAACAGGGAAAGCTCGGTTTTTTCCAGGACGCTCGACCCGGCCGGGTTGGACTCGAGGAAGGAAGCGTCGCGAGCGACCGCCGTGTACGCCATGCCCATGCTTTCCTGGAGCCCGCCCATCGGGACGAGCGTGGAGAGGAACACGGTGAGCCCTTCGTTCGGGTCGACGCCCAGAAGTCCGGATATGGCCTGGTAGGCATCAGGGAACTGTCCCCAAGCGGTTCCACAGGCGAGGATCAGGACTGCGGGGAGCAACCGGGAGCGCTTCATTGTTCAATCCATACTATACTATAGCGAATACCGAAAAACTACATCGGCGTTCCGAAGCTTCCGCCGGTAGCGGGAAAACATCGGGACCAAGCGGAGTAGCTTCAAACGGGAGCGAATTCCGCCGAAAATGAAGCGGGTTGCCGCGTCCCCGGGCGAATCCCCGGGCCCTCGGGCCTTCATTCCGGTGAAGAGGGAAACCCGCGCGCTACCGTATTGTTCACGATATTGATGGTTCCGGTCCGATACCGGCAGGAAGCAAACGAAACCATGGGTCTTGCGCTGAGCCGCCGGGTGGCGGTCGTCATCATCATACTTCTCGTCGCGGCTGGCGTCGTTTCGGCCATGGGAACGCGCGAAGACCCGCTGCTCGAGGCGGACAGGCTCATCGATGCCAAGCGTTACGACGAAGCCATCAAGTACCTGACGGATTTCATGAAAAAGTACCCGGAGCGCTTCGACGAAGCCCAGACCAGGCTCAGGCGGATCAACGAGATACGGAAAGCCTACAACGACACGGCAGGGAAGCTGCTCGACCAGATGGTGCAGGATCCGACCAACCAGAAGGGCAAGCTCGACAAGATCGGAGAGCTGGAACGGCTCCAGCCGAACCCGAACGACCAGGTCAAGAGCTTCGTCCAGGACACGAAGGACGCGGCCCTCTTCACCTACAACAATGCCCAGCGCGAAGATATCATGGCGAAGGGCAGGCAGCTGACAGCTTCGGGTGACTATCCCGGCGCCGCGGCTGCCTACGCAGGCGGGTATGTCCTGTATCGGCCGGAATTCGGCCAGGAAGGGCATGATGAGGCTACCTTGCGCGCCGTAATAGCCGCGGTGGACTCGGGCAGCGCCGTTTCGCGCGAGCTGGCCGCGGGTCGGCAGCGACTGGTCGCCGCGGCCGTCGCCATGGCCGACGCGGCGGGCTCGGGGGACCCAGCGCGCGTGGACGCCGCGTGGCCGGCCTTCGAGCGGGAAAGCCGCGTCCTGTACGGCCTCAGGATGCGGGCATACGAAGCGGGTTGGTACCTGCACGACCTCTTCCAGCTTTTCAGGGAAAAAAACAAGGATCTCAACGACAACTCTTTCCTGTCCTTCGCCTACCGCTTTACCCTCGGCACGGAGATCTCGAGGGAATCCGAAGGCATCGTGGGCGCGGTGGACGCGTTCTGGGCGTCGATCCAGACCCAGGTCCGCGCAGGCTTCGACCGCGGGCTGCAGGCAGTCGCAGGGGAGGCTGACGCGAACCTCGAACGCGGAAATTTCACGGAGGCGAAAACCGGGTACGCTCTTTACGCCGCGCACGCCGATCGCGCCCTGGCATCCCTCGCCTTGTGGGTTCTCTACGCTCCTGACGATTTGCGCGGCCGGGCGATCGTCTTTTCCAGGGCAGCCCTCCCCGATGTCGCCGCGGATCTCCTGCGCCTGCGAGCCCTCCGCGACGCGAGCCTGGCCTTCTCACGCATGTCGGATTCGCGCGCGCGCCTGGCGGGAACGGCCGCCGCACTCGACGAGTACGCGCCGGATCCCGCGGCGCCCGGGATCCCGGCCTTCGGCGCGGCTCTTTCGACCTTCGACGGATTCAGGAAATCCGCGGCGGGCGAAGTCGCGTTCGCCGGACGGGAGACGGCCGCGGCGGCCGAACTCAAAGCCAGGTTCACGGCATGGACCGACGCAGGCTTCGGCTCGGCCGACCCGGTGGTGCGTCAGACCGCGCTGGATGCCCGTCTCGAATCGACCGGCGCCGACGCGGCCGCCACCGAAACCCGGGCGGTCGTCATGGCGGCAGGTTACGAGTACGGGATCTACGAAAGCCAGCATGCATCCATGGTTTCGGCGATCGCGGAGACGGATGAATTCATCCAAGGGAAAAAAGGCGACGTCTTCCTGGAAAAGTACCCGACGAAAGCCAGGAACATCCTCGATCCGAACGGCAGGAAGCTCCGCGACCTCCGCCTGCAGCTTGAATCCTTCCAAACCCGCTACTCGGGGGAAAAGCCGTACGTCGCCGCGTCAGCGGAACTCGCGGCCTGGCTCGACAAGGCGGCGGCGCTGGATGCCGCCACCGCCGGATCGGCGGCACGGAACGGAACGGCGCTCGCGGCGGCTGAAGAGCTCATCAAGCTGGCGAAGAAGGCGCGGGACGAGGGAAACGCGAGAATAAGCGAATCGAAAGCGGCGCTCGCCAAGCAGGATTTCGCGACGGCGAAGCAGCGCCTGACGCAGGCGACCGAACGCTTCGACGAGAGCCTGCGGAACGAATACGATCCCGAGCTCCTGGCCGGCCAGGACAGGCTGGTGGCCGGCCTTCAGGTGGAAATCAAGACCGCCGAGAACAACAAGGTGATCGACGACACGCGCAAGCTCATGGACCAGGCCAGGGCGCTCATGGACGCCGAGAGCTACGCCGACGCGCGGAACCGGTACCTGGAAGCCAGGGCGCGGTGGAGCACGACGCACGCGGACAACGACCCGAACGCCGACCTGGAAGCCCAGATCGCCTACGTCCAGACCATCATCTCTGCGCGCAGCGACCGGACGGTGCCGGAAACCGACGCGCTCTACCCGGAGATCTCCCAGCTCCTCTCCCTCGCGAAACGCTACTACACAGAAGGACTGGCGTTCAAGAAATCCGGCAACATCGACGGGATGGAACGGTCCTTCGCCGCCGCCCTCAAGAAGATCCAGGATGTCAAGCGCATCTTCCCCTACAATCAGGAAGCTCGCGTCCTCGAGCTCCGCATCTCCCAGAGCAACGAACCGGAGAGATTCTCCCTGATCTTCAGGAACCTCGTGAACGACGCGAAAGCCCAGCTGGACAAGGGGCAGCGTGACGCGGCGACGAGGGACGCCCTCGCCATGCTCGAAGTCCTCAAGGCTCTCGACCCGAAGTACCCGGGCATACAGGACCAGATCACCCGGGCCGAAATCATCCTCGGCATCAAGGATCCCCCCGCCAACCCGAAGGACATCGCCGACGCCCGGGCGCAGGTCGCTTCCGCCCGCCGCCTCGTCGATTCGGGCGACCTGGGCCAGGCGCAGCAGCTCCTCCTCCAGGCGAGGGCCAGGCTCAGGAATAACCGCGGCGACAGGACCGCCCAGGCCATCGATACGGAAGCCGGCAGGCTCCTCGACGAGATCGCGAAACGCAGGGGTGCGTCCGTCGTCCTCGAACTCGCCGCGGCGGCACGCGCGCGACTCAACGAGGTCATCGGGTTCTTCCAGGGAGGCGACTACCTGAACGCGCGCAACGGTCTGACCCAGCTCTTCGCGCAGTATCCCGAAGCCAGGAATTACCAGGCGTGCATCGACATCGACGCGCGGCTCAAGGCGCGGGGATACTGATGGCCTGCCATGCGTAAGCAACCGTTGCCGGGGAAAGCCGCGCTTCTTTGCGCAGCGATCCTGTGCGCGCTCGCGGCAAGCTCCACAGCCACGGCGCCGGCCGCCGATTTTTGGTGGGAATACCCGACGCCCCTCGCCGACGGCCAGGAGCGCTACCCGTCCGCCTTCGCTTCCGGGGGCGGGATCACGGCGATCTGGCAGGAATCGGAGAAGGCCGTCGACGGGTCCGGCCGGATCTTCCTGACCATGGCCAGGCTTTCCGGCGGCTCCGTGCGCGTGACCGGGAAGCGTTTCGCGGGTCCCTTCACGTTCCGCGACGCCGAACCTCCGGCCTACTCGGCGGCGATATCCGCGAAGGGCGAGATCGCGATAGCCGCTGCGGCTTCCGAAACGGAAATCGTCATCCGGACCACGAACGATTCCGGCGCGACCTTCCGATCGCAGAGCGTCCCGATCACGATAGCCACGGCAGGAACCGCCACGGCAGGAACCGCCGAGGGGTCCGGCATGACCATGATTTCACCGCGGATCTTCCCGCGCAGGGGCGGCGGGTGGTATCTTTTCATATCCCTGAGCCGCGGCGAGCAGTTCCTGAGCAGCTACATATCCCGAACGGATGGAAACGGGTCGTGGACGCCTTTCGATCCGTTGACCACGGAGGCCGAAGGACTCAGGATGAGTTTCCTGCCGTCCGTCGAAACCTGGGGCGTCCGCGATTTCGTGCTGTTCCAGTCCCGCATCCCCATGGGTCCGACGGGCGACCTGGTCGACCAGCTTTTTTCCAAATACAGCGATGATCGGGGCGCGACCTGGTCCACGGCGGCCGCGGTCACGAAAGACCTTTCCGACCCGGGCGCGAACGCGGCCACGCTGTACAACAACCAGCGGCCCCACTTTGCTCTCGCGGGCGGGAGGATGTGGCTGGCATGGGAACGCGCCTGGCAGGGCGGCGTTCCACGCATCTGGTCCGCGGAACTGGCCAGGGACGGCACAGTCGTCAAGGGAACGGCCGAAGCGGTCTCGCCCGGCAACGTTGCCGCCTACGAGCCGCGGGTCTTCGACCTGGCGGGAAAACCCGCGGTCGTCTGGTTCGACAAGATTTCCGACAGGGAACGGGTTTCCTGGACGGGGATAGGCGGCGCGCTGGCGAATCCCATCGTCCTCTCCAGGCCGAATGAAAACGCATCGTTCGCCCGCCCCGTCTACTCCTCGGGCAAGCTCTGGGCCTTCTGGCAGAGCAGGCATGGCGAAGGCTCCGGTATCATGGTGCTGGCGCCGGACACGTCCGTCCCCAGCCCCGCGATCCAGGCAGCCAACTTCGTCCCCGGAGAACGCACGCGCCGGAACGCGATCGCGTTCCGCTGGACGAGGCCCGACGATTCGTCGGGCATCCGCGGCTATTCCTGGCTCCTGTCCCGCGACCCGAACGCCGTCCCGCCGGAGACGCCGAACGCGGGCGCCGACGAGAATGCGGCCGCGGGCGTCGCCGACGCCGACGGCCTCTGGTACGCGTCGGTGCGGGCGGTCGATTACGCCGGCAACTGGTCGGCGGCGTCAAGGCTGGAATTCTACCGCGACACCACGCCCCCGTCGCCGCCCGTGCCCGGGGCGCCCGCCGCGGGTGCCGACGGCTTCCTGTCATCCAACAGCTTCGCGCTCTCCTGGAAACACGCCGACGATCCGGAGGAGATCGTCTCCGGATACGCGTGGGAGCTCAGGCGCATCGGGCCGCTGGACCGGCTTCCCGCCCGAAAACGCCCGAAGACGGAACCAATGGCGACGGGCGCGACGGTTACCACCGTCGCCGAACCGACCTACGACTTCAGCCCCGTCACCGATTATGAACGCACCCTCGTCGCCGCCGCGGGGGACGCAGGTCCCGCGCCCATACTGCGCTCGGCGGCCGGTACGGCGTCGTTCTCCAACGTGGACGACGGCTACTACCTCTTCCTCGTTTCCGCCATCGACTCTGTGGGCAACGTGGGATCGCCCGCCAGGGTCCTGCTCCGCGCCGACAAGTTCGTTCCCTACACGGCCATCACGGACGTGCGCTCCGTCCGCGACGACTTCGGCAAGGTGACGCTGACCGTCACCGGCCGCGGCTTCCGCGAGGACGGCCTCGTCACCCGGATCGTCGTGGACCGCGACGGCGCTGAACCGTACGACGCCGGGCTCAGCCTCGACCGCGGCGAGTACTCGATCACGGGCGACCGGCTCATCGAGGGCATCGCCCTTCCCGACCTGGAAAAGGCCAGCTACCGCGTCGGCGTCTTCCACGAGCGCCGCGGCTGGCTCTTCACCGGGGCTGTCCTGACCGTCGACGAGTCCGGCAACGTGAAATTCGGGGACTACGGGAAAAAAACCGCGACCGCTTGGTCTTCGCGCTCCGCGGGCCGCTGGATCATATCGCCCTTCGATGCGTTCGCCTGGCTCGCCTTCGCGTTCGCGGCGGCGGGACTCGCGCTTTCCCTGCGCGCCGCGTTCGGCACGGTGCGCGAGGCCGAATCGATACGACTCGAAGCCGCCGCGCTTCTGGAGGGACGCCCCATGCCTACCGAGGAAAAGAAGACGGTTGCCCGCACGCTGAAACGGCGCCAGGGCGGACTCGTCATCAAGTTCACCCTTACCATTTCCTTCCTCGTCATCTTCGTCGTCGCCCTGCTCGCCGTGCCGCTCGGCCTCAACTTCATCGGGACGCAGCGAATAACCCTCGCGACGGGCCTCGAAGAACGGGCCCGCGTCCTCCTCGAGGGAGTGGCCGCCGGGGCGCGCGCGACGACCTTCTCCGGCGACCTCAAGACCACCCTCGGCGAACTCGCGAGCCAGTCGCGAGCCATGGGCGCGGAAGCCAACTACATTACGGTGACCGGCATGGAATCCGGCACGGCGAACCCCGACGTGGTGTGGTCATCCAACGATCCCCGCATCAACGACAAGATCGACCGGAAGCCCTTCGACAGCTCGACGCAGGGCGTTGCCGTCCTTTCCGACAAGTTGGGCGCCGCCGTCCTCGGACTCCAAGCCAGGATCGACCGGAGGATCGCGACGGAACAGGGGACGCTCTGGTCGGAAATCAAGGACCACCAGGCCAACGCGGCCGCGCTCATCGGGAAGAACGACCCGGCCAGCCAGGCCCGGTTCCGGCAGGAGAACGAGAGCGCCATCGCCAAGGAGCGGCGCTTCCGGACCGAGCTCGACCGCATCGCGGACGAGGAAGTCGCGTCCCTGCCGGTCTTCGATTCGGTGAACACGCCCTCGACGCCGTCGGACTTCCTCTTCTACAAGCCCGTCCTGTACACCGTCCGCGGCCAGGACGTCTTCTTCCGCGGCCTGGTCCGCCTCGAAGTCAACACGAAGGGCATCGTCGACAAGATCGCGGCGTCGCGGGACACGCTGCTCGGGTTGATCCTCGTCATCGCCCTCGCCGCCCTCGGCCTGGGCATCGCCGGCGCCGTCGTACTGGCGTCCATCATCGTCCGACCGATCAACCTGATCGTGAAAAAAGTGGAGGAAATCAGGGACACCTACAAGAAAGAGAAGCTCGAAGGCTTCACGATCGGCACCCGAACCGGCGACGAGCTCCAGGGACTGGCGGAAACCATCGTCGAGATGACCCGCGGCCTCGTGCACGGCGCGAAGGACAACGCCGACCTCCTGGCCGGCGAACAGGACCAGCGCGAACTACTCCCGCTGGAATCCGGGAAGGGCGGACGCAGCAAGAAGCTGGCCATCGCGAAGCTCGACAAGAAGGACGTCGAGTTCTTCGGCTACTACAAGGGAGCCAAGCTCGTCTCCGGCGACTACCTCGACTACCTGGACCTGGACGGGCGGCACTTCGCCTTCATCAAGTGCGATGTTTCGGGCAAGGGCGTGTCGGCAGCCATGATCATGGCCGTCGTCGCGAGCGTCTTCAAGCGTCACTTCGAAGGCTGGACCGTCGCGAAGCCTGGTTTCGACCTCACGAAGCTGAGCTACACCATCAACGCCACGCTCAACGTCTGCGATTTCCGCGGCAAGTTCGCCGCCTTCACCGTGGGCATCCTCGATTCGTCGACCGGGAAGACCTGGCTCTGCAATGCGGGCGACTCGGTCTACAGGGCTTACGAGGCGTCGAAGGGCCGGATGGCCACCCTGAGGATGCCGGGCGACGCACCGGCCGCCGGCCCCCTGGCCAATTTCATGATCGAGATGAAAAGCCCCTTTACCCAGGCCGTCCACGAACTGGCAAGGGGCGACATCCTCGTGCTCTTCACCGACGGCATCGACGAAGCCAGGCGCTACTGGCGCGACCCGCAGTTCCGCAAGATCCGGAAGCAGGACGCCGACGGTACGGCGGAAGAAACCCCGACGAAGCGGAATCCGAGCTCGGACAACAATCCGGACAAGGAATACGTCTTCGAGGATTTCGGGAACGACCGCGCCGCCGCCGTCATCGAAGCCGTCATGAATCGAGGCACCTTCGAGCTCGTCAAGGATCACAACCCCGTCGCCGACGAAAAGCTCAGCTTCGATTTCCGGGGCTGCGCGGGGACGCTCGAGGAAGTCGGCATGGCCCTCGTCACGGTGGAGAAGATCTTCAGGCTCTATCGCCATCCCGACGCGGGCCCTTCCGATACCGTGAAGGTGGACTCGCTCATCGACGGGTTCCTCCAGGACCACTTTGACCAGTACCGCCTCTACTGCGGCGCCCAGGCCCCGAACCCGGAAGAGTTCGACGAAGCCGAGGAGGGGCGGAAAAAGGCTCCCGGCAAGAAGACGGGCCGGCGCGCAGCCGTCGAAGACGCCGGCGGGGAGTTCTCCCTGGACCGCCAGGCGCCCATGTACCTGCTCTACACGGGCGTCATGGAGGACGAGCAGTACGACGACATCACCGTCCTGCTCGTCCGGAGGAAGTGAGGCAGCGCGCTTCCCTACCGTTTTGCCGGGAACGAGATCCTCGCGGCCAGGTTGTCGCGGTCGATGGTGGGGTTCTGCAAGCCCTTGCTGCGCTCGGCCACGGCGGCGGTGACGAAGGACCGCAGCTCCTCGATGCCGACGGAGCCGTCGCCGTCGGCGTCCGCCGCCTTGTCGCGCAACGCGCGCAGCACGGCGGCGGTGAAGAAGCCATTGCCATCCTCCGACCAGTCTTCCGGCTCGTACGAGAACTCGCTGCCGCCGCAGCTCGAGAACACCACCGCGCCGGTCCGCCTGTTCAGGTCGTTCCAGATGAAGCGGTCCCGGTCGCGCAACCAGGTCCTGGGCGCGACGGCCTTCCCCGCGGTCCCGAAGGTGGTGCCCCGGGCCGTCCTGGCCCTGAAGCCCGCGGCTTCCGAGCGCTTCATGTAGTCCGCGAACAGCGCTTCGTCCAGTTCGCCGGACTCGCAGGTATCGATCAGGAAGAGCTTGTTCCTCGGCGCGATCCCGTCGAGGATGCCCTCCACCAGGTCGAACTCCGCGGCCGTGGCCGGCAGGTTGCCCGTGTCCGCGTCCCAGGTGAGGTAGTAGTACGTGGCCAGGGCGTCGCCCGAGTGCATGCCATGGCCCGAGATGAACAGGACGACGGTATCGTCGACCTTGGCGTCGCGCAACGCGTCTTTCGCCTTCGCCATGTTCTGCGGGGTGCAGTCCCGGTCGACGAAAGTCCGGACGTGGATCCCGCCGAACGAGCCTTCCATCGCGGAGAAGGCCGCGGCCAGGTCCCGCACGTCCTTGGCCGGGAAACCCAGGGCGAGCTTCGGATCGCGGTAGCCGGAGACGCCGAATCCAATGAACCAGAGGTCGCCGGCCGCCTTTCCGTCCCAACGCGCGTACAGAAGGTCGCGCGGCGATTCGACCGAGGACGAGTTCCGGCAGCCCAGCTCCACCTTGTTGGTCCCCGCGCAGAGCTCGATGCGCTGGGTGAACGCGAACGAGCTTCCCGCGGCCTTCCGCCCGCCGTTCCCGTACAGGGGCACGTCGTTGACGAAGATCTCGACGCTGGCGAGCGCCTGACCCCCGGCGGTGACGCGGCATTCCAGGTCGAGGTATTTTCCGTCCTGCCGGCTCGAGACGATCTCCGCTTCCGGGAGCAGCCGACCGGCGCGCAGGGTCTCCTCCACGTATGCCGAGTACGGGCCGAGCGCCAGGAGGTCGAGCTTGTCGACCAGAAGGAGATCTTCGGCGAGAACCCATTCCGCGCCGCGTGAGGCGTATGCCCGCAGGAGAGCTTTCTTCCCGGCCCCGTCCGCCGCGGCGAGGATGCGCCCCTCGAAGACGGTCTTCGGGATCGAGGCTGGCAGGAGACCGAGCTTCGCGACGCGCTTGCGGTACTGCATTCGCCAGGTTTCGAGCCGTTCCGGCGAGCCGATCCCCAGCCGCCCCAGGACGATATCGGGCCGGTTCGACGCGACGGCGAACTGGTCGGGTGCGGCCGCGCGCGTCCCGCGGACCATGGAGAGGAGCCGTCCTCCGTTCCGCGACGAGTCGAAGTAACCGTCATCCGTGTACAGGATCCAGTCGGGGCCGTCCGACAGCAGGGTGGCGCGGTCGCCCGTGGAGACGCGCATGACTGAGACGTCGCAGCCGCCGTCCACCGAGAACAGGAGCGAGTCGCGCGCGGAGAATGCCAGCCCGGTCACTTCTCGGTCGTGCGCCTTCGCCCCGAGGACGAGCCGGCCGTCGGCGGCGTCCCACACGCGGACCGTGCCGTCCCACGCCCCCGTGGCCAGCAGCCTGCCGTCGCTGGAGAAGGCGATGCGCCGGCTCTTCAGGAAGTACAGCGGCTTCCCGAAGGCGAGCCGGTCCCAGTATTCCATGGCTTCCAGCGCGGGCACGGAGATCACCGTCCCGTCGGGCGCGGCGCGCCGGCGCAAGGCGGGTTCGATCCCCAGGCTGTCCAGGTCGAAGGCCTGGAAGGTGGCGACGCTCCTGAACGCCCCGTCCCAGATCCTGACGATGCCCATGTCGTCCATGGCGGCCAGCCGGCTGCCGTCGGGGCTGAAGGCCAGGGAGTCGATCCCGTACGAAAACCTGTCGATGAGGCCGCGCAGCTCGGCGTAGGGACCGCCGCGGGGCCCGGCCAGGATGGTGCCGTCGGGCATCGCGTACGCTGCGAGACTGTCCTGGACGATGGCGACGCTGCCGGGGTACCGGCCGTCCCGTTTCGGCGGTTCCCTCATGTCCCAGGCGCCCGTCTTCAGGTCGCGCACGTGGACGTAGCCGATGGAATCCGGCATGAACAGGCGCACGCCATCCGGGCTCCAGGCGCCGCCCGGCGCGCCGCCGTTCTGGAAGTCGCCCAGGAACGTGCCGTCGATGCCCATGAGCAGGGGCTTGTCCATGAGCAGGGCGAAGCCGTACCCCCCGGGGTGGAAGACGATGTCCCGCACCAGGCGCGAGGCGGGATCGACCGGCAGGCGCTCGGCCGGCGGGACGATGTCCTTGAAGAGCTTGCCTTCCATCGAGCGCACGACGACGCGGCCCTCGAAACCGCCGAGCGCGACGAGGTCGTACTTCGGGTTGGCCGCCACCGCGTAGAAGGCGTCCCGGGCGCCCGGGAACAGGGCCAGCGCGCCGGAGCGGTCCATGACGCCGATCGACGAGAAAGTCCCGAGCGCCATGGCGTCGCCAAGGGACGTCATGGCGCCGATTCCCATGCCGCCGGGGATGCGTCCGGTGACAGCGAAGCCGGTGGGTCCGTCCACGATCGCGTAGGAACCGTCCTCGCTGGCTGCGGTGAAGCCGTCGCCCCCGGTCTCGGCGACGAGCGCGCTGATGGACGGCCCGAGTTCCCCGAACGCCGGTTTCCTGCCCGAGCGCAGGTCGCTCCAGGTCCGCTCGACCATCCCGTCCGATCGGAACAGGGATATGCCGCCATCGCCCGATCCGGCGAGCATGAAGCGCCCGTCGGTCCTCCAGGCGATCCGGGTTAAGGGGACGGATCCGTCGCCGATGGTGCGGACGAGTTCGCCAGATGGCTTCCAGAGCTTGATCCTGCCGTCGTCCGACGCCGTCGCGACGGTCAACCCGTCCGGCGAGAAGGCCAGGTCGTTGATCGTGCTTCCATGGATGGCGCCGCCCCCGGGGATCGAGGAACGCTGGCTGCCGTCGAGGCCGTACACGAGGTGGACGTTCGAGAAGGCGACCGCGATCGACGCGCCGTCCGGCGAGAAGCGGACGCGGCGGGCGGGCATCATCGAGGATCCGCCGGCCTGGTCGGCGCCGCCGGGAGACCTCGTCCAGACGGCTTCGCCGTCGGTGGCCCTCCAGAGCCGCAGGGTGCCATCCATCGATGCCGTGGCCACGAAGCGCCCCGCGGGATCGATGTCCACGCCCGTGACGGCGCCGGCATGCCCGCGCAGGGTGCGCAGGAGGTAGCCACGGGCGTTCCAGAGCTTGGCAGTGTTGTCGAACGACGCCGACGCGACGATCCCGGCCCGTCCGTTCGCGGCCAGGTCGAGGACCATGGCGGCGTGGCCCTGCTGGACGACCATCGACCATTCGTCCCCGGGCGCCGCGCCGGCGGCAGCCGACGATCCGAGAACGAGGGCCAACGCACAGGCAAGCTTCGACTGGTTCATGATCCGCCTCGGCCGGAAGGTCAGTCGCGTATCTTGAGGTAGGAAAGGGCGGCCAGGTACTTGGAAATGCGTTCCGCGTCCTGCTGCCCCAGGTGCTGGAGGCGCCTGACGTCGAGGTTGTCCTCGAGATCGGCCATCTTCACCCTGCGCGCGATCGTATCGGGCGCCAGCCGCTGGATGAAACGTTCGTAGGTCTCGTCGTTCCTTCGCGTCAGGAACCCGATGATTTCGAGCGTCCGCGGTTCCAGCTCCCGGCGGACGACCTCCTGCCATTCCTCCAGGCCGTCCTCGAGGACGTCATGGAGGACCGCGGCGATCCGCGTCTCGTCCGTATCCATGCGGAGCATGACGCGCAGGGCGTGGAGGATGTAGGGAACCCCGGCCTTGTCGGTCTGGCCCGCGTGGGCCGCGTTGGCGATCTCGATCGCCCTGGTGATGGTCATATCGGTACTCCTGCGAGAGTCCGCCTCGCCCGAGGCCGCGGATTCCCGCCACAGGCCAATGATAGCGTACGGAAGCGGTATGCGCGAGCGGGTGCCGCCGGGGGCCCGGCCGATCGGCTTGCCGCCGGGCGCCCGGGCCGGTTATAGTCCGCACATGGCTTCCGTCCTCCTCGCCCTGTTGTCCATCGTCCTCTGGAGCAGCCTTGCGGTCCTCGGATCGCGGGTCGTGCACCTCCCGCCCCTGTTCACGGTGGGAATCTCCCTGACCCTGGGAGGTCTCGCCGGCTTTTTCCGCGCGCGCGACTGGCGCGTGCCGGCTTCCACCTTCCTGCTCGGCGTGAGCGGACTTTTTGGCTACCACTTCCTGCTCTTCACGGCCTTCAGGCTCGCCCCGGCCGTGGAGGTCAACCTGCTCAACTACCTCTGGCCGCTCCTCATCGTCGTACTGTCCCCCGTTTATCTCTCCGGCTACCGGCTCCGGGCCCGCCACGTCGCCGGCGCCATCCTCGGGCTCTCAGGCGCCGTCTTCGTCATCTCGGGGGGCGGAATCGCGGTCGACCCCGCCTGCCTGCCCGGCTACCTCCTGGCGGCCGCCGCGGCCTTCACGTGGGCGAGCTACTCGCTCCTGACCAAGCGGGTCCGGCCCTTCCCGACCGCGGCCGTCGGCGGCTTCTGCCTGGCGTCCGGCCTGCTCTCGCTCGCGTGCTTCGCTGTGGAGTTCGCGGCTTCCCCCGCCCCGCTTTCGGTATCGGGCGCCGACTGGATCGTCCTTGCCCTGCTCGGCCTGGGGCCCATGGGAGCCGCGTTCTATGCCTGGGACGCGGCCATCAAGCGCGGCGACCCGAGGATCATCGGCTCGCTCGCCTACCTCACGCCGCTCCTCTCCACCCTCAACCTCGTCGCCTTCGGGGGCAAGCGGCTGACCGCGACGTCCGCGGCGGCGATGGTGCTCATCGTCGCCGGCGCCGTCACGGGTTCATTCGCGTCGAAACGGGAACCAGGGGACGATCCTCACGGGAACTGAGGCCGCTCATGGGCGGCGCCCCGGGTTCAGATTCCGTCGCGGGCGGACAGGTCTTCCCATCGGGCGATCCGCGCGTCGATGAGACCGATGAGTTCGGCGTAGCGCCGGCCCGACGTTTCCAGTTCCGCGGGATCGGGGTTCGCTCCCGAAAAGAGGGCTTCGAGCGCGGCCTTTTCGTCCTCGAGCGCCTCGATCCCGTCAAGGATCCCTTCGAGTTCCCTGCGTTCGGACCAGCCGAGCTTCGCCTTCACTCCGCCCGAGTCC
>JAPLSN010000009.1 GCA_026398615.1 Spirochaetota bacterium | reverse complement strand
CCATAACTCGGGTCTCTAGCGTTTTTGCCCCGGAACCCTCTTAATGGTGCAGGGTACAGCGAGGTAACGCCGTTGTCAAGCAATTTAATGATTGTAAAAGTCATTTTGCTATAATTAATGATGATTCGATCAATATGTAATGGACATAATGAATGTACTATGCAATTCTCGCTTCCTGCGGAGGAGAAAATGAAATGTCCACGCCGATTTGATTTTGCCGGTTTTCGCCTGAACTTACCCCATGAAGGTGGCAGGGAAGGACAAGGACGCGGAATCGGCCGAGCGTAAGCAGGACGAACCGTTCAAGGAGATCGGCCAGATCCAGGTCGAGAACGAGTTCCTGAAAAAAGTACAGGCGTCTGTACGGGAGCGAGCCGGGGCTATAGATCCCGAGCTCTCGATCGCGAAGCAATGCGGGATTCCGGGTATCAGCAGAGCCTCGTATTACTACAAGCCGGAGCAGACTGAGGACGAACGTGAGATCGCAATTCCGAGAGCCATTCTGGACGTTCTTGGGAGGCGCCCGTTCTACGGCTATCGGAAGGTGGCGAGGGAACTCGTTGAGCTTGGCGTTACACGCAAACAGGTTCGTCGAATCATGAGGAGAGCCGGACTGCGAGCCATCTATCCAGGTAAACGAACGAGCATTCAGGCGAAGCACCACAAGAAGTATCCGTATCTCTTGCGGGGCAAGGGAATTTGGCTACCGAACCAGGTCTGGGCTACGGACATCACGAATATCAAGCTCTCTGGCGGTGACGTGTATCTCGCGGCGATCATCGACATTTACTCGCGGAAGATCCTCACGTGGCGGGTCTTGAACACCCTCGATGCGGAGTTCTGCATGGCCGCGCTCGAGGAGGCGATCGCGCTCTACGGGGTTCCGGCGATCTTCAACACGGATCAGGGCTGCCAGTTCACGTCTGATGCCTTTATCGCTGTCCTCGAAGGGCATGGCATTCGGATCAGCATGGATGGCGTAAACCGGGCTTTGGACAACATCTACATCGAGCGCTTCTGGAGAACCCTGAAGTACGAGGACATCTATCTCAGCGACTACCGTACGCCGATGAAGCTGAAGGCAGGAATCAAACGGTACATGGATTTCTACAACGGAGAACGGGTCCACTCATCGCACGACTACCAGACTCCGAACGAAGTCTACGCGAGCAGGTTCCAGAGAACTGAGGAAGAATTGCATTCTGCCGCATGGAAACAAGGGAAAGGTGAATCCAACTTATTTTCCTTACGAATGTGCCTTGACAGATGGGCTCAGCATACCCCGAACGCAAGCATCGAAAGCGGAAAATCGCGTTTCCCGGATTATGGCGGGCTGCCCGCCGCCCGGTACAGCTCTAGGAGCTTTTCGACGCGCAAGGCTTCAGCCCGGGTTTCAGGGTCGATGCCGACGGACGAGCAGGCGGATCGTATGCCCCCGTCGTCGAAACCCGCCGCCTTCATGTTGTTGCGTATCGTCTTTCGCCTTGTGGCGAACAGCGAGCGCGTGAAGCGGGAGAAGTCCTTCGTCCCCGCCTCGGGCGGGCGGTCGACCTTGCGGCGCATGACGACGACGGAGGATATGACGCGCGGCTGGGGCCAGAAGCAGCCGGCACCAAGGTCGAAGGCGACGCGGACCTCGCATACCGAGGAGCAGAGCACGGAAAAGCTCGAATAGTCCTTGGTTCCCGGGACCGCCGCCATCCTGCGGGCAGCTTCCCGCTGCACGGTAAAGGCCATGAGCTCCGGCGTCGCGCCGCCTTCGATGATGGCCGCGACGATGGCGGCCGCGGCATTGTACGGTAGGTTGCCGAAGATCCTGTCGGGAATGCCGCCCGAGGCGAGCGCCTCGGGCCAGGTCTTGAGGAAATCGCCCCGGTAGAGCCGGAAGGCGGGATCGTCGCCGTAGGCCCGCGCGAGCAGCCCGACGAATCCTTCGTCGATCTCGAAGGCGCTGAGCCTGACGCCGGCGCCCAGGATGGCTCCCGTCATGGCCCCGATCCCCGGCCCGATCTCCCACGCCGAGCAGGAAGGGCGGAATTCCGCGGCCGCGAAAACGCGCGCGCGCGAGGATGCGTTCACGAGGAAATTCTGGCCGTAGCGCTTCCGCATCGCGAAGCCCTCCGACTCGAGCAGCGCGGAGATGGCCGTCGGCGAATCATAATCGATCCGGAAAAGACCGGTAGCGGAAGTACTGGACATGTGGCCAAGCATACACGAGGCCCGCGGCGAGCGCAACGACGCCTATGGCGATGATCCTGGGCGGTCCGGGCCCGAGTTCGAGCGCGGGAAAGGCGGCGCCTGCCTCCAGCAGGAAAACGAGTGCGCGGTACGCGATGTCCACGATGGACGAGACGGGACCGACGAGGAAGGGAAAGGCCGATACGGCGGCGACCCCGAGGGTCCCGGTCCACAGGAAGAGCGCCGAGACTGGACCGGCCGCCGTGGCCGCGAGGATGCCGCCGGGATAGACCGCGCCGAACGCGACGGCGCAGAACGGGAAAGAAGCCACCGTCGCGCCGAGCGACGCGGAAAAAGCCGCCGACAGGCCGGCGCCGATCCGCGGCTTGAGCGCGAAATCGAAGGCGGGAGCCAGCTTCACGAGCCCGGCCATCGCCAGGTAGGAAAGGATGAAGGACCACTGGAAGGCCGTTTCCGGGAAAAGCGAAGCCTGGATGACGAACGAGGCGGCGAGGGCGTTGAGCGGGGAGTTCGGCCGCCCCCGGAGGCGGCCCAGCGCCATGAGGGTGAACATGAGGGCGCCCCGCAGCACCGAGGCTTCCGCGCCGACGACGGCAGCATACGCCGCGACGAGCACGGTGGCCGCCCCCAGCGCGACGAAGCTCCCGAGCGCCGGCGAGGACAGGGCGATCGCGAGGGAGGCGAGCACGGAAAGGTGCTGCCCCGACAACGCGAGAATGTGGGAACAGCCGGCACGCTTGAAGAGATCCTGGGTTTCCCGGTCGAGATCCTCGCGGATCCCGAGGAGCAGGGCCTTGAGGAGGGGCGTCGACACGGTGCCCACGCGCGACGCCGCCGACTCGAGCGAACGGAAAACGACCGCGCGGATTCCCCGGAAACCGGTTGGCTCGGAGAGTATGGCCAGACGAGGGTTGAACGAGATGAAACCATCGCCAGCCTGCTCGGGGGAAAACCGTCCTTCGACGGCCACGTGCGTTCCCGCTTCCATCCCCCGCCCCGCGGGGGTCGCGATGATCACGAGTCGCCCCCCCGCGGATGCCCCGGCACCGAAGGTGTCGGAACAGGCATCGAGTTCGAGGAGATACCTGGTACCGCCCCGGATCGGCGCGGAATCCCTGACCAGGATACCCTCGACGCGCGCCACGCGGCCCACGGGAAGCCCGAAACCGGCTCCCGCCTTCCGCCACTCCTCCGAGAACCGCGCCGCAACGCCGAGGACAAGACCGCAGGCGACGGCGAGGCAGAGAGCGCCGGCCAGCTTCGGCATTTTCGCGGGCACGGCGAGCGCGGCGACCGCGGCGGACGCCGCGACGAGGGCCATGCAAACCGCCATCACGGGAGGGACGGGAATGTACAGGCCGACGGCCAGGGCGCAGGCCGCGGGAATGAGCGGTTCGAACGGCCGCGCGCGCGACGGTTTCGCGGGACCCGGCGAAGTTTCCGTTTCGCGCATGTTCTACGGAACGCGGCGAAAGCACACATTCGACCGTATCTGAACGCGAAATGCGCGGAAAAACGCCGCCGTTCGGGAAATGACTTGCTCCCGAAGCTCCATTTCGCTATAAACATATCCTTGGATCTTCGACAGCCTGTCGGGATCCGGATTTTTTTCAAAGCTCGTCTGACGCCCCACCTGCCGCGTTCCCGTACGGGGACGCATCCGCGCATTCAGACAAGGGGGAACCGAATGGACCCTGACGGTAGTCGTTCAGAGTCGCCTGCTCCATTCATACAACGGCCCCCGCGGAGCGCGATCCGAACGTCGCGTCCGTAACGCGGCACATTCACGCCGGACATTCCCGACGCGACGCCGTTCCGCGAGGGCGGAGGGTACTTGCATGCTCGCAATCTGGAAGAACCAGGAGACGGGGCTCGCCCGCGTCGACTCGGCGGAACGAGGGACCTGGACCGACGTCCGCAACGCGACCCGCGATGATCTCAACCTCCTCGAACGGGATTTCGGCATCCTGCCGGAACATCTCCAGGACATCATGGACCTCGACGAACAGTCGCGCATCGAGAAGGAGGATGAATATTCGCTCCTGATCGTCCGCCTCCCGGTCTTCGACGCCCGATACGAAGTCTCGTACTACACGGCACCGGTCGGTTTCATCCTCTTTCCCGACCGAGTGGTCACCATCTGCTCGGGCGACTCCGAAGTGCTCGAGGAGCTCCTCGGAGGCGGCCGCCGCGCGCTGGACCTCAAGAACAAGAGCGCCTTCGTGCTCAAGCTCTTCGGGCGTGCCGCCATCGTCTACCTGCGCTACCTCAAGGACATCAACCGCCGCACCGCGGTAATCGAACAGGAGCTTCAACGCTCGGTGAAGAACCACGAACTCACCCAGCTCCTCGCCTTCGAGAAGTCCCTGGTATTCTTCACGACCAGCCTGAAGTCGAACGAAATCGTCCTCGAAAAGCTCCAGGCGACGAAGACGATCCGATTCAAGGAGGACGAAACCGAACTCCTGGAGGATGTCCTCACGGACAACAAGCAGGCCATCGAAATGGCGAACATCTACTCGGACATCCTTTCGGGCATGATGGACGCCTTCGCTTCGGTCATCTCGAACAATCTCAACATCCAGATGAAACGGCTCACGGTCATCTCCATCGTGCTCATGATCCCGACTCTCATCGTCAGCATGTTCGGGATGAACGTGAAGGTGCCTCTCGGGGAGCTCCCGAATGCCTTTGCCATCATCGCGGGGATCTGCGTGGCCGCCGGCTCCGTCGGCGCCCTGCTCCTCAGCGGCCGACCTTCGCGCCGCAAGCCGAGGATGGCGAAGACGGCAGCCGGAGCCATCGTCGCGCCTCCGCCTTACCGGCGCTGAACGACGTAAGGCGGCGAACCCCGGGCATCGAGTCCGGGGGTCGTCGCCTTTTTCGCGAACAGCCTCGGTAGCACGACTTCTCCGGCGCCTGCTCCGCGCTATACTTGAGACATGACCGTGAAAACTTCCCGGCTTGTCCGCGTGCTCGCCCTTGCGGCTTTTGCAGCTTTCCCCCCGATCGTGCCCGCCCAATCCCGCGTCTGGAAAGACCCGTATGCCGACATGGCGACGATCTACGGGGAGGCAATGACCAGGATGCAGGAAGGCGGCATACCCGCCACGCTGTCCTGGCTGGAAGCCGAGGCGAAGAAGGACCCTGAAAACCTCCCGGTGATCGAGCTCCTGGGCACGCTGTGGTTCGCCATGCCCGAGGATCGCCCCGGATTCCGGAAATCGTTGCCCTGGCTCAGGCGGGCCGAGCGGATGCACTCGACCAATGCCTACGTGTATGGCTTCCTGCAGCGCGTCGCTTCGGTCCGCGGCGACGCGGAGGAAGCCGACCGCTGTTTCCTCGTCGCGCTGTCCTGCCTCTACGACGACTTCGAGGCGATGGCGACGGAACCCGACCTGGCGAGCTTCCGAAAGGGAGCACTGTGGACGCGGTCATCCCGGAAGATCGGGGAATTCCGCCGTTTGCGCGGCCGGTACGGCGACCTGATCGCGGGCGACGGCGCACTCGACGCCAGCGAACAAGCGGCCGGGGCGCTCCAGGGAAAGTTCCGGGCCATCTTCGGCACGGACGAACTGTTCGAAGCTACGGTCGCCGAATACCTGGCCACCTGCATGGCCGCGCGGGGTGACTCGGACGGCGCGCTCGAGCTGGATCGCAAGGTCGTCAGGATCCGCGAACGGTTCCTGGGCGCGGGACATCCACGCGTCGCCGACTCGTACGACGCGTGCGGCAAGGCGCTCCTGTCGCTCGGGCGTCTGGACGAGGCGGAAACGGCATTCAGGAAGGCGCTCGCCATCAGGGAGAAGGCACGCGGGCCGGGCAGCCCCGACGTAGCAAGGAGCATGGCCTCCCTCGCCCGGCTGGCCCTGGAGCGTGGGGACTGGTCGGGGGCTCAGGAAGCCTACAAGCGCGCGCTCGCCGCCTTCGAAGCCTCGCGTGGCCCGGGCAGCCTGGACGCTGCGGAATGCCTGGAGGGGCTCGCGCAAGCGGCATCCCGGCTCGGCGACCGGATGGCGGCCATCGCGTACCGGGAGCGGGCATTGGCGATCATGCGGGAGAACGCCGGAAAGAACGACATCGGGTTGGCATCGGCGCTCAGCGGGCTCGGTTACGACCTGCTGGAGATCGGGGACTATCCCGGCGCCGTCGACCGGTTGGTGGAGGCGCTCCGCGCCTACGAGCGGCAGGGCAGGTTCGGGGCCGCCGGTGCGGACCTCTGCCACTCCGGCCTCGGCCTCGCGTACTCCCGCATGGGTGACTTCACGCGGGAGATCGACCACTTCAAGCGCTCCCTCGAAATCCGCCTGGAGCTCTACGGCGAGAACAGTCTTCAGGTGGGGCAGATCATCGGCTCGCTTGCGATGGCCTACAAAAGCAGTGGAGACCATCGTCAATCCCTCGACCAGTACCGGCAGGCGCTCGCCATCCACGAGCGTCTGGAACCACGCGATCCCGAGGAGATCACGTCGGCGCTCGAGGGCATCGCCCAGGCGTATGGCCACCTGGGGGACCCGGCAGCGTCCATGTCCTGGTATGAGCGGGCGATCGCGGTGCGGGAGGCCGAGCTCGCCACGGACCGGGCGTCGATCGCCACCGACTGGCTTTCCCTGGCCCTGGCCAAGGTCAACTCGGGCGACGCGGACGGGGCTTCGCTCGCGATCAAGACCGCCTTCGCCATCTTCGAAGGACTGCTCGGAACCGACAGTCCGGAAACCGCGGACATCTGCATCCAGATCTCGACGATCCTGTCGCTCGCCGGGGACTACGCACAGTCTCTCGCCTTCGCGGAGCGTGCCGCCGCGATCTATGAAGCGACGCCCGGCAGCGCGCCCCCGCAGATCGGTTACTCGCGGATGGCCGTCGGGATCGTCCGACTGGCTTCCGGCGACGAGAAGGGCGCCGAGGCGGATTTTGCGCGGGCCTACGCCGCCTACCGCGACGCGCGGGCCTACCAGGACTGGGCGGACGCCGCGCGCGTCGTCGGCCTCTCCTGGCTCGAATACGGCCGTCCCGCCCGTGCCGCCGCGGCGTTTTCCGAGGCCATCGCGGCTTCGGAAAACGCCCGGAGCGGCCTCGCGTCGGGCAAGACCGACTTCACCGCGCGGAACATCACGGTGTACCAGCTGGCGTTCGAGACCGCCCGCCGCCTCGGCGACGTCGAATCGGCGTTCGGCTACGCCGAGGGCATGCGGGCACGGGGCTTCCTGGACCAGCTGGCGCTGGCCAAGGCGCTCCAGGCCCCGGGTGTCGCGCCCGGGCAGCGGGAGGCGCTGGCAGCCATGGCGACCCGCATCGAGGAACTCGACGCGGCCATCCGCGCGGAAACGGGGCTCGCTCCGAAGGAGCGGAAACCGGGCTCGCTCCCGAAACTCCTCGAGGAGCGTCACGACGCGGAACGCGCGTTCGGGGCTGCGGACAAGGCGCTGGCGTCCGCGGCTCCCCGCTACGCCGCCCTGCGGAATCCGCGGACGGCCACGCTCGCCGACGCGCGCACTCTGGCCGGAAAGGGCCGCGTTCTCCTGGAGTACGTCATCTGGGATGAGCGCGACTCCGAACCCCTCGTGGAAGCCCAACGGCGCTGCGCCTGCATCGTGGTGCGGCAGGACGGCGAAATCATCGTGGAGCTGCCCCGCGATTTCGATTACCGGGGCTCGATCGCCGCCTTCCGGTCTTCCATAACCGAGGAGATGCCCGACTGGAAGACGAAGGGTGCCACGCTATATGCCGCCCTGATCAGGCCGGTCGAGCCGCATCTGCAGGGCATGGAGGGCATCGTCATCGTGCCAGACGGACCGCTCGCCTTCCTGCCCTTCGACGCGTTGACGGACTCCGCGACGGGGACGCCGTTGGGCACCCGTTACCGCGTCACCCTGAGCCCGTCCGTGTCGGTGAGCCTCATGGCGCACGGCGCGGCCGGAGCCGACGACGAACGGCTCCTGGCCGTCGGCGGCGCGGTCTACTCGACGAGCGGCGCCTCGGCTTCCCGTTCCCCCGTGCTGGTCACGCAGGCCCCCGGCGCAACCAGCGGCGCCGGCGCGGACTTCCTGGCCCAGGTCGCGGCCAAGGGGGACGCGGCCTATTTCGCCCAGGCCCGCCTGCGGTGGTGCGATCTGCCTGGCACCCGGATCGAGGTCGGCAGGATCGCCGGGGAAGCCTTGGCCGGCCGCGGGGTCCGCGCCCTTACCGGAACCGACGCGAGCGAGAGGACGATCAAGTCCCTGTCCGCCTCCGGCGAACTCGGGAAATTCGGGCTCGTGCACCTGGCCGTCCACGGGTACTGGGACGGGCGACTGCCGGAGATGTCGGCCATCGTGCTCTCCGAAGTGTCCGGGACCGTCGACGGCTCGCCGGAGGACGGCTACCTCACGGTCGGGGAAGCCGCCCTCCTCAGGCTGGACGCCGGCATGGTCATGCTCAGCGCCTGCGAGACGGGCCTGGGTTCCGAACGGCGGGGCGACGGGCTCGTCGGGCTGACGCGCGCGTTCATGATCGCCGGCGCGCGCAAGGTCGGGGTCACGCTCTGGACCGTGTACGACGAGTCCACCGCCGAGTTCATGGTCCGCGCCTACAGCCTCGTCGCGCGCGAGGGCATCGGTTTCCCGGAGGCATTCCGGCGCGTCCGGCTCGAGTTCATGGCCGACAAGCGCTTCCGCGCGCCCGTGCACTGGGCAGCCTTCACCGTGTACGAGTGAGCCGCCGGGGTTTCCATCGCCACGAACGCTCAGGCGGCCCGCGTTTCCCCGGCTTTGGCTTCTATTCCCGCCGCTTATGATATATACTGAGCCGATTGCTGAAGGCCGACGGACGCGGATCGCGCCGCAGACTGGAACGGGGAGACGTCCATGCCGCTGGAAACGGGCCATTTCATAACCTTGGGAATCGTCATCATCGTGCTCGCCGTCTATCGTTTCCTCGACCGCAGCAACAGGTCGCTGGAGAAGGTGAAAAAATTCACGGACAGGCTCCGCGACGAGCTTTCGGCCTACGTGGACAAGCGGAGCGAGGATCTCAACTCGTACGGGATCGAGCTGGACGTCCGGCAGAAAGCCGCCAGGGTCGCGCTCGACAAGGTCCGCGAGGCGGAAGAAGCGCTCAATTCCCGCGCCGAGGCGATCGGAACCATCGGATCCCGCATCGCCGAGTACGACAATGCGCTCGCCCAGCTCATGAAGATGACCCAGGCGGTCGACGCGAACCTCCGGCGCATGCACGACGAGAGCGTCTTCGTGGACGGGGTCTCAGGCAAGCTCGAAAAAGCCCGTGAATCGATGGACCTCATCGAAGCCGAACTCCCGGTCTTGCGCGAGGGTTTCATCGCGGATGCCCGCGACGAGCTCAGGCAGGTCAGGGACGGCGTTTCCGAGGAAGCCGACCGCAGGCTCGGCGAAGTTTCCGCCGAGATCGATGGCCTCGCCTCGCGCGCGGACGAGAAAGCCCAGTCGGTCCAGGCCGCCTACCGTGAAGCCGCCGAACGCGCCAGGTTCCGCGCCGCCGAGATCGAGGCGATGCTCGCCGACGCGTTCAAGCGCGCCAGGGCGGAAGCCGAATCCCTCGAGGACGCCACCTACGAAAAGCTCAAGGCCCAGATCGACGGCCGGGGCGACAAGCTCAGGGAAGCCCTCGAATCCAAGTTCCAGACCGTACAGCAAGCCGCCAAGGACCGCCTCGTCGAGGCGCAAGCCCTCGCCAGGTCCGTGAAGTCCGAATGGCAGAAGGAAGCCGAAGAACTGATCGAAGGCAACCGGGCGGAGATGACGGCGGAAGCCGAACGCCTGGCCGCCAGGATCGGCGCGGCGGAAAGCCGCGTGGCGGACGCGGAAAAACTCTACGAGGAACGCTACGGCCGCGTCGAGCGGAAGTTCGTCGAGCTGGCGGACGCGCTCGGCCTCAAGGTGAAGGACAACCTGAAAGCCCTCCAGGAAGACCTCGTCAGGCGCCAGGCCGAGCTGAAATCCTCCACGAGGGAATCCGTCGCGGAATCGAAGCGCGAACTCGAGGAAGCGACGAGGAATTTCACCGACGGCGCGTCCGCGCTGCAGTCCGAGCTCTCGGGCGCCGAAGCCCGGGCGAAGGAAGCGACCAGGGCCATGGGCGAGCGGATGGCGAAGGAACTCGCGGACGCCGAAAAACGGGTGGCTTCCGAAGCCGGCGCGGCGATCGAAAAAGCCAGGATCGGGGTCGAGGAAACCGCGGGGAAGCTCGTCGATCGCGCCGTCGCCCTCGAGATCGAAGCCGCGGAGACCGACCGCCGCGGCAAGGAGATCGTGCTTGCCCTCAACGAAAAGATCGCGCGGGAAGGCGCGGAGACCGAAAAACGCCTCGCGGAAGGGTTCGACGGACGGCTCGAAGCGTACCGTTCGGACGTCGAGCGCCGGATCGCCAAGCTGGAAGACGCGGAGACGGACATCGGCCGGCTGGACCGGGCGCTCCGCGAAACCATGACCGGCGTCCAACGCGCCGTCGGCGAGGACTTCGAGCGTTTCGGCCGCGATTTCGCCGAACGGAAGATTTCGTTCGAAGCCGAGATGAAGGCCGAGTACGACAGGATGCGTTCGTCCATGGAGTCGATCGAAAAGGACCTCAACGTCCTCAAGACCCAGGCCTATTCGAACGTCTCGGAAAAGCTCAGGCTCTTCGAGGACGACTTCTTCTCGGGCCTGAAAACGAGGAGCGAGGACGTCGAAGTCAAGCTGTCCGGCTGGAAAACCGAGCTCGACGCATCCCTCGGGAAGTTGTCGGAATCGGCCCGCAAGGACTGGGCGTCCGCGGAAAAAAATGCGAGGGATCAATCCGAGCGCGACACGAAGGCCCACCGCGAATCCGTGCACAAGGCCATCAGGGAAGCGGAGACGGAGCACGCATCCCTTTCCCAGAAAATCTCCTCGTACGCCGCGGAGATCGCCCGGTTCCGCACCGAGCTCTCCGAGCAGACCTCCGAAACCCTGCGCGATTTCACCCGGACCCGTGACGGCCTGTCCGCCGACGCCGCCAGACGGGCAAAGGAGATCGAGGACGAGATAGCCCTTGCCCAGGAGGATTTCCGCAGGTCGGCGCAGGAAGCTCGCGAGCGGCTCGAGTCGGGGGAAAAGCAGGTCCTCGCCCGCTTCGACCAGGAATCGCGCGAACGCCAGGCCCACGTCGCGGACATCGACCGGCGCGTCAAGGATTTCACCTCGCAGACCAAGCTCTTCGAACGCGCGGACGAACTCCGCGCCGGGCTCGCCGAACGGATCGAAGGCCTCAAGGCCGAAGCCGCCCGCGTGGAATCCAGGCGCGGGGAGCTGGCCGAAATCGACAACCGCATGACCGCCGTCAGGAAGCTCGAGGAGGATCTGAACCAGAAGCTCGGCCGCTTCACCGCCGAAAAGCGGCGGGTCGACGCGCTGGAAGAGGATTTCAACCGCCTGCTCGCGCTCTCGGCGGAGGTCGACCGCAAGCTGGCGCAGGTCAATTCCTCGGGCGACGCGCTCACGCAGATCCAGGCGGAAGTGCGCAAGCTTTCCGAGCTTTCGAGCGAGGCGGAGTCCAAGTACCAGCGCCTCGAAAAGAAATCCAACATCCTCGACACGACGATCGACGCCGTGGACAAGAATTTCGCCGCGGTCCAGGGACTCGAGAAGACGGTGCGCGAGCTGGACGCCGCGGTGAAGGGTTACCCCGAACGGGTGGCCGAACTCGGGCGCTCCATCGATTTCGTGCTCGACGGCAAGGAGAAGATCGACGTCGCGGCGGAAAAACTGGAAGGGATCGAAACCGCGATGGCTGATCTCGAAAAGCGCTCCGAAGAAGTCGGCAAGGCCCGCGAATGGCTCGCGCGCACCGAAACCCGCCTGGAGGAGATCAACCGGAAAGCCACCGACCAGCTCAAGCTGCTCAACTCCCTGCTCAAGGAAGAGGCGGGATCGGGCAAGAAGGAGCGCGGCGCACCGTCAGTAAGCGTCCAGGAAACGGTCCGGAAGCTCGCCCACCAGGGCTGGACGGTCGAGGAGATCGCGCGGACGGTCAAGCTTTCGCGCGGCGAAGTGGAACTGATCCTGGAACTCGGATCGAAGACCTGACCGTTCGCCGCGCCCGAAGTGCGGCTTCCGGTCAGCCGCCGGCCATGGTCCGCAGCGCGATCTCCGCCATCGCCCCGAAACCGGTTTCGCGTTCCGTCGGGGACGTCGATTCCCCCGTCACGATGCTGTCGCTCACCGTGAGGATGGCGAGGGCTTGTGCGCCGTACCTGGCCGCGAGGGTGTAGAGTTCGGCGCATTCCATCTCGATCCCCATGACGCCGTACCTGGCCCAGAGCTTCCACGCCTCCGGATCGTCCCCGTAGAAACTGTCGCTCGACAGTATCGTCCCCACGTGGACGCGCACGCCGCTTTCCCGCGCCGCCTCGGCGGCCAGGCCGAGGAGGCCGAAGGACGCGGCGGGCGCGTAGTCCAATCCCCTGAAACGTATGCGGTTCACGTTGGAATCGGTCGACGCGCTCATCGCTAGAACGATGTCCCGCACGCGGACCTCCTCCCTGATCGAACCGCAGGTACCGACGCGAATGGCCCGCTTGACCCCGTATTCCCGCAGGAGTTCGTTGACGTAGATGGAATGCGAGGGCATGCCCATCCCGGTGCCCATGACCGACACCCGTACCCCGTTCCAGGTTCCGGTGTAGCCGAACATGTTGCGGACGCGGTTGAAGCAGGCCGGATTCTCGAGGAAGGTCTCCGCGATGAACTTGGCGCGCAGGGGGTCGCCCGGGAGGAGGATGCTCTCGGCGATCTCTCCGGGTTTCGCTTCGATGTGGACGCTCACGCTGTGTACTCCTTGCATGGATATCCGGCCCGGGGATGGCGCGAGCCGCCCCGCGGCGATGCATTCCCTTGCCGGGACGATCAGGCGTAGGTATCGATGGAATTCCCGACTTCGTACGCGCCCCGGGGTTTCGTGGCGTCCTTCGCCGAGGCAGCGCCGCCGGGCGCGGCCGCCACGGAAGCGACAGACCGTTTTTGCGCCAGTTCGGACAGCGCCGCCGCTTCCTGCTGCGCCGCGGCGGCGGCCACGGAACGATCAGCGCCCGAGGGATCTGCGGGGGCGAGCGCGGCGGCGCGGACGGTGCGCATCTTGGCCGCGGTCGCCTCGGGGTTCCCCGGAACGGGGGAGGTATCGATGCCGACCTCGCCGCCTACGGCGTACATCCTGCCGTCGGGCCCGCGCTGGTAGGAAAAGCTCGCGCCGCCCCGGACATATCGGCCGCCCGCCCCGACGTGTGCGGCTTCGTGCGCTCGCACCTCGGCGTCCCGGCTGCTGAGGGCGCGGATCACCTGCGCGGTATCGGACCGGTTTTCGCCTCGCCTTGCTTCGTCCCGGTTTTCCGCCCTTCCCTTTTCGGCTAGGGCTTCGTCCAGCCTTCGCTCGGCGCCCCGTTTGCGGCCGCCCTTGTCCAGGAGGCGCTTCGCTTCGTCATCCTCGGCTTCCGCATCGGCTTTCGCGGCTTCCTTGTCCGCTTCCGCGGCCAAGTCCCTTCCCTTCGCGCTTCCGACGCCGTCGTCCGCGTCCTCATCGCCGGGTTTGGCAGGGCTGGCGGCCTTTTTGCCGGTCGATTCACCGGGAATTTCCCCGATGGCTTTCCCGCCGGGGCGGGACTCCTGGGGAGCCACGGCGGGAATGGCTTCGAAAGCCCGTCGCGCTTCGGGGGAAATGTCGGATAAGATGCCTCCACGGCGCGATGGAACCTCCGGAAGTTCCGCCGCCAGGGCGGAAACTTCCCGGGCAGGAGCGGGTTTCCCGACGGCGGAAACGCCCCGGGCGGCCGTGACGGACCATGAGGATACGAACAGGCTGTCGACGCGACCCATGCGCACCATACGTGGAATATAGCGGAATCCGGGCGGCGGAACAACGGTCGACGATGGTGATGCGTCGTTGCTATACTGTCCGCGGTACGCGCACATGGAAATCCTGAAACCGACCGACGAAAACATCTCGCGGGCGGCCGAGGCGATCAAGGCCGGCCGGCTCGTGGCCATGCCCACCGAGACCGTGTACGGCCTCGGCGCCAACGCTTACGATCCCATCGCCCTGGCCCGCATCTTCGAAGCCAAGCGGCGCCCGCATTTCGATCCCCTCATCGTCCATATCGCCGACATGGCTACCGTGTCCCTGCTGGCCCAGCCGCCGGGTTCGACGGCTCGTCTACTCATGGCAGCCTTCTGGCCCGGGCCGCTCACCCTCGTCATGCCCAAGAAGGCGATCGTGCCCGATATCGCCACGAGCGGACTCCCGACGGTGGCGATCCGCTTCCCATCTCACCCCGTCGCCCGAGCCCTCATCGAGCGCTCCACCGGCGCCGTGGCTGCCCCGAGCGCTAATCCCTTCGGCTACCTTTCGCCGACCCGCGCGGAGCACGTCGCCGAGCAACTCGGGGATCGCGTGGACTTCATCCTGGACGGCGGCCGCTGCGAAGTCGGCGTGGAGAGCACCGTGGTGGACGTTTCATCGGGAAATCCGGTCATCCTGCGTACGGGCGGCCTGACGCTCGAACGCCTGCGCGAGGTCGTCGGGGATATCGAACTGCGGGACTGGTCGGCAGGCGCCCCGACTTCGCCGGGCCAGCTCCCCCACCACTACGCGCCACGCTCGACGCTCCACCTCGTCCCTTTGGGCGGCCTCGCCCGCGCGAAACCGGCATCGGGAGCCGCCGCGATCTTTTTCTCCAACGCGACGCGACGGAACTCGGGCGCCGCGGCCGGGCTGTTCGCGGTCACCCGCTGCCTCTCCCCGTCGGGCGACACCGTGGAAGCGGCGGCGGCGCTCTTCGATCTGCTCCACGAGATGGACGCTTTCGCGTACACCGAAATCTGGGCGGAGCGCGTCCCCGACGAGGGCATCGGGCGGGCGGTGAACGACCGCCTCTACAAGGCCTCCATGAAATGAGGCCGGAACCCCTTCACGCCGGCCGATCGGCGGCGGGAAGGTAGACGGCGAAGCGCGTCCCCTCGTTCGGGCGGGACTGGACGGTGATGCGCCCTCCGTTCTTCTCCACTATGGCCTGGACCACCGCGAGACCGAGCCCGGAACCGCCGGGTTTGGTCGAAAAATAGGGGTCGAAGATGCGGTCCAGGTTTTCCGGCGGTATGCCGATGCCCTCGTCCCGGATCGAGAGGCAGAGATAGTCCCCGGCGGGAAGGCCCGCTTCGCCCGCCGCATCCCGGGCCTTCGCGGACCTTTTCCTGGAACCGTGCCGGCTGACGTCGATCTCGATGACCCCGCCCTTCGGCATCGCCTGGCTCGCGTTGATCACGAGGCTCGTCACGATCTGGCTGAAACTGTCGCCGTCGATCCCGATCGCGGGCACGTCATCGCCGAACCTGACCCAGTAGGACGATTTCGAGCCCTTCAGGTTGAAGTCGACGACATCGCCGATGATCTCCGCGACGGGAGCGTCCTTGCGGATGATGACGCCGCCCTTGGCCACGAGCATGAGGCGGCCGGTCAGGTCGCGGGCGCGGATGATCTGCCGTTCCGCCTCGACGATGAAATTCCTGGCTTCCGCCGGAAGGCCGTCCTCGATCGCGGCCAGGCTCAGGTTCCCCATGACCGCGGTGAGGATGTTGTTGAAGTCGTGGGCGATCCCCCCGGCGAGGACGCCGATGGCTTCCAGCTTGTTGGCCTTGAGCAGCTCCCGTTCGCGCAGTTTCCGGTCCGTGATGTCCAGCATCACGCCGCGCATCCCGATCGGGGCGCCGTTCCGCAGGAAGACCGAGGAATGGATCTGGACGTCGAAGCGCGTACCGTCCTTGCGGAGGCAGGTGTATTCCCTCGGCCCGATGGATTCCCCGCCCGCGATCCTGCGCATGTTCTCGCCGGCCTGTTCGCGGCATTCGGGCGCGATGGTATCGAAAATACTGGAGGGAAGCGGATCGTTCATCCAGTCGTACCCGAAGAGGCGGTACATCTGGTCGTTCACGTAGACCGCGCGGCCATTGAGGTCGGTCTCGAAGACCCCGGTCGGGAGCAGGTCCACGAGGTCCCGGTATTTTCCCTCGGTCTCCCGGGCCGCCTCGTCCGCCCGTTTCCGCTCGGTGATGTCGGTGAGGACCGCGATGGTGAACAGCTTGTCGTCCATCTCGAGGAGGGTCGCGCGGACTTCCATGTCCCGGTATTCTCCCGACGTGGAAAGGATGCGGCTCTCGTGGAAACCGGGCACCGGCTCGCCGGCTTCGCGCTTGTTCCCTATTTCGTTGAGCCGCGGAACCTCGGCCGGATCGGAAAAATCGACGATGCTCCTGCCGACCAGCTCATGGGGCTTGAACCCGGTGATCTTCTCGATGGCATCGCTCACAAAAACGAAGGTTCCCTTGCGGTGTATGACGACGGCGTCGGGAATCTGGGACAGGATAGCCCGGTAGCGGGTTTCGCTGGCCTTGAGGGCCATCTCGTAGCGCTTTCGCTCGTCGATATTGCGCGTGATGCCGTTGACCGCGACGGGAAGTCCGCCGTCGTCGAACACGATGGACGCGTGGACCTCGCCCCAGACGAGCCGCCCGTTCTTGTGGCGGTGCAGAAGCTCGAAGCTGATGCCGGGTGAACCCTGCCTGAAGAGGCCCAGCCTCGCCCCCTCGATCGCCTCGTGCAGGACGCTCGTCATCTTTTTGGCGGATTCCGCGGGCAGCCGTTCCTCGAGCGTCATGCCAAGATATTCCCCGACCGTGTACCCGAGCTGGCGCTCGACGGAAGGGCTCATGTAGATCGTCTTCCCGGACAGGTCGGAGATCCAGTAGCTGTCCTGAGTGTTTTCCAGGATGAGCTTGAGCCGCGTTTCCGCGTCGAGCGTCATTCCCGGCACGATGTTCGCGTCGGCGGGTTCCGGCTTCGGGTTTTCCATCGTCCGTTCCATCCTTGGGCGCCCGCCGGGTGCGGTTCGCGCCCAGCCGCCTTCCATCCATCATAATGCTTTTTCCCCGGGGTCCGCGACGGAAAACATCCACGAGGTCTGAAAAACCTGAATGCGGCAGATCGGCCGCAGGCGCTCCGGGGGCCTGCCATGATGTGCTTATTTCCCCCCCGCAACCGTCCGATATTCAGACTGGATGCGGGAAAACAGATCCCGCGTTCCCAGGCGGATCGAGAATTCGCCGGGAGGGGCGAAGGCGATGATCGGATCGATGGCATCCAACGGATTTCCTCTCTCGTATGTGCATTCCCTGTCGGCATCGTCGGGCAGGCTCAGCGTCCCCGTCCGTCCCAACCTGGCCATCTACGCCAACTTCGAGCATGTTTCAGGCGTCCCGTCGACCGCCGAATACGTGTCGTCCATCGACAAGATCAAGATCCTCGACACCCTCATCGACAGGCTCTCGGCGGCCAAATCGGAGCCGCTCCCGGCGCGCGAACGCTCCCAGGACCTGACGCCCGACCGTATCGACGCCCTCATCGAGCAGTACGGCAGGGAACTGCATTCCCTGGCGTCGAAGCCCTCGCTCCCCTACCTTCCGGCAGCCACGGTCGAACCCGGCATGCTCGTCTCCCTCGCCGCCTGAAAAAGTCCCTTCGTCAGCGTTCCTCGCCCAGCAGTTCCGCCACCGCGGCGGAGGGGTCGGTGAAGCCGTAGAGTGCCGCATACGACACGGCCGCCGAAAGGACGTTCCGGCCGTACTGGCGGGTTTCCGCGATCGGGATGGCTTCCAGGAAGAGGTCGTCCGGCAGGGCCGCGATGCCCTTCTGCCAGCTCCTGAGCCGCCCGAGCCCCGCGTTGTACGCGAAGAGGGATTGCAGGAACCTGCCGCCCGTGGCGCGCTGGAGCCCGTAGAGATGGTAGGTCCCGATGAGGATATTGTCCGCCGGACGGCGGAGATCCCAGGAATCCAGGGACAGGGACATGGCATCGGCGTCGGCCGTCGACGGCATGAGCTGGGTCAGCCCGACGGCGCCTGCGCGCGAGACGACCTGGGGGCGGAAGAAGCTTTCGCTCCGCATGAGGGCGTACATGAGGTACGACGGGACGGGGAAGCGCCCGACGGCTCCCGCGAGCTCGTCGCGGAAAGCCAGAGGCCAGGCGGCTTCGTGGTCTTCGCGGTACAGGGTCCGGCCGGGCCTCGCCATGAGCTTCTGTGCAAGCCGTATGGAATCCGCCCAGGCGTCGGGATGGCCGCCGGAAGCGCAGAGAGCGGCAGTCCGCCTGAGCGCGTCGTCAGACAGCTCCGCCAGGACCAGCTCGGCTTCCTCCCTGACCAGGAACGAAAGGCCGAATTCCGCGAACCCGGCCAGGAAACGTTCGGCGCGATCCGAGGCCGATTCGTCCTTCTGGGATGACGGGACCGGAGCGGAACGCGGCGGGCGCCTTTCCGCCATCGTGAACACCGGTTTTCCGAGCCTGAATGCCGACATGATCCGGTAATACTGGTCCGCCTCAGGAATGGCCAGCGCGATGGCAAAGAGTTTCGCGGCCTCTGACGCCGGGTCCTTCCCGAGTCCGCCTTCGACCACGGCCCTGCCCGCGACGTATGCCAGGCGGGCTCGAGTCCTTCGGTCGGCTTGAACTCCCACCGCGTCCCAGAGGGCCTTGACCGTTTTCCAGTCGCCCACCGCGAGCGCGGTCCTGAGCTGGTCGTCGACGAGGTCGGCAAAGGCGTATTTGTCGGTCCACGCCCCGACCCGTGCTGCCAGCTCCGCGAAGCCGGCCGCCGCGGATTCATGCCTTCGCGAATCCACGAGGTACCAGAGCGCGACATCCCGGTCCGGCGCGAAAACCGCGGCCGCGGCGGCCCTGGCGAGGTGCCCGGCCGCGGCTGGATACTTCCCCGCTTCGCTCGCCAGGCGGCCCCGGTAGAAGGCAGCCAGGAAGGCCGCTTCCTTCTTCCCCGCCTTGAGCGCCGCGGCTTCCAGCAGCGCGAGGACCGCTTCGCCGCGCTCGAACTCCCTGGCGTACAGGTATGCCCTGGCGAAATCGGAGAGGTAGGCCCGCGGCAGGCTTTCAGTGAACGCGGCGCCCGATGCTTCCGCGATGACGACGGCCGCCTGGTACTCGCGCGCCGCCACGGCCATCCGAAGCCGGAACCGGGCAAGTTCCGCCGGCTCGAAGGCGTCCGGCGCGCCGTCCAGGATCAGGGCGCAGGCGGCGAATATTTCATCCGGGATCTCCTGCCGGGCGAACACCGAGCGCAGCGTGTCCTTCCAGCGTCCGAGTCCCGCCTTCAGCTCGTAGCCCGCGGCCGCGACCGCGAGAGCGCCACCGTCGCGCGACGCTTCGTCCGGGTACGCCTTCCGCAGTTTCGCGACGGCCGCGCTCACGTCGCCTTGCGGATCGAGCGTGGCCAGCGCGGTCACGCGGAGCGAGGCCAAGGCCCAGCGGGGCTTTCCGAGGGATTCGAGAACGTCCAGCGCGGCAAGGGTTTTCGCGCCGTCGCCCGCCGCGGACAGGCGCTCCACGAGGACTTCGGCGCAGCGCCGCTTCGCGATTCCGCTCTCCCGTTCCAGTCCGTTTTCGAGCAGCGCGATCTCGAGCTCCCCGTAGCCGAGCGCACCTGCCGCCCTCGCCACGTAATAAAAGGCACCCGGCCCGAGGGTTTCCAGACGCGCGAGCCCGCCCGAGCGGAGCCTTTCGAAAACCTCGGGATCTCCCGCCCGGACGCGGTCGAGAAAATCGTCCTGCGTGAAGCCGTAGAGCCGGTTCCCGCAGGAACAGGCCAGGAACGAAAAGAGAAAGACGCGGATCGCGCCCATGGCCCGTACCCGCGCGCTTTTACCATGAAAAAAGCCCGCTCTCGCGGGCCTTCGAACGATGTTCTGAACCATCACGACCTCAACGGGGTGGAATGAAGATCGACGCACCGGCGATGATCCGGTTCGGATTCTTGAGCTTGTTCGCCTTTGCGATCCTGGGATAGAGCCAAGGATCACGGTAAAATACATACGCTAGATCCCACAGGGTATCGCCCCACTTGATCTTGTACCAGACCCCCGGATTTTGCTTGGGGGGAACGACCGGTGTCGTCGGCGGCGTAGCGCCCTGGACGGGAGCCGGCGTCGTGGCCGCGGGAGCCGGCGTCGTGGCCGCGGGAGCCGGCGTCGTGGCCGCGGGAGCGGGCGTCGTGGCCGCGGGCTTGGCGGCCGCGGCAGGAGTTCCCGTGGCGCACCTGTACACGAGGAAACTGAACACCAAGGCGAGGATCAGCCCAGCGACGACGAAAAGGATGATCCAGGGCAGGCGCGGGCGGCTCCCGGCGGCCGGGCTCGATACCGGCTTGGATCCAGTCAGGGTGCCGTACAGGTCCTCGTCGGAGAGCACTCCCGGGGCCGCCTCTTCATCCCCCATGGTTTCGAAGGGATTCCCGTCCGGGCCCGCTTCGCGCGAGAACGACTCCAGTCCCGAGTCGGAGACGGGCGTGCCGGCATCCTCGAATTCGAAATCGGGGATCTCGTAAGTCTGTTCGTTCGACAGGGCCGTGAGCGACACCGAGAGCTTCTGGCTTTCGCCCGACGTCTCTTCCGATCCCGTGACGGTGAGGTTGCCCTCCCCGTCCAGGCGTAGTTCGAGCGCGATGTCGGGATCGCCCTTGGGCATGGGCGAGATGTTCTCGATCACGAGACTGCCGATGTACGAGGCGTTCTCGACCACCGGCCCCATCCCCCGGTAAAGGTCGATCTGGACGCTCGGCTGTTCGTCGGAGACGGTCGTGACGACGAGACGCTTCGCCGCGGCTTCGCCGTCGGCAAGTATGGGGTAGAATTCGCCGTTCGCCAGCTTGATGCCAATCCGCGTATCAGACATAGTGCCTTCCGTTACGACGCCCTGCGACGGTACGCCGGTATCGTTTATCATTATCGGCGATAACGCCGTTTCGCGCACCTGTTTGGAAGCTCTTTTTTCGGTTTTTCCTTCCCGCATGGCAAAAATAACCCGTTTCAGGACGTTGACAGCCCAATCAGGATTTCCTGGCGATGGCGATGAACTGTGTCGCCGAGGCGTCATAGGCAGCCCCGGCCCACGAACCCCGAAATTCAATCCCGACGAAACCCGCGCTCCCGAGAACGGACTCCATGCGTTCCTCGGAATAGAGCCGTTGGACAAATCGGCGTTCCCGCCGCTCGGTCCCGCGGGTGATCACCCACCTCGTTTGCAGCGCTTCCCAATCGCACACAGGCTCGTAGCGCGATTCCACCGTCCACCCCTCGCGCTTGAAGCGTTCGGATCCGACGAAATCCCGCCGTGCCAGACGCTCCCCCAGGGTTTCCACGATAAAAACCCCGCCGTCCGCGAGCGACGAGAACACGCGGCGCACCAGGGCGAGATCTTCGTCGGAGGAAGCGAAATAGCCGATGGACGTGAAGAGGTTGACGCAGAGAGCGAAGGCCCCGGGCCGTTCGAAGACCCGGGCGTCGGCGTTCACGAATTCGATATCGAGAGCGCGGTCGGCCGCGCTTCCGCGGGCGGCTTCCAGGAAACTTTCGGTGATATCCACGCCGGTGACCCTGTAGCCCCGGGCGGCCAGCTCGAGGGCATGCCGCCCCGGGCCGCAGCACAGGTCGAGGACCGCGGCACCCGGCCTCAGCCCCGCCAGGCGCTCGATGCCGTCCACGACCGCGGGAACCTCGGCCCATCGTTCGCCGTCGAACATGACCGGGGCGAACCCGGCCCAGAAATCGGGATCGGCGAACCACTCGGCCACGATCAGATGCCGCCGTGCTCGAGCAGGAGCGCCATGACGTAGGTGAGGACATCCAGGTCCATTTCGCCGGAGTCGGCCTCGACGATCTCCCGCAGTTCGTCCCAGTCGGCGGCCGCGAGCGGAGTCCCGTCGTAGTCGAGTTCGAAGATGGAAGCGACGGTCCCGAGCCATTCCAGGGGAGCTTCCGAGCCTCCGGGCGCGGCATCGAGGCGTTCCCGGAAAGCGTAGAACACGCCATCCATGGTGTCGCGCGGCAACGTGGGGAAACTGCGGCAGAGGAGCTCGCGCAGGCGTTCCGGATCCGGCGGCGCTTTCGCCCAGCGATCGACATCCGACCGGAACTTGTCGGCATTTCTCATGCGCACACTATAGCGCGAACGGACGGACCCGCGCCAGAGCGCGGCGTCACGGCGCCCAGAACCGCGCGGCTGATGCCATGGCGATGAAATCGTAGAGCGCGTGGCCCCCCGCCACGACCCAGAGCGAAGCGCTGCGGAGGTAGAACGCCGCGAGAATGGCGCCGAGCACGGCGGCCGACGCGACGCCGGGAAGCCCCAGGTATGCGTGCCCCGCCGCGAACAGGGCGGTCGACGCGGCCGCGGCGACGATGACCGGGACTCCCGAGCGTCGGAGTGTCGTGATGAAGTAGACGCGATACAGGAGTTCCTCGCGAAGGCCGACCGCGGCGGCCGACAACGCGACGAGGGGCAGGAAGAGCACGGCGGGAAGATCCGCCGTTCCGGTCCCGGGCGCCGACGGCATGCCAAGCGCGCCCGACAGCCAGCTCACGCAGATCGACGCCCCGACGCAGGCCCCTGCCGACATTACCGCCCCGAACAGGTCCGACAGCTTCGGCTTCAGGCGGAAGTAGGCCCCGAAACCGGCTCCCGAGCCGATAATGTAGAGGAGGAGCGCCGCCTGAGGGGCGAGAGCCATGAGGTTATCGACGTGGCGGGAAGCCTTCCAGAGGGGTTCGAAGCCTTGCCCCGGGCCGGGCAACGCGAAAGCGGCCGCAACGATGAACGCCTCGAGCGGGCCGCCGCGCCGCAGGATGGGCTCGGCCGGAAAGTCACCAGTAGTGCGATCGTCCATAAGAATGCTAGTATAGCCGCACTGGAGCCGTTCATGTACATCATCCTGATTTTCATCATCGCCGTCCTCGGCATCATCAGTCTCATCGCGCTCCTCATGGGGAGCGGCCGATATTCCTTCATCCGGTATTACGCGAGGGGGCGCGGCGAGGGATTCAGCTTCGGGGAAGCCAGGGAACTCAAGTCGATCGCGGGCACGCTCGGGTTTTCGGAACCGGCTTCGATATTCTGGAACGCGGAGGAACTCGAGCAGGTCATCAAGATCGTCGCCGCGCGCGGGAATGTGGGGGAAGGGGACCGCGAGTTCGACAGCTACCTCGACCGGCTGTTCCAGTTCCGCAAGAAGCTCGAGTACGAGCAGCCCGGGCACAAGTACGGGCTGGGTTCCACGAAGATGATCTCGCGGAACCAGCGGCTCCGCATCCTCGTAAGGGGCGTCGGGGTCTTCAATTCCTCGGTCGTCGACAACAACGACCGCTTCATGGTCTGCTCCTTCCCGATCGGGATCAGGCTTCCCAAGGGCTTCTCCTGGCAGGGCAAGCACGTCTCCGTGTATTTCTGGAAACGCGAGGACGCCGGGTACGTCTACGACACCTTCGTCATCGACGAGATCCAGACGAAGGGCATCCCCACCCTCCACCTCGCCCACACGGAAGCCATGTTCCGGACCCAGAAACGGAAGTCGCGGCGCATCGTTTCCAAGATCCCCGCCTACCTTTACCTGGTGAACCGCCTCGAGGGAGCGTTCGAAAAACCCGAACGCTCGCCCGGAATGAAGTGCGTGATCCAGGACGTCTCCGAAGACGGCTTTTCCCTCCTCATCGGCGGCAAGGCGAGGGAAGGGTTGCTCGTCAAGGCGCAGTTCTACGTCGGCGAGGACCACATCGTCATGAGCGGAACCGTCCGCGCCGTGGACTTCTCCTCCGACAAGAACCATTCGGTCATCCACGTGGAAGCGGTGAAACCGAGCCCGAGGATGAGCAACCTCATACGGACTTTCGTCTACGACCTCTACTCGGAAAAAACCGGAGACGCGGACGGCCCCTTCGCCTGAAATCCGGGCACGAGCAATTTTCGCCGAAATGCCGTATCGTAGGGGATGAGCCGCGGTTTTCAATGCATGTGGAGCCGGTGCCGCCGGCCATCCCATTGACCGCCTCGGAGGACGCACGATCATGAAGAAGCTTTTTCTCGGCATCGCGCTCGCCGCCTGCCTTTCCGGAACGTTCGCGCAGGAGCGGGAATCCGTCGTGGAAGTGTACCGCCGCAATTTCGTGCGCGCCAGCCTCCCGACCAAATTGGACCTCCTCAAGGAAGCCGCCGGGTACACGGACGAGAACATGGGCCCGCTGTACGGCCAATCCCTCCAGTTCGTCCTCGACAATTCATCGCTCCTGGCCACCGACTCGGTGCTCCGGGAGATCGCCACTTTCACGGTCCGCAGGATCGAGGCGACGAAATACCTCGAAGCCGCGCCGAACCTGATCCGGTTGTTCCACGTGTATACGGAAGCTGGCGTCCGGATCCCGGCGATGAGCGCACTGGCGGTCGTCGGGGCGGGAAACGCCACGGTCGTCCTCGAGCTCAACGAGATACTCGCCACCTTCAACGCCCTCCACCGCTCGGGTTCCGAACCGGACCAGTCCGTCCTCGGCGCGACGGTCGACGCCCTCGGCAAGCTCGGCGACGGTTCCTCGTTCGGAGTGCTCTTTTCCACCCTCACCACCGGCTACCAGGAGAGCATCCGCAAACGGACCTCGGAAGCGCTGTCTTCGCTCAAGGGCGACTACCGCGCCTCCATCATCCGGGTGATCGAATCGAACCCGCCCGCCGAAAAAGCCGCGGCCCTCAAGCTGGCGCTGGAGACGACGAAACTGTCGTCCGACGACCGGGCGACGGTCGCGGAATCGGCCCTGCGCGTCGCGCTGACCTTTTCCACGCCGAGCTTCGCCGACCAGTCCGTCATCAGGAACATGCGCTACGAAGCCGTCACGGAACTCACGCGGGCCAAGTGGGTGAAAGCGACGCCGCTCGCGGTCCGCAACCTCCGGGAGACCATCACGGACTACGCCCGGGGGAACGCGCCCAAGTACGCCCTCCTCGAGGCGGTCGCCTGCCTCGGCGCGATGGGGACGAACGACGCCGCCCAGGCGCTCACCCTCTACCTCGAAGCCCTCAACGCCGAAACCGAGCGCGG
Source organism: Spirochaetota bacterium (assembly GCA_026398615.1). Classification (GTDB taxonomy): domain Bacteria; phylum Spirochaetota; class Spirochaetia; order Treponematales; family UBA12059; genus JAPLSN01. The sequence continues at coordinate 7,036 of JAPLSN010000009.1, read as the reverse complement.
CAAGGCGCCGGACGAGCAGATCGCCCTGGCCGTCGTCATGAACCTCGGCATCATCGGCGACAAGATCGCCTACGACGACGTGCTGTACATGGGCTATCTCCAGTACCCAGATTCCGTGAAGCGGGCCGCCCGGGACGCCCTCTCGAAACTGCGCTGACGCGCGCGAAGGACGACGCATGAAGATCCTGTTCGTGGGCGGCACCGGCAACCTTTCCCTCGACTGCAGCTACGAAGCGCTCGCCAAGGGGATGGATGTCTTCCACCTGAACCGGGGTTCGAACCCGGGCTTCACGCCGCCCGAAGTCGCGACGCTCCGCGCGGACATCCGGGACGAAAAGGCGGCGGCGACCGCCCTCGAAGGCCGCGAGTTCGACGCGGTGGTGGATTTCATCTCCTACGTCCCGGCCCAGGTCGAAAGCGCGATGCGGCTCTTCGAGGGCCGGACCGCGCAGTACGTCTTCATCAGCTCCGCGTCGGCGTACCGCAAGCCGCCCGTCCACCACGTGATCACGGAAGCCACGCCGCTTTCGAACCCCTACTGGGGCTATTCCCGCGACAAGATAGCGTGCGAACGGCTCCTCGAAGCGAGCTTCCGCGAACGCGGCTTCCCGGTCACGATCGTCCGGCCCTCGCACACCTACGGGAACGGCTGGGTGCCATTGCCCTTCTCCTCCTCGGACTTCACCGTGCCGCAGCGCATGCTGGACGGCAAGGAAGTGATCGTCCACGGCGACGGCCAGTCGCTCTGGACCCTCACGCACGCGCGGGACTTCGCCCGGGGACTCGTCGGGCTCCTCGGGAATCCCGCCGCCATCGGTGAAGCGTTCCAGGTCACTTCCGACGAAGCCCTCACCTGGGACGCCATCCACCGCGCGGTGGGCGCCGCCCTCGGGGTGGAACCGAAGATCGTCCACATGCCCTCGGAGTTCATCGCCTCGGTCGACCCCGAACTGGGCTCCCACCTCCTGGGCGACAAGACCTGGAGCTCGATTTTCGACTGCTCCAAGCTGAAGCGCCTGGTTCCCGATTTCCGCACCGTCATCCCCTTTTCGCAGGGCATCCGCGCGTCGATCCGCTGGCTCGAGGAGAATCCCGGCCACCGCGTCGTGAAACCGGGGCTGGACGCGACCATCGAAAGGCTGCTCGCGGCGTGGAAGGGGAAAACCGGCGCCTGACGAGGCGCGCGCCTGTGCGCTGACGCGCGCGCGGTCAGCCGCGCGGTTCGCGTCAAACCCTCTGTTCGCGGTTGTACGGCTTGCCCAGATCGGTCGGGCTGGCCATCTTCGACTTCCCGGACAGGGCAAGCACCACGATCACGAGGACATAGGGCAGCATGACGGCGAACTCGTAGGGAAAGTCGATGCCCGCCACCTGGATGGAAAGCTGCAGTGACTGGGCCAGGCTGAACAGCAGGGCTCCACCCAGGATACCCACCGGGTGCCAGCGGCCGAAGTACACCAGGGCTACCGCGATGAAACCGCGGCCGGCCACAAGGTCGTCGGCGAACATCTTGGCCTGGGCCAGGCTCAGGTACGCCCCCGCAAGCCCCGCCATCGCGCCGCCCAGGGCAAGGGCCTGGTAGCGCACGCGATTCACGTTGATGCCCATGGTATCGGCCGCGCGCGGGTAGGTGCCGACCGACCGCACCTTCAGGCCCCACGGGGTCTTGAACAGGAGATACCAGGCCGCGGGCACCAGGAGGAACGCCAGGTAGACGAGCGGATTGTGGTTGAACAGCACGGGACCCAGGAACGGGATCCCGGACAGGAAGGGAATCGGCAGGGTCTGGATTCCCGGCACGCCCGTCACGCCGCCGACGAAATGGCGGAACAGGGTTCCGGCCGTTCCCCAGCCGAGCATGTGCAAGCCTATGCCGGCGATGCCCTGGGGCGCGCGGAAGGTGACCGTCACCAGGGCGAAGACCAGGCCCATGAGCGCCCCCGCCGCCATCGCGACCAGGATGCCGACCAGGTTCGCCATGCCGGCGGGCATGCTGCCGGCCAGGAAATACGGCGGCATGAACGCGAGGAAGGCGCCCATGGCCATGATGCCCTCGCAGCCGAGGTTGAAAACCCCCGCGCGCTGGTTGAACATCTCGCCAAGCCCCGCCAGGAGGAGGGCCACCGAAAAGGGCACGCCGAGGATCAGGATGTTCGTCAGGAAATTCACCATATCCTACCGCCCCTCCGCCGGATTTTTCCCGTCGCCCTGCCCGTCTTCGCCGGCCGTGCACGGTCCGGCGACATCAGCCGGATCAGGGCAGGCTGCCTCGGCGGCCTCGGGCACGGTCGGCACCCGCTTCCCGAACCATTTCGCGAAGCGCCGCGTCACCTTGTCCTGCACGTAGGGGTTGTTCATGAACTGGCGCGCCGCCACGATGGAAAGGATGATCGCGCCCTGGAGGACGAGCACCATGTTGGCTGGCACGTTGGCCGATCGTTGGGTCATGTCGGCCCCCAGGAGCAGGAGCCCGAACACCGCGGAGGCTGGGATGATGCCGGCGGGATGCAGGCCCCCGAACAGGGCCACGACGATGCCGGTGAAGCCATAGCCCCCCGAGATGCCTTCTATCGCCCTGCGGTGGACGCCCGCCACTTCGACGGCGCCCGCGAGGCCCGCGAAGGCTCCCGACAGGAGCATGGCGATGATCAGGTAGCGCTCCACCCCGATGCCGGCGTAGCGCGCGGCCTTGGCCTCCGCCCCCGCGGCGCGCATGCGGAATCCGACCGTGGTGCGCCAGAGCAGGAAGAACACCGCGACGGCCAGCGCGAGCGCGATGACGAGGCCGGCGTGCAGCCGCGTCCCCTCGACCAGGCGATCGAGCCAGGCCCCCTTGGGCAGGCGTATGGTCTGCGGCGTGCCCGTGCCCGTGACGAGTTCCCCCGGATCCATGAGGGGGCCGCGGAGCAGGAAGGTATAGAATTGCGCGGCGATGTAATTGAGCATCACCGTCGACAGGATCTCGTTGACCTGGAGCCGGGCCTTGAGGAATCCCGCGATGCCGCCCCAGAGCGCGCCGCCCGCCGCCCCGGCGAGCAGGGACAGCGGCAGGAGGATGAACTTGGGGAGGCCGGGCAGGGCGATGGCGGTGGCCGCGTACGCGAGGATGCCCATGAGCATCTGTCCCTCTGCGCCGATATTCAGGATCCCGCTCCGGAACGCGATGGCGATGCCGAGGGCGACCAGGGAAAGGGGGATGGCCCGGACGAGGATTTCCGTGACGCCGAACAGGTCCTGCAGCGGCTCCGTCAGGATGACCCAGTACGTCCTGAAGACGTCGGCACCGATCGCCATCATGACCAGGGCGCCCACGAACATCGCCGCGAAGATCGCGGCGGCCACGACGAAGCCGCCGTACGCCACCTTTGCCGCCCTATTCATCCATGACCCCCGCCATGAGCATGCCGAGACCCTTCTTGGTAGCCTCCCCGCCCGGGATGATCTTCAGGATGCGCCCCTTGTAGATCACCGCGATCCTGTCGGACAGGTTCATGATTTCTTCCAGCTCCTCGGAAATGAGCAGGATGGCGACGCCTTCCCTGCGTCGTTCCAGGAGCTGGTTGTGAATGAATTCCTCTGCGCCCATGTCCAGGCCCCGGGTGGGATAGACCGCCACGAGCGCCTTGGGACCCCGGGCAAGCTCGCGTGCCAGGATGACCTTCTGGATGTTGCCGCCGGACAGCGAGCCGGCCGCCGTGTCGGTGGACGGGCATCGGATATCGAAGCGCTTTTTCAGGTTGTCGGCGTTCCGCCGGATGGTCCCGAGCCTGAGGAAGGAAAGCGCGCTGAAAGTACCTGCCGCGAAATCCTTGAGCACCAGGTTCTCTTTTATGGAGAAGGACGGAACGATGCCTTCCGTGTTCCGGTCTTCCGGGATGTAGCCCATGCCGCTGTCGATGACGTCCCGGGGAGAGCGGTTGAGCAGCTGCTTTCCGCCCAGCAGCACGGTGCCGGACTCGGCGCGGCGCAGCCCGTTCAGGGTATCGGCGAGTTCGCGCTGGCCGTTGCCCGAGACGCCCGCGACACCGAGGATCTCTCCTGCGCGCACGTCCAGGGAAACCCCGTCCAGGGCCATGTAGCCGCGGTCGCTCCTGACGCGGAGGTCGCGTATCTCCAAGAGGACATCGCCGCACCCGTCGCCGCACTCGTTCCTGGGCAGATTGACCTCGTGGCCGGTCATCAGCGCCGCCAGGTCCGACGACGAGTGATCCGCCGTGTTCCCGCGAAACACCATGCGGCCGTGCCGGAGGATCGACACGGTGTCGCTGAGCGCTTTCACCTCGTGCAGCTTGTGGCTGATGAAAATGATGGACAGCTCGTCGCTCATCTTCTTCAGCAGGACGATGAGCTCGTCCGTCTCCTGCGGCGTGAGCTCCGACGTGGGCTCGTCGAGGATGAGAAAGCGCGCGCCCAGGCAGAGCGTCTTCACGAGTTCCACGCGCTGCTGTTCGCCGACCGAGAGCTGCCAGACGAAGGCGTCCGGCTGCACCGGCAGCTCGTGCCGCTCCGAAATCTCCAGGATGCGCCGGCGCACCTGCTTCAGGTCGAGCCCGAAGGTCTTGTGCGTCTCCTTCATGCCCAGGGCGATGTTTTCCACGACCGTCATGTTGGGAACGAGCATGAAGTGCTGGTGCACCATGCCGATGCCGTGCCCGAATGCGTCGTTCGGCGAGCGGAATTTCACATCCCGGCCGTTGAGCAGTATGGATCCCTCGTCGGGTTGGTAGAGGCCCATGAGGATGTTCATGAGCGTCGTCTTGCCCGCTCCGTTCTCGCCCACCAGGGCCAGGACCGAGTGTTCCGGAACGTCCAGGTTTATGCCGTCGCAGGCCAGCACGCCGGGGAAGCGCTTCGTGATCCCGCGCAATTCCAGGGTGCGGATGGGTTCTGGTCGCATCGTTTCTCCTCGGGAACGAAAGATCCGCACGCCGGACTGCCCGTAGGCGGCCGGCGCGCGGACCCGGAACGCGAAGGATCAGTACTTGACGGGAGCCCAGTCGATCTTGAGTTTCCCGGTGGTGATGTCGGCGAGAGCCTTGTCCGCCGCCTTGCGGATGGCCGCGGTGAGCACGGCGCCGACCTTGTCGTTGTACTTGAAGACGAAACCCTTGTTGGTGAAGGACAGCGGGATGCTTTCGCCGCCGAGCACGCCCGCCTGGCGCTTGTCGATCATGACCTCGATGACCGCCGAGTAATCGTAGCTGGCGGCCGCGATGACCTTGAAGCCCTCGGGCATCGTGATCTGGAGCGTGTCCTGCCCGACCCACCAGATCGGCTTGTCCTTGTACTCGGCGACTGCGCGGAGGGCGCCGGTAGCCTGCTGGGCCGCGCCGGTGAGTACGTCGGCGTTCGCCTTGACCTGGGTGTGGGCGAGCTCGGCCGCCTTCACGTAATCGGCGAATGAACCGGTGAAGGCCACCTTGATGTCCGCCTTTGGATTGACGGCCTTGACGCCGAGGATGAAGCCCCGGTTGAAGCGCGCGGAATCTCCGGCGTCCACCGGGCCGACGATGCCGATCACGTTCGTCTTGGTGACCATGCCGGCGATGATGCCGTTGACGTAGCCGGTCTCCTCGCTCATGGGCATGTACGTGAACACGTTCTTCGGCCCGATTTCGGCATTCGTGCCGAAGGAGAACGTGGTCTTGGGGAATTCCTCGCACAGCTCGAGGACCAGGTTCTTGAACTGGGCGCCGTGGGCTATGACGATGTCGAAGCCGCGGGAGGCGTACTGCCTGGCGGCGGATCCGGCGTCCACGGGCTTCATCTTTTCGCTGTAGTTGTATTCGACGAGGGCGGCGCCGTACTTTTTCTGCACGGCCATGATCGCGTCATGCATCGCCTGTCCCCAGCCTTTGTCATCGACCGTCGATTCGATGATGAGGGCGATGCGAACCTTGGCCTTGGGAGCGCCATATACCGCGCCCACCAGGACCGCCACTGCCATGAGCGCCATGAAAACCTTCTTCATACGTCCTCCTGGAGTCTGTCGGGATTTCCACGTCAAGGATAGCATGCTATCCCCGATCCTGCACACTTTTTCGGCCTTGACGCGGCCGCTTCCCGCGGCAACAGTAGCGGAGACCATGCAACGAGGGACGGAGGATCCGGTGAACGATATGGATAGAAAATTATTGAACCTGGCGATCGACCGGGCACGCCGCTCTCGCGCCGAGGGCAACCACCCGTTCGGCGCCCTGCTCGCTGACGCGCGGGGAAACGCGCTCCTCGACGCCGGGAATACCGTGCCCGTCGAAGGGGATTGCACGGGGCATGCCGAAACCAATCTCGCGCGACTGGCCTCGAAAGCCTACGACCGCGAATTCCTGCGAACCTGCACCCTCTACACGAGCGCCGAACCCTGCGCCATGTGCTCGGGCGCCATCTACTGGTCCGGGATCGGCCGCGTGGTCTACGCCCTGTCCGAGGCCGCCCTGAAGGCGCTGACGGGCGACGACCCGGGAAACCCCACCCTGGACCTGCCCTGCCGCGAGGTGTTCGCACGGGGCCAGCGCATCGTGGAAGTGGAAGGCCCCGTGGACGTCCCGGGGGCAGAGGACGTCCACGAAGGATTCTGGCGACCGGGCTGAGCTTCCCGCCTCCCATCTGGCACTTAGGCGCCGCCCGCTTCGCCGTCTCCACGAAACTCGGCTCCCTCAGGATGGAGGGCTCCACCCTGAACGACCCTGCGGCCAGGAACGAGGCACCGGAATCGTCTTGACCCCTGTCAATACTTCGTGCTAGAGTCGCGTCTCTTTTCATGAACGGATTGCGGGCAATAGCGCAGGTGGTTAGCGTAAGAGTCTGGGGGACTCGGGGTCCCCGGTTCGCGTCCGGGTTGCCCTAAATAAAAATACGGTCTACGGACCGTCTTTTTATTTCGGGCAACCCGGGGCAAGTAAGGAAGTTTGGGGCTTCGGACCTTCGTGTGGGTAGGGTGATCAAAATCGTAAATTGTGCCACCCTGAGCTCATGCAAGACAAAGAACTTTACGAGCAACTTCTTGGGCTGAAAGCCCCGTGGCGGGTCAGTGCGG